>JBARXB010000013.1:0-97581 GCA_049647165.1 bacterium
GTCAGGGGCTTGCTGATATCAGCAAGCCCCTGACTCATTTTAGTGTTGCTTTTTTTGCATCTGGGTGCCGTGGTGTTTCATTTTGCCACCCTGATGGGGTTTATGAGCATCGAAAAATACACGCTGCTCATCTGTGAGGAGCTTGCGTATTTCCTGCATATGCGCAGCTTTAAGTTTCATGATATCAATCCGCTTCTGCCCGATAGCTTCAATGAGCTTATTAATCTCACCCATATTTGGTTTATCAGCAGATTGAAGTGTGTGGAACTTAGCTTCTAATTCACCGATCTCATTCTTGATCGGTTGAACCGTTTTCATATGTTCAACATGCAAGTCTTTCATCTTTTCTTTTTGTTTATCAGTCAGATCGGGGATCATGGGATGCTGTCCCGGTTCCATTTTACCGTGCATACCGTGTTCCTTAGAATGATCTCCGTCTTGATCTGGTGGCTGTGCATATACACTCATCGGTATCATTATCATTGCTGCAAGGAGCAGCATTAAGTATTTCTTCTTATTTTTAAGCATTTTTTTCTCCTTTCAATTTGACATTACCGCCCATGCAGAGGTGGCGGTGGTTGATTTGGTGGATGAGGGAGATCCGGGTGAGGAAGGTGGTTCATATTACCGGGCAAGTGTGGAGGTTTGTGTTCTTCGAGTGCCATGTGGAGTAATTCGCCAAGTTTTCCCCGTTGTTCTGGGGTTAGTATATCCCTTATGTACTGGAAATTCTTAAAACTTGTTTTCTCATGTTTTGCCTGAAGACTTGTTATTTTAGAGATAATCGAATCAACCTTGGTTTCGTTCACTTCACTTTGCTTGAGGATATTCATGAGTTCTCTACGCTTCTTAAATAACTCCATGCGTAAGGAATCAACATCCTTTTCCATCTCTTCTCTCATCCTGTGAATTTCCTCTATTTGCTCCTGGGTAAGCCCGAGCTCCTGGACAATTCCGCTTTTTCCCCAGTTTTTGATATGATCTGGTGGGCCAAAACGGAATGGTCCTTCTTGATGATGACGTGTCCACCAGAAATAGCCAAATGTACATAATGTTGCAAAATTTATCGCAACCGATACTATGAGAATTATAAGAATGACTTTTTTACTCATTAGTCACCTCCAGGTACATAGTTATAATAAACGTTGGATAAAGAACCTTCGGGGAACTCATTGAGGGAACTGAGTCCGAATACTCCGGCAACCTCCGAGTTTTCCTGGGTTGTAATTTCTGCGACATTCTGGTATAAAGATTTTCCTATGTAATTACCAAATAATAAGGAAACAACAATCGCTGCAGTTGCTGCAAGCGGGAAAACAACGCGGCGTATTTTTTCGAAAAAGGGGATTTGTACGAATGCCTGGTCTTTTATTCGCTGCTTTACATGGGCACGGAAATAAGTGGGAACCTGTATTCCTTTTAGGGTATCAAGGGTAGTACCAAGTTCAGTAAGGGCGGTTAGTTCTTTACTGCATTGGGTACAGGTCTTTATATGTTCTTCAATGAGTTGTCGTTCATTATCGCGTATTTCGCCGTCGAGATAGGCTGAGATTCTTTTTTGTACCTGTGAACAATTCATTTTATTCTCCTATCTATTTTGACTAACATAAAATTCAAAAACTTGCGCGCTGCCTTCATTTCATCAGCTCAGTGAGCCTTGTTCTTAAGGTCCTACGTGCCCGGAAAATCAAGGATTCTACTGATGATACCGAGATTTTCATTGCATCAGCTATCTCCTTGTACGAGAGCCCCTCATACTGGGCTAAAACAAGAGCGATACGCTGTCTTTCCGGTAATTCACTCAGTGCCTTTCTAACGAGCGCGACCTTTCTTTTTTGATCGTAATCTTCAGATATTTGCAGGGATTCAGGTACTTTTCCTTTGTCGACAATCTGGTCTAATGACACTGGAGTTTGTTTATGTCTGCTTCTGTAGTCCAGACAGTGATTGACCGTGATCCGGTATAGCCAGGTTGAGAATTTTGACTTTCCCTTGAATTTCTTAGCATTTTTCCACACTTTTACAAATATTTCCTGAGCAAGATCTTCGACATCATCACGGACGCCAGTATAACGGTATATTGTATTAAACACTGCTTGTTCATATTTTTGCATTAACTGTTCGAATGCCCTTTCATCACCTTGTACAATTCCATGTACGAGTTCGAAATCCGGGTCTTTAGTTTTTACTGTATTTTTCATATTTTTCCCATTATAGTGATTATTCATGAAAAGACAACATGCCTTGCTGACCCTATGTCAGTTGCATGTTGCATCTATTCATTTTGACTGATATAAGAGCTAAAACTTGCGGAGAAAAGAAGTGACTAGGTAACTAAGTAATTAGTGATTGAATAACTATGAAGAGATAGTCCCGCAAAGCGGGATAGGCACTAGGAACTAGGTAGTGATAAGAGTATTGGCATCCTGTTGAATCGGAGAAATGGAGAAGCAGAGAAAAAAACTGGATCCCCCGGTCAAGCCGTGGGATGACTGGAGTACAGACTGGATCCCCTGGTCAAGCTCCGTTTCGCGTGAGCTCCGCTGGGCGAGAACAGGTAAGCCGTGGGATGACGGAAGTGCAGGCTGGTTGCCTGCCTGCTCATCCCGTCTGAAGGACGAGGTCCGTAGACTCTCGGTGAGTCCACGTGACTCTACGGAGATTCTCGCAAAGCGGAACGAGGTTCTCGGTGATTCATCGGGTCTGTCTGATAAACCCCGCTCCTTTATAAGGGGCGCGGGTAAATCAGACGACTACAGTTTATTTTTTTAATATATCTTACTCAGTATCTTCTACATCAGTTTGGAGTTCTTGTTCGTGTTTGTCCTTAGCTTTGCCTTTCCGAGTGTATTTTTTCTTATCCCGGTGTACTTGCGTGGGCTTATGGGAAATACGGCGCTTGCGGCTTGGTTTTATGGTGATCAATACCTTCTTTTTCACCAATCCACCGCAAAATTTTTGATGTAATTTTTTATTAGATATTTGTACATATCGTTTTTCGTTACGTATTTTAACTATCACATAGTGGATGTCAAGGAAATACGCTATGCTGAATACAGATCTACACAAGACGGATGTTTGAAAAGAAAAAGTCATTGAGTAATGAGAGAACTTGTAATTATGTTATTATGTAATTGAGTAATTAAAAGATTTAACAAACCAAACAGACTAGAAAGACCAAAGAAACTAGACGAGCAAAGGTCTTCGCCCATAGACTATGCTCTTCGCGCTTTGCACCAAGCACTGAACCCTATACATGTAAATTTGGGATTGACAAAGAGGTAATTATTCTTATTATAATATAGGGGGTGGTATGAAGAAGATATTTGTTTTGACTCTGATGATATTTTTCAATCCTTTTTTATGGGCTGCGGCAGAGGCAGCGCTGCAGAATGATGCTATTTTCATCCGCAATAATGAAAACGGATCGCTTATTGTCCAGGATAAAGGATTGTCCTATATCAATAATGAAATATCCATAAATGACGCTTCAGTTGTCTGGTCAAACTATTTAGTCGATGCTATTTACCTGACGACTTCCAATACTGGCGGTGGCCATGTATTTGCAGGCACGTACCTTAATCCTCCAAAGGAAGCTGAGTTATTCGAATTAACTGGCGGTGGCATTCCATTATGGATATATTCAGGAAATGAATTTTATACTGATGCAGGTGATGCAGCTTTCACTTTAGGAGCGGTCAATGAAGATGCTTTCGGTGTTAGCGTAATCAAATGGACTGGTCCGGGAACCGGGACACCGGATTGGGTAGATACGTTTGCAACTTATGTTGTATCTTCCTACGGACCGGTTGTAATGTCTGATGACGGATCAACGTTCGCAGTCATAGCTGCGCCGTCTGGTACGGATGCTCATCTTTTACTCTTTGATGCTGATTCAGCAAACCTGGTCGATTATACGGCTACTGGACTGGGTTTTCCCAGGTATGTGAAGATAAATGCAGATGGCCGGTATACTGCCTTTATAGCTCTATCGACTATTGTCGTGTACGACCGTGATTCGCTGAGTGTACGCAGCCAGATTCCCATGGGATTCACAAACAGTGCGTTGGATATATCTGGAGACGGAAACCTCATTGCTTATGGCTGGCCGACGCTCCGGGTCTTGGAATGGAACGGAACGACGTACCAGGAATTATGGACATGGAGCCCGGGCGGTTACTATGTGAGCAAAATAGCGATATCGAATGACGGTTCTACGATTGTTTCATGCTGGTATCCCACAGCTCACAATACTATAAAAATAGCGGTTCATAATGTCGGTTCATCGACGCCTTTGTGGACATACGACTATCCAACATCAAGCGGTGTCTACCAGGAGAGTGCCGCGGATATCGACATCACTAATAGCGGAAGATATTTTATCATAGGGAGTTGGGGGGATGCAAACAATATAAATCCAGAAGTCCATATATTCCAACGGGATACGACACCATATGTGTATTACACCGTGGATATGCCGGGTTCAGTATTCTCGGTCGATATCAGCAATGACGGTACGTACGCCACTGCTTGCGGCAAGCATATTCATGCCAATGTGTCCGGACGAGGAGGTGATATCGTTCAAATCGCTACTGATATTATAGGGATTTCTGAGAACAGCTACCCACATGAACAACCTGCTATTCTAAATATTCATCCAAATCCGTTTACTAAAGTGACAAAAGTCACTTTAGGCAAAGCGCATGGTGCTGAGGGCATAGAGTTGAGAGTATATGACATTTCGGGGAAAGAAGTTAAATCTTTCTTACACCTTACGCTCGACGCATTACACCCTACGTTCCTGTTTTGGGATGGCACAGATGACCTGGGAAGAAGACTTCCTCCTGGCGTTTATTTTGTAAGACTACAGACCGATGAGCATGTAGAAACAGAAAAACTGATCCTGGTCAAATAGTCTTTGAACAAGCAGTAGAAACGCAGGCCTGGATTTTAAAGAAGCCTATCATAGTCTTTTAAGCCTACAACCGGTGCAAGCTGACAGCGCAGCTAATTTAATTTTTCAAAAAACCAGATAGATTAAGGAGTGATGAGTTCGGAGAATCTTTGGGGAATTCTCTTAAATGTGTTTCAGCGCTTCGTTTACATAATGATTGAGCGTTTTATCCTTAAGCATTTTTAGTTCTTCAAGCAGCGCGTGTTTTTCATCGGTCTGCAACCGTGCCAGTACCATAACGCCGCGTTCCTTGAGTTCCTGCGCGACAGTATCATCACGACCCACAAGCGTTTTCAAAAAATCGGCAATAAAGGTCGCTGCTTCCGGGTTTTTATTGCGGCTAATAATACCCAAAAGTTCCATATGCAAAGTATCTCCCTTTTCATTGAATAATGGAAGAAGTTCTTTGGTCTCCTGAGGTTTTATCTTTTTTTTCATCCCCTTGAGGGCTTCTGTCTTCACTGCGAGAGAAGCATCCATGAGAGCATTTTTCAACCCGTCGTAATAGTCAAATTTCGCAAATGTTCTCACGAGCTCAAGCCGTACCCGATCATCCTCATCAGCAAGTAGCCGTTCTACATCAGGCAACACGCTCTTATCACCGATATCACCAAGCATAGCGATGATGTTACGCCTGATATACCATTCATTGCTACCCAGGTTTTCGACAAGCATCTCGACACTTTCTTTGCCGATATTCTTCATAATATCCACGAGCTTGGATTTCAGGGCTATATCCTCGGCCTCTTTCAGTATCTGGAGGCCTTCGTTGACTGCATCACGTCCGAATTTTACTATGGCTTTCCTGACATCTGGATAGAGACCGCTTTCCCACAGGAACGAAAAGAGGATCGGTAAAACCGCCGGATTTTTCGTTTCACCGAGAAATTTGATAATTTGCTGCTTAAATTTAATGGGCAAGCCGGTTCTACCGAGTATCTTGCTGAAAGGTTCTAAGAGGCTGTTGCAGTACTGTTCATGGTTTTGTGCGGCACAGGTGCTGTATAAATTGCTGAGCACATCGATCGTTGCCAGTACAACCTGGTTAACTGATTCCTTTTCGATCGCAATAATGAAGCGCTGAATGATCTCACCAACGACTTCATCATTGCCTTGTTTCATAAAGCGGTTTGCGAGAACAGTAAGTGACTTGAAACCTTCTTCTCGTACCGAAGCATTCTGTGATTCGAGCATGGCATAGTATGGTTGCAGGGTGGCTTTTAGATCATCTTTCGATACTGTAGATGAAATTTTCTCGCTCAGGAGTAAGCCGACCTGAGCGAAATATTCATATACGTTCGGGATATTTTCTTTAAGAAGCGGCATGATTTCGGCAAACCGATCTTCTCCGAGCCCGTTGATGATTTGTTTGAAATCACCGCTTTCTTTTTCATTTGCCTTTGTCGTAATAAGGTTGACCAGCGTTTCATCGCTCATTTTAGAGAGCAGTCTGAGGACAAATGGCTTCAGCTCCATGTCCCGAAGTAACTCGATGCGGTGTTCTGAAGGTAACTGCTCCAGAATACGAGCGACTGCTTCACTGTATGCTGGCCATTGTTTTTCAGATGTCGTTGTGATGTCTTCTGCGGCCTGAACAAATCCCTGTTGTATTTTTAATCCGGGAACGCCTTGTTCAACGAGTTCCTTTAACTGCCTGATCGCTTCCACGACCTCAGTGTGGGATTTGGTTGTTACTGTTTTTGTCGGGGTGGCAATTTCGGTTGCACTTCCTCCGTGCAAGCCAAATTGAACGGCATTGATCTTAATCTTCGATGTACCTTTTGATTCGAGCATATCAGCGATACTTCCGAATTTGCTGATCTCTATTTTGGAACTTCCGATGACCTCATATAAATTCTTTAAATCTTCGGTCGACGTTCCTGATTCAAACGTAAGACTGCTGAGTTCGATCTTTCGCAACGTATCGAGGAATGATTTTACCGCCAGATTTTTGGTAATATCAATACGTTCGTCTTGAGTAATTATGGTTTGTTCTAAAAAATACAGAGACAATGCAGGTTTATCGAGCAATACCTTGTTCAGTTGGGCGAGTGTTTTACTGACAACTTTATCCATCATCGGATGACCCGGTGGATATGATTTAGCTGATTTGAATCCAACTGCTATCTCTTTTAGCAAATCCATGAGAAGTGTTTTTTCCATCTCTTATATTGTAAACAATGATGAGGAAATGTCAACGCAGTAATGCTTGACTTCACAGTGAAACTTACGATAATACTAAAATGAGTATCTTAGAAATTATCTTATTCATTGCGGCGCTTATTGTGATGATAGTGGGGTTGGCAGGTGTTATCCTTCCCGTGCTGCCGGGTATTCCGCTCATTTTTGCAGCAGCCGCATTATTTGGTATTTTGACAGGCTTTGAGCAAATTTCGTTCCAGCTTATACTGGTCTTTGCCGGTTTAACGATATTCGGTCTTGTGGTGGATTACTTTGCCAATTATTTTTCCGTAAAGAAAATGGGTGGGGGTACAGCCGGTGCAGTCGGTGCGGTAGTAGGTTTGCTCATCGGGATTTTTATCCATTGGCTAGCGATCATTATTTTACCTTTTGTACTTGCTGTTCTGTTTGAACTTATCGCTGGAAGACGCGGGAACAAGGCTTTAAAAGCCGGCACCGGAGCTTTCATAGGTTTATTATTCGGCGGTTTGCTGAGATTTATTATCGGTTGTGTTATGATCGGTGTCTTTATTTGGAGGATTTTATCATGAAATTAAAAAATACAGCTCAAACGATTCTTAGTGGTCTTGTTTTTATTATCGGTTTTTATATGGTCATAAAATTTGCCGGCGCCGCGCTGCCGCCAGTACTCAGCGGCATCGCGTTTATGATCATCGGTTTTTTGTTTTTACTAAAGAAATAATAACTGAAATATAATTTGTAGATAGGCTAGCGGGTTTTGAAAGGAGACACCATGAAATACCTATTCAAAAGATCAGTACTCACATTATGTGCAGGAGTTGTGTTTTTTTTAGGATTTGCACGTGCTCTTAATGAAAAAGAAGTCATAGAAAGAACTACTGCTTTTCTAGAGGAGCTTAACTCCCAGGAAAAATTTTCGGGAGCTGTTCTCATTGCCAAAGATGGTCTACCGATTCTTAAAAGAGCATATGGTTATGCCAACAGGTCATTCGATGTTCCAAATCAGATTGATACTAAATTCAACCTGGGATCAATGAACAAAATGTTCACGGGTGTAGCCATCCTCCAACTGGTTGAGAAAAATAAGCTCGCACTCGATGGTAAAATAATTGATTATATACCGAATTATCCGAACGAGGATGTAGCAAACAAGGTGACGATCCATCAATTACTTACACACACAAGTGGTCTGGGTAACTACTGGACAGATGAGTTTATGAGATCTTCCAAGGATTTATATCGTGAGATAGAAGATTATTTACCGCTATTCGTGAATGACCCTTTGCTTTTCGAACCGGGCGGTCAATTCTCATACAGTAATTCCGGTTTTATGGTGCTTGGTTATATCATTGAAAAAGTCACGGGACAAAGCTACTTTGATTATGTCCGGGAGAATATTTATAAACCTGCCGGTATGCTCAATACGGATGCTTATGAAAACGATTATGTCGTGCCCAATCGCGCAGTTGGCTATACGATGATGTATGCTCGTCCGGGTGAAATAAAAAGCAACTTGTTCCTGCACGTTGTAAAAGGCGGTCCAGCAGGCGGTGGGTATTCGACGGTTGAAGATTTGCTCATGTTCAGCAACGACCTGATGGATCATAAGCTCTTATCAAAATTTTATACTGATCTGGCGATCAGCGGAAAGGTTCAAACAAATCCGCACATCATGTATTGCTATGGCTTTCGTGATCGTACAGAAAATGGTCACCACATTATCGGTCATACCGGAGGATTTCCCGGTATCAGTGGCTACCTGGGGATCTTTGCAGACCTTGGTTATACGGTTGCCATATTGTCAAATGTTGATAATGGGCATGCCGAGGTAACTTTGTTCATTGAAGAACTTCTTGTTGGTGAAACTCAACGCACAAAAGACAAGAGGCTGACTGATATGGTCCTTGATGAAGCTGTTAAGAACGGTTATAGCGCAGCGGTGGAAATATATGAGAAAAATAAGATACTGGGTACAATCGGCGAAAGAACAATAAATAGTCGCGGTTACGGGTTACTCGGACAAGGTAAGGTCAAAGAGGCGATAAATGTATTCAGACTTAATGTATATCTTAACGCAAACTCTGCTAATGCATACGATAGCCTTGGTGAAGCATATCTAGCGGCAGGAAATGTAGCGTTAGCGATCAAAAACTATAAGAAATCACTCGAACTCGATCCCAACAATAGTAATGCGGTGGAAAAGCTCAAACAGCTTGAAAATAAATAAAACAGAATGATGGCGAGACATTATATCATGCCTTTGATGTGATATTGGGAATAACGCCAGTGTTTTTCGGTATTTATATATTAAGGAGGAATACCATGCATAAGACAATATTGTTTAGCGCCGTGTGTCTATTGGTCTTAATATCGTGCGGTGAGAAAGATGCCGAGAAAAGCATTGACCATACTATGGAAGCGGGTTTATTGGAGAAGGCGGAAATCGGTCGAAGCTTTGCCGGAGAGATGGACGCGGAGAAACCATACAGAAGTGAGACAGAAGATAAGATCATCAGGACTGCATACGCATCGATCAAAACCAACCGGGTCGAGGAAGCTTATGACAAAGCGCTCAACCTGGTTAAAAAATACGATGCCGTGATCCTCAATGCTAGCATGTCGAAGTATGATGATTCTGAAGAGGCACAAATATTGATGAAACTACCGCCTATGTATTTCATGCTATTACTCGATGAACTCAATACGATCGGCAAAGTTGAATCAAAATCAATAACCGAAGAAGACGTGACTGAAGAATATTATGACGTAGAAGCACGCCTGGCAAATGCACGCAAAGTTCAGGATAGGCTATTCGGTATTTTGAAAAAAGCAAATAAGGTAGAAGATATTCTTAAGGTCGAGAAAGAAATAGAACGTGTCGGGGAAAAGATCGAAGTGTTAGAAGGAAAAATCAGGTATTTTGACAGTAAGGTCGATTATTCAAGGATAACCGTCACGATATATAGTAGAAAAGCAAAATTTATCGACCTGAGCGGTATTGGTCGGGGTTTTGGGAACGCTATAAAATACGCAATACATTTTTTCTTCATCATTATCTGGTTTATTATTATCATCATCCCATTAATAGCGGTGATTCTGGTATTGCGACCGGTTATTGCCTTTATTATTAGAAGGATGAAGAAGAAAGCGTAGGGAGTAGAGCGTAAGGCGTAGGGAGTAATTTATGAAACGGAGAGCAGGAGAAAGGGAGCATTGAAGATAAGTAGAGTAAAAACTAGGTACTAGGAATAAGGAGAGTAAAGAGTCCCGCTGCTCTGCGAGCTACGGGATAAATAAGAGTAAGGAGTAGTCTGGATTATTTAACTATTAACACTTTTTCCTTAAAGTTTTTCCCGTTAGTATGTAAAACATAAAAATAAATACCCGGCACAACTTTTTTGTCTCGATTGTCAGTTGTGTTCCAGGTGATTTTATGATCGCCGGACAACTGGAATTCATTGATTAAGGTCTTGATCAGTCTCCCTGAAACATCATAAATTGAAAGAGAAACCCATGCTTCGTTTGGTAATACGTAATGAACAGTGTTATGTGTTCTCGCTGGATTGGGATAGATTTCAAGCAGCAGCCGGTCAGCAGATTGCTGATTTGTCTCTTTGATACCAACGTATGACCAGTATTTAACCGTTGCCATGTCGTAGTATGTACCAATACCGATACTTCTACCTATTGTATAGACATTCCCAGAATCGTCCGCTGCTACAGCCAGTCCGTAATCAGTGCTGTCACAGCAATTGTATGTTACTGCCCATTTCAGAGTGCTGTCCGGGTTAAATGCCAGGGTAATGAAATCATTCCACGATGTTGTACCTCGGCTGCAGCCTGCAATATAGATATTTCCATACGAATCGATCGTCATGCATTTGCCGCCATCCTGGTCTGAAGGTGTGTCATAATCATTAATCCCGCCATCATACCTTGATGCCCATTGCAGATTCCCGTCGGGGTCATACTTGAGCAGAACAATGTCCGAACCAGTGTTCAATCCCTGACTTTGACCGGCAATATAAATATTGCCTGAACCATCGATTTCTATACCATACCCGCCGTCACTACCGCTCGTATCGGGATTGTTGTATCTTTCGACCCACTGTTCAACACCAGAAGAGTCGTATTTAATAGTAAGAATGTCACCGAGTGTTCCGATACCGCGGCTTGAACCGGTTACATAGATATTACCCGCTGCATCAACTTCAATATCTCTGGCTATATCTGAGCTGTCAGCAGGTCCATTATATGTTCTTGCCCAGAGAGTATCACCGTTCACAGCGTCATATTTTATCGTCACATAATCATAGCGTGTACCGCTTCCAAATGGATTTACAGAACCGGTAACATAGATATAACCGTCATTCCCGGCGATCACCTTATTTCCTTCATCATTATAATTGCCAGAGCCGGCAAATTGTGCAACCCACAACTGATTACCACTTGAGTCATATTTGACAGTCGCGATATCGTTCTGGTACGATAAAGCTCGGCTATAACCGGTTATATAAACATTATCCTGGTCATCAACTGCTACCCAATTTGAAAAATCATAGCCGTTTCCCGTGCCATTATACCGTCTTGTCCATGCAGTATCGCCATCAGGTCGATACTTGATCGTCATATAGTCGCCAGCACTTGAGCTCATGGTATAACCTGTGATATAGATATTGCCTGAAGATCCGATAGCGATCGAACTTGCCCGCTCATTAGCACTTCCGGCACCGGCAAAATTTTTTATCCATGCAGTATCGCCATCAGATAAATATTTTATCGTAGTCCAGTCATCATTGGTACTTGCGTTATTGGTTTTTCCTGTGACATAAGCATGACCACTGTCATCAAGCGCGATCGCATATGCCCAGTCAGATTCGCTTCCCGGACTCGTCCATCTGCTAATCCATAATGTATCGACCTGAGCTGATAAAAGCGCAGGCACCAGAACAAAGATAACAGCTCCTGCAAATGACAGAGATTTTAAATTTTTCATAGTACCTCCTTTAAGCAACACTTTTCTATATTATACATTAAGTTTGGTATTTGTATAGAGGGACGAGGGAATCAAAACTAAGAGGTATGCAATTAACAGGGGAAGAGGAGAAATGGTGAAAGGGGGATAGGAAAAAACGCCCGTCAGGTGGGAAAATGACGGATTGATTCTGTGTAATGCAAAATAGATGTTTTTTGGTAGCTGATATATTTCTAAGTAAAATCTGGACTTCATAAGTCATTTTGCTTATAATCATAACATGAAAATAATTATAATTGGCGGGACGAGATTTATTGGACCAAGCGTCGTTAAAAAATTGCATGAACAAGGTCATACCATCTTGCTTTTTCATCGTGGGAAAAGCAAAGCTAACCTGCCTGAGGATATACCACACATCCTGGGTGACCGTAATAATTTAGCTGATTTCCGTAATGAGTTTGCAGAAGTCAAACCCGAACTCGTGCTTGATATGGCACCCATTACTGAAAAACACGCACAGACCGTGGTTAACGTATTCCGGGGTATTACCGAACGTGTTGTTGCGATCAGCAGTCAGGATGTTTACCAGGCCTATGGTCTTTTACTCGGTATCGAGAAAGGTGATGTGCAACCGACGCCGACAGATGAAGATGGAGTTTTACGGACGAAGTTTTTCCCTTATCGTCAGGATAAACCAAGACCTGATGATGATCCACGCAAGATTCTTGATGACTATGATAAGATACTCGTCGAGAGGGTAATCATGAGTGATGAGGAATTAGAGGGTACTGTACTTAGACTACCTATGGTATATGGTCCGCTGGATTATCAACACCGTCTTTATTCTTATGTAAAACGAATGGCTGATAATAGACCCGTGATCATTATGGAAAAAAGCATGGCAGACTGGCGCTCATCAGTTGGTTATGTTGAAAATGTTGCCGATGCTATCATCCTGGCAATTAGCGATCCACAAGCGCGGAACCGCATTTACAATGTTGCCGAACCGGATAACTTGAGTCAAGCCGAGTGGGTGGAAAAGATCGGCGAGGTTTTCGGATGGCATGGCAAGGTTGTCGTGCTGCCAAAAGAACAACTGCCGGAAAAAATGCATGCTGATTTTCGAGCCGAACAAGATCTCACAGTCGATACAGCAAGAATAAGGGATGAACTCGGCTATAAGGAAATAGTACCGACGCATGAAGCGATAAAAACAACGATCAAATGGGAACTTGAGAATCCTCCGGCGAATATCGATCCAGATGCATATGATTATAAGACCGAAGATGAGATACTTCGGGGAGTATCGGAGTGGCGGGGATAACTCAAAATGCGAGGATATAGGAAGAAAATGGACAATAAGTACTAAATAGTAGACAGTAATCACATAGAACCAAATTCCAAGCTCCAAAAACCAAACAAGCTGAATTTTTTACCTGTTATTGACAAAACCCTTAAAAGAGATTAACCTTGTGCACAGGAGGTGACAATGGCAAAAAGAAAAAATTTGAAAGAAATTCTTATCCTGCTCCGTAATTTTAGCCAGTTGATGGTTCAGCTTGGTTATGCTGCGATCATGGAAGACAGCATTGAACTTGCCAAAGAGGCCCTGCGCGTCAAATCATATATCAGGGATCTGGACTATGAATTGAGAAAAGAAGCCTTGATGGTGGCGCGTTTATCAAAGTACAGCAAGGGTGACATACCGCAAATCGCTAATCTTCTGCAGATCGGCGTTGCGATAAAGGAGATGTCAGACGGCGTCGATGATCTGATCGACATCGCGATCAGAGATGTTGGAGTTCATCCCATCATACAAATGGCCTTTACACGTAAGGAAATGAGGACAATGCGTTATGAAGTGGAGCCAGGATCAAAGCTGGATGGTAAAAAATTAGAAGAATTAGACATCGATCCCAAGAGCGAATGCCGCACAATTGCGGTAAGGCGAAAGAGCGAATGGTTCCTCGATCCACGACCGGGGATGAAAATCAACGATGGCGATGTATTGATCGTTGAAGGGAGGAATGAATCGATAAATAAGGTGAGGGATTGTGTCAAGGCCAAAAAGAAAGAGACGAAGAAGTAGAAAAATTATCCTGACAATATTGCTTCAGGCAATGCCTGTAGTAATCGCCACCTCAATCGGCGAGCTGTTCGCTGGTTCCATTTTGGGTAAGATGCATGAAAAACTCGATTTGATCCCCGGTTTGATCATCCTTATCCCGGCGATCATGGGGCTAAGAGGTAATATCGGCACGGCTCTCGGTTCACGTCTTTCCGCTTCCCTTCATCTCGGTATCATACGGAAAAAATTTGCTCTTAACAAATTCAACCTACATAATGCCGGTGCCGGACTATCGCTCTCTTTTGCCGTTTCAATTATAATCGGCATTTTCTCAAAATTTGCCTGCCAGTTCTTTGGTCTACCCAGCATACCGCTCGTTAACCTTCTCCTCATCGCGATCTTGGCTTCGATCATGGCATCACTTATGCTCATCCCGACGACCGTAGCACTAACATATTTCGCCTATAATAATAAACTGGACCCTGACAATATTGTCGCACCGGTCATCGGGATGATAGGTGATGTGATAACGGTATTTGTGGTTTTTATCGCTGCAGATATCGTCTTAAGATTCAAAATAGATAATTCATGGACTTTCTTACTGTTGCCGGCTATCCCATTGGTCATAAGAAAACTACCATCCCGTTACCGATTGATGGAAATATTTAAACAGAGCATACCAGTGCTTTTCCTGTGCACGATCTTCGGTGTTATTGCCGGTGTTTATCTGCACTGGCAATATGAAAAGTTCTTTGTCATCTCCGGCCTCCTTATTTTGATACCACAGATCATTGCCAAGGCAGGAAGTATCGGCGGAATATTTGGCGCCCGGTTCGCAACCGGTCTACATCTCGGATATTTAAAACCTTTTCGCATAAATAATTATGTTATTAAGAATTTTATCGGCGGTATTGCCCTGGCATTTCTGATATCGCCGATCGTTGCTTTGATCACAAAAATCGGTGCTGATCTTTTTCGGATTCCAATCGTATCGTTAATGCCACTTATCTACATTAATTTTTTTGCGATCGTGCTCATCACACTCATTGTTTTCGTACTGGACTTTTTGACCGCTTCTGTTTCCTACAGTATCGGGCTCGACCCGTCTAATTCAGTCATTCCTCTTGTAACGAGCCTTGGCGACATCATCGGAACCGTAATATTGGTCCTGGCGATATCGATATTTATCTGATATACGCATTTTACCCAGAATAAAACACTCGAAAAACAGTCGCTTTTCAAGAAAAAGCTGTTATTACTGCATTTTACCCCGATTAGAAATACACTCAAAAGGACCCATAATATTCGATATTGAAATCTTTCATTTTTTATTGATTTGATTTACTAAAATCAATCTTTGGTATTATCTAACGGGGTTTACCCATTGACAAACAGAAAACAGTTGTTATAATACATATGTTATATAACATATGTATTATATGAAAGGAGATTAATATGTCACCAAAGGAAGTTTATTATACACGGGATCAGATCGTACAGGCTGCATTCGATATTGTGAAAAAAGACGGACGTAATGCATTATCCGCCCGTCGTGTAGCCGAACGTCTTGGATCGTCAACCGCGCCGGTATATAGCTATTTTTCTTCAATGCAGGAATTGGAACGGGCAGTTGAAAAACGCGTTCACGATCTGCTTCTTGAATATTCAACAAGACCTTATACACCGCGTGTTGATCTGAATATCGGCGTGGGGGTTGTTCTTTTTGCCCGTGATCATCCAAGATTTTTTGTAGCGTACCATATCGAAGGGGGGAAAACAGATGATGGAGAAGCCGAGATAAGTGAACATATGATGCAGCAAATGAAGAAGTTTCCAGTGTATGAAAAAATCACTGATGAAGACATGCGTTCACTATTCAGTAAACTAAAGATCTTTTCGCATGGGCTTGGTTTACTGGCTTGTTCTGAACGCCTGCCCTATGACGATGATGATTATATCATCTATATGTTCTGGGAACTCGGTGAGGAGTTGATAAATGCGACCCTGAAAAAGATGGAGCACGGTGATGATTATACTGTGATTCACGGTCTGAAGGTCAATAACAATAAGATTAAACAACTTACTGAGTGGCGCAAAAAGCGAGCTCAAGAAAAACAGTAGAGATTGAAAGGAGGAGACAATGTTAGAAGCAAAACAAACGGTAAAAGATAATAGGAAATTTTTCCACTTACTGATATTTTTATGTTTTGTGCCGTTTGTACTGGAAGCTCAGGTGATTACATTGCCCGAGTTGGTCGAGTCGGTACAAAAGACACATCCGTTTTTTGTCAAAGAATCGTTGAGTTCAGAAATTGAACTGAAATTGCAGGAAGGTTATCTTGGTACTCAGGACTGGGTAATTCGGTCTTCACCATATTATACATATCAAGAACCGGTCAGTTCCGGTCTCGGCGTGCCCAGCAAGCTGCACAATATTGGCGCTGATATCGCAATCGAAAAAGTACTATGGAAGACCGGTGGTAGATTTTCTCTTTCCTGGTCAACGTCTTACAATGATCAGACATTAGCTGATATTGTGATCCCCATGCCGACCGGTGATATTGTAATACCGGTGGGACCGTCATCATTTTATACTAATAAAGCATACCTTACTTACACCCAGCCACTAATGCAAAACCTTGGCGGTAAACTCGATAAACTCAACTACGAGCTCAGTGCATACACGGTTGATATCCTGAATTTACAGGCACAGGAAAATAAAGAGCAGTTCATCTTTGATATTGCTAATACATTTCTGGACTGGGTGCTCCTTGTTGAGCAACAACGGATCACTAATGAAAGACTGGAGCTGAGTCAGGAACAGTTACAGCAGATAAAGCGTAAGCGCGCTGCATATCTTGTCGATAAGGTAGATGTACTGCGCGCTGAGGACGCAATCAGAATTGCGGAACAGTCCATTGTTCTCATTGAATCACAACTGGAAGCAAAACGTGCTGCACTAGCGGTCCTGGTTCAATCCGAACAGCTTTATAACGATCAACCAGCGTTTGAACTTTATAGACTCGACACGCTGCCTGAACCTGATGAAGCAGTCGCGGCAATAAAGGAGAATTCCAAAATACTAAAAGTATTGCGCACCCGCCGCGAACAATTGACATATCTTATTGAGGGTTATGAGGAGATGAAACGACCGCAGTTATACCTAAGTGTTGGTGCCGGGCTGCAGGGAGGACATGAAGAATTTTCCGAGTCTTTTGAACTAGAAAAACCAGATGTCCTGATCGCGCTTGATCTTCGTTATCCATTGGGAAATCGAAAAGCACGGGCAGATGTATCGAAGACCGAGCTTGAAAACAAACAGCTTGCCGAGGAGATCAGAAATATTGAACTCGAATTTGAAGCGGGGATAAGGAATCTGCTTATAGTGATAAAAAAGATGGAAGAAGTTCTCAGACTCAATGAGGAACAAATCGAGTCAGCTCAGGTAAAAACCACCGAGGAGATAAAATTGTATAATCAGGGACGTAACCTGCTCGCCATCGTCATCCAGAGCCGGGATAATGAAGAACAAGCAAAACTTACTTATGCCCAGAATGCAGCTACCTATCATAAGCTTATACTTCGGTATCGAGCATTAATGGACGAACTGCTCATAAAATAGGAGGAGTTGTGCGAACTTTTATAAAATTCTTTGCCGAGCGCCACACCTTAGCGAATTTGATCGTCATTATGATATTTTTATTGGGTGGCTACACACTATGGCATATCAACCGTGACCTATATCCGAAAGTTGATTTCGGTTTCATGACGATCGAGACAATATACCCGGGCGCGTCACCTGAAGATGTAGAGCTCAACGTTACTAATAAAATAGAAAAGGAATTGAAAAATATTACCGGTATTGAACGCACGACATCGATATCAATGGAAAACGTTTCCTATATCATATCGGTGGTCGATATTGATGCCAAAGACCAGAAGAAAGTGAAAGATGATATTCGCGAAGCCGTAGCCCGGGTAACTGATTTGCCCGAGGAAGTGGACGGTACGTCAAAGGTGCAGGAGTGGTCGACGACCACGCACATTACGGTCATTGAGGTCGGCATTACCGGTGATATTCCCTATCCGGAATTGAGGGAGTATGCCAAGCAGTTCGAGAAAAAATTGAGAGATATCCCGGGTGTCGCGAAGGTCGAAAAATTCGGTTATCAAGCACGTGAAATCAAGGTAGAGGTTTCGCCCGAAGCGCTCAAACGCTACCAGATCCCGCTCCGGGATATTATGCTGGCGATCAAAGCGCGCAACATACGCACTACTGCGGGAGATTTTGAATCCTATACAGGCGAAAAAAACCTGGTTACCCTCGCTCAATTCAAAGATCCCGACGAAGTAGGTGATGTCGTGGTACGGTCGACCTTTGAAGGACCACTGATTAAAATAAAAGACCTGGCAATAGTAAAAGATGATTTCCGAGAGCAGCGCGTGATGTCGAATATGAACGGCAAACCGTCGATCAGCTTTGTAATATATAAAGAAGAAAGTGCTGACATCATAAAAACCAGCAACGACGTGAAGAAATTCGTCGAAAAAGAAAGAGAATATATGCCGGAAGGAGTGGATATCGAATACTCGGCTGACCTTTCAAAATATGTAAGCAACCGTTTCAATGTCGTTGTGACCAATGGGCTTATCGGCCTTTTATTTGTCATCATGATCCTAACGGTTTTTCTCAACCTGCGTGCTTCGTTCTGGTGCGGCATAGGTATTCCGGTTTCTCTGTTCGGCGTGATATTCCTACTACCGCTCTTTGGATACACACTTGATAGCATTGCTTTATCGTCTATGATCCTGGTAGTCGGTGTTATTGTCGATGAT
This sequence comes from bacterium, assembly GCA_049647165.1. Taxonomy (GTDB): domain Bacteria; phylum Hydrothermota; class Tepidihabitantia; order SM23-42; family SM23-42; genus JAUVZL01. The sequence continues at coordinate 18,997 of JBARXB010000013.1, forward strand.
GCTATAATTATCGCTGAAAATATATACCGGCGACGAGAGAAGGGCGATGCGCCGCTGGTGGCCGCGGTTGAAGGTACGCGCGAGGTCTTCCGTCCGGTATTGACAACGGTTTTGACGACCGTGGTTGCCTTTGCCCCGATGTTCTTCATGACCGGCAGGTTTGGTAAATTCATTACGATAATTCCTCTTGTTGTCGCGCTCGCACTTTTTATTTCATTGATGGAGGCTTTGATAGCACTGCCCACGCATTTACTGCCAGGGTTGAAAAAGAAGAGCGCAGCCGAGACATCGTCGAGCCGACAATGGTTTGGGTTTCTCAGAGAACGTTATAAAGGTTTTATTAAGCGCGTTCTGAAAATACGCTATGCCATCATTCCGGTATTCCTGGTGATACTCGTCGCGACCTTGTGGTATGGCGCAAAAAATATAAAATTCATTCTATTTCCAACAAAGATGGCAACAGATTTTTACATGCTCGTCGAGTTGCCGATCGGAAATTCGCTTGAAGCATCATCGGATAAGGTTAGAGAGATCGAGGAGCTCATTCTTGCCTTGCCGGATGATGAACTCGAGTCTTTCGTGTCCCGAATCGGTTATAATCCATGGCTTGAAGCAGAAGCCAGTAATTATGCGGCGCTCGCAATAAGTCTTACGCCCTATAACAGTCGCGAGAGGACTGCAGATGCTATTGTGGAAGAGCTGCGCGGCAAAACAGATGCACTCGAAGGTTTTATCGACGTGTCTTATGAGATAGAGAGCGGTGGTCCACCAGTTGGCAGCCCGATTGGTCTCAGTATTGCTGCTGAAGATGATAATTTAAGAAAGGTACTGGCGGATTCAGTTGTAAATGCCCTTAAATTAATCCCTGGGGTGAAGGATGTGAAACGGGACGATAAACTGGGGAAAGAACAGGTCGCTATGAGATTAAATTATGATAAACTTGCCAGGGTCGGCTTGACAGTTGCTGATATTGCCCAGAATGTTCGGATCGCGTACGACGGTGATGTGGTAACGAGTGTTAGATATGGTGATGAAGATGTTGATTTTCGAGTGATTTTTCAAAAGAAATACCGGGAAAAAGTAGATTATCTAAAGGAGATACCGATCGCGAATTATCAGGGCAGGCTCATTCCTTTAAAAACGGTAGCAGATTTTGACATGGGACCTGGGCCAGCAACGGTCCGTCATTATAAAGGAGAAAGAGTCATCAATATCAGCGCGGATGTCGATCAGAAAATAACCACGCCAACTGTTGCGGTTGATGAATTGTTAGCCAATTTCGATCTCGATGGCGATTGGACTGGTGCACGCATTATAAAACGTGGTGAAGTAATGGAGACCGAAGAATCGATAAAAAACCTTATGTGGACGTTCATTATTGCCGCGGTTGGTATCTACTTCATCCTTATCATACTTTTTAATTCATTTACCCAACCGTTCACCGTGATGGTTGCGATCCCTTTTGGTATCGTCGGTGTTATTATTGCATTTGCACTCCATGGTGAACCGATGAGCTTTGTCGGTATGCTCGGTGCGATCGGTCTTGCCGGGGTTGTGGTAAACGATTCGCTTGTTCTTGTGAGCCATATTAACAACCTCAGGAAACAAAATTCTGATGACAATCTCCTGGAGATGGTTGCGCAGGGTACGGCGGATCGTTTGCGCGCAGTCATATTGACGACCCTGACTACTGTTGCCGGGTTGATACCTCTGGCTTACGGTTTTGGTGGCAGCGATCCCTTCATGGCACCAACCGCACTGGCACTCGGGTACGGTTTATTATTTGCCACACCGTTAACCCTCGTTCTTGTGCCGTGTTTATACCTGGTACAATATGACATAAAGAAGCTGTTTGGAAGGGATAAAAAGCGTAGAGAGTAAGGAGTAGCTGCATACTGCTTAGTTTCTAGTGTCAATTGTCTTTTCAAAAGGACTAATGACTTAATGACTACTTTCTTGTTCTTTCTTCCTGGTACTTAGTTCGTAGTTCTTACTATGGTTTGCTAGCGGCTTGCCCACCAACTCTGTTCAGCAAGACTTTCGATCCTGTACTTACCTTCGAGTCGATCCCAATCTTCTGAGATAGTACCCTGTATTGCGATCTTCTTTTTTGTTTGTTTCCAGTAAAAAACGTCTTTGTACTTGTAAGCTACATTACCTTCGGCCCGGAACTCACCGTTTTTTATCTTACCATTTATCTTACCGCTGTAAGAGTTATCTTCTCTTGGTCGGTGATAAAATTTGATAGTTAAAAAAGTATCGACTTGTTGCATTGTCATATTAAAGTCGGCATTATATGCATAACTATTATCACCGATTTTACCATACCATTTACCAGCGAGGTTTTTTAGTTTAATGACACCCATATCAATTGAGTCTTTTTCATTTACTATCAACTCGGTACGCCACCTCAAATGACCTGGATATTCCAGTTCAATGATATGGGGACGAGTTACAATCCGGTCCGTTGTATATGGTGTCTTTCCAGCTGGCTGACCGTCAATGATCACCGCTGCCTTTTCCGGCACTGAAGTTATTTGCAGAAAGTAGAAGATCGGGATTAACGTAACCTCAAGCCGGGTTGATCTGCCAAAACCTACGTTTGCTGAACCTTGCCATTTCTCATAACCTTTTGTCTCTATTATGATGTCATGCTTGCCCATGAATAGTGTGGGAGAAGAAATAGTCCCGGATTTGCGTTCTGGAGTTTTAACTGGGTTTCCATCAATTACAATTGCAGCTTCTTCTGCCGGGTCAATGCTAATGATGATTTTATTATGCGTTAATATCCATGCTAATTCAATAATGATAAATGCTGAGGCCACACCCATAGCGATCACGGCTAATTTCTTCATTAGTTTCTTACTTGAAATAGCCGCGCTATTCTTTGTCTGTTCGAGAATCTGTCTGTATTCAACATTATCTCTGTCGTAATTAACAGCTTTATTTAAGAAGGGTATTGCCTTGTTTTCTTTTTTATTCTTGAGCTCATCCTGACCGATTTTAAAACAAAGGGAAGCGAGTTTCTTTTGCGTTTCTACATCCATACTCTGCGCACTGGATTGTTGTATTGCGTTAATACTACTCTTAGCTTCAGGAATATCACCTTTTTCAAAACTGATAAGTGCTATGTAGGTTCGAACTGTTGCGTCTTGTTCCAGGGTAAGCTCGCTCAGCTCAAGTAGATCACGAAAATGTTCAAACGCATTACTATATTGTTTGCTATCATAATAATATTTTCCGATCTGGAAACCTAATTCGATATCCCTGATGTTCATATTAGACATTTTATTATAGTATTCTTTTGCTTTTTCCATATTGTTTTCTTTTTGGTAATAGAATGCTATTTCTTTGACAAACTGCTCGCTTTCCGGACTTAGCGATTCCAATATAAGTAATTCACTCAGAGCTTTTTCTTTGTCACCTTTGTTGTTATAGAGATTTTTAAGTAGAATATGGAATTCAACGTTGCTCGGCCTAGACTTTACTATTTTTTCACAGAGCACAATGGCTTCTTCTGTTCTATCCTGTAGATACAGTGAGCGGAAAAGACCGATAAGAGACTCGGTAGATTTAGGATTGATATGCAGCGCAGCACGAAATGCATTTTCTGCCTGGCTGAGCTTTCTGAATTTAAGATAAAGATGTGCAGATTTGATCTGGGCGTCAATATTTTTTACGTCGGCATTTGCTGCTTTTTCATATTCACTCAGAGCCTGCTTGAGATATCCATACTGCTGATAGATGTCCGCAAGAGCCATATGGTACTGCGCGTTCAGCGGTTCTTTTTCGATCTTCTTTTTGAGCAGGTTGATATGAGCAGTGACACTTGTGCTGAGGTTCATGGATTCCTCGGCACAAGAAAGACATTCATTATGTCCTTCTGGTATGGGTTTTCTACATTCTGGACATGTAGCCATAAACCTCCCCTTGAGCGTCTGCCATCAATATAATAGCGCACAAATGCAGTTAAGTCAAGAGCGGAATTATAGCTGAAAACTAAGGAATGATGGCAAAATAAAAGTAAGCCACTATTTTGGAAATCTTGTGCCGTATATTTTCCGGGGGAAGTCCCCGCTTGAGTAATTAGCTTTCTTTTCTCCTTTTACAATACTTTCATCCGCATAGGCTTCGATGACTTTGCCGACAAATAGATTCTTATCACCGGTCTTGAATATATCTTCGAGCACGCATTCCATGTGAGCGATACACTCATCGATAATAGGCGGTTTCACTTTGCGTGCAGGTTCTGGTGTGAGATTAGTTTTTTTGAATTTATCTACCAGGCGTCCTGAATTATAGCCGCAGTAATATACCTGTTTTTTAAGTTCGGCAGTCGGAATATTTATGATGAACTCTTTGGTAACTTCGATCAATTCACAGGAAAAAGATTTTCTACCGATTGCGCAGGCAATAAGCGGGGGTTCTTTTGATACCGGTATGCAGAAACTTACCGCAATGATATTTGGGTTCCCATTCATGTCTGCACAGGTTATTAAAAAAGTCTTCATCGGCCACATAAATTCTAGGTATTCAACGTCATTTTTCATATATAAAGCATATTCATTATCATATCTGTGTCAACGTTTCGCATGGGGATTGACATGTAGTAAATATTATATAGAATTAAAATGATATGAGTCCCGTAAGGGATTACGGGATGCTATTATTAGTAAAGGTATGTATGCCTTGGTGTGAAAGCACCTTGGGATACATATTTTTTTTACTCTGTTAGAGATAGGAGTTGAGGAAATGTTCTATACATATGTAATGAAACCCATTAGAATCTTCGTTTCTAACGGGTTAAAAAGGAGGGATGGATGCGAGAAACACAAAAAGTAAAGATAAGCGGACTAAGCATGAAAAGGTACGCATTTAAAAAACCCATAGCGATCACCCCTGATGGTAATTTCGTCACGACACCTGATATTATTTCTCAACCAGGATTGGCAAGACGTTCACTTCGTAGACTCGATATGAAACTACAGGTTAAATTGACGGTCGAACGCAACAGAATCGAGCCCGGATATAAATTAGGCATAATCGGTAAGGGCGTGATGACAAAAGGTGAGGTCATTGATCAAATAAGAACGTGTACTGCACTCGGACGCACGATAGTGGCGGCGGAGATGAACTATTGTAATGAACTTATGTCTGTGCTCCTTACACGTAGGACATTCAAGTGGCCAAGAAAACCCAAGGCAAGACCAACTTCGATCCCAGAAGAGTGGCGCTGGATCCCAATAAGATGGTGGCGAAAGTGGCGGCAATATTTCCGCAATATTGTTCTTTTCTGTGAGAATACAACAGATGAGGTTACCAAACATGCAGCTAATTACCGTCTGAAGCACGTTCATCCGGTCTTTAAATCAAAAGGATTTATTGTATTAGCTCTTTACGGAGCAGATGATGTGCGCGCCAGGTTTGCTCCAATCGCTAAGAACAAGAGAGTCGTATATATTGCCGGAGTAGGGCACGGCAGCCCGTCAAGATATACAGGGCATATGGGTAATACAATCATAAAAGCCTGTTCATACGACATAATTGAGGTTAGAGGTAAGGTAATACAGTTATTAAGCTGCCAGACAGCACAAAGATTGGGTCCTGATATGATTAGAAAGGGTGCAAGTGCATTTGCCGGCTACTTTGAAAACTTTACTTTTGTATTTGACCAACCCGGAACAACAATTGATGAGATGGAGCTTTTTTGGAAATGTGATAGCATATGGGATTTGATAATGGCCGATGGTCAAACGGCAGAAAGTGCCCACCATGCTGCGATCAATGCTTACAATGCCGCAATTGCATCCGTGCCCAATACAGTGGCTGCGACCTGGTTAACACACGATAGAAACTGCTTCAGGTCCCCGGCCACAAGCCGTCGCTATGGCAGTAAAAAAGCAAAACTCTATCCTTATATCATATCTCCAAAATCACCGTTTGCCGAGGTTGAACATAGACTTCGAGAGTTTGATACAGTCCGGATGTGAGGGTTCGTTCTTGACTTATTTTAAGAATTCATGATAATTTAATGTGAAGAAACAAAATGCATTAAATAAAAAAGGAGGAATCATGCATGGATTTTGTCATATAGAAATACCGACTACAGATTCACAAGAGTCAAAAGGATTTTATGAAAAGATCTTTGGTTGGAAAATGGATGAAAGCAATCCAGAATATATACAGTTTTCCACGCCGGATAATGAAGGAGGCGGTTTTACCTCTTCAAGTAAACCGGTTCAGGATGGTGTTGTGCTGTACATCGAAGTCAAAGATATCGAAAAAAAGCTCAAAGAAATAGAAGAAGCTGGTGGTAAAATAATTAAAGAGAAAACAGGCATCTCACCGGAATTCGGGTTTTATGCTTTATTCGATGACCCGTGCGGAAGTCTTATTGGTCTATGGAGCAAAACATAGGATCATTCTGCCGATGAAGATTAGGCGGATCGAACCAACGGAAAAAACAATGCTGAAATTGATCGGCAAAAAAGCGCCGCTGTGGCAAGATATCCGTTCGAGATCTTCGATAAATCATTAAGTCACTGTCGTGATGAATAGCATAAAAAAGGTATTGCTTATTCTTCTGGCAGTCATTGCGATGTGCTTTGTTGTTTTCCTGGTTATTCTATTTATCAGCATGATGCCGACACGGGGCAAAAAAATCACCTCGTATGTCAATCCACAAAAGGCTGTTCTGGTGATCGATATTCAACGGGATTTTACAGCGGCAACAGCCAAACCACCGTTTCCATATAAAAATGCTGATAAGTTAATTGTAGCGTTGAATAAGCTGACCAAAGAGGTAGCGCAGAACAACATTACTGTAATATATCTCAGGCAGGAATTTGCAGGATTCTTTGGTAAAATGTTCTCAAGATTATTTTGCAGGGGGAAAGGCATCAAAGGCAATCCAGGGACTGAATTCGACGGCCGTCTTTTTATAGCATCCGATCATATTTTTCCAAAGCCGAAAGGAGATGCATTTTCCGATCCAAAATTCGAAGCATTTTTAATCGAACACCGGATCAATGAACTTTATTTAACTGGTCTGGATGCTGAATACTGTGTTTATCATACGGCAAAAGGCGCTCTCAGTAGGGGATACAATGTGAATATAATCACCGATGCCATTCTTTTGTTTGATGAAAAAAAGTGGGAAGATATTCTGGATAAATATCGAAAAAACGGTATCGTATTGCAGACCAGCGACAAATTTTTGGAAAATGTAATTTTGGATTAGATTCAGTAGCTTTTACGCTATTATAAAGAGCTTGACATCATGCATCGGGAGACTAAAATATATAGGGGGAAGAATACAGATTTAGATGCATGAAAGGAGGCGATCGATCATACATAGAAAGATCGCGTTGGGTATAAAGGAGTCATTCATTCATATGTTTAAAGGAGACATATCATGGCAAAAGAGAATAAGAAATTAACGACTAATTTTGGTCAACCGGTCGATGATGACCAAAACAGTAAGACAGCAGGTGTGCCTGGTCCGACAATAATGGAAGATGTGCACCTTGCTGAAAAGCTTGCTCATTTTAATCGCGAACGTATTCCCGAGCGGGTTGTTCATGCAAAGGGCGCGGGTGCAGGTGGCCATTTTGAAGTGACCCATGATGTTACCAAATACACGCGAGCAAAATTATTTTCCAAGATCGGTAAGCGTACAGAAGTGCTTGTCCGTTTTTCTACAGTCGGTGGTGAGAAAGGTTCGGCCGACTCGGCACGTGACCCGCGTGGTTTTGCGGTGAAATTCTATACTGAAGAGGGTAATTATGATATGGTCGGCAATAATACACCGGTTTTCTTTATTCGTGATGTCATTAAATTCCCTGATTTTATCCATACTCAGAAAAGAAATCCTGCTACTAATGCCAAGGATCCGGATATGTTCTGGGATTTCTTGTCTTTGACACCGGAGTCGATCCATCAGGTTACGATCTTGTTTTCAGACCGCGGAACACCGAGGACCTACCGTAATATGAACGGTTACGGGGGACATGCTTTCAAATGGTGGAATGAAAAAGGAGAATACTGGTGGGTAAAGATCCATTTTAAAACAGCGCAGGGTATCGATAATTTCACCCGGCAAGAGGCGATGAAGATGGCAGGGGAAAATCCTGATCACGCTACGGATGATCTTTATCAAGCAATTGAGAAACGTGTATACCCGGTCTGGAATATTTCCGTCCAGATCATGACACCGGAGCAGGCCCAAAAATACAAATTCAATCCATTTGATGTAACCAAAGTGCTGCCCCATGGTGACTTTCCTCTTATCCCCGTGGGTAAAATGGTTCTCGATCGTAATCCCCAGAATTATTTTGCCGAGGTTGAACAAGCAGCTTTCTGCCCTGGTAATTTAGTTCCTGGCATCGGTGTATCACCGGATAAGATGCTTCAGGGACGCATCATTTTCTATCATGATGCACATCGCTACCGCCTGGGTCCGAATTACCATTTGATACCGGTGAATTCACCAAAAGGTGTTGAAGCGAAAAATTACCAGCGCGATGGTGCCATGCGGGTTGATGATAATAGTGGCAGTGAACCGAATTACTACCCGAACAGCTTTGGCGGTCCAGAGCCCGAACCCGATGTAGCAGAACCAGCACTTGAGGTTTCTGGTAGAGCAGCACGTCAACCACACGTTCACCCGAACGACGATTTTGTACAAACAGGGACTCTGTACAGCAAAGTAATGACTGATGAAGACCGTGAACACCTGGTTGGTAATATTGTCGATCATCTTGGCGGAGCTAATAAAGAGATACAACTACGTCAAACCGTTCTCTTTTATAGAGCTCATCCAGAATACGGGACACGCGTTGCCAGCGGTCTAGGATTGGATATTACCAAGGTCAAAAAACTAGCTGAAAAATAGTATAATCACTCCCGCACTTAGGTAAAACTACGGGACACTGAATTTTGCATTTTACAGTACAAAGAAAGCGGTCGATGAATTTGATAACCGGGCTATTTTTGAAGAGATCGATATGAGTATCGATGATAACAGAAAAAAATACGGACTTAATGGCGGGATATCTATGAATGGTGAAAATATTTTCGAAGCAGGACCCCCTTCACCAGAGTAGATAAGAGAAAAAATATCCAAAGCGATAGAGAAGATAGACAAGGAATAAAACAATACTTGACAAAGAGACTTAAGGATATTATAATATATCTATGAGGGGGGTATATGATCTTAATGGCTGAGGATGATATTAAAGTACGTAAGAAGCTATGTGATGTACTCCATCGTGAACGGGTCATAGCAGTTGGATCACCAGAGCGAGCTCTCGAGGCTTTGGTTCAACATAAGGGGGAGCTCAAAGTAATTATCGCTAATACGCGTTCAGTACGCGGCATCACTTCAAAAGATATCATTGAAAGATTATGTAAAAAGCTCGAAATTGAAGTTCCCCCCATAATCGGGGTTTATAGAAAGGGTGAGGAACAGATGGTCAAGAAGATCATCGAAGGCAGGAATGATCAGAAATTTGTGAAGTATGATGAAAAGGATTCAAATTTTCCAACTAAGTATATTCAAGCGATAAAAACGCAATATTCTGATTTGCTTATTGATGATGATAGCATCGATACAGATTGGGCAAAAGGTGAAGAAAAACAGGATATTGAGCATGTGCGAAACTGGCTCAGCGATGAGGGCTTTGTGAGAAAGCCTTCAATTAAAGTTGAGGATGATAAAAAAATGAAGGATGATAAAAATGTAGATTATAAAAAATTATACTTTGAGGTGAAAGAAAAGTATGACGAACTCCTTAACTATATTCATGAATTAACTGATACTGAATAAACATCAAGAACCAGGTTTTTATTCAATCAAGTGGAGTAGTAAAGAAAATAATAATGTATCAGTCAGTTGTGGCATTTATCTCTGTGTATTAAAATTATCTGGTCAGGTCTGTAGTGTCAGCAAAGTTATTGTTGTCAAGTAGTGATGAAATTATGGTTGGAGAAAAATTTTGAAGTTGCAGAGGGATTTTCAAAAAGCTGGGGATCAAACAGACATAGGCGAATTTGGACATTTATAGGTTAATACTTAACCCCGCAGCCACCTCAGGTTCCTCCAGTATTATTTTTCATATCAGCCCAGACATACCAGTTGGGTTTTTGATATACCCAATATCCAGGTGTAAGGTTTTCATATTCAGCATAAGCATATTCCTCTGAGAAGCCCCAGTCATAGAAGTTACCGTAGATACTAACATCTTCTGAAACCTCTAATACGTGAATCAAGGTAGTGTATTTCCCGTACGCGCTTGCTTCTGGATCGATATGATCCTCAACAGATAATCTTTCCCAAACGAACCAGTTTGGATACAAATAAACCCAGAAACCGGGTTTGAGATCCATATTATCTGCATAAGAATCACAATACGAGTATCCCCAATCACAGAACGCCTTATAGGTAGCTTTATCTTCAGGTACTTCAATGACATGGAGCAGATTGGCGTATTTTCCTTCAAGACTCGCCTCATTCATGAGGTCTTTATAGCCGTCAAATATATCTTTATCGTATTCTACATAAGAACCAGCCCATCCAAAACATAAAACTGCTAAGATCCAAGTTGTTATAGTACGCTGCATAATGCCTCCTGCTATTAGATAATACAGAGCAACTCCTTCGATATTCCCACTTTTTCCCGAGAAATAGCTTTATACCTCATAGATATTGACACTAAGCGTTTATTTTCATATACTAAAACATGATACATTGTAGACAGCACATCGTATTGCCTGAGGTGAGGAGATGACTCACCAGTTTTCTGAGCCCGGTCGGGTTTTATTAGTTCATCTTACTCCTATCTCATTTTTTACATCATGAAAAGAAATGTTAAGGCATATTTATTCAAATGGTTCAAGAAAACGGTAAAGGATGATGAAGATACATCTCAGCGGCTTGGTGTTCTGGATCCGTGGCCGGATATAAAACTATGTGTGGAAGTATACTATAAGAATCATCCTGAGATGAGGCAGTACCATTATAAAATAAACCAACCTATTGAATTTGAATGCACTGAAGGATTTTCAAGGTCCCTGAGTAAAAACTGCAAGACAAAGACTCTTAGAATAAAATTAATAGATGCATTGACAAAGGTGGTGTATAAAATACCTAGTGGTGGTTTGCATGATACTCCGATTAAAGAAAGAGCTGATCTCTGGCATTTTTACGTATCGGATGCCTGGCGTGTATTCTACAGGAAGAAGAATAATTACATGGTATTGGAAGAATTCTGCTCACACAAAAAGCTGTTATATTACCGTCGACACTGAGTTCAGTTCCTATATATAGAGGTAGGACTGAGAAGCTCAATCATTGATCGTTTACTACTCGCTTGACTTCGGCTGCGGAATTGGGATAATGAGGGGAAAAGGGACACTGATGGTGAACACCTCTGGACTGCTGATGCTGCTGGTTCTGAAGATTATTTGAGTGATGAAAAAATTAAACTATAGTTTATTATTGATCATTTACATTTTGCTGCTCGTGCAGGGGGCATATGGCTACGAACTCAAATCTCGTAGCTCTGATCAAATAGAAAATTCCTTTTTAGGTATCCAGAGTTACCTTAATTTTTCAGGTCGCGTGCCGAATGATAATGATTATGCAGTAATGGACAGTATGGCCAGTACTGGTGTAAAATGGGTTCGCTACTGGTTATGCTGGTACCAGGTTGAAGTGGATTCCGGCGAGTACGATTTTACCGCAGCTGATTCAGTGGTCGAAGGATATGTTTCCCGCGGGATCAATGTATATTTAACACTATTCTCAGGCAATCAATGGTATGATGGTCCGGATTCAACTATCTACGACAGCGTGCCTCATCCAGAACAGGGAATGTCACCAATACCAGGTTCGGCATCAATGCAAGGCTGGCTTGCCTTTGTCGATACCGCGGTCGTGCGTTATTCAGACCGGGTAAAATATTGGGATATCTGGAATGAACCGAATATTGACTTCTGGCAGCCAATACCTAATGCGCAGGATTATGCCTATCTTTTGAAAGAGACATCACAGAAGATAAAGTCGATAGATCCATCAGCAAAGGTGATCGGCTTGGGCACTTCGACAATCGATTTCAATTATATATCTGATGTGCTGCGAGAAGATGTTATAGATGATATCGACTACCTTGGATTTCATCCTTACCGATATTACCCAGAAGACGACCAGGATAATATGGGACTCTGGTATCCTCCTGCACCGTATACTGATTATGAAGAGGAATTACAGGGTTTGCTCGATACGCTCGTTCAGTACGACACATCAGGAAGAGTGAAACTCTGGGATGAAGAAGCCGGTTATCCTTCGCAGCCCGAGTGTTTCATCTGGACGCCAGATACGATCTTTACATCCGAAGCCACGCAGGCAAAGTATTTGTTGCGAAGATATATCATTAACCTTGGTTTCAATATCGCGGTCACGACATGGTTCTATGATTGGGATCAGGTAAGTTCTTACCCCAGTATTTTAGGACCTATCTGGTATCAACACTACTATAATATGAATGTGTATGAAAAGGAAGTTCCTTTTCCCTTTAGTTTTCTCGGTTTAACTTATTCATCACCGGCTGACACACTACTTATCGAGGCCGAGGCATATGATAGTCTTTATCCCCCACTCAAAGATAGTGGTACCTTTTTATATACGAACGATGGTGATGGTGATCTGCAGGGCAGTGCTGTATACGATTTTGATGTTCCTGATTCCGGGCTTTATACAGTATGGCTGCGTATGCGGAATCCTGATGAAACAGCATGTTTTATTTTTTATGTTGCTGACTCAATACCACACTGGACAACGAATGCGTTGAGTACAGGAACTGGTGCCCAGTACATCTGGTCGCTACCCATGGATGCTGAACTCATACGCTGGCATTATGTCTTTAGGGGACGACACCTTTTCAACCTGACCGCAAATACGCACCGTCTGAGGATCCAAACCGGATTGGATGGTGCAAGTCTGGACAAGATCGTCGTTAAAAAAGAGGGACCAGACCTGACATTAAAGCCAGCTTTTTATGCTCTTCAAAATTTAGCTGCAGTTTTTGATAATAAAGTTGTACAAGATCCTGTTCTGGGGACATATTTTGAGAACGTTGATGTTCCCACTGCAGAATGGGATGAATTGAGAAATTTTGCTTTTCATGACACTTCGATCGACAGATCAATGATCGCCTACTGGTTAGGCTTGAAAATCGCTGATGATATGTATCCAATCTACAATGTCAGTGTCACGGTTTATGTGGATTCATTTTTCAATCCGAGCATTATCGATCTTATCGATGGTTCAGTAATACCGATCACTGATTTCTCGACGACTGATTCAAGTGTGATATTTGATAGTCTACCGGTTACAGATTACCCATACTGCTTGGTATTTGACCATGTTCCAGGGATTGTTGAAAACAGTGCAGCAACCGAACAAGTGATTTTTTCATTATCTCCAAATCCGTTCAGGGAGTCGATTATGATCGACTTTAGCAGAGGGCATCCCGATAGGATAGCACATTCATCCTACGGGACAGGAAGCACAGAGCGGGTAGAGCTAAAGATATATGACATATCCGGGTGTTTAGTTAAGTCTTTCACTATGCCCTACGCTCAAAGCTCCATGCACTTTATCTGGGATGGTAGAGATAATAACAGCGCGCAGCTGCCTAGTGGTGTCTATTTTCTTTTAGTTAAGGCTGGCGATCACGAGCAAACGGCAAAAGTTTTATTGATCAGATAGATGCGATTCAACGGTCAACACGTTCCGGATACCACCATCAGATACACTCCATCTCGTGGTAAGTAATGACGGGTATGTGAACGGCGGTGCAGAGCCAACTGGAGCGATCGAATTCCATATCCACATGGAAGAGGAATAACCAGCGATAGATACCGGTCAGAGAATACACCTGAAAGCTGTTAGTCTTGACATCGATGCAATGCTGCTTATACTCTTGAAAATAATCAATATAACATCATTAAAGGAGAAAACGTAATGATAAGGCGTTCAGCAGCAAGTTTTTGCATTTTCACGATGTTTTTTAATATTGCATTTCTTTGTGCGCAAGATAATGGCAGCTCGGATATTGGAGAAACCGCTGATATAGAATTGGTAGATGAACTATCTCCAGGAGTCGAAGAACAGAGCGATGCTGATAGTCTCAACACAGCTATAGTTGATGAAGAATCACTTTTTGTGGAAACGCAGAGCGTGGTTGAAACGGATTCACTCCCTGTTACCCTAGAAGAAGAGCTGCCGCAAAAGCAGTTCAGAGGTACTGCAAAAGATGTAACACTAGCGGTTGCTTCAATCCTTGGTTGGCTATTTTTCATGTGGTTAGCAGCTAATCAGAGAGAATAAACCCACAGATAAATTTTATATCCGCAGTGATGTTCTTAGAGTCTTATTCTATATTATTCTGCTACTATGGTGAGGTAACCGATTATTTCCAGGGGTTTGCCATCTTCATCAAATAAAAGCTTCATCTTGTCACTCACCCAGACATACCTTCCGTCTTTACAACGAAAGCGGTATTTATGTGTATGGAGTTTTTTGTCGAATAATTTTGTTACCTCGATCTCAACACGCTGCGTGTCATCTGGATGAACGTGCATGAGCCAGAAATCTGATTGTCCTGTGAACTGTCTCGGTTCGAAGCCGAACAGCTCAGTGACATTATCGCTGATAAAAGTGGCACCATAATCACCTTTGGTTTCAGATGTATATATTACAGCAGACGTGCTGGTAACAAGATACAGCAATTTTTCATTTGCCAAGCGTAGTTTTTCTTCGGTTTTTTTCTGTTCTGTGATATCATCGATTATCATACCAAGTCCGTCACCAACTTTAAAGGCCTTCAGGTTCAGATGCAGACTACCGTACTTGTCGGGTGCAATGATATCTTTGAACTGCAGAGGCTTTCCCGTATTTAATACTTTTTTGTACATTTCATATCTGCCACTTTCCCATGACGCGATCGATGCGTCAACGATGTTCATTCCGACTACCTCAGTCTCCTTAATATCAAATGTGTGTCTTATGTAATCATTAATAGCTATAATATTTAGCTCAGAATCGAAAAGCACAAAACCTTGGGTTGCGGCATCGATGAATTTCTTAGTAAGATCCTTGCTCTTCTGCAGTGCTTCTTGGGTTCTGAAATTCCTAAGGATGATCGTCATTTCCTTGGAGATGATCTCGAAGCGCTTTGATTCCAACTTGGTGAATGGGGTTTCTCGAGATACATCCATCATGCCGATAACTTCACCGTTTGTAACAAGTGGGATACTCATGACTGAGCGGCTACCCAGATTTTTGAAAACCAATGGCACCAACTTCCTCAATACGCTGCTGTCTGTAAATTCAGCCATCATTTTTTTTATCTTCACAGCGTCATTAGTGAGCTGTGGTTTGCGAGATCGAAGTATTTTCTGATATATGCTGGTGCTTGCCAGATGTATTTTGATTTCGGAGGGTATTCTGCGCGCTATTGCCTTGGGTAATTTCTTGAAAGTTGCGGCAATCTGTGGATTTTGCTGTAGTATCAGGAAATTTTTATCTAGACTCATTATATATACAGCAGCACCATGACAATGGAAAAGCCTTCTTGTCTCTCTGGCAAGGAGGTTGAGTACTTTCCCTAAATCGTCACCGCGACTAACTGCGATATTCAAGGAATTTATTAAATTGAGGTCATCGATTCTCTGTTCCTTCTGCTCAAGCTTTACGAGTTTTTTTTCAAGACTAGTGATTTTTTTGCGTAATGTTATTTCTCCCTCTGCCTGCCGTTTTTTTACTCTTTTGTTCCCTATCATCTTTTTTAATCTCCCGTCTACTATCGAATATATAATATCGATATTATCAAGGTTGTCAATCCATTTATGGAGCTGTCACTGCTCTTGACTCAAGTGATGATTTTTAGATAATAAACAGTATGGGGGAGATATGAAAAAAACCTATATATGTATAGTTTTTATTACTATATTAAGTTGTGCATCTTCAGGGCAGATCAAAGGTTCGCGTTTCATTGATAATACATACGATTTTGAGGTGGTATTTCCAGGTGAGTATGAGCTAACTACGCATGGTGAAAGGTCAATTAAGCGAGTGCATGCAATGAAATGGCGGACTGACATGTCACTGAAGCGTAAACCTTTATTTGTTATTTCGGCCATTGATACAACTGCAAAATTCACCGATATCGTTGAGGCACAGAAAAATGTCCACTTTGAACCAGAGTACTATCTGAGTTGTGAAATCGAAAGCGAAGAAAGCGAAACACTAAGAGAGCGCGATGCATATATTGTACATTATAAAGGTGTCGCAGTAAAGGCAGCGACTGCGTTTATTAAATTCAAGAATTATGTTCTAAAAATCGAGTACATAGTTGATGCTGATTTTTTTGATGAAGTTGAATTCAAGGAGATAATAGAAAATATTTCTATTTTAACAAACTGAGGATTTTGAACTAAAAGGAAAAGGGTGGGATAAAGCCCCACCCTTATTACTTCACTGTATTTTCTATTCTTTAATTACTCTGAAGTTTTAGAGTCAATATTCGTATATGATGTAAATATAATATAATTTTCTTTATTGTCAGGACCTAAGTATAAGCATATGTTGAATATACTGTATTTCTGCATTAAGTGAATGAAGGAAATTCAATTAGCAATGTTTTCAACGGACCTTAACGATAAGTATTGGTTTTTCTAATAGACCTTTCCGTGTGATAAAGTATATACCCGGCACAAGGTCAAAGCCGACCCGGTTTCCGAAGTAAACGCCGACTTTTCGACCAGCAATATCCCAGATATCAAAACGATCTTGCTCATGACCTATTAGACAAGTATGCGAAGTGAATGGATTTGGGTGTACTTGTAATTCAGTAAATATCTGCTTGCCTATTTCTTCCTCGATGAAAGTTCCGCCTCCGTCGGTCGTTTTTAAAATCTGTCCATTTGAACCGACCGCATAACCAGTGTCTGTATCTACCGGAAAATGAATAGAGCGGATTATCCAGCAGGGCGCGAATTGCAGTATCCAGGTATTTCCACCATCTGTAGTTTTAAAAACGTCCTGACCAGGACCAGCAGCATAACCTATTTGGTCATCTACAGGGAAACATACTGTATGAAATGCAGCATATGAATTATCAACGGGTGGAAACACGCTCGTCCAGTTTTCCCCACCATCAGTTGTCTTATAGGCTTCAGGATTATAGCCAACAACATACCCAATGAGGTTATCATTAGGGAATTGAATAGCTTCAAAAGCAGAGGTATTATTAAATGAGATATTGCGCCATGCATCGCCGCCATTTTCTGTTTTTAAAACCATGCTGTAGTCTCCAGCAATATAACCGATCTGTGCATCGACCGGGAAATGTACTGCCATTAATATTGCAGTAGTGCCTGACGTCTGGGTAATCCAATTTTCACCACCATCGGTTGTTTTCAGAATTGTACCTTCCCAGCCAACTGCGTAACCTGTTTGTGCATCAACTGGGAAACATACTGATTGAAGGTCCTCACTGGTGGGTGAAATTTGTTCGACCCAATCAATCCCTCCGTTTGTTGTATTCAGTATGATCCCACCACTGCCAACCGCATATCCTGTCTCTGCATCGACTGGGAAATGTACCGATAAGAGATTAGCAGTGATCCCTGATCCCTGGTCTATCCAGGTTTGACCTCCATCAGTAGTTTTCAATATCTTGATATAGCCATGGCCTACTACGTACCCGGTTTGTGCGTCGATCGGGAAATACACAGCTTGACAATCTGTATTAGCTGCCGTATGTATGCTGGTCCATGCAGCGTCAGATATCCTTGGTAAAAACAAAACGATACAAAATAATAATATGAAAGCTGATCCATAGTGTAATGTCTTTGTAGGTAGTTGATAAGTATTCATCTTTCCCTCCTTCTTATAATATATTATAATCGCAAAACAGAAGAGGTCAAGAGACGGGCAAAGGGTTGACTTTGATAATAATTTCAGGATAATTTATGTGTACTAAAGGAGGTAATTTATGATTTCCTTAAATCAGGGTAAAAAATATGGACCTATTATATCATGTATTATACTTGTTTTTGCAATAAATGTCGCAGCCGCTGCACTTTCAGACACTTATGAAATGTCCGATGGTGATATGGCTGCTATGCAGCTTAATCTCTATGGGCAATCCAAATGGAAATCGATCATTGAACAGTATGATGCTCCGTTCCTGGCTTATTATAATCGAACCGACGATAGGATCGTGGTTCAGATATACGGCACCAAGGATAAGGTCCAGCCAGCAAGAGATATGATCGATTTGTTGCGCAAACTTCTGGATAAAGATTTTATACCTTCCCTCAAAAATATCCAGAATATCGACCTGATCCCTAATGACATAAAACTGATCTACCGCAATCGAACAGAAGAGGGGATGAGGGAAATATTGTACTGGGAGAACGGAAAGTTCATATTCCCTATTAATGAATGAACGATTAAGAAAAAAGCACCAGGGCAGAGAAGACCTTGTCGGTGAGTACAGATTCGGTGATATCGGTCAGCTAATACTACTCTTTATGTTTATTGTCGTCTGGGTTGCTGATTCGTTTTTCCTCAAATGTTCGACATTTTTTTCGTTATATATCCCCTGGTACGTCCAGATACCACCAGCTATTCTTATCCTGTTCGCGTCCGGATACCTTGCACAGAATGGACTGAAGACCGTTTTTGGCGAAGTTAGAGCTGAACCCGAGGTTGTTGACAAAGGCGTTTTTGGATTGGTCCGTCATCCAATCTATCTTGGCGCGATTTTATTTTATCTGGCAATGATAATACTGACAATTTCCCTGTTCTCGATATCAATTTTTTTGGTCATCATTGTATTTTATAATTATCTCGCACGGTATGAGGAAAAATTGTTGCTCGATAAATTCGGCAGCGAATATGAGAAGTACATGAACCGGGTGCCGATGTGGTTTCCGGGGTTGCGGAAGAAGAAAAACTGAAGGCAAACATTGTTTGATGAAATTCACGACAGCCTGCGCGCACGCTTCAACAAATATACAAGTCGTGCTCTTGAAATGCTACCTGAGTTTGTGGAGCCATCAATCCTTGATATTGGTTGTGGTACGGGCGTTCCAACTATAGAACTCGCAAGATTGATTGATGGGCAGATAACTGCGGTCGATATTGATAAATCCAAGCTCGAGAGACTCGAAGAAAAAGTAAAAAATGCAGGTTTGACCGAACGCGTTAAGGTTATGCATTGTTCGATGTTCAGTTTTAAGTTTCCTGACCATAGCTTCGATATTATCTGGGCAGAAGGATCTATAGCAATGATCGGATTTGCCAGGGGCATAATGAATTGGAGCCGTTTAATTAAACCGAACGGTTTTCTGGTGGTCCACGATATGACCGATGATATTGCACAAAAATTAGAACAAGTGGATCGTTGTGGCTATACGTTGATCAATCACTTCACGATTCCAGGTCATATCTGGTGGTCAGAATACTATGAGCCACTGGAAAAGAACATTGAGCAACTCCGTGGTGAATGTCATAACGACCGTAAAGTCATGGCGCAGTTTGAAAACGAATTGCTTGAGGTTGATAAAGTCAAGAAAAATCCTAAATCATACAGCTCAACATTTCTCATTATGCAAAAGACCATGTAATGTTCACTGTTTTTTGAAGTTTAGTTTCAGAATGAGTGAACAGAGCATCGTTTGTCTTGACATCAAAAGTATATTTGATATAATTTTGCGTAAGGTGATAAAGCCTCTTTTAGTTTGTACTGTTGAATCACCACATTTATTAAACGGACATGCGGAATATGTACGCGCTAAATTTTTTCCATCACCTTTCACTTTATATAAAAGGGAATAAAATGAAAGTTCTTTTAGTCTTTCCGAAATATCCGGATACGTTCTGGTCATTCAAACACGCGCTGCGTTTTATCTTTAAAAAGGCGACGAATCCACCGCTCGGTCTTTTAACCGTTGCATCAATGATCCCTCATGAGTGGGAGAAGAAGCTCGTTGACATGAACGTTAAGAAATTGAGGGATAAGGATATCGTCCGGGCTGATATTGTTTTTATCAGTGGCACGTCGATACAGAAAAAATCGGTTGATGATGTTATCTCACGCTGTAAGACAATGAAGACCAAGGTGGTTGCGGGGGGTCCTTTATTCACGAGTTGCTATGATGAATACGAGCACGTTGATCACCTTGTGCTTAACGAAGCAGAGATCACATTACCAAGATTTCTAAACGATCTTCAAAATGGAAACCCACGGCATATCTACACTTCCAGCGCATGGGCTGATCTCGAGAAAACGCCGGTTCCTGAGTGGAAACTGATAAAAATGAGAAAATATGCGGCAATGAATATTCAATACTCACGCGGTTGCCCGTATGACTGCGATTTCTGTGACATTACACAACTCTACGGGCACAAACCACGTGTTAAAGATAAACAGCGGCTCCTTAATGAGCTTGAAAGTCTTTTTGCACACGGCTGGCGCGGTGATGTCTTTTTCGTCGACGACAATTTCATCGGGAATAAGCGTAGCTTAAAGAACGAAATTTTACCTGCTATAGCAGAGTGGATGCAGAAAATGAAATATCCATTCAGATTTTTTACACAGGCATCGGTCAATCTTGCTGATGACGAGGAATTGATGACTTTGATGGCGCAGGCTGGTTTTGATACTGTTTTTGTAGGTATTGAAACACCAGATGAAGTAAGTCTTGCGGCTTGCGGCAAGAAACAAAACAGAGGTCGCGATCTTGTCGCATGTGTTAAGAAAATGCAGCGGTTCGGTCTGCAAGTGCAGGGTGGCTTTATCGTTGGCTTTGACAATGACAAGAATACCATTTTCGAAGAACAGATCAGGTTCATACAAAAAAGCGGGATCGTAACAGCCATGGTTGGATTGTTGACTGCGGTCCGCGGTACTAAGTTGTATAAGCGTTTGAAAAAGGAAAACCGGCTTTTAACCAATACTTCAGGCGATAATACTGACTGTTCATTGAACTTTGTACCGAAGATGCGGCAGAGAACATTGATGGCAGGCTATAGAAAAATCCTTAAAACAATTTATGCTCCTGACCAGTTTTATGCACGGGTTAAGGATTTTTTGAAAATATATAAACCTGCACGTAATAAAAGGTCACGTGTTAAATTCAGTGAGGTGAAAGCTCTTATCCTATCTATTTTCGTCTTGGGTATAAAGGGGAAAGAGCGATTTCACTACTGGCGGCTTTTTTTGTGGACTACATTTAACCGACCAAAGCTCATACCGCTGGCCGTGACATTTACGATATACGGTTTTCATTTTAGAAAAGTTTTCGAACGCATTGTATAACAAAGACAGATCACCATTCAGCATATTTCATATATCAACATATGCAAGGAAGGATGAAAAGATATCATGATATATCGTCCATTCGGCAAGACCGGTCTTGAAATTTCCCAACTGGGATTTGGCTGTATGCGTTTTCCATTGACCCGTGAAAATGACCCGACATCGATCGATGAAACAGAGTCAACCCGAATGCTTCACTATGCGATCGATAATGGCATAAACCTTCTCGATAATGCATGGCCATACCATCGCGAAGCAAGCGAGAAATTCGTCGGCAAAGCATTGAAAGGTGGTTATCGCCAGAGAGTATATCTTTCCACGAAATTACCGATGTGGCTTATAAAGAGCAAAGATGACCCGCAGAAATATTTCAATGAGCAGTTAAAACGACTCCGGGTTGATACCATTGAATTATTCCTTCTTCATGCGCTCGGCAAAAAATCATGGCTAACAGTCCGGGAACACGATGTCCTCGGGTTTCTTGATGACTTAAAAGCAACAGGTAAAATACAGCTTGCAGGTTTTTCATTTCACGATGAAGTATCACTATTCAAAGAGATCACAGATGCATATTCTTGGGATTTTTGCTTGATCCATCTGAATTATGTAGATGATGATTTTCAAGCTGGTCTTGCTGGCCTGGAGTATGCTTATGAAAAGGGGTTGGCGGTTATGGTCATGGAACCTTTACGGGGTGGGAAATTGGCGAACAAGGTTCCCGACGATGTTGTTAAACTCATCAGGCAAACCGGGCGTGTACAAACACCGGCTGAATTTGCCCTGCGCTGGATATACAACCGTGCTGAAGTAAATTGTGTTTTGAGCGGGATGAGTACACTCGAACAGGTTCAGGAAAATATCATGTTTGCATCTAAGAAACACATTGGGACACTTACGTCAGAAGAATTGGCAATATATGAGAAAGTGAAAAAGTTCTTCCGGGCAAGAACCGCGGTTAATTGCACACAGTGTGGATACTGCATGCCCTGTGCGCAAGGGATACCCATATCATTTATACTCGAGTTGTATAATGATGCTCATATGTACGATGCGGTCGAAAATTCTCAGTGGATGTATGATGTTTTCATCAAGCCGGAAAGCCATGCGGATAAGTGTATTGCATGCGGTGAATGTGAAGAGAAATGCCCGCAAAAAATTCCTATTGCCGAACACCTGGTTAAAGCCCATAAAGTACTGAGTAAAGACAAACGCTAGTTTATTTGCCAGAAATGGAAGGGGGTATCGATCGATACCCCCTTCCGTATATTAATTAGTAGAGCTGCTCGATAATTTACTTTATTAAGAAGATCTCGACTCGCCTGCTTCTTTCAGGACTTTCCTTAACGAGCTTGGTTTTAGAAAATGCAAGAGTCGCGATCCGTTGTTTCTCGATCCCGTGAACTTTTACAAAATAGTCTTTCACACTGTTGGCACGGGCGAGTGAGAGTATTTCATTATAATCGATATCGCCGGATGTGTCAGTATGACCTCTTAACTCACAATTCACACTGGGGTGTCCTTTAAGGAATTCTGCGATCTCATCGAGTGTCGTTTTTTGGTCATCTCGTATATTAGCGTCGTCACTATTGAAATAAACAACGGCTTCAGGTGTCTCGGCTACAGCAGTGACAGGCTTTAACCATATCGTATCCTGACGGTCATCATGTATTGAGAAAGTACTGACATATTGAGCAAATTCTTTCTTATTGACTTTTACTTCGTAAGCACCAGGTTTCAGGATCTGTTCAAATGTACCGTCAGCTTCAGTAAGTGCAGTGGTGATTGCTTCACCTTCAAGACGTATTGCCGCATTGTTGATCGGTTGTTCATTAAGGGAATTCAAGACAACGCCCTGATAAGTGACCATTGCCCGGGCCAGTCTGAAATTGGCAACGCTTGTTTTGTTTCGTTCTACAATGACGACTCTACTTTCCGTTGTATAACCAGGTGCCTGGACGAACATAGTATAGACTCCTTTTGGCACACCGATCATTTTGTAGACACCGAATTTCTCGCTTGACAGAGTCATTTCATCAAGTTCAAGGAGTGAGACATTAGCCGGTATCGGTATGTCTGTTCCACGATCTCGTATTTCACCAGCGATGTCGCCGGTTGGTCGTGTTTCCCGTTCTCTAATGAGAACTGAACTTACGGCAAGACCAGCATTAGCACCGAGAATCCGGTAATCTTCTGTGGCGCCCAGGTCAGCTGCAATGGTGAGACAGACCATGTGAAATGGATGGATCTTCAAACCTGGTGTAAAGCGCCAGTTCCAGTCACGTTCATGCATTCTGCTTACCTCCATAAAATACGTGAAAAGTTTCGAAGGTAGTTCAAATGCGCTTACGAAAGTGACCGGGAAATTATCAGATAAGCCATCTCGACCAACAGGGATTCCAGCGTTCACATGTACACGGATCGGGAACAAACGCCAGTAATCGCCAAAATCAAACGTTCCGATAACTTTTGGATAAATAATAACACCATCATTTGAATACGGGTCATTACCAATAGGTACTGTTAGAGCCAGATCACTACTTAGGTAGGAATTCTTGAGTTTTCGGACCACAAACTTGGCGCCGAGATCGAGGTCGCCTAGATCGCCGTCAAAGTCGCTGTCGGAAAAGGGCTGGCGGACAGTCCCCTCACCATGACCGCGCCAGAGCGTATAAGCTTCAAAGCGCTGGAAAGGCGTATACCCTATGGTTACCCGACCACTGCCATAATCGAAAAGTGTATCATCATAGTCATATCGGTATCCTTCAGCATCGACATTAATGGTGAGGATTGAACGTGCTTCAGAAAGCCATTCTACATCACCGCTTTTTGCACGATAAATACCTTTGCTGCCAAATGTTGAAGGGAAAGCAAGGATAAAAAGCATCAATAACATATAAAACCTCCTTTCATATATTTTAGTATGTATTATAACCATGCGTAGCAGAAAGTCAAGGTGAATACAGGTCTTCATTTGCAGCATTGATGCATATTTATGATGCCGCAATGCTAGTCCTGTATTGTTTTTGCTGACAGGCACTTAAGTCTGTTGACAATTTATACTGTATGTATATAAAATTGTAGAGAAAGGAGGAGAGGCTATGAGACTAATATGTACAATACTCATCATCGGTTTTCTCTCAGCATTATCAGCACAGACGCCGGTTTTTGAACCGGGTCAGTATGTGCAGGCAGGTGGGAGTAATATTGATGTAGGCTACTACGCGTCGCCCTTTTACTATGACTGGGATGGTGATAATGTAAAGGATTTGGTCACAGGCCAGTATAGTTATGGTTATGTCCGCGTCTATAAAAATTACGGGACAAATGAGAATCCTTCATACACCTCATTCCAATACTTGCAAGCCGACGGAGCGAATATCTCTGTTTATGCGTCCTGATGTCAGGGCTCAGCGATCGCCGTGTGCGATTGGAATGAAGATGGACAAAGAGATATTTTAGTCGGTGATAGAAATGGTTATACCATGTTATATGTAGAAGAAGCACGTGGTTTGACATTACAGGATACAGTCCGGGCGAATGGAGTGAAGATCGATGTCGGTAATAATTCTAATCCGGATGTCGTGGACTGGGATGAGGATGGTAAAAAAGACCTCATAATAGGAACAGAGAGTGGAACAGGTACGGTTAGACTCTATATAAACCAGGGCACCAATTCAAATCCTGTCTTTACTACCTTCAGTTATGTTAACTGCGGCGGCAGTCCGATTAATCATTATCGATCTACCCCGAGGGTCTATGATCTTGATGGCGATGGTAAGAAAGATCTTATCTTAGGGGATCAATATACACACATTTACTTCTACAAGAATGAAGGAACAAATGCAAGTCCAGTATTCACTACCCGTGATACATTGAAGATGATTAACGGCAACCCTATTGGTGGATATCAAGCTAATAGACCTTTCTTTACAGATTACAATGGAGATGGCGCGGTCGATATTCTGACGAGTGATTATTATGGCTATATTAGCTACTATCAGAACGCGTTCAATCCTGGTGTCGAAGAAACCGAGCAGACTGTGCTTTCGACCTTTGCAGTTGCACCTAATGTGACAAAAGATATGGTAAATATCAGTTATGCACTGGCTGAGACAAGTCCGGTTAGCGTGGAAGTTTATTCTTCAGACGGCAGATTGGTCGATATTATTATCGATCGCTCGGAAAATACCGGAAACCATGAACTCTCCTGGGATCGGCGAAATCTTGCCGCCGGGATATACTTTATTAAGATCAAGGTGAATACAGAATTAGCGACTAGAAAAGTTATCGTACTATAATAGCTTTACTTTCTAAAAAAGGGGAGCCATGCTGGCTCCCCCTTTTTATTGAGTTTGAAATACCGTGCTTATTTATTTAATCGTAATAGTAAATCCCTGAAATTTCTTATAGAAATTGTCAGGGAGTTGGGTCTGTCGTCCGCGAGTTAATAAAGGCAGCATAAAAAGTGCGAATATGCACAGGTTGATTGTATGATTTTTTTTCATGTGTTAATTATAGTGAATTGACAGCTTCAGTCAACGTGAAACTCGCCATAGCACGCCTTGACTTTGTTTAGCATTTTTGGATAATAGAAAGCAGATGACCGGCTTTAATAATCTTACCTATGATGTCCTTGAGCGAGTTTTAAAGTTTGTTGCCCGATTCGGTCTGCCCATGATAATAATAGCATGGTTTATAGTCTTTTTTGTGTTGATGAGTATGATCTTTGTTTTACGCAGGTATTCCTTGCACGGCAAGTGGCAGGCTGCGCTCGTTGTTGGCAGTTTGTCGCTCGTTGCGCATCTTGTCGATTTTTTTGGTACTCTAAGAGTATGCCCTGATCTTTCATTTGAAGCAAACCCTATCTGGTGCGTCGTCGTTGAAAAGATGGGTCTTGGTCTAGCGCGGTGGTACGGTTTTACAGGTAAGATGCTGCTGGCAATTATAAGTTTTGAATTGTTTGTTTACTATCTTGTTCAAAGAGAAATATTGTTACCGGACAAAGCACAGGGATTTTTCGCTTTCTGGCGGAATTTTGGTAAAAAAGAAGCTGGTAATAGAGTCATATGTTTCGCCAATATCAAGAACTTTTTCGCGTTTCTATTTGCGCTCATCGGTCCTTTTTGTCTCTATATCGCATTGCTCAATAGCATAACTGATAGTGAATTATATATGCGCATGCCTTCGATGCCGATCATGCTTGTGTTTTATATCATTGTTTTGACATTTGTTTATTTATTTGGTAATTATCTGGCGGTAAAAAGAAATGGCTGAATTCATCGAGATATTCAGACATCAGCAGCCATATGTTGCTGAAATGGTGATCGAAACGCTGCGCAAAAATAATATACCCTGCTACTTACAGCAGGGATCGATTACGGGTATCTTGCTCTCTCCAGTCATGCCGACCGCCGCTCCTGGTGTTGAATATGTGGTCTTTGTACCTGAAGAAAAAATCGATGAAGCAAAAGATGTCGTTGATAGTATCCCAATCGATAAAGAGCTGCTCAATGTCAGATGGCGCAAGAGTAAAGATCCTAAACACACGCGAAAACTTTTGCTATTCTGGTTTCTTCTACTAGGGCTGCCAGTTATAATTTGGTTTATCATCCAATTCTGTCAAATTTTCTTAAGGAGATAAGTAAAGGAGTCATATAATGAAGAGTTTCAAAAAAGAACTTTGGTTTAATATCAAAAGCAGGATGGAGTTTATAAATATCACTCGGGAAGTTGAAACGGCTTTAAAAGAAAGCGGGATAAAAGAAGGTTTTTGTCTAGTCAATGCTATGCATATTACAGCTAGTGTATTTATCAATGATGACGAAAACGGGCTCCACGCCGATTATAAGAAATGGCTGGAAGAAAATATCCCGCATGATCCAAAGCTCTACAATCATAATCTAACCGGTGAAACGAATGCCGATGCTCATATAAAGCGGCAGTTCATGGGTAGAGAGGTTGTGGTTGCCATAACCCACGGAAAACTGGATTTCGGACCCTGGGAGCAGATCTTTTATGGTGAGTTTGACGGGAAAAGGGACAAAAGAGTCTTAATCAAGATAATCGGTGAGTAATCCAGTTCACTTTTTTGCTTCGATATATACACTTACAACATAGTCAGCAAGCTTTCTAACATCCACGTCTTCACCATCATACCAACAGCCGGTATTCACTGAAAACTTGATATCCCTAAATCCCGCATTATTTACGAATTTTTTATAATTCTCAAGAAGAACTGCTCCACCAATGCATCCTACATAAGCCGATATACTTTTACGTATTTTAACAGGGAGCTCTTTTTTGAGTGCGAGATCTGAAATAGAAATCCTGCCGCCTGGTCGCAGTACCCTGTATGTTTCCTTTAACACTTTCTCCTTATCAGTCGAGAGGTTTATCACGCAGTTTGAGATAACTACATCTACAGAATTATCAGCCGCAGGTAGATTCTCGATTTCGCCCAATCTAAATTCAATATTCTGATAGTCCTCACTTTCGGCATTCTCTCTTGCCTTATCGATCATCTCAGGGGTCATGTCAACGCCTATTACCTTTCCTTTTTCACCGACCTTCTTGGCCGCCAGAAAACAGTCAAAGCCTGCACCGGCACCCAGGTCAAGTACAGTTTCACCTGGTTTGAGTGAGGCAATAGCCACAGGGTTACCACATCCAAGCCCTAAATTCGCACCCTGAGGTACTGATTTCATGTCTTCCTCAGTATAGCCAATGCCTTTGCTTATGGTCTCAGCTGAGCTTGGGTCGCAGCAGGTTGATGGTTCTTGACCACAACAGGATGAACCCTGTTTAGCAGCATTTGCATAGCTTTTCCTAACTTCTTTTTTTATATCATCTTTCTTCATCTTTCACACCCTTTCCTTTTAAGGCTGTATCTATTTTTATCTTCACCATACCATCGAGCGCATTCGCCTTCATCAACATTAGACAGCAGGCATCTTGTTCGTGCCCAACAGAGACAACCGCTAATTTATCACCAGCGTTGATGCCCATGGCATTTCTTACGTCTTTGGGAAGAACCATCTGACCTTTTTCATCAATAGTCACAACAGAAGTGACTGTGCAGCAGCCTGTGTTTATCGTGGGTCCAGGGCTGCATTTATTTTCTTTTTTCTTTTTCATAATTATCAACCTCCTTTGATTTTTCTTACTTTTTTGATTTCTACTACTTAGACTCATTTATGATAATTTGGTTTAGTGCCTATTTTGTCTTGGCAAATTTGTGTTGAATAGTCCGGATGTTCAAAGAAATACTGTTATTAGGTATTTGTCCTAATATCACTAAAATTTCACGACAAAATCAATATATCACTTTCAGGTATGAAGTCAAGAGTGGTTGACAAAGCCTCAGTTTTTTCATATATTTATATAAGAAAGGAGAGAGAAAGATGAAAAAAATATTTCCCTTTATATTTATTCTTTTGTTAATATTGGCGTGTGGTAAGAAAGTCATGGTTCCACCCCGGATCGACCTCAGCGATTACGAGGTTGTCGGTATTATAGAATTCTCGTGTTCAGAAAAAGGAAAACTCGGTTCCCTGGCAACGAACAGATTCATGGAATTTGCTCGGCGGGACCAGGGTATGATCCGTATTATCGAGCTCGGCACCGAATCTGAGGTGCTCAAAAAGATCGGTCATGATAAATTAGACCGGGAAGCGTTCACAAAAATCGGTGAAACATACGAAATCGCCACGGTTTTTACTGGCGAACTCATTGTTTCAGACGTCAGACCCGATATTATGATAACGCCGGGCTTAGGTTATATGGGTTTTGGTGCTGAGGTAGATGCAACACTCAGTGCACAGATGGTAGAAACAGTCACCGGTGCGTCGATATGGAACAATTCTGGGAGCGCGACGAGAAGTGTCGGTCATGTAAGCATTTTCGGAGGCAAGGCTTTTGCCTTTGATGCTGAGGATCCGGATAAAGCATATGGGAAACTTGTTAATGAGCTCGTTGACCGAGTCACCGCAGATTTTCAGGTAACCTGGAGACGCGAATAGATATGTAACCAAACATTAATATATATTTTCCGGGATGTTGAGATTACCCCTTGACAAATTCAATTATTTGTATATAATATATCAATAAATAAGCCGTATTATTTGTTGAAGGACTGTAGGATACTCATATTCTCATTCCATGAAACAGATAGAAGCTTGAAAGGAGAAACATGACATACGGTAAAGTAAAGTGGTTTGATAGTAGAAAAGGCTTTGGCTTCATCGAAAAAGAAGATGGTAGTGGTGATGTATTTGCCCACTTCCAGGATATTACCGGTGAAGGTTACCGGACTCTGAATGAAGGAGACCGGGTTAAGTTCGAGATTACTCAATCCCCCAAAGGGGAAAAAGCCACAAATATAGAACGAGCGGAATAACGCTTGATCGAATAAAAGGGGGTAGCTCCGCCTTTCTTTGAAGGACGGGAAAAATAGCCACCCCCTTTTATTTCGCAGATGCAGTAATGTTTTTTTACTATTCAGTACAGTAGCATCTTTCCCATTCTAAATCAGTGATTGACAATCAATTTATATTGTTTAGTATTATATAAAGGGGGAGTAGTGTTTTTTATCATTTTTCTGACTGCTATAACATGGGAATATCGAGCTGGCGCCCCTGCCTCAAGAACCTATCCAGCGATCGGTGAAGTAACTGCAACAAATACAAGCGGACATGCTTGTATTTATATTATTGGCGGTCAGAGCGCGATAAGTCAGACGAGGACAAATTACGAGTACGATTGTGTTTCTAATAGCTGGACTACAAAAGCACAGATGCCGGCACCTGCACGCTATGATTTTGCCGGTTGTCATGCAAGCCGTGCTGGGGTCGAAAGAATATATGTGTTTGGCGGTTATCAGAGTGTTTATATTTATCTCACTGATGTCGATGAGTATACCCCTTTGACAAATACCTGGACATCATGCGCAGACATGCCCACCCAGAGAGAAGGTGTCAGAGCAGGCTGTATCGGAAACATGATATATGCAATTGGTGGTGATTATTTTGACTTGAATAATTTTCTTGATTATGTATATGATATTGTCGAGCGATACGATCCGGAAACTAATACTTGGATTACTGGTTATGCTGCTATGCCCACTCCCAGAACTGATGCTTGCTGCGCCGTGGCAACAAATGAATCCGGTGATTCATGTATATATGTTTTTGGCGGCTCAACGAGTATTCTTGGATATGTTGCGACAAACGCAGTTGAAGAGTATGATCCAGCAACAGATACATGGCGGGTAAGAAGCGGTAGCGGTTTTACAGGACGCGGTGGTGCGATGGCGGTTACTGACATGAACAATCTTATCTATGTTATCGGTGGTACGAGCAATGGTTCGAGTTCTTTAAATCTGGTTCAGGTATATAATCCGGTGACCAATACCTGGATTTCTGAAACCGCTATTCAAACCGCTCGAGATGGCGTGACCGGTGGAATGGCTGGTGATATTGGCGGTCACATACATGTCGTGAGCGGTTCAAGCGGAGCAACGCCATTGAGCACGAATGAACGCTCAGCCGAGATCGTTAATATAGAAGAAATCGTGGATTTAACTCCTGATAAGAGCTTGATAAAAATAGACCCTAATCCTTTTTCAAAATCAACGGAGATCAGATTTATCATAGGCCCTGGAGCAGAGGGCAATGAGCAAAGTGCAAAGGGCATAGAGATTGAGATATATGATGTCTCGGGAAAGAGGGTATATGCTTTTCCTCACATTACGCAATACGCCCTACGCTCTACGCTTGTCTGGCCAGGTGCCGACCAGACAGGCCGTCAGGTTCCAAACGGTGTTTATTTTTTGCAGGCGACGACAGTCGATCAAACCATTATTGAAAAGATTGTAAAGATCAAATAACAGAGCATTAGTCATTTTAATCTTCGTTTAAATCGATCAATTCGATTAGTGAGCAGATTACAGTGATATCTCTTTTTTTAGTATTCCTTCAGCGAAGCATGTATTCAGTGAAACGTGTCTCCAATCCACCACGCTGTATGGCGGATGTGTCTTCAGCACAGCGTGTATCCGTTTCTCCCATACTCCGGTTCCCCGATACTCTCTTTATTTACAGCCCTGCATTTTTTATAATATCAATAATTTCCTGGGCTGGTAATATGATCGGCAAAGTAGGTAAAGCACCCATACCACGAGTGAGATCATCTCCTATCATATCTGTTGATTTGCTCACTCTCATAAGATTTATGCCAATGACCTTACCGTCCAGCATATAGATCGGTACACCCAGACCACTTAAAAGAGCTTTCATCGGGTCAGTCATGAACATAATCCGCGGTTTTTTAATGATCGCCTCGATTCGACTGATACTGACGACCGGAGCATAACCACCAGCATTGCCCAATCTTGATAATGCAACGATGTGATCGAGTATTTCCGGCGTAGAATTATCAGCAAGGTCGATAGCAGTTAGTTTCTTATCGATCTTTTCAATCGGTTTAATGAATGCAAGGTCAAGATCCTGGTCGCGCAATACCACATTAGCCGGGATTTCTTCCATATCAGGTAAAATCATCGTTACACTCTTCACCTTTGTCTCATCCATGCCTGAGCCAAAAATGCTTGCTGGGTTAATGCTTGATAGGGAAGATACTGCTAATCCCGATTCATCAATAACTGTTAGAAGTATTTCGGTCTTGCGTTCTGATTCGTACACCTCTACTACTACTCTTGCAGTTATTATCGCATCTTGCCACTTTTCCATTACTGCTTTAGAAAGATCACCTGCCTCGTCAGCCCATGCAGGTGTTACTAATAGACCTATTAGCAATAAGAAACAAAGAGCTGATAGCCCGTATTTATTTATTGTATTTCTTTTCATATAACCTCCCTGTATGACATTAGTCACTATGTCATTGAGTCACTAAGTAATTGGTCTGTTTTTTCTTCTAATCTTGCAGTGCATAGTTCCTAGTACCTAGTGTTTAGTATTCAGTCCCAGTCTGGTTCCATTTCAACGAACATTGTATGAATACCGCGCATCACTTTTATTACAACGTTTTTTGGTTTTTCCTTCTCGATACTTTCCATGGTTTTTTCGAATGCAGTAACATCATTCATATTATTGCTGCCGATCTCAATTATCAGATCACCAACCATCAAGTTTGCCAGGCCAGCCCATGAACCGTTGCTGACATTATCAACAAGGACGCCGGTCTGATTCTTTCCCCACATCTGATCAATACGGTCAGCAAATGCGATATCCCGAACCGTAAATTCGAAATTATCATCTTTGTACTTTTTCATCTCACGCGGAAGCCGAGGTGATGTGCTAAGTTTAGCGGACAGTTTTAGTTGCTGGTTACTGCGCAGCAAAGTGATTTTCACATCTGAATCAATAGGGTAGCGTCTTATCATTGCGGGTAGAATCTCAATGTCTGATTCTTCCGAAGCTTCGATCATTTCATCATCTATAGCGATGAGCACATCACCGGCCTTTATACCTGCTTTTTTTGCCGGGCTGTCCTCAAAGATCTGGATCACACGCACACCTTTTTGTCCTGCCATGTTTAGCTTCTCAGCAATATCTTTGGTGAGTACCTGGATGCCGATGCCTAACCACGCTTTTTGCACTTCCTGGCCTTGCTCGGTGATTTTTTTCTTACCGATTTTAGCTACAGTTACATACTGGCTCTTACCTCTTTCATAGGTAACGAGTACGGGTATTCGTTCATTATCATCCGCATTACTCGTTATTTTCTCAGTAGCTTTTTTCATATCTTCGATATTTTTCACCGTGAAGTTGCCGATTTTAACAATAACCTCATTACCGATTAATGCTGGCTTAGCTTCGCCGCAAGGACCACCGGGCTGTACAGAAGTAACAAGCACACCGTCTTGATCATCACGCTTCATTTCTTTGGAAGCGAGGAGTGAGATATTGCGGACAGTAATACCCCAATCTTTAAGCTCAACCGAATTTGGACGATAGTATTCCCGTTTTTGCGGCGTCATATAGAGGGCTACTTCTTTATTATTGCGTTTTACAGCGACTTGCACTTTTTGCCCGATTATTCGTTCGTTCACCAGCTGGTTGAATAAGGGAAGTTCTTCATTGAAATGTACGGTCACTTCATGACCGGCAAGTTTAACAATGATGTCGCCAGGTAAGAAACCGGCTCTATCAGCCGGGGAATCCTTTATTACACCGCTTACAAGAACACCTGTCTTATCTTTGTAAGATTTGAGCAGAGGTTGTACCTCAAGACCAAACCATGAACGGGTGATCTCGCCCTGGTTTATCAATTCAAGAGAAATCCTTTTTGCAAGGTTACCGGGTATTGCACCACCGATACCGAAACTTATTTCATTAATACCGATGATCTCGCCCTTGAGATTGACCAGCGGACCACCGGAATTCCCCGGGTAAATTGATGCATCATGTCCTATCCAGCGTACAATTGAACCCACGTCCTCGCCTTCTAAAGTAAATTTGAAAGGCGCAAAAACATCGGGTATGACCATTTCAGTATTACTTATGATCCCCATAGTCACAGATTGTGATAAAGCAAGCGGACTACCCATGGCGAGAACCTGGTTACCGACTTCAAGCTCATCAGAATTGCCGAATGAAACAAAGGGGTACTTTCGATTATCAGGATTGCGTAATTTAATGACCGATATATCAGAAAGAGGATCCGTCCCGATAAGATCAGCTTCGACTTCTTCTTTACTCGATAGAGTACAAACCAAGCGCTTTGCACGTCCTGCCACGTGATGGTTAGTAACGATGTGCCCCTCTGGCGTAATGATCACACCGCTGCCTGATGATTCCTGTTTTACCTCTCTGCCTTGATTGTCCCAGACTGAAACGACGTGGATTCTGACAAGAGCAGGTTTTACTTTTGCTATTGCATTGTCAACCGCTTTTTGTACAGCTCCTTCGGTCTCGATCAATGCCTGTCCTTGCACAGAAGATAGGAATAAAAACACACCTAATATGATGATGATTAACATAGTTTTTTTCTTCAAAATGACCTCCATGAAAGAGAGTATAGCAAAATATAGCGGTGATGTCAATCAGGGAGGAAAGGCAGTAAGAACTAAGAACTAGGAACCAGGAAGAAAAATATGAAACGGAGAACGGAGGAGCAGGAGAAATGGAGCAACAGGGGTTTCGGGTATTTTTCCCTTCAACGTAGTGTGTTTACAATCCGCCAAGTTGTGTGGCGGATGTGTCTTCAGCCGAAGGCGTATCTTCAGCTTTAGCGTGTTGTGTATATTGACATGAGTTTTAAAACGAGTAGAATACATTATGAAAAATATCGCAGTATTAGCCTCTGGCAGAGGCACAAATCTTCAGGCGATCATTGAAAACATTGAGAATGGTACACTTAAAGCAAATCTGGCATGTGTGATGAGCGATAGAGAAGATGCGAAAGCCCTGGAGCGGGCACGCCAGCATAATGTAAAAGCGATATATCTTGATCCTGGTCCGAAAAAGACCTGGCTCATACCGGAAGTCGAGGAAAAATACGTGCAAACGCTCAAAGACCATAATATTGACCTGATATGCCTTGCTGGATTCATGAGGATTATAAAAAAACCATTGCTTGATGCTTTTGCCGGTAGGATAATAAATATTCACCCTTCACTTTTACCGTCATTTCCTGGTCTTGATGTTCAGAAAAAAGCGATCGATTGGGGCGTAAAATTCTCCGGGTGCACGGTCCATTTTGTCGATGATACGGTTGACAGCGGGCCGATAATTATCCAGGCTGCAGTACCGATACTCGACGATGACACGCCTGAAATACTAGCTGAGAGGATTTTGAAAGAGGAGTGGCGCATCTATACAGAAGCCATCAACCTCGTTTTATCTGGTAATTACAAAATCGTTGGACGGCGTGTATTAAGAACAATCTAAACCATTTTTTCTTCTTTAAAGGGAGAGCTCTATTTATATACCCTCTCCCTTGAGAGAGAGGGTTAGGGTGAGGATGTGAGAAAGTTATTTTTAGATTTATGGGTTATGCCTTTTGGGGTTAAAGCGATTGTTGTAATGGAAGTTTGTATGTGTGTTGACGACCCTGGGGGGATTTGAGGCCTCCGTTTGTTTTTTGAGGTTTGTCAAAAACCAAAGGGAGAGAAGGGGGGTGTCCTTCCTTAATGTATTAAAATTGTGTGTATTTATATGCTAAGCCTTTTGGGGTTAGTGCGATTTCGGTGAGGATAGTAAGTATGTATTAAGACGACCCTGGGGGGTTTTGAGGTCTCCATCGAGTTTTTGTTTTGTGAAAACTCTATGGAGAGAAGGGGGGTGTCCCCCCTTTGGGCGGTTAGCTCAGTTGGTTAGAGCGTCGGTCTCACATACCGAAGGTGACTGGTTCAAATCCAGTACCGCCCATGCGAAATTTACCCAAAATGTATTTTGGCAGTAAATTTCAGCATCCTGAGTTTATCGAAGGGTGCGAAAGTGTTTTGCTGTGTTTGCCAGATTCAGCATCCTGAGTTTATCGAAGGATGCTTCGAGACAGGAGAGATTTGACCCCATTGTTTTTTCACGTATTTTTCACAAGCTTACAGTATGTTTTATTGAAAGACAAGGACTCCATCGGCAAATCTGGAGACTTGATATATTCTATAATGGCATTATAATAGAATAGACAGATATATATTGAAATCGTATTTAGTAACCTGGCTATTTAAGAAGGAGTAATAATGAAGGTATTTTTTTTGGTATTAAAAATCATAATTGCGGTCGGTATTATTCTTATCATTCAGCTAAATACCGGATGCACAGATGAAGATGACTATACAGGACCCGACACTTTGATAGCACCTCCAGGACCGCCGACACTCGAAGCGCCGGAGGATGGTTTTGTCATCATGTTTGAAGGCGCTCATATTGACAGTCATTATGTGCTGCAGTGGACGAGCGTTGAGGGCGCAGAGATATATGAAATAGATTACCAGATCGATACCTTTCCTCCTGTCACGATCGAAAGTGAAACAAATGTATGTATGGTATTTATATCTAACCTCACCAATAGGCTTGGTCCACACTACTGGCGTGTGAGAGCGAATTCTTCAGCATGGGAATTACCTACTGACTGGTCTGAGCAAGGGTATTTTGAACTGCGCTATCGACCTGGCGGACCTATTTTGTTTTATCCAGCCGATAGTGAAATAGTCGTGGTTGATTCGCAGTATGCTCCGCTTGAGCTGCAATGGTATGTTTTACAGGATGAAGAATTTTACGAATTCCGGGTTTTTAAAGATACTGCTTTGTATGACCAGAACATAGTCTATACGAACAGCTGCCAGATATTTGTCGACGATTCTACATGGTATAATTGGCAGGTTAGAGCAGGTAGTTCAAAATGGCAGTACTATTCCCGCTGGTCAGATGTTTGGTATTTCAAGACAGAATACTAGAAAAGATAGTAGGAACTAAGAACTAGAAAGCAGGAAGTAAGAACTAGGAAGAAAAAGAGTAATGAGTAGTGAGTAGGGTGTAAAGCGAAAAAAACTAACTTTTTTTTCTTTTTTTCCAGAAATTAAAAGCCCTGCCAGGTATAAAGATATCAACACCAATAGACGGTTCCTCGAGCATGTTCTCTATCGAGTGGTGCTCATTTGATGTGAAGTATGCAGCGTCTCCAGGTTCGAGAATTGATTCCTTACCCTCGCCGTTTTTAATCTTCATTTTTCCTTTTATTACTACACACACTTGCTCTTCAGGATGATTGTGCAAAGGCGAGGAATGTTTTGCGGGTTTTATGAAATATTCCAATGAAATATTTTTTTCACTGCAAGTACTTGCACGCAGCCAATTTTTTTCAGGTTCATATGTTTCGGCATCATTTAAATGAACGACTTTCATTCAATAACCCCCTCATTCAATTTCTGTATTTTTCAAGTTCTTTGCGGAGATTTTTTGTTTGTTCATAGCCCCGGCTGATCGCTTCACGGGATTTTTCAAAATGGCTCAATCCAATACCCCGGGTATTAATATTTATGAGTAAACCATTTTTTATTTTAGCGAATTCATAGTCGATAAGCTGTGAGGTTGCATAGTCTATCCATTCAATGAGTACTTTTTTCATATTATAATTTTTATTATTAGCAGCCCTGGATGTGAGCGGATAGGACCTGTAATCAACCTTACGCAGGACATTGACTGCAATGATCTTGTCAGCACCAAGATCCTGGGCAACGGCTACTGGCACCGGGTTGACAAAACCGCCGTCTATAAGCACTCGACCGGCATATTTATAAGGCATGAAAACGCCGGGTATGGATATCGATGCTCTAATACCCTTAACAAGGTCACCTTTGTCGATCACGATCTGGCAGCTTTCTTCTATATCAGTAGCCACGCATGCATACTTGACAGGCAATTCTTCGATCCGCTTTCCGTGCAGGTAGATATTGAGGAGTTTCATGATATTATTACCGTCAATAAAACCTTTTTTTGACAGATGGACCCGGAACAGCCACTTTTTCGCCTTTTTGTCTATTTTGAGAGCCATTTCTTCGAGTTCCCGAGTTTTGAAACCTGCCGCAGCAAACCCTCCGACAAGAGCACCCATACTGGCACCGACAATGATCTGGGGTTTGATGGACATTTCTTCAAGCACTTTGAGAACCCCGATATGGGCATAGCCTTTTGCTGCACCACCACCGAGTACAAGACCGAGCATTGGTAAGTATAGTAGAAAAAGGATAAAAAGCAAGGAGATTGCGGACAAGAAAAACAGTAAGCAGTAGGGAGTAAACATTATTATATTGTCGGGAGAAACGGAGATATGAGTAAAGTGTAGAGAGTAATGAGTAATGGGAAAAAACCTGGTATTCAGATTTGCTGATACGCTTCCCCCTGATTTTCTGATATCCTGATATGCTTTGTAAACCAAAGAAACAATAT
Organism: bacterium; assembly: GCA_049647165.1. Classification (GTDB taxonomy): domain Bacteria; phylum Hydrothermota; class Tepidihabitantia; order SM23-42; family SM23-42; genus JAUVZL01. The sequence continues at coordinate 57,299 of JBARXB010000013.1, forward strand.
AAAATTACGAATAATTTCTTGACATTTTTTGAAAAATGTGCATAATTAGTTTCTATGACCAGAGAGCAAGCAATACGTATTTTACATGAAAAATTGAAGAATAAGAACCTATTTAAACATAGTCTGGCAGCTGAGGCCTGTTTAAAGGAATTGGCGCTAAAATTCGGCGAAAATGTTGAAAAATGGGGTTTAACAGGGCTTCTTCACGATATTGACTATGAAGAAACCAAGGCACAACCGTCAAAACACGGTCTGGTCGGGGCTCAATATCTTGAATCTATCGGGCTTGAGGAGGATATGATCCACGCTATCAAGGTGCATGTTGGTCACATCGCTCCTGAAACGCAGCTTGATTGGGCTCTTTTTGCAGCCGATCCCATGACCGGCTTGATCGTTGCCGCTGCGCTTATGCATCCGGACAAAAGCCTGAAATCACTTGATACTGACTTTGTCTTAAGGCGTTTCAAAGAAAAGCGTTTTGCTGCTGGTGCTAACCGTGATCAAATTGAGACCTGCCGGAATTTAAATCTGGAATTGAATGAATTTATTGAAATATGTCTGCAGGGTATGCAAAAAATATCTGACGAACTTGGCCTATGAGAAAAGTTTATACTTTTGAAAATATTATTCTTGATCTGTCGAAGTACTGGCAGAAAAAAGGTTGTTTACTTTTTCACCCCTATAACTCCGAGGTCGGCGCCGGTACGTTTAACCCGGCGACTTTTATCCGCGTGCTCGATAATAAACCATGGAATGTGTGTTATGTTGAGATATGCAAGCGACCACGCGATGGCCGTTATGCTGAGAATCCCCTGAGATTTCAGCAATTCTATCAGCTTCAGGTGATAATGCAGCCGGCACCTTCTGAAATACAGCGGTTCTTCCTGGAATCCCTTGAAAGTATTGGATTTAAATTAAAAGAGCACGAAGTCAGATTTGTCGAAGGTGATTGGGATGCTCCCACACTTGGTGCATGGGGTCTTGGTTGGGAAGTCTGGTTGGACGGTCTGGAGATATGTCAGTTCACTTATTTTCAGCAGGCTGGAGGTCTTGACCTGGAGGAGATCCCGGTTGAACTCAGTTTCGGGTTGGAGAGGATCGCCATGCTTTTGCAGGAGGTAAAATCAGTTCTTGACCTGAAATGGAATCATACCCAGACCTGGGGCGATGTTTACCGTCAGAATGAAATTGAGTTCTCAAAATACAATTTTACGGCAGCCAACGCCAAATTTCTTGTTTCACTTTTCAACCAATTTGAAGCCGAAGCAATGAGGCTTTTTGAACAAGGTTTAGTCCTTCCAGGGTACGATTGTACGATCAAATGCTCGCATATCTTTAATGTCCTTGAGGCGCGCGGTACGATCAGTATTTCTGAAAGGGCAAAGATGATAGCCCGGGTACGCACGCTGGCAAACCAAGCGGCTAAGCTCTATGAACAAAAAATATCCGAGCAACAGGAAACAGAGAAAGGTACCGAGTAATGGTTGATTTTCTACTGGAGATCGGGTTTGAAGAGTTCCCGCCATCATTCCTGAAAAAATCTGCTGATGAATTATCCAGCAAAATCGTTGGGCTTCTTGTCAAACGAAGGATATTCCATCGTTCAGTACGGACGATCTATACACCACGTCGTATTGGTGTGCTCATTCTTGGGCTTACACGCAAGCAGAAATCTCAGACAATAGAGATCCAGGGGCCGCCCAAGAAACTTGCTTTTAATGAAAATGATCAACCGACCGAAATGCTCCAGGGATTTATGAGAGCACATGATCTAACAAATGACCAGATAGCTGTAAAGAAAATCAAAAAGGGCGAATATGTTTGTGGAAAAAAAGATGTTGCCGGTGCGGATACTGAGGATATTCTTTACAAAGAAATACCAAAAATCCTGGAAGCAATGGAATTCCCTAAAGTCATGATCTGGACTAAAGGGGGAACTAAATTCCCCAGACCGATCCGCTGGATCCTTGCACTACTCGACCGCAGACCGCTCAAATTCAAATTTGCCGGTGTTCGGGCAGACCGGCATTCAAGACCCAATCAACATTTTTCTTTTAAACCGATACGACTGGAAAAACCACGTGAATACATTAATTTCTTAAGACATGGTGGAGTCGTGGTCGACCCAAATGAACGGCGTAAACTAATCGTCAAGCGTATGAAGAAGGCGATCGAGAAAACTGAGGGTAAACCACTTTACACAAAAGAAATGATCGAGGAAATAAATTGTACAACTGAATATCCTGAGGCAGTCGTTGCAGAATTTGATGAAAAATATCTTGAACTACCTGAGGAAGTGCTATTGACCGTGCTCAAAGCTCAGGGTAATTTGATATGGTTAAAGCCAACGAATAAATTTGTCTGCATTTTTAGCGCAAAAAAGAAAGCGCTGCAAAATGTTAAAAAAGGTTATACGCTTGTCGTCGGTTCTAAACTCTACGATGCGCTTTTCTACTTTCAAAATGATTTGAAACAGGGTATGGGAAGTATGGAGGCACAGACCAAGCGTATGATGTGGCTAAACGGCTTAGGCAGTCTGTATGATAAGGCCGCGCGTTTGAGTGATTTTGCGGATTTCTTTAAGAAAATCCCTGATCTTAATATAGAGACATTGAAGCGAGCGGCAAGCTTATGTAAAGCTGACCTGCTTTCTGAGATGATAAGGGAAAAGGATTTTACTTCGTTGCAAGGTATCATGGGCGGATATTACGCGCAAGCCAGGGGAGAAGAGGAAGCTGTCGTTGCAGCGATTAAAGAACACTACTTACCGGTGTTTGCAGGTGATAAAATGCCCTCGACCAGAGAAGGTGCTGCGCTGTCGATATGTGATAAAATAGACAATGTTGTCGGTGCATTTCTCAGTGGTAACCGTCCAAGCGGTTCGTCTGACCCTTTAGCCATAAGGCGGAACGGTTATGCTGCGGTAAATTTAATCGACACCAATTCACTCGATATCTCGCTTTTTGATGCAGTTAAAGCGCTGTTAAAACTATATAAAAAGGACATAGAACAGGGAATTTTATTTGAGTTCATAAATGAACGTTCCACCCGTTTCCTGCTCGACAAGAAATACCGATACGATGAAATCAATGCTGTACTTGCACAGTGGGCGGGCGATATCGTCGATGCACGCATGAGATGCGCAGCATTGAAGCAAATGAGGGGGAAAACGGAATTCACCAAACTCGTTATTGGTCAGAAAAGGGTGAGGAATATCCTTAAAGGTCAGAAAAAAACAAGTGATGTGAAGGATGAATTGCTAAAAAAACCAGCAGAGAAAACGCTGTACCAAAAAGGTCATGCTATTGCTGGAAAACTGGAGACGATGGTTGAACAAAAAAACTATTCTGAAGCTTTAAAACTCCTGCTTGAAATGCGAACGGATATAGACAAATTTTTTGATGATGTTATGGTTATGTGTGATGATATGCCTTTGAGAAACAATCGTCTTGCGCTGGTAAGTTATATTAATGATCTATTTTTGAAATATGCCGATCTTTCACAGATAGTAATCGAAGGTGAAAAAGATTAGGGGATAATATTAAAAAACTATTTTTGAAGCAGGTTCAAAAGGAAAAAGTCGGACAAGAGACCGAAGCATTCGGTTGGGTCGACAAGATAAGGAACCTCGGCGGTTTGGTCTTTGTCGATCTGCGAGATCGAAGCGCGACATTGCAGGTCATTATTGATCCGAAAACCTTACCTGAAGCTAATGATTTGGGTTTGCAGGATTGCATTAAGGTTGTGGGTAAGGTGATGGAAAGACCTAACGGTCAGAAGAATCCCAATATGATCACCGGTGATGTTGAGCTGGAAGTCAGCAAAATAGAGGTGCTCGGTAAATCTAAGGTTCCACCCTTTGTTGTTGAGAGAGATGTTAAGGCTAATGAAGACCTCAGACTACGCTACCGCTACCTTGATCTGCGCAGGAGCCCGATGCAGCAGGCGTTAATATTCCGTCATGAAGTCATAAGCGCGATAAGGGAATACCTTAACCGAAATGACTTTATTGAAATAGAAACACCGATATTAACCCGTTCTATGCCTGAGGGTGCGCGGGATTACCTTGTACCGTCGAGAATATATCCAGGTAAGTGCTATGCACTCGCCCAGTCGCCGCAGATGTATAAACAGCTGCTTATGGTTGCAGGTTTTGAACGTTATTATCAGATTGCCCGTTGCATGCGCGATGAAGACCCGCGACATGACCGGCAGCCCGAGCACACGCAGATCGATATGGAAATGTCATTTGTCGATGAAGAGGATGTCATGGCGCTGGCCGAGGGTATGTTTGCGCATATTGTAAAAAAAGCACTCGGTCAGGAATTAATAGTACCGTTTCCAAAGTTGCTTTATAAAGACGCTATTGAAAAATACGGCAGTGATAAGCCAGATCTTCGTTTTGGTATGGAAATAATCGATGTCAAAACACTATTTGAGAATAAGGATTTTCCACCTTTCAAAGATAAGGCAGAAGTCAGGGGGCTGGTAGCAAAAGGAGGCGGTGAATTTTCACGTAAACAGATCGATGAACTTGGTAACCGGGCAAAAGCATCCGGTTTAGGCGGTATATTTTGGGCAAAGCGTGAAGATAAATTCAGCGGCAGCATCGGTAAGATTATCGATGAAAACATCGCCCAGCAACTGCATTTTGAAAAAGGTGACCTGCTTATTATTACAGCCGGTGACAGTAAAGTTTTTCCTTTTCTCGGACAGCTCAGAAATGAGTTCGCCACCCGACTCGACTTACATGAGAAGGGGTTCAAATTTATCTGGGTTGTTGATTTTCCAATTTTCGAAGTCGATGCAAAGAACGGTAAGTTGACTGCCAGCCATCATATCTTCACGCAGCCAAAAGCCGAGGATATTAAATATCTCGATACTGATCCTTTAAAAGCACGCGGCAGGCTCTATGATCTGGTATGCAATGGTAACGAACTTGCTTCTGGGTCGATAAGAAACCATAACCGTAAGATTCAGGAGAAACTGTTCGGCGTGGTTAATATGGACCCGAAAAAATATACCATGCTTCTTGATGCGCTTGAATATGGCGCGCCGCCGCACGGTGGTCTTGCACCGGGGATCGACCGTATTGTCATGATCCTTGCCGGATTGAAATCTTTGCGGGATGTAATTGCTTTTCCTAAGACAACGACAGCTCAGGGTCTAATGGAGGGCATACCAGATGAGGTAACACCCGAGCAACTCAAAGACCTGCATGTGAAATTCGATAAATAGTCGGGTCTTGACATATCCCTATTTAGTTGTATAATTATGTAAAAAAAGGCGTGGTATAAATGATTAGAAGCATCGTAAACCTTGGCTTTACAGTAATGAAACGTATTATTTTGATTATGTTAATAAACATAATTCAGTTATCTGGAAACCCCATTTTATGGTATTCAGAAGTTATAAACGAGTATCAAATTGAACCACTTGATTCTCAGTATCTCGAATTCAGGTGGATAGCGACCGGTAGCAGTGATACTGCATTCAATAATCCTTTTGATATCTACGGAACTCAGATCATTACCCCATCTGGAACAGCTTATGTCGATACATCGATTATAATATATGACAGTAGCCGCATCATGATCGGTAGTTCAATGGTACAGGGGATATGGCAATTACCGATTGACAGCGGATCAATTGAAGTCAGCAATCTACTCGATTACCTGGTCTGGAATCCTGATCCAACACCCCAATCCGGTATAAATATCGATTCTGGTCTGGGTATGATGTTCTTTGGTGATCATCTGGCCACACTTCCACCATATCTAAACCGTTATAAGGCGATCTATGTTTGTCTTGGCGTATATCCGAACAACTACAGGATTGCTTCCAATAGTACTGAGGCGCTATTGCTTAAAGATTACCTTGAAAATGGCGGCACCATGTATTTAGAAGGCGGGGATGTATGGTGTTATGATCCAACCGCTGGTGGATTCGATTTCGGACCGTATTTCAGCATCCTTCCTGTAAATGATGGTTACAGTGATATGGGTCCGATTGTTGGTGAGGCAGGGACATTCATGCAGGGAGAGCACTTTGAATATGGTGGGGAGAACCGTTGGATGGATCGTATCATTGCATCTGATTCTGGAATTGAGGTGCTTAGAGATAGTAATGATAATTACTTTTGCGGTGTTGCGGACAATCGAGATGTTCACCAGACACTCGGCACCTCTTTTGAATTGGGTCTGCTTACAAACGGAACGTCCACGTTGTGGCAACTGATAGGGAAGATCCAGTGGTTTTTCGGGTATTCAGAATGGACCATGATACCATTCCGCGATACAGTCTTCTATCCAGATCAAATGCCTGTACCGCCGGCCGGGCATTCAGCATCGGTATTTTATGTCTTCTATTACGATATGGGGTATGGAGGTTATTATGAACGACAGGATTGGTATATAGACAGCACACCAACATTTGGATCAGCCAATGATGACTATCCTGGTTGTATTGTGAGTGGGTATGTGTATGACTCTGTTGGATTACCATTATCCGGAGCACAACTGACCGCTGCAATACATGAACTGCCGTGGATCGATGTTGTTGAAAAACCACCATTCTATAGTTGTTGTACGACCTACTCACAAAGTGATGGAGGTTATATGTTCGACAGCCTCCTTCCGTGGCAGTATGACATCTGTGCAAATATGGGAGGGTATGGACCGGATACGATAGTAACTTCCTATTTGAAAACCCTTGAGCCATTAACAGACGTCAATTTCTATCTTACTGTTGGTATCGATGAGTTTATTCAAAACAGACTGGATTATACCGCACAGGTATATCCTAATCCTTTCGGCACCGAATTTACGATATTGTTAACCGATCCAATACGATATATCGAGATATATGATATTATTGGAAGACGGCGCATGCTTATCGATAACAAACACTTGGAAAGATCGATCGTGATCGATGGCAGGTCGTTGCCTTCGGGTATATATTTTCTTCCTTCGATCGACAAGAAGTTCAAGATCATAAAACACTGACATCTATAGTTTCCTTAACAAAAAGGTTGATTTTGTAACAGCGGTTTGTATACTGTTGTGAGGAGATCTGTATGAAAAGACACTCTCGCTGCGTTGTTGCAGTTATTCTGCTGTTGCTCAAGCCTGGCTTCGCTGTGTTCTTCCGGAAAGATAATGCGATCAACCAAATCATGGACTTGGGAAAGTTCCGAGGAGGTAAAGGTGAAACAAAAAAACTGGTTGGTTTTACTGATATCGTTGTTATTATGCACAACGCCGCTGTTTGGATTGGTAGTTAAGAGTGGTGATGATATTGAGATTAGGGCTGATGAGGTCATTGATGATGATATTATAGTTCTCGGTCAGAACGTTGCCATAAAAGGAACAATAAATGGTAATGTCTGTGCATTCAGTCAGGATGTCGAGATTACCGGTGATGTTGCCGGTACGATATTCTGCGGCGGGGCGAATGTGAATATTGATGCGCAGAGTGTTGGTACAATATGGGCTGGCGCTGGTAATGTTAAAATCAACGGCAATATCAGGAATAATGTATTGGTTTTCGGCGGGGCACTTGATATTGAAGAAGATACTAAGATCGGTAAAGATCTTATTATCTACGGTGGCAAAGTGAAAGTTGCCGGTGAAATTGCTGGCACTGTGAAAGGTGGCGTTGGTACATTTGTGATGAGCGGTAAGAGCTGTTGTGTAGACATTGATGCTGATAAGATCACGATAAAATCGGGCGCCTTGATCACTGGTGATCTGCTTGTTGAAAGTGACCAGAAACCGATCATTGAAGACGGTGCTGAGATACTCGGCGAAACGAAGTTGAAAAGCGCCAAAGAGGTTGACGTAGATGAAAAAGCAATTTTTGCTCTGGCCCCGGTAATCGCTTTTTTTATCGCATTATTCAAGATCCTTGTTTTTATCACCAAAATAATCGTTGGTATTGTCCTCATTGCAGTATCACGAAGCTATGTGCGACGACTCATGGATACGATGTTGAGCAAACCATGGCATTGTCTGGGCTGGGGATTTGTCGGTTTGATCGTTATCCCGGTTGCGGTCATTATCTTACTATCACTGATTATCGGATATCCCTTTGCGATTCTCGGGATTTATGTCTATACGATCATTTTCTATTTGGCATCGATATTCGCTGGTTTGGTTATTGGGGAGAAGATCATCAAATTGTTCAAAAAAGAAGGAGATGTTTCTCTATATCTTTCGTTCATTGTCGGCATGGTCGTGCTTCTTGTCCTTGGGTTCATACCGATACTCGGTTTTATCGTTAAAATAATTGTATTGCTCTTCGGCTCAGGTATGGTGTTGTTGGGTTCGTGGAATTTGATCCGAGACATCAGAGCGAAAAAACTTATATAATCATGCATATTCTTATCGTTGATGATGATGAAGCACAGCGGAGTTTACTCGCTGGTTATCTAAAAAAGAAAGATTACACAGTAACAACTGCTGCTTCAGGTCACGAGGCGATCGCAGAGAATCAGGATAAAGGGTTTGATCTTGTAATACTTGATTTAAAAATGCCGGAAATAGATGGTATTGAGACTATGGCGAAAATAAAGGAGATCGATCCTGAGACCTATTTCATCATTCTAACTGGGTATGGTACGGTTGAATCCGCGGTTGAAGCCATGAAGATCGGTGCTTATGATTACCTTGGTAAGCCTATTAACCTTGATGAACTAGAGATTATTATCGAACGTATCCGTGAGGAACAACATGTCCATCGGGAACTTGAAGTACTTAGAGAAGATGTTGCGGAAAATCTTGAGACCGACGCTTTTGTTGCTGAGGATAAGAAGATGAAAGAGGTTTTGAGCCTTATCTCACGGGTCGCAAAATCAGATTCCACAGTGCTCATACATGGTGAATCTGGTACTGGTAAGGAAGTAATCGCCCGTTTAATACACAAGGCAAGCCGCCGCAAGAATGGTCGTTTCATCGCTATTTCTTGTGCTGCATTACCCGAGACACTTTTGGAAAGCGAGCTTTTTGGCTATGAACGCGGCGCTTTTTCCGGAGCCGATAAACGTAAGATAGGGAAATTCGAACTTGCCCACAAAGGGACATTGTTTCTTGATGAGATTGGCGACCTGCCGCTCACCATACAGGTTAAGCTCTTGCGTGTGCTGCAGGAATTCATCTTTGAGAGACTCGGCGGTAATGCGCCGATAAAGGCTGATGTCCGCTTGATATCAGCAACGAATCAGGATTTGAGAAAGAAAATTTCCAATAGCAGTTTTCGTGAAGATCTTTACTACCGTCTCAATGTCATCTCTATTGAGCTGCCTTCTCTGCGTGAACGTAAACAAGATATCAAGCCGCTCGTTGAATTTTTTATGAACAAATTTACGCATCGATGCGGTCGTGGGATCAACACAATCTCGAAAAATGCAATTGATAAATTGCTCAGATATGATTGGCCTGGTAACGTTAGAGAACTTGAAAATGTAATAGAGAGGGCAGTTGTACTTTGCCGCGGCTCGGTTATTGATGCAAAAGATCTCCCCTTGAGTGTGGAAACAGACGAAACTTCCAGTGGTATTGAATCTTTGGATGAAATAGAAAAGACGCAGATCAAGAGGATTCTTGAAAAAACCAACTGGAATCTGTCGGAAACTGCTAAACGTTTAGGCATACACCGTAATACGTTGCGTTTGAAGATAAAAGAATATGGGATTGTGCAGAGAGCAAAGAGCTAAGGGCAGAGGGCAATGACTTAATTGCTTATTACACAATGACAAGTGTCGTTTTCAGTGACTTAATGTCTTCTATTGCCGAGCATTTAGTATCTCGTATCTATTATCTAATATCTGTCCTTTCTGTATTTCGGTATTGCTTGACATGGTGATTCTTTTAAATATACTTTGAAACATGGATACCAAATACATTTTTGTTACAGGCGGAGTTGTTTCTTCATTGGGCAAAGGGGTAGCTACATCTTCCATTGGTCTACTTCTCAAATCATATGGTCTCAACGTCACTCTACAAAAGATCGATCCATATATTAATGTTGACCCAGGTACAATGAATCCTTACCAACATGGTGAGGTTTTTGTTACCGAGGATGGTGCCGAGTGTGATTTAGACCTTGGTCATTACGAGCGTTTTCTTAATAGCCCATTAGGGAAAAATAACAATATTACAACGGGTCAGATATATTATTCGGTCATCTCCAAGGAAAGACGCGGCGAATATCTTGGTAAGACTGTTCAAGTTGTTCCGCATATAACGAACGAGATAAAATCAAGGATAAGCGATTTGGCGAATAAGAATAACGTCGATGTGGTTATTACAGAAATTGGCGGGACAGTTGGTGATATAGAAGGACAGCCTTTCCTTGAAGCGGTTAGGCAAATGAGGCTTGATTATGGGAAAAAGAATACCATGTATATTCACCTGACTTTGGTGCCGTTCATTAAGGCCGCGCGCGAATTCAAAACAAAGCCGACCCAACATTCAGTGCGTGAACTGCGCGCTATTGGTATTCAACCAGATATTCTGCTTTGTCGCAGTGATTCATGGTTAACTGCGGATGAACGCAAAAAAATTTCTCTATTCTGTAATGTACCAGTAGAGGCGGTGATCGATGCGGTCGATGTAGAGTGTATTTATGAAATACCTCTTATTTTCCACAAACAAAAACTTGATCAAATGGTGCTTGCAAGTCTGGGGATTGAACGTGAAGAACCTGACCTGACTGAATGGGAGCTTTTTGTTCAGAAAGCAAAGGCTCCAAACAAGGTTGTGGAAATTGCGGTATGCGGTAAATATGTAGAATTAAGAGATGCTTATAAGAGTATCATGGAGGCGCTTTATCATGCTGCCGTTGCCAATGACGCAAGGTTGAAGCTGAAATGGATTGACACTGACCGAATAGAAGATGAGGTTGCTTTGGAAAATGCTCTGGGTATGGTAAATGGTATCCTGGTACCTGGAGGATTCGGTATGAGGGGCGTTGAAGGTAAGATCCGGATCGTGCGTTACGCGCGCGAAAGGAAAAAACCTTTTCTGGGCATATGCCTTGGTATGCAGTGTTTGGTCATTGAATATGCTCGGCATGTCTGTAATATGAAGGGTGCAAATTCGACCGAGTTTGATGATAACACTGCTTATCCAGTTATTGATCTGCTTCCGGGACAGCGTAAGATCAAAAATATGGGTGGTACGATGAGACTTGGTAATTATCCATGCAAATTAGAGGCACGTTCCCTCGCCCGTAATATTTACTCTAAAAATATGGTGGAAGAAAGGCACCGACATCGCTATGAAGTCAACCCGAAATATTTCAAAGTCTTGAGCGACAAAGGTTTGATTTTTTCAGGCAGGTCGCCGAATGGTAAACTGATGGAAATCGCTGAAGTGCGCGGGCATCCATTTTTTCTCGGGACGCAATTTCATCCTGAGTTCACTTCAAGGCCTTTGGCACCAAACCCGATATTTTATCGTTTCATTAAATCATCATTAGAAAATCTTTGATGCATTTCTTCACAGAAGCGTTTGCGCTTTTCGTGTTGTTTATGTTGTATTGGCTTTACGGATCACGCCGTAAATATCTAAAACAGCGTATTGGAAATCAGGCAGTTAGAAATGTCTATAATGTTGCGCGCAATATCGGATTCATGTTAGGTAAGCGTGATATCAGGGTACAAGGTGATAATAAAAAATTGGCGAAAGGCGGAATTTTATTTTCATTTCATTTTGGTATTTGGGAAATGATGCCTCAGGCCCTCAGAAAAATGGGATATGATATTGGTGTTCTGGTAAATAAATATACAGATGATAATCGCTCACGCTTGAGCAAATATTTCGACCACTATCTTGAGCATTTTCGCTCATCAGGTGGAGTTGAGGTTTTTTCCAGATATGACTCAATGAAAATCGTTCGGTTTTTGGATAAAGGCGGTATCTTAGGTGTTCTCGTCGACGGCAACCGCTTCTATGCAAAGATAGGTAAGATTAAGAAACTTGGTAAGCTGTGTGGTGTTCCGCTTGTTCCTTTTGCTGCATACCGTGAACATGGTGAAGGAGTGCTTGATATTGGGTGTGATCTTGATAGCCTGATTGTTCAACGACCACTTGATTATGTCTGGTTTTATAAATCAAGAACGGAATGAGGAGTACTGAACTCTTGGACTGCAAAATACTTAACATATTTATAGTTTTTGGGTTGATCCTGATATGTGGCTGCAAGGAAGAGAAAACAAACGAGCATCTTGGGGATGATCCACCTAAGATCACAATTGATGAGTTCTCGTTGACTGAAACGGACAATGGGAGGAAGATATACAAACTTGATGCTGAACATGCAAGGGTTTATGATGAGGTCATCAAAGTGGACTCTGTTAATATCGTTTTTTATGATAAGGAAGAAGTTGAATTTTCTGTACTCCACGCCCCTGGAGGGATACTCAATACAAAAACACGTAATATCCTTGTCGGCGACAGCGTTGCTGTCTTCACAAGCGATTCGACCAAGCTATACACAGATTCCTTATTCTGGAAAAATGATTCACAGAAGATCATTACGGATTGCTACGTGACCATAATAAAACAGGATGGTACAGTAATTAAAGGAAGAGGTTTAAGAGCTGACCCGTATCTGAATAAAATAGAGATCCTCGGTGATGCCAAAGGCGTATCACCGATCGAACTACCGGATATCCGGAATTGAGGAACGGGGATGGGGAGACAAGGGGACAAGGATGGATCGTGGGATCAGCAGATCAGGGGATGTGATTAAAAAAGCGAGTTTGGAATGATCTTACTTTTTTTGCTATGTGTGACTCCTTTTACTGCAGATAAGGTTGAGATCATCAATGAGGAAGGTGTAAGCATTGTGCACCTTCTCGGCAATGTCACAATTGAAGATGAAGATTTAAAGATCACATGCTCCGAAGCAAGTCTGCACGATGCTGAAAATTATGTGGTTTTGATCGAAGATGTTAATATTATTGATAAAAATGGCGAAATAAGAGCAGGGTTTGCAGTTTATTATTTCAACGATAAGAAGGGTTATTTAAAAGACAGTGTCGCGGTTCTGACCGGTAATGAAATAATCACCGCGGATTCATTATTCTACGATGGAATAGAGGAATTGGTTCAGATGTTCAAGGATGTGACAATAGAAGATAAGAAGAACAACTTGATGGCTTATGGTGAAGAGGGTTGGTATAGTTTGAAAGATGATGAAGGCTATTTGTTTAAAGGACCGAGGTTAGAGATAGCGCGCGAGAATAAAGACCCGATGAAAGTTAGTGCACATGAATTCAAATTGTTGACCAACAATAATCAGTTTTTTGGCTATGATTCGGTCGTTGCAGTTATTGATAGTATAACTGTCTTTTGTGATACCTTTTTATACGACCTAAAAGAGGATTATGGTACAATGAAGAGTCCAATTGTGTTGGAAAAGGAAAATGAACTGAAAGGAGAAAGCGGTCAGTTTAAGATGAAAAACAAAGAGATCGAATCGTTCAGCGTACACCGTGGTTGGTCACAGTATTATACTGAAGAGGGATCAAAGAACGTCGTTCAGGGCGAGGAGATAAGCATCGTATTCCGCGATGGTAAGGCGATCAAGATTATGGTTGATGGAGAGCCCAAAGGTGTTCTCCGTTTGAAAAGGAAGGCAGAAGATGCTGGCAACGAATGACCTTACAAAAAAATTCGGACACCGGATCGTAGTTGATAGTGTGAACCTTGAGATAAATCAAGGTGAGGTAGTAGGTTTACTTGGACCAAACGGTGCTGGGAAGACCACGACTTTCAATATGATCGTTGGCTTGCTGGCTCCGAATAGTGGTGTTATCACCCTGAACGATGTAGTTATAACTGATCTACCGATGTATAAGCGGGCACGTATGGGCATTTCATTTTTGTGCCAGGAACCAAGCGTTTTTAGAAAACTCAAGGTGGTCGAAAACCTTATTGCCGTATATGAAATACTCGGCATACCGCGTAAACAAGCCGAGGTTAAAGCAGCCAAATCATTAGCAGATTTTAACCTCGAACACGTCAAAGATCAAAAGGCATACACGCTTTCCGGAGGTGAAAGGAGACGCGTGGAAATAGCACGGGCACTGATAAGTAAGCCAAAATTCCTGCTTCTTGATGAGCCATTTACCGGGATCGATCCAATATCAAGGGCAGAACTCCAGGAGCTCATACTGGCTCTAAAAAACAAAGGTATCGGTATTCTTATTTCTGACCATAATGTACGCGAGACCCTTGAGATAACTGACCGTGCTTATCTTATCTATGATGCCAAGGTGCTTTTGTCTGGAGACGCCGAGACATTGATAAATGATGCCAATGCAAGAAAATTGTATCTGGGTGAGAAATTCAAGATTTAGCATAAATTTACATTGCCAGAGCACTTGAATACTCCATTGATTTTTATTATTTGACAAAATTTCAAGAAAGACTAAAATAAAGAAGTGTCTAAAGAGCAACCACGTGTAGATAGTAATATAATCAGTAAGAATAAATTCATATTGATAATACTGTTTGTTTACTTAGTTTTATCAGCTTTTCTGTTCGATCCCAAGATATCCCCGGGCGGTGATAATGCAGTTTATATGATTCTTGCTGAATCGATGATAAGTGGCAAAGGGTACAGGAATCTACATTTGCCGGATGAGCCTCAACATGCGTTTTACCCGTTTGGATTTCCAGTAATTCTCGCTTTGCCTGTGCTGGTATTCGGCAGAAATGTTTTCATATTGAAAATATTTATTGTATTGACCGGGATCGGGATGGTTTATTTCCTCTCCAAGATAACTGAACACCTGTTCAAGGATAAGGCAAAGATGCTTTTGATTTTTTGTATTTCCGTACCGATTTTCATTATTTATAATCATTGGATATTTACTGAGACGCCATACCTCTGTATATCTCTGGCAGCATTGTATTTTTTTATAAAAGCGTCATCCAGGAAGAAATCTTTCTATTATATTTCTTTTGTCCTCGCGACCTATGCGGTCTTTGTTCGCACTGTGGGTATTGGCCTGGTGATAGGCATGATACTGATTCTTTTGATAAAGAAGCAATTCAAGTATGCTGTCATACTTGCGTTATTTTTTCTATTAATATTCATACCGTGGCAAATCAGGAATACCAGTATCCCCCAAGAAGGGGGATATCTGGAGCAACTGTTGGCAAAACATCCTTATGACCTGACATCTGGCAGGGCAGGTTTTTCTGATTTGACCCGGCGGATCTTTGATAATCTTATCTATTATTCATTCATGATCATACCAAAGACACTAATGCCGATACTTGAGTCGGGTATCATATTCATTGTCGTTGGTTCATTCATAGTATTATTGACTTTGCTCGGATTGATAACGCGGTTCAAAAAAATAGGTATCGTTGAATTTTACTTCATATTTGGATGTGTCGTACTTTTATGCTGGCCCAGGATATGGTCATCCGAGCGTCTGCTATTACCTTTCTTACCCTTATTCATCATTAGTTTTTACCGTGGTCTAATATGGATGGGCAAGAAGATAAGGTTTCGTTATTTCACATATCTGATTATAGGTATCTTCGTTTTGCTTAATGCGATCAGTATCTTCAAAGAATCTAAAAGAGCATATAAGGATAATATTGCATATTTGAGGGGTGATGAATATGCTGGTTATCAAGAACCCTGGCGCCATTATTTTGAGACAATAGACTGGATCGATAAAAATCTGCCAACAAGAAGTGTTATCTTAGCCCGGAAACCTGAGTTGGTTTATTTGAAGTCCGGGCGTAAATCCCTCGGTTACCCGTTTATTCCTGAGCCAGCACCAGTAAAGGATGCGCTCAAACGGTGTGATTTCATCATCTTTGATAATTTATATAAAAATGGCATGGCACGAGTATGGCTCTTGCCCGTATTAGAGCAGGAACCAGATAAGTATCAAATAATATATAAAACCGAAAAACTTGATTTTTTTGTGATAAAAGCAATCAAATAGCCAAATGGCAATAGTCAGGCAAAGGTAATGTCTTTATTGGGAGATAATTAAGGTAATAATACAATTTTCGTGGTTCTTCCCACCCTGCTGCCAGCATCGAGTTTGACAAAATAGACGCCAGCGGGAACGGGAAGATTAGATCGATCTGTACCATCCCAATGGATTTGGTAAGATGGTGAATGGTAACTGGTTAAATTGTCAAATGACTTAACCAGCCTTCCGGTTGCGTCATAGATCGATAAATTTATATTTTCCGCTGTAGAAGAAAGACCGAACGATATATTAATACATTTATGCCCGGGGTTTGGTGATACGGATAGATATGTGTTTTCTTGGATGTTTGCGTTTTCAGATTCATTGATACCAGGTGCTGTTCCAAAAAAGCGCATGATCGAATCAAGCAGGGCAGCACGTGTTGATGGTGGAGTTCCGTCGTCAAGATAGCCTAATTCAAAGTTAGTACCTACGGTGCGATAGGTAGTGCCGTCGTGCGCTACTGCACAGTAGTAATCATCATCTCCATCCTGGAAAATGGCATAACCATTGCCAACAGGTGCTATATGGTCCATGTACCAATTTTCACCAATGTAATCAAAATACATGCCATTGGTAAATGTACCCGTCTGACCTATGAGCGGTCCAAGGTCATTAAGACTCCAGGATGTACCGTTGATCCCAAATAGCGGACCGAAGTCATGTCCATTATGGTAATGCGGATCGACAAACCAAACTGAACTTCCTTCTAGATATACCCTTCCGCCGTTATTGATAAAATCAATGATCATATCCGCTTCAGCGCTACCCTGGGTAATCAAATAACGATTTGAATATACGCCCAGACAGACAAATAATGTTTGATAGAGATTGAGATAAGCGGGTAGGGTCGTTCCATAATCACCGTCATAACGGAGCATCCTTAAAATCGATTGAATTTCATCACCGGATTTTGGGGTTGGATCAGGGTTCCAGATAAAGTAGTTCTTCTGATCGACCGTGAAAACGAAGTTGAACGTATCATCACAATAATTGGACAAAACAACGAGTTCGCAGTCAAGAATAGTTCCAACTGCCGTGCTTTCATCAACACAAATGACAAAGGGGTCAGTATCGTTATTACCAGCGCTATCTATGCCGATATGACCTATAGCGCCAGTACTGTCCAGGACATGGAGTTGGGGGGATTGTGAATACAAGATGGCCTGGACACTGTCGGCAGCAGCAGCACCGTTGTTCTTTATAGTTACGATAACATTGACTGTTTCTGCTGGTTCGAGAATATTATTACCGTTGCCGCCGTTTATTACCGCTGATTCAAAAGAGAATGCCGGTGAATAAATAGTTTCACTGAACTGGGATATCCA
The DNA here is from genome assembly GCA_049647165.1 of bacterium. Lineage (GTDB taxonomy): Bacteria > Hydrothermota > Tepidihabitantia > SM23-42 > SM23-42 > JAUVZL01. Next base: position 74,636 of record JBARXB010000013.1, read on the forward strand.
GACCGAATCGTTAATATCCCGGCAAACAAGTGAAAAGTCAATAGCATGAAGATCGGGCGCTGAATATTGCACGGTGAAGTTATATCCATCGGACCCAGTATTTGCCGTATCTCCGCTGGAAATATCGCCGAAATTCTTGATCGAATCCGTGATTACGATATACCCGTCACTAGACCTCAAGGTACCCTCGACATCGACTGCAGTGCTCTGTCCCAGATTGACCACCGACAGGGGAAGCTCGATATTTTCTGTAGGATTTATTATGCCGTCATTATTGCCGTTCAAGGAATCATTGACAACAGATCCAAGGTAAATCACATAAGATGCTGTATGGATCACGCGCATACTGCCCTCATAGGGTTGAAGGTTAAGACCGGTGACCGTTACAAAGATTGTATCATCAACTAATTGCGGGGTAATATCGATAGTAACATGGCCGTTTGTATCCGTAGTGTCGAGCACATAAACAGTACTGTCAATCTTACCGCTTAGGCAGACTATGGCATTTTCTATGGGCGTGCCTTGAAGGGCATCAGTAACATTTACTGATACTGGTGCAAAACCAAAAGTAACAACACTGGGATGATCAACTGCCAGGGAACAGGGCGTGTCTTTCCAGATAAGCATTTCCGGGTCACCCAGAGTTGTGAAGCCGAGGTATTCATACAGGCCTCCTGAGCTGGGGTATAGATCATAAACATTGGCTCTGGCACCCTCGCACGCCTGACCAAAAGTTACGGCATCTTCAGTAAAGAGCGTTCTGTGAAAACCTTTTGCGACCGCGCTTCTCAGATGAGCACCACCTCCGATCACCGTGGTCGTGGCAAAATAACCAGCGCCACCTCTGGGCTCGGTTGGTGTTCCGGTCAATAGCCAACGTTCAGCTGTTGCTGGTGTTGAACCTGTGCCCATACAGGAGCAGGTTATCGACATTACGATCGGTAGTTGTGAGCCGTTTTGTAAATTCTCAGGGTTAACATTAAAAGGGGTCCACCAGTTGTTGATTGCCGAACCGCGGTACATAAAAAAAGCACGTCCTTCATTTGCTGCATTGAGGACATCGCTTACATTATTTCCGTAAAGGTCGCTAAAAGAATCGACCTCAACAAAGCCACTGGAAACCATCGAACCCGCAGTAAAGTGCAGATCTGACCAGTATATTGAATCATCCGGCGGATCATAGTCCTGACGGACCATGAGGCATGCGCTTTTGAACCAATTCGGATTTTCGCGATACGGATATCTTTCGTAGATCAATATCTTATTGATCACAGTAGCAGCCTCGGTCGTATTATGAACAGTAAGCCGACCTGATAGAATATCATTGTGTACATCACCCTGTATATTGGTATAGTAATTATCTGAGTAGGTGCCGCTAACTGTTGGTAGAGGTATGTAGTTCGGAGCACCAACGAGGAGAAGATACTCTGGTGGGATATCCCAGTTATTATATGCATAAGCGACATAGTCTCTTATTGCCGCTGCGCTTGAACCGATATCCGATAGCTTAACGACTTTCGATTTCATTCCCTTGAGGTATTTCCAATTAGCCAGAGGTAGTGTTTCATTATAAAAATTATCGTGTGCGATAATAAGATAACGCGCACCCTCTTGGGTGAATCCCAAGGTTAGTAGAATGATTAAAAACAAAATTATTCTTTTCAAAATGCCACTTTAAATCATTATAATATAAATGACACTCAAGTCAAGGTATCATAGAACGAGCTGCCGGCATCCTGGTGCCGTTCCAAATGCTGTGTTTCAGTTTTTGGCGGAATCGGGAAGTCGAACATTAATGATTTGAAACGGTACTGGCAATCCTTGACACTCACCATTTCCAGATTATAATTGCCTGTGGAAGAGTTATTGAAAACTCTTGGGACATTAGTAAAGAATACCAATAAGATAATAAGGTTGTTAAGAGACTATCAAAAGTCCAGGTCTGAGCCTGTCGATAATGCGTATATTCTTGAGAAGAAAATACAAACGATTGAAAAAAACTTGCCTGAAAAAGGTGACGAGGCATCGTCGCAGAGTCTGAGGCGGTGGATCGCTGACGAAAAACAGAATATTGTTGGTTTCAAGGATGAATTCAGGATCAAATTCGGGCAGGAATTGACCGCACTTTTTCAGGGTGAAGGCAAGAAAATCAGAGGTCAATATCCGATTATTCGGGTTGGATTTTACAGTCTCAAGATAGACTTTCAATTCGGTTCAGTGACGATGTATTACGGACCTGAGATCGAAAGCATAAGATCAAACATTCTTCTCCAGTCCGAAGTCGTCTTTAAAACGGTGAAGGACTTTGATGACAAGCTGCGTGGTCAAAAAACAACAGCCGCGGATATCTATGATAACTTGCACAAAGCTTATAAACGGGGACTTGTTTTGAATAAGCGGTCGTTCGGTGATAAACTCCCGATTATAGAGGTACTCAGCGATTTTGTTTTGCTCCAGCAATCAAATAAATTTTTTACAGATCCGCAGAGAAATAATTTCCGTGAGTGCTCGCGGGTAACTTTGAGTTATCTCATGTATTTTTTGAAGAGTTCGGACATTTATCAGAAAAATATAAGATTCCATGTTGCAACCTTTGATGCGACGGTTGAAAAGAAAAACGCTCTCTGGATCCCTGACAATGAAGAGGGTGAGGGTACTCATTATTCACACATATCTTTCATGAAGGATAGTGAATAGGTTTAGTGGAAGCTTGAGAGAAAAAACCGGACAGACTAAATGAAAAAGAAAGACCAAAGGTTAGCCAAGGCAATTATTCACAAGCTCGGTAGTTTTGGTACACCGCCGGAATTTGGTATTGAACACTTCACCGTTGGTCTGGAGCCATATTTGGAAGTCATTGAGAACGAATACCTCAAGGATATGTTGAAGTACAACTTATCCTCGTTTAAATTGATAACCGGTAATTATGGCGGAGGTAAAACGCATTTTCTTTATTCAATAAGGAATCTCGCCTGGCAGCAAAATTATGTGACAAGCTACGTGAGTTTGAGTCCCACTGAATGTCCGTTTGACCGTTTGGAGCTTGTTTACAAGAAAATAGTTGCCAATATAACACCGCCACAATCCTATGCCGATATTAAACCTGATGAGGGGGTAGGGATTGAGGCGCTGCTAAAGCACTGGTATAAAAGCGCTCGTGAAAAGAAGGATTTTCTTTCTCTTATCAAAAACCTTGAAAGCTCGAGCTATACAAACGCGGTTAAATCAGCCGTATTGAGTCTTGTTAGCGAAGACGAAGATATATTTGACGGTATAGTGCAGTGGTTGAAAGGCGAAGATATAGACAGAGAACTAAGATTACGTTATCGAATCTCCGAACGTATTGACCGCAGTACAGCCTTTCGGATGATGCGCAGTTTGGTTCAGTTCATTGATAGTATCGGCTATGCCGGTTTGATATTTCTTTTTGATGAGGCCGAGCGTGGTATGAGTATTTCCTCGACCAGAGATAAACGTCGGGCACTCGATAATTTGCGTCAGTTAGTCGATGAATGCGGTAACTCAAGGCTACCTGGTGCGATGTTTTTTTATGCTGTGCCTGATGAAAACCTTTTGCTAGAAGGAAGCGGCGGAGTTTATGAAGCGTTAAAACAACGTCTGCGTTCTAGTTTTACTCGTATCAATCCCATGGGTGTCAAGATCAATCTTGAGGAGATAGGTGTTACACCTGAGGAATTCTTAACCAGACTTGGCAACCGGCTTGCAGAGATATTTCAAATCGCCTATGGTATTGAACTTGATAAAGATATTATAAATGAATCCATGGATAATATGATACGCGCTGCTGTTGCACTACAATCATTGGACATCAGCTACCGAAGGATTTTCGTCATCGGTATAATCGAAGTATTCCAGCACCTTAGAGAGAAAAATGAAGTAATGGGTCTGGTTGAGGTACAGCAGATCTTGCGATCTACGATCAAGATGCTTGCCGATCAGGAAAAAGCAGAGGTTGAGAGCGAAGAATTTTGATCTCTTTGTTGCCCATCCGGTTTTTGGTGAAGGAGCCCTTGTTGCTGAGCGATGGGACGGCGCTGAAGTACAGGTAAAGTTCCGCAGTGGGTTGTGTTTATGGCTACCTGCCAAGTGGCTCAAGCCGATATCCATTAGTGCTGGTACATTAGACCAGATATCCTCGAAGAGACTTCTTGAAGCTTTCAGAATGGGCGTTGTTCCGCATCAGGATATTGAGTGCTTTACCTTTGGCCGTGCATATGAGATCAATGCGCTCGAAGAAGGCTTGCAGAAATTAAAAAAAGGGCAGGGCGAAGTGTATCTTATTGAAGGCTCTTATGGTTCAGGGAAGACCCATCTCCTTGAATATACTCGTCATCTCTCATTGAAACGCGGTTTAGTTACAGCTTACTGTGAGTTAAGTCCACAGGAAACACCGTTGCACAAACCAAAGCGGATTTACCGGGAGTTAATTTACAATCTGCGTTACATCAAGAATAATTGTGAATTTCACTTCCGCGATCTACTAATGGCAGTGTCAGACATAAGAATACAAGATCACTGTTTTTTTACTCCGGTCCTTAAAAAGTTACAGGACATGGATAACGCAGATCTTATGAGCGAAGTCTTCTGGCAGTGGATTGAGGGCGAGTCGACAAAGAACTATGCCATTGATCCGAAAGCACCTTTTCGCGTCCGGGGTGGACAGAAAATCCCGGCTCTTTATGATTTTTCAACGGCCAGTGATTTTTATTCTTATATCTTGACCGGTTTGAGTTATTTGAGTTATAAGGCAGGACTGGGCGGTTTAGTTCTCGTTCTCGATGAAATCGAGACAGCAACCCGCATATGGGATTATCAGTCGTATAGCCGGGGATTGAGTTTTTTAGAAGGTCTGATCCTTGCTGCTTTGAACAGTGATGAATTGAAGCAGATCGACACAAGGTTGGTGCATAATAAGGTCAGACCGACGCCATATATTTATAAAGATGCCCATTTGATGATAGTCCTCGCCATGACACCGATCCATGGTCTGCGCGGCATTGAGAATATAGTTAAGATTGTAAAGAACCGTCATTATCTCCGTAAATTCAGTAGACCTGAGCTCGAGGTAATATTTGATAATCTGGTCAATGTTTACAATTGCGCTTACCCAGATTTTTCGATCGAGGTACCGCGCCGCGAAAACGTATACAATGCTGCATTAAAAAAGCAAAGCTGTGAACTCAGAGAGTTCATCAAATTCTCGGTTGAATCATTCGATTGGTTGCGTTTGGGAGGACGGATTCCGCTTAAGAGATAGTGACCAGTAAAGAAATAAAAGAGAATCTGCATCGAACCTGGGTTCCGTTTTTCAGCCGTTTCGGTAACCTGACACCGATTCAGGGATTGACCATACCACACATTCTGAAGCGGGAAAATGTCGTGGTCGTATCTCCTGCGGCAAGCGGAAAAACTGAAGCCGTAATCGCACCGCTTATTGAAAATTTGCTTCTTGATTTACGGGGGGAAGCATTGAATGAGTTGAAAATACTGTACGTTTCCCCAACCCGGGCACTTGTTAATGATCTCTTTCGTAGGTTAGTCGATCCAGTAACCTATGTTGGTGTAGAACTGGGGCGCAAGACTGGTGATCGACCACGACTTGATTTGAAACATCTGCCTGCAGTTTTGCTCACCACACCCGAGTCTTTTGATTCGATGCTTGCTCGCAAACCACGTGTTTTGCAGACGCTGAGTGCGGTAGTGCTTGACGAAATACATCTGCTTGATAATACTCCGCGCGGCGACCAGCTGAGGGTGTTGCTAAACAGGTTAAGAAAATTCCATGAGAAACTGCAGTACGCAGCTCTGTCTGCAACAGTTGATGATATGGCTATCGGCACACGCTATTTTGACGATGCTAAGGTTTGTTTTCTTAAGTCGACGCGGGCGCTTGAGTATAAGCTGATGGCACAGGATAATATAGTTGATGAGATCTTTCGCCTGGCGCGCGCGAGAAAATTAAAAAAGATCCTTATTTTCTTCAATGCCCGTAGTCTTGCTGAAATATTTTCTCAGAAGTTGAACAGACCACCGTTTCACGATGCTGTGTTTGTCCACCATGCGAGTCTCGAAAAACAACGTCGCGAAGAAATAGAGCGCTTGATGAATAATAGCGATAGAGGGATATTGTGTGCTACTTCAACTCTCGAACTGGGTATTGATATCGGCGATGTGGATTGTGTAGTTCTTTACCGACCGCCGTTTGATATTTCATCATTACTCCAACGCATAGGTCGGGGTAATCGGCGTACTGACAGTCTCTTTGCGATCGGTGTTTATATTGATACCTGGGAGAGAATGTTGTTTGAAATATATTTCGAGCGCGCGATTAAAGGACAATTATTTGAAAAACGATATCAGCCTTCTTTATCTGTGATACCACAGCAGATTTATTCGTATTTATATCAGCGCCGGCGTATAGGGACAACTTTGAAAAGTATTTATAATGTCCTAACTCCGGTATATACTGAAACGCAAGTAGAAACCGCATTTAAGAAATTGGTCGATGATGTTAAGGTAAAAGAGCAGAGACCCGGGATATATTTTGATGGTTATGAACTTGAGGATAAGATACGTTGGGGAAAGATACATTCGAACATCGCAGACACATCTTTCGGTGAATACGATGTTCTTAATGCAGAATCACAGAGATTGGTGGGTCGGATTTTCCATCTTAAACACAGGTTTATTCTTGGTGGCTGCTGCTGGGAGACAGTTCGCATTGCGGAAAATGAAAAACGCATTTATGCCAAGTATATCGGTGCGTCACCGGCCGTGGCAAAAATTTTCGAAGGAAAAGGTGATGGTAATTACAGCTATATGCTCGCGCCCGTATTGAAGCAACGTGTTTACCCAAACATGGAACCGCTGGACTTCCCGATGAGTTTGGACCGCGGGAATACATATATCCTGCATTTATTTGGGCATCTTTATGGTTTTATTATTGCCGATGCGCTTTTCCAGCAGGGACAGGATGCACTCGATGCCGAAGGTAAAATGCTGATTTTAAATCATTGTGAAATAGCCGGTAGTGATTTCCCCGTACCTGAAAAAGAAGCGATACGAAAGGTGATCCGGCGGAATATCGCAAGGCTGGAAGATGCATTGGGTAGTGGTGCTTATCTGTACGACCTGCCTCTCGATATGCAGATCGAAGATCATTATCTGAATCTTGATATTGATGGGTTTTTAAAATTCTTGTCATCGATCAAGCTTGTACGTATTGAACTCAAGGGATTTCAGGAATTAATCAATTCATTGAAAGAATAATTATTGAGTTACTCAGGCTGTTGATTTAGTGGAGTAGGGGCTTTAGCCCCGTCAAAAGCAATGAAATTTCATCAGTTTTCACGAGCATAAATGCTCTACTCCAGTGAAAAATGACTTTTTCAACAGCCTGACTGAGTAATTGAGTAATTTTGTTACCAAGTCGATTTGTTAAATTTTGAATCCACCGTGTTGTAGTTGCCTGATTTACCCACGCCCATCTACGATGAGCGGGGTTCATCAGGTCGCTCAATGAATTGAGCGACTACAATATACAATCAAAAAATTGGCTCTTGACAAGAGTCGAATATTACTTATAATTTCAATAGTTTTAATTAGAAAGGAGGCGATTAGGGAAAAGACAATTGTGTTATCGCCATTTTCCATCTTATGCCTTTGGATGGTGAATGCAAAGAATTCAGAAGTAAAGGCACTAAAAAAAGGAGAATAAAATGAAGAAGACTTTACTAGTCTTAGCGACTTTAGTCGCAATGTTCATAGTCGGTTGTGGCGGGGCAAGTGTAATCGAGTCCCCGGAAATAAGCATGGTCGTCATGCATGAAACCATGGTGTCCATTACCTGGAATGAAGATACAGTGATCGAAGGGAATGCTGATTTTGACGGTTATAATGTCTATGTTTCAACCGATTCAAGTGAATTACTTGTTCATGATGGCGAGGACCTGAACAAATTCAATGCTGACCCTATTACTGATCTAACCTATGATATCACCGGGTTAAGCCAGGATACAGTCTATTATTTCCAGGTCAGGACAGTCAATGTTGATGATAAGGTGGGTGATTATAATGCGGATGTACCATTTGTCGAAGCATCACCAAGACCTGAATTTACCGCGATAGTGAAATTTGAGATGAATACGCCAGGTGTCGACGAAGATTGCGCAATAAGATTCTCTGACGCAACGCTCATGGCTGATTCAGCTATGGCAAATAGCAGTGCTGATATGTGGGTTGATGTTTGGCCAACGTCTACGAAAGATACAACTGCATTTGATTCCCCATCCCATAGTACGCAATGGGGTATTGGTGCTAATGTCAGTCTTTTGTTGAATCTTGGACAATACGAATTCGAGGATATCAATGAAGTAACGACTGAACCGACGATCGATACTTACGTAGAAGTTGTTGAAGGTGATTTAATTATTCTCAAGACCGCTGATGAGCATTATGTAAAGATACATCTTGACCTAGTTGATCGCGTTAATGATGAGGTTACCATTACATATGCATACCAGAATATCGCGAATTATCCGCATTTTGCTCCATAGATTACTGAAAGCAATGAAAAAGGGCGGCTTTGCCGCCCTTTTTATTATTAGTAATAATGATAACTCCCTCACCCTAACCCTCTCCCCCTTGTGAAGGGGGAGAGGGAAAAGGAGAGGGGGACTATGCTATTACTTGTCTTGGTCTCATTTTTAGTACCGAATGTTTATTGTTTTTGTATGGCGTTTACTGAGGCAGCGTCTAACGTCGAGCGGTAGTCTCGTCTATCCATTCAAGATACTGCCACGATCCTTTCTCAATCGTCCATGATACGATCTCGGGTACATCGTATGGATGTTTCTTTTTAATGTATGTTTCTACTTCCAGGTATAATGGCTTCTTTGTTTTAATGAATGCTCCATATTCTGGATCGTGCTCTATTTTTCCTTTCCATCGATAGATCGAATGCTGACGAAAAATATTCCCGCACGCGGCAAGTTTCATACGCACCAATCCTGTAATAATGGTCTTTGCGGTCTTCTGATCTGGGAAGGTCGTGTAGATAACAATAAAATCACCCGAGTTATCCATTATACATTCCATAAAAGGAGCATCGTTGCATTGAAATAGATGAGCAGGGTTGTTGTATCAAGTATCGTGGCGATCAGGGGTCCGGACATCAAAGCCGGGTCGACACCTAATTTCTTGAATATTATCGGCAGTATACCACCCAGGGATGTTGCGATGATGATTGCAATGATCATTGCCGTGGCTACGGTAAAGCCGAGCATGATATCACGTTGCAGCAGGATAGCACGTAAGGCAGTGATCGCGCCGGCAGTGATCCCCATGAGAATGCCGATGAGGAACTCTTTTCTTATCACCCGCCATATATCACTCAACTTGATCTCTCCTGTAGCAAGCCCGCGTACGACTACTGTCGCTGCTTGTGTTCCAGCACTACCGCTTGTGTTCATTAAGATAGGGATAAAGAAACTCAAGGTGACGATATTAGAAAGCAGAAAAGAATAGTGTTCAAGTACACTACCTGAGATGAATCCGGCCAGAGCGAGGATGATGAGCCAGATAACTCGCTTGCGGGCAACAAGGAACGGGTTTGCACTGAGATATGCATCGGTAACACCAGCAGCGCCGAAATGGTAAATATCCTCACTCGCCTCTTCATGGATCACATCGATGACATCATCGACCGTGATCACACCTTTTATCCGACCGAGCTTGTCGATAACTGGCAGCGAAGGTTCATCATATTTTTCGAAAATACGAGCGACATCTTCCTGGTCCATATCCAGGGCAACGCTGACAGGCGTGGTATCCATCACTCTAATTGCTTTTCTTTTGGGACTCGTAGTCAGCAGGTTTTTTAAAGATATGGTGCCCTTAAGCCGATTCACTTTATCGACAATATAAATATAGTTGATAAAATCAATTTCCTTTGCTTTTTCCCTCAAGATTTTCAGAACCTGCGCGATAGTAATATCTCCCGAGACAGCTATGAAGTCTGTGGTCATTAAACCACCGGCAGTATTGCTCTTGTAGGCAAGAAGCTCGCGTGCCCTGCTCTGCTCCTCCTCGTTAAGCAACGGGATTAGCAACCCAGTTTCTTGCTCAGGTAAACTAGCAAAGAGATCTGTACGATCATCGGGTGACATTTCATTGAGGATCTCCTTTTTTCTTTCGGTGGTTATCCTGCTCAGCAATTCGAGCATTTGATCTTCCTGGAGAAATTCAAAAATGTCAGTGGCAAATCGTGTATTCAAGGCATTGAACAATATAAGTTTTTCTTTAGCAGTTAGCTCTGACCATATCTCGGCGATATCGGCCGGTTCAAAATACGATGTCACTGTTCGTATCGCCAGTTTTTTCCTGGTTGCGATAAGTTCCTTGAGTTCCGGTAATAAAACACGCATAGATTAGTTTATTCAAAAGAAAGACCGCAGTCAATACCGATGAGTATGACTGGTTGCATCTATTATTGACAAAGAAAATCTTGTTGCTATAATTAACTTATGCAATGGGTCATGACCAAACGAGTAAACACGTTTACTAATAGGGCATACGACGGAAACCCATGTTGGGTAGTAATCGGTGCTGACCGGGCAGAGGATGAGAAGAAATTTGTAAAGCTATCCAGTGAATTGAATCCCGTCTCAGATACGGTGTTTGTTTTTCCTGAGAATTCAGCAGAAGCTGATCTATTCTTGCGGTTCTTCAGCAAATCAGAGGAGATCGGTTTTTCTGGACACGGTACGATCGCTGCTTATCTCGGCGCAGAAGGTGAGGGGATCTTCGAGCTCACCGAACCCATAACATTGATCCGACAGCGTACAAAGAGCGGGATTCAGCATCTCGAACTCAGAATTAAAAATGAAAAAATAGAAAGAGTAACAGTTTCCTTGCCCGTGCCCCAGTTTATTAGTATACCGTTAGACATTAAACAGATCGCCAGGTTTCTTGGTATACCAAAGAATGATATACAGGATTCAACCTACCCGGTTGGTATTGTATCGTCACCGGGTAGTACGAATATCATCGTGCCGGTTGAAACGTGTGACGTCCTGTTGAACATTAATCCCAGCTTTACGGTTATGAAAAGCTTTTGTGATCGCATGCAAATGACGGGTGTAGTGGTTTATTGTCTCGAAACCAGGGAAAAAGGCCATACCGCACATATGCGTCATTTCGCGCCATCGGTTGGGATTGATGAAGACCCTGTATCAGGTGCCGCCAGTGCTTCGCTCGGCTGTTACCTTGTTCATAACCGCATAATGCCACTTAGCGAGATGACCCGTATCATCATTGAAATGGGGTACGCTTTAAAGCGACCCGGCAGAGTATATATTCATGTCCATTCATATAAAAATCAGATCATGAAGGTTACTTTTGGCGGTCAGGGCGTAATTACCTTCGAAGGACGGACACTCCTACCAGAAGATTAATCCCCATACATCTTGTTCGGCACACAGTCATTGCGGTTGTTGAACCTTTTTCGCTAGTTCCACAAAAATATTATACGGATTTATGCTGAAGAGTTAGAAAAACAAGGTGTGGGTGTTGACACCATAATACGTTTGAATATAATTGCCAATGAACGATAAATGGGATAGTAGAACATCATTTGTATTGGCTTCAATAGGATCTGCCATTGGTCTTGGGAACATATGGCGATTCCCATATGTCTGTTATGAAAATGGCGGCGGTGCATTTCTGATCCCCTATCTTGTTGCACTTTTAACATCAGGTATCCCATTGATGATCCTCGAATTTTCTCTTGGACATAAGTATTACAAGCCAGCACCTGCCGCACTGGGACATGTAAAGAAGGGGTTCGAAGTGCTTGGATGGTTCGCCTTACTCATCGGCTTCGGGATCGTAACGTACTATGCAGTGGTTATGAGTTGGTGCTTCAATTATCTTGGCTATTCATTCAATCTCGCATGGGGACAGGATACTCAAGGTTTTTTCTTCAACCAATTCTTACAGATATCTGAATCACCGCTGCAATTAGGCGGCATCCAGTGGATGATAGTATTAGGTTTGGTTTTGACCTGGATTTTCGTAATTGCTGCGATCTGGAAAGGACCAAAAACTGTCGGTAAGGTCGTCTACTTCACGGTCATAATCCCATGGATAATATTGATCGTACTGGTCATAAGGGGAGTAACTTTGCCCGGAGCAATCGAGGGTTTGAAATTCTATCTCACCCCACGCTTCGGTGCTTTGCTTGATTACAAAGTATGGCTTGCTGCATATTCCCAGGTTTTCTTCTCGCTCACAATCGGTTTTGGTGTGCAGATCACATATGCCAGTTTTCTGCAAAAGGAATCGGATATTGTTAACAACGCATTTCTTGTCAGCTTTGCCAATAATGCGACTTCTTTTGTAGGCGGTCTTGCCGTATTTGCCACGCTTGGATATTATGCTTACCAGAGTGGTTTACCAGTGAGTGAGGTTGTGAAATCAGGACCGCAGCTAGCATTCGTTACGTATCCGACAATAATAAGCATGCTACCTGTGGCGGCAAGTGTTTTTGGTATTCTCTTCTTCGTCATGCTTTTGACTTTGGGCATTGATTCTGCATTTTCTTTGGTTGAAGCCGGTGCCGCATCGATGATCGATAAATTTAAAATTAAACGAATTCATGCGAATATCGGTTTTGGCGTCATTGCATTAGTGGTCGGACTCATATTCACGACAAAAGCTGGTTTATACTGGTTGGATATAGTGGATTATTTCATGAATAACTACGGGTTGCTTGTGGTCGGTATTCTCCAGTGTTTTGCGGTTGCCTATTTCTATACACATAAAGATGTTGATGTCCAGCGTCATTTTGATTCTGGTGACAAATCGATTTTTTCTATCCCCACAAAAGTTGTTGAATTAAGACAATATGCAAACAGCAAATCTGATTTCACGATCGGACGTTGGTGGGATTTCTCAGTCAAATATCTGACACCGATTGTTGTGGGTATTCTTTTTGTCACAAATATCTATAATCGTTTTATGACATCTTATGGCGGGTATAGTAGGTTAGCTGAATTCCTGGGTGGGTGGTTGGTTCTAATTGTATTTATTATTGTTGCCATCATCCTTTACAGAAGTAAAAGGAGAGATTGATGCCGGTGTCTGCATGGATAATGTTCAGTGTTGCAGTGCTGATCCTTTTTGGCGGTATTGTGATGTGTCTTTTTAAGATAAAGAGAAAATAGCTTTAGAGGGTCAGGTCTTGACTTAGAGACATAACAAAAAGCATAACAATCGTATATGGGTTATGTCTCTAAGTCAAGACCTGACCCCGATAACTTTACCTTCGATATTTTTTCGTGCCTTCTTCATAAAGGTCGCCGCCATGTGCATCATTGGCGACAATGACCGGAAAGTTTTCCACTGTTAATTCTCTAATAGCTTCAGGTCCAAGATCTTCGTAGGCGATTATCTTAACTTCTTTGATATTCTTTGCGATCAAAGCAGCCGCTCCGCCGGTGGCAGAAAAATAGACTGCTTTATGCTTTTGCATTGCCTCGCGTACCTCTTTTGAACGAATTCCCTTACCAATCATTCCTTTCAAGCCTAATTTCATTAAGAGTGGAGCATATGGGTCCATTCGATACGATGTTGTGGGGCCTGCCGGTCCGATTACATACCCCGGTTTTGCCGGTGCCGGTCCAACATAGTATATGATCTGACCTTTGATATCAACTGGTAATGGTTCACCTTTCGACGCAAGGTCATACAATCTCTTATGGGCTGCATCGCGACCAGTGAGAATAATGCCCGTAATAAGAACACTGTCACCGATCCTTAATTTCATAATATCTTCATCACTAACTGGTGTCTTTAGTTTAATTGGTTCATTCATGATACCTCCTATCAGATAATGGCTGTTTTATGCCTTGCCGCGTGACAGTTGATATTCACCGCAGCCGGGAATGATGCAATATGTCGTGGATAGACTTCAATGAAAACATCAAGGGCAGTTATTCTGCCGCCCAGTCCCATTGGACCGATGCCAAAGTTATTTATCTTTTCGAGAAGTTCTCTTTCGACATCTGCATAGAAGGGATCAGGATGACGCTGACCGATATCTCTAAGCAAAGCCTTCTTTGCCAGAAAAGCGGAATATTCAAAATTACCACCGATACCCACGCCGACAATGATCGGGGGACAGGGATTGGCACTCGAACGCAAGACACGGTCGAGCACAAACTCTTTAACACCTTCGATACCATCAGCTGGTTTACCCATCTTTACTTCGCTCATATTTTCACTGCCGCCACCTTTTGGTGCCACAGTGATCTTTATTTTGTCACCCGGGACGATTGTTGTATGAACGATCGGGGGAGTATTGTCACCGGTATTTTTACCTTTGATCGGATCCGCAAGGATCGATTTTCGCAGGTACCCATCGGTGTAACCTTTTTTTACACCATCCTTTATTGCATTGAGTATATTACCCTTGACGTGGACATCTTCGCCAAGTTCGAGAAATACAATGGCATAACCGCAATCCTGGCAGATAGGTATTTTTTCAGTTTTTGCGATCTCGGCATTTTTCAATAATTGGTTCAGGATATCCTTACCCGTTGGTGATTCTTCTTTTTCTAAACCTTGCTTAAATGCGTTGACTACGTCTTCACCAAGAAAGTAATTAGCCTCAGTGCACAATCGGGCTACGGTATCAACAATGATATTATAGTCAACTTCTCTCATTTAGCCTCCTTTTTATATAGATGGTCATAAACCTATCTTCCATCATTTGTTTGGTTTGAGGAAATAGATAGTCGTTTTATCCGGCAACTCGTCTTTTGAAATCACCAGCTCACCATCAGTCTTCTTAATATCTTTGTCCTTGATAAAATCGTCGATCGTGGCAATCGGGAAACCACATTTGTCTGTTTTAAAATGCATCGGGATAACGATTTTTGGTCTTAATACGTCGATAACACTATCGGCGACCTTAGCGTCGATCGTAAAATAGCCGCCAACTGGAACGAGTAGAATATCGACATTGCCGATCATCTTGATATCTTCTGGTGATAATTCATGACCAAGATCACCAAGATGAACGACATTTATCCCATCGATCGACATGTTATAGATGATATTTCTACCGCGTTCTTTGCCTTCACTCGTATCATGATAGACATCTACTCCAGAAATTGCGATTTCCTTGATGATTTGTTTGTCAGCTCCCTTAATGAATACTGGGTTTCCATTTATATCGGTTTCGTTGTGGTCGTCGTGCTCGTGTGAAATTGTAACGATGTCAGCTTCTTCAGTAATTTGATTATACTTGATGCCACCATCGAAACAGCCTGGTTTATACGGGTCGGTTATGATCCTGATACCAGAGTCTGAGGTGAGCAAAAAAGCTGCATGTCCTAGAAATTTAATTTTCATGATGACTCCTTTCTTATATAAAAAACCACGCTGAAATATTTTTGTACTTATTCCTCATTTTTGAGACTGAGTTATTATATAGAAAACACTTCAAAAATCAAGTAAAACATAGTGAAAAATGGCGCCAGCATTGACTTCCTTGGTAATATAGGTACAATAGATTATGTCTTTGCTAACCGACCTGATTGAACGACTTCAGTGGTTACCTGGTATCGGTCGTAAAACTGCACAACGGCTTGCTTTTTACCTGCAGAAAATGGATAAGGCAAAAGTGCAGGAATTGACCAGAGCAATTGCCCATGCTCGTAATCAACTAAAAGAATGTTCTGTCTGCCATAACTGGGCAGAACAGGATCCCTGTGAGATCTGTGTCAACCCCAGACGTGATACTGATATTATTTGTGTCGTTGAGCAGCCGTCAGACGTCATGGTTTTGGAACGGACGAGTGAATTTAAAGGGTTGTATCACATTCTTCATGGTGTCATATCGCCGATCGATAATATCGGGCCAGAAGACTTGCGTATTCAGCCGCTTATAAGGCGGATAGAAAGGCAAACAGTTACCGAGGTTATCCTTGCGACAAACCCGACGACTGAGGGTGACGTAACCGCGCTTTATATAGCCAAATTATTAAAGCCTTTAGGTATAAAGGCTACAAGGATCGCTCGTGGTTTACCCACGGGTAGTGATCTCGACCTTGCCGATACAACAACCTTGACCAGGGCATTAGAGGGCAGAAGAGAAATCTAAAAGGCATTTTAAATTTAAGCTTTGAGATTTTTGATTGTAGGAAAATAAGCGTCAAGATTTCAAATATCAGATTGTAGTTGCTCAATTCATTGAGCAGCCTGATGAATCAGGCAGCTACAGCTCACATCCCAAATTTCAAGAATCAAATAAATTCCTAATGGTAAATATTAAATATTCGAAATTATGAATATTGGATTATTAGAGAATCAAGCTATCAGAAAAAATATTCCTTGATACTCTGATGTTCTGGTATCCTGATAACTTGAAACTGTCTTAGGTGTTTTAGATTTTAGTATTTCGCCGAAGGCGCCCTACCAGGTTGCTTTTCTTACGCCTGGTATCTCACCCTTAAGGGCGAGTTGTCGGAAACAAATGCGGCAAAGACCAAATCTACGGTAATAAGCCCGTGACCGACCGCATCTGAAACAGCGATTATAACGTCTTGTGGTAAATTTTGGTTTTTTCTTCGCTTTGTTTATCAAACATAATTTTGCCATAATATCCCTTTTTTATTTTTTCCTTGTTAAAGGCATGCCCAATCCTTCGAGCAAAGCAGATGCGTCTTCATCTTTTTTCGCTGATGTGACAATTGCGATATCCATACCGAAAACTTTTTTCACCTTATCATACTCGATCTCAGGAAAGATAGTTTGTTCGGTTAGTCCTAAATTATAACATCCCTTGCCATCGAACGAATTCCGAGAGAAGCCGCGAAAATCGCGAATTCTGGGCGCTGCGACATTGACGAACCGATCAAAAAATTCATACATACGAGCACCTCGTAAGGTGGTCTTTAAACCGATCATCATACCTTTTCGTATTTTAAAATTAGAGATAGGTTTTCGTGCACGAGTGGCAACTGGTGCCTGACCGGTAATTCTAGCAAGATCTGCTCTGACGATTTCAAGAACTTTCTGGTCGTTGACGGCTTCACCAACGCCAACATTTATGACGATCTTCTTAAGCTCAGGAACTTCATATAGGTTCTTATATCCGAGTTGTTTCTGAAGTATTTTTCTCAGCTGCTGGTTATAGTACAGCCTTAATCTCGGTACATAATTTGAATTATCTTTCTTACTCAATTATCTCTCCGCATTTTTTACATATCCTTGCTTTTCTGTTTTCTATTTTTTCTTTTCTAATCCTTGTTTTCTTGCCGCACTTCGAGCAAATGAGTACGAGGTTCGTTATATGTATGGGTGCTGGTACCGTGACAATCCCCGAGGGTTTTGTCTGGGAACGCGCACGCTGGTGTTTTTTGACAAGGTTAATGCCCTCAACGATCGCCTGTTGTTTGTCCGCTATCACATCGAGAATCCTGCCGCGCCTGCCTTTTTCCTCGCCGGTATTAACTTCAACAAGGTCATTTTTCTTGACATGAAATTTCGTTTTCTTTTCTTTTTTTATTCTTCTTTTCCCCAACATCAATTACTCCTTACGAATACGATCATACTACTTCACTCGCCAGTGACATTATTTTGGTAAAACCTTTGTCCCGGAGCTCGCGCGCGACCGGTCCAAAGACACGCGTTCCTCTTGGCTCGCGTTGATCATTGATCAAGACACATGCATTATCATCAAACCTTACATATGATCCATCTGCTCTCCGTCTTTCTTTTTTAGTTCTTACAATAACTGCCTTACCTTTGTCGCCTTTTTTGACCGGCGCATTGGGTAAAGCCTCTTTGATAGTAACATTGATGATATCACCTATCGAACCGTACCTTCGTGACGACCCGCCGGTCACACGTATACACATCGCAATGCGTGCACCGGTGTTATCGCAAACTTTTAATCGTGAAAATATTTGAATCATCACATTTTCCTGATTACCCGCCACCTTTTCATTTTAGAAAGAGGGCGTGTTGCTTCGATCATCACTTTTTCACCAACTTTGCATTCGTTTTTTTCGTCGTGAGCATAGACCTTAGTGTTCTTCCTAACATATTTTTTATAGAGCGGGTGTTTGGTATAGTGACTTACCTTGACTACGACAGTCTTGAATGGTTTATCACTGATTATCACTCCTACCTTTCGTCTGCGCATACTAGTCTCCTTTCTTCGCTTTTCGCTTTGGTTTTTTTACCTCAAGCAGTTTTTTAGTACCCATCTCGTCCTCGCGCATGATAGTTTTGATACGTGCTATCTCTCGACGTAATGTCCTGAGTCTCAAGGGATTCGGTATTTCCTGTGCACCACGCCGTAGCTTCAAGTTGAATATCTCCTTGTGATGACCATTGAGCAGATCAATTAGTTCCTCCCTGGTTTTTTCTCTAAGTTCAAAAACCTTCATATTTTATCCCCGCTTCTCTTTTCGCAAATCTCGTTTTAATTGGCAATTTGTTGGATGCGAGTCTAAGGAGGTGCCGTGCATCTTTTTCGTCCATACCAGCGAGTTCGTATATGATACGACCTGGTTTTACAACGCTGACCCAGAACTCCGGAGCACCTTTTCCTTTTCCCATCCTTGTCTCTGCTGGTTTCTTGGTAATCGGCTTATTAGGAAATATTCTAAGCCACATTTTACCACCCTTTTTCATGGAGTGAGAGATGGCAACTCTTGAAGCCTCTATTTGCCGGGCAGTAATCCATGCTGGTTCAAGAGCAATTAAACCGTAATCGCCAAAAGCAATCATGCTTCCACGAGTCGCTTTGCCCTTCATGCGTCCTCTCTGTTGCTTTCTATATTTGATCTTCTTGGGCTCGAGCATTACTTAACTACTCCTTTATAGATCCAGACCTTGATGCCAACAGTGCCGTAGATCGTGAATGCCGTGGCACGCGCATAATCAATATCAGCATAGATGGTCTGTAAAGGTACCTTGCCTTCATGCTGGGATTCAGTCCGTGCGATCTCAGTACCGCCAAGTCGCCCCGCGCATGCAATTTTTATCCCTTTTGCGCCTATTTTCATCGCCGAGATCAAAGCTCGTTTCATCGCTCGTCGGTGCGAAATACGCTGTGTAATCTGCCGAGAGATATTTTGAGCAACAAGTAGTGCATCGAGTTCAGGCATTCGTACTTCTTCGATATTTATGGTAACATCACGCTGGATGAGGCTCTTTACTTCCTCGCGTAACTTCTTTATTTCCTCGCCGCCTTTACCAATAACCTTGCCAGGTTGAGCCGTGTTTATAGATATTATTACCCGGTTAGATAATCTTCTTATGATGATATCAGAGACCATGGCTTCAGAAAGACGCTGACGTAAATATCTGCGTATCGTATGGTCTTCGGCAATGAGTTTGCTATAGTTCTGTTCATCAAACCACTTTGATTTCCAATCTTTAGTGATGCCCAGTCTAAAGCCGATTGGATGAGTTTTCTGTCCCATTAATCTCCCTTCTTGCTTTCGATAGGTTTATAGGAGTCAACCACCAATGTGATGTGGCAGGTTCTTCTCCTTATCATATCTGCAGAGCCGCGAAAACCAGCACGCCATCTTTTCATCGTAGGACCCTCGTCAACTTTTGCTTCTTTTACAAAAAGGTCATTGTCGTCTATGCGTGCAGTACCAACCTTTTCTTTGAGATTGGCAACTGCAGAATTTAAAGTTTTGAGAACTGGTTGTTTGGATCTGGAATGATGGAACTGAAGTATCGCTCTTGCTTCTGTAATACCTTTTCCTCTGATGACATCCAACATGCGTTTGATCTTTCTTGGTGAGACTCGTTCGTAGCGTTTGATTGCTTTAGCGATCATTTCTCAAACTCTCGTTTTTTCTCTTCTTTTCTTGTGCCTGAATGAGCCCGGAAAGTCCGACTTGGAGAAAATTCACCGAGTTTATGGCCAACCATCCGTTCCGTAACATAGACCGGGATAAACCGATTGCCGTTGTGTACTGCGATAGTGAAACCGACGAATTCTGGAGGGATCATGGAACTCCTTGCCCATGTTTTGATAATTTTCTTTTCACCGGAATCAATTAGCTTGGTTATTTTTTTCATTAGTTTTATGTCAACGAAGGGGCCTTTTTTCAGGGATCTTGCCATTATTTTCTCCTTTTCGCGATGAATTTATCTGATGCTTTTTGAACTTTTCTTGTCTTTTTACCTTTTGTTAACCATCCCCATGGTGAAACAGGGTGACGACCACCGTGTGATTTTCCTTCACCGCCACCTAATGGGTGATCCACTGGATTCATTGCGACACCTCGAACATGAGGTCGACGTCCACGATGTCTTGTTCTCCCAGCTTTCGCATAAACGACGCTTGAGTGCAAGGCATTTGAGACTTTTCCGATAGTAGCACGACATTCTTGATTGATTAAACGGATTTCACCGGATGGTAATTTTAAATGTGCATACTTGCCCTCTTTTGCTAAGATCTGACTGGCAAGACCAGCTCCTCTCACCAGCTCAGCACCTTTGCCAGGCGCAAGCTCAATATTATGGATCTCGATGCCGAGGGGGATGTCGGCAAGTTTAAGACAATTACCTAGCTGTATCAATGAATTATCTCCAGATATTATCGTATCACCGATGTTTAAACCTTCAGGACAAATGATATATCTTTTTTCACCATCGACATAAACGACCAAGGCGATCAATGCGCTGCGGTTTGGGTCGTACTCAATTGCCTGAACCTTAGCCGGGATAGCATTCTTATCCCTGCGAAAATCTATATTACGTAAGAATCTGTGGTGTCCACCACCCCGATGACGTGCTGTTATCCGACCATAATTATTTCTTCCGCCGGATTTTTTCTTAGACACAAGCAGAGATTTCTCGGGTCTTTTTTTTGTAACCGATACTTTATTTACGGTGTAGTACCTTCTGGATGGAGTTGTCGGACGGTATTTCTTAATTGCCATTATACACCCTCTACGATCTCGATCTTCTGACCCTCTTTGAGCGTTACCGAAGCCTTTTTATAACCGGATTTATAACCTTCAGAACGTCCCAGGCGTCTTGGCTTGCCCGGTAAATTTGCGGTTTTGACATAAAGTACCTCGACATTGAAGAGCTTCTCGACGGCTTCTTTTATCTGATTTTTTGTTGCTCGGGATGTTACCTCGAATTGGTAGACATTGATTTCTCTCAGACGATCGGCTTTTTCAGTTATCAGTGTTTTTTTGATTACTTTTTCGTAGCGCATCGCTTCTCCAGTTTTTCAAGACCTTTTTTGGTAAGCAAGAAGTACTCAGCAGAAAGTACGTCTAAACAATTGATATCATCCACGCGTTTTAAATTAATATACGGTATATTTCGGCCTGCTAATTTAAGATTTTCATTCAGTGTATCAACACCGATAAGTGTCTTGGTTTCATGTAGGTTAATACTTCTTATAATCTCAGCAAAATTTTTGGTTTTCGGTGCATCAAGATCGAGGTTTTCAATAACCATAATCTTATCTTCCTGTGCTTTGACACTCAGTGATGAGAGAAGCGCCCTTATTTTTTTCTTTTTTGGCATGCGTACTGAGTAGTCACGGGGTTTCGGGCCGAAAACAACACCGCCACCTCGCCATATGGGTGAACGTATTGTGCCGTGTCTTGCCCAACCAGTACCTTTTTGCCGGTATGGTTTTTTACCACCACCTCTGACTTCAGTTTTGTTTTTGGCACTCGCTATACCTCTGCGCTGGTTCTTTGAAAGCGCAGTAATATTCTCCCAGAGCAGGGGTTTATTAATATCCTGTTTGAAAATTTTATCGTTGAGTTTTACTTTGCCAGTCTCTTTGCCTGTTTTATCGAATAGTTTAGTCTGCATTATTCCTCTTTCATCATTATGATATAACCATTCTTAGCACCGGGAACTGCACCTTTAACATATAATAAGTTCTTATCTTTTTCGACCTTGACCACTTTTATGTTTTTGACCGTGTTCCTTTCATTACCGTAACGGCCAGGCGTTGTTTTATTTTTCCAAATCCTGCCTGGTGAAGTGCCAGGACCGGCTGAACCAACTCTTCGGTGTGCGGTTGATCCATGGGAAGCCGGACCACCATGCCAGCCCCATCGTTTCATACCACCTGCAAAACCTCTTCCTTTTGTCCAACCGACAACGGCTATTTTTTCACCGTCATTGAAGATTGATACGTCGATTTTTTCACCGATCTTATATTTATCAGGGTTCTTGATCCTGAACTCGAGTAATTTCGCTGCTGATTTTACTTTTGCTTTTTTAAGATGTCCGGTCGTTGCTCGATTCTGTTTTTTCTTTTCACCAAAACCGAGTTGTATCGCTTTATAACCGTCGCTGGATTCATTCTTTATTTGAATTACCGGGCAGGGACCGGCCTGGATTATACTCACCGGCACAACATGACCGTTCTCCAGGAATATCTGCGACATACCAAGTTTTTTGCCGATCAGTCCTATCATTTTACATAGCCTTCACTTCAATATACACACCAGCTGGAATCTCGAGTTTGTTCAGCGCATCAATTATATCGGGCGTGACATCATTTAGTTCGATAAGCCGTTTGTGGATACGAAGCTGAAATTGTTCGCGTGATTTCTTGTCGACATGCGGGGAACGAAGTACTGTGTAAAGCGAGCGTTGAGTTGGCAGGGGGATAGGACCAGAAAGATTTACACCGAAACGTTTTGCCGTTTCGACGATTGATTTGACCGATTGATCAAGAATGCGGTGGTCATAGGATTTTAGTCTAATTCTGAGTTTATTCATTATTATTCTATTATTTTGGTTACGACACCAGCGCCGACCGTTCTGCCACCTTCGCGGATTGCAAAACGCAGACCCTGCTCAATAGCCACCGGCGTGATCAACTCAACCTCAATATTCGCATTGTCACC
>JBARXB010000014.1:0-131458 GCA_049647165.1 bacterium
ACATCGTTTTAAAGTTCGCATCATACATCAAACGTGCGATATCTTCATTTATATACCGACAATGTAAACCATTTGAAGCGTGGAAATTCAGTTTATACCGGCGCGCAATAATTTCCTTCAATAAATCCGGGAACTTTTTATTGTAGAGCAGGGCATCGTCAAAAAAAGCAATGTTTTTTGTTTTCCCTGAAAAACTTTTCAATTGTTCGATTATGACTTTGTTCACAAAGATCTTGAAATTCGGACACAGTACCTTTATTGCGCAGTACGTGCAATTGAATGGGCATCCTCGTGATGTCAGGATAACACCATAATGGAGTGCATCATAAAGAGAGAAATCAGGTACGATATAATCGAGGTTGAGTTTGCTTTTGGACGTATAGCCGAGGTCAGCCAGCAGTTCGATGAGATGTTCTTCTGAGGGTCCTGTAAAAACGATATCTGCACCAGAATATTTTTTCGCATGCTTTTCACAGATCGTAGCGTAGATACCGCCGAGGATGATCTTGGTCTTTGGGAACTGCCTGCGGATTATCTTGATTGTTTCAAAGACACCAGGATACCAGTAGGTCATGCTTGAGGTTACAAAAATGATGTCAGGTTTTGGTAAATTTCCTATTACATCGACTAAACAATCTTTTGGTATACCATATCGTTTATAGCGTCTCGGAACCTTTTTTAAAATTTCTGGTTTTTCCACGATTTTATGATGATACTTGCCGCGACCGTAGATGTCTGTTTTAGTTTTTGTCTTGTAATACGGGCTCAGACGGTCCATGCAATCGATGAAATCGATCGTAAATCCTATTTTTTTCAAAATATCCGCGACGATCAATAAGCCGACCGGTTTGTTCCAGAAATCGAATGCTTTGAAATCATAGACCCAGGGATTGACGAGCAATGCGCGCATGGGTCTATTTTAGCTATTTAGGGCGGAAAATCAAGTGGGGTCAAATCTTGACTATTGACAATTGATGCCGTGAAGTGCAACGAGTCCACTCGTTGCTTTACACGCAAGACTGAAAACTATTTGTCAATAGTCAAGATTTGACCCCAATATATAGTCAAGATTTGACCCCAATATACAATATACTAACCTTGACTTTATCTCGGCGATGCTTACAATTCTATCATGGCACTTATTATGATTCTTTTCTGGCTTGTCGCCATGAGTATCGGGATATTGGCTACGATATTTTGGGTCTGGATGATCATCGATGTCGCAAAAAATGAACCGGAAAACGGTAATGACAAGGTGATGTGGATTCTCGTTGTTGTATTGGCCGGAGTCATCGGTGCGGCAGTCTATTATTTTGTAAGGCGACCAGAGCGGATGAGTAAGTTCGGAAAATAGATACACAGAGAAAGCTGTATACACATGTTTCAGGACCAGATTAGATCATCATTGATAAGAAGGGGATATTATAATGAAGATATTATCTACAGTAATATTATTGGGAGTATGTTGTACTTTTCCGGTGATGGCTCAAGGTCAATTTGAAAAAGATGTGATAAGCACATCAGCTAAAGACCTTGAGATAACATTCATCGGGCATAGCACGCTTATGTTAACATATGGTGAGCTGGTTATTCATATTGATCCCTGGAGCCGTCTCGCTGATTATTCCAAATTTCCGAAAGCCGATATGATTCTCTTAACCCATCATCATGGCGACCATCTCGATTTCGATGCTATACAAAAGATACGCACTGAAAATACAGTCGTCGTACTTACAGATCTTTGTACTGATCAGATCAATGACGGTATCGTCATGCATAACGGTGACATTGATACTATTAAAGGGATCGAGGTTCATGCTGTGCCGGCTTATAATCTCGTGCATAAGCGAGAAAACGGTGAATTCTTTCATCCAAAAGGTGAAGGTAATGGCTATGTTATGGTTTTTGGTGATAAGAGTGTTTATATTGCCGGGGATACGGAGAATACGCCGGAAATGAAAGCTTTAAAGCAAATCGATATCGTTTTTTTACCGATGAATCTACCCTATACCATGACACCGGAAATGGTCGCAGATGCTGTTAAAGCTTTCAAACCAAAGGTTCTGTACCCGTATCACTACGGTGAAACCGATACCTCAAAGATCCTTGAATTACTTAAGGATAATCCAAATATCGAGGTCCGTATTCGCAAGATGCAATAAAAAAAAGATCTGATTTCACAATTTTTTCACAAACATCTTTATCTTAAATCACTGGTTAAAGGGGAAATGTATAGGAAAGGAGGGGTAAAATGACTTCAACACTTTCAGTACTATTACTGATCTGTGTATTGCAGTATCAGAGTCCGGGTGATTCAATAGGTACGACAGCCTGGGATTTTCAGGTTCTTGGTTCTATGGGTCAGAGGATCATGGTTGATGCCTATGGACAAGTGCATTTAAACTGGACAAAGATGGATACTGCCCAGACTGTACGCTATTGTGCATGGAATGGTCGATTTACTGATGGTTCATACTATGGTGAAACGCAGGCATCTACAGGGTGGAGCGGTTTTGTTCAGTTAGATATTACCCGGGATGTGAATCCTGACAGTCAAAGGACAGTAATAGCCTATTATTATAATGATGGCACAGGACAAAAAAGCTGGATCGATATCGATGGAGGTAATCTTTGGGGAGCATGGCTACAAAATCCAGTGAATACTGGTTATGTTGATTACATTATTCCGTATGTCTGTGTGGCAAGCAATAACAATATTATCATGGCAACTGCTATTTCGACCCCTGATGAGTACACGTTTCGTTTGTTTTTGACAACTGATCTGGGTCAAACCTGGTCTTTGATTACTGAAGTTGATTCCTGCTGTAAAAACTCCCAGTTCGTACGCGCTTCACACAATCCCGGGTCACATAAGGTTGCATTCGTCTTGACGAGATTCATTACCGACACACTCGCTGCATCCAAATACGATAATAATGTTTGGTACATGTATTCAACTGATGAGGGACTGAACTGGTCTTCGCTAATCCAGGTTACGGATTACCAACCTTTTCCAGGTGATAGCGTACGAGCATACTGCGAGGTGAATGCTGTTTTTGATGCAGGTGATAACCTGCACATTACCTGGACTGGGCAGAAAGTTGATAGTACTGTCTATCATACGGCATCAAAGATATTCCACTGGGATGAAGCTAGTGATTCGATAACGGTTGTGAACAGTCCGAGTACTTACTACAGTGAACCTGGTGGGTGGTGGGTAAGAATTCCTGGGACAGGTTATTTTTCTCGAATGCCTGCCGAGCAACCCCAACTCGTCATCGATACAGTGTCGAACTGGCTTTATTGCTTCTGGCATGGTAATGATGATCCTGGTGATTATTCTCAGGGTGGATATTATAATGGCGAGATATATGGTGCACATTCAACAGATAATGGTTTGACCTGGTCAAACTATCATAATATTACGAATACAAGAACACCTGGTGCAGTTCCTGGTGCTTGTCTGTCTGAGGAAAGCATGACTGCAAGCCCATATGTAGTGAATGATTCAATATATATTACTTTTATTGAAGATAAGGACGCAGGATATGTCTGGACTGCCAGGCAAAGAGATCTTACTGACAATATCGTGCGCTGCTGGATTTTTCATGAAGATCTTATCTCAGGTGTCGAGGAACAAAAGATAAAAGTTGCCAATGATTATTTTGCAGCAACAATTTTCAACGGGTCTTTAGTACTGCCTAAGGGCAAATCGTGCCGGATTTTTGACATATCAGGTCGCATTGTCGTGGCTGACAGATTAAAGCCAGGCATCTACTTCATTGAGATCGATGGCGAGGTTGCAGGAAAAGTAATTAAAATCAAATAATACCTAAAATCTAGTATCTAGCATCCAGTATCTAATATCTTTTTTCTACCAATTACTTTTTTCTTTTTGTTTTTGTTTTCTCTCCTTCTTTGATAGTCTTTTTTTCTCAGCTTTTTCTTTCTTTTTTTCTTTTTTATCTGGTTGTTTTGCCATTTTTCCTCCCTACTTTAAATACCTTTTGCTGATTTCTGGAGATTGTCGACGAATTTTATGAAGAATTCTTTTTGCGGAAAAATGCTACCTAAAACCTTGGCTGCAAACGGTGCAGCTTCCTGTGTTGGCAGACAGTACTGCATCTCGAGGAATTTTCCTCGCAGTTCTTTAATTTTACCTTTTACATCGGCATTGTTAACAATGACATCTGCGACGAGTTGTGATAATTCCTGAAAATCATTTTCCATCATGCCGAAACGTGTCATTTCCTGAACGCCCATTCTTATGCCGCTTGCTTTGAGGAATGTTTCGTCATCTGGTAATGCCTGGTAATTTGTCACGATATTGTTCTCTTCCAATCGTCGGGCAAGGTCCATGCCGTCGCCATATTTACTTATCCTGATAACGACCTGGTGAGTATCAGTGAAACCATCTGATTCATCACCTTCCACATCGATCCCATTGTCTTTTAGAGCTCGGGCATAACTTCGTGCGTTTTTCCTTATCTGCGTTTGATATTCTTTTTTAAATACATTCATTTCGTAAGTTGCCATGAGCAAAGCGAGGAGCGTACCCAGATGGTGATTGCTCGTTGAACCCGGAAAAGCTCGCCCTTTAATATCAACCCAGAGTTTTGCCATGGGACTTCCTTTGGCTATACTCGATGCGATAACACCGCGCTGAGGACCAAAAAACGTTTTGTGCGTGCTGCCGGTCACAATGTCCGCGCCTTCGTTGAACGGCTCCTGGAGCATGCCATAAAGACCAAGAACATGAGCCATGTCGTACATGATGATCGGTTTGGGATCCCAATCTTTGACAATGTTAAATAAAAACTCGACCGGTTCTTTATGCAAAAACATGCTTTTACCAAAGACAACCAATTCGGGTTTATTATTTTCCAAAAGTTTTTTTAACTCGTTAGTATCTGTTTTGTACAGACAATCTTTTCTTACCGGAAAATTTATGACATTTTCTTTACCGGTTTGCGGGTCTTCTTCGACATAATTGAAGAGCGCACCCATGGGTTGTGAGCTGAGATGACCACCTTTGTTCAGTTCGTTATTCATGACGAGTCTTAATTTACGGAAAGGTTCGCCTTCTTTTCTGTTGCGGTTAACAAACTTAACGACCGCTTTAAAAACAACTTCATTTGCCATCTGTCCGCTTATTGTTCTTAGTTCTACCCTTGAACAGCCAAAGTATTGAGACATTTCATTTCTTAATTCTTCTTCGACATCACGAATAAAATCGATGCCTTGATAAAAATATATTTCTTTGCCTTTCATGGTTCGATGCTCAGCATACCGACCTGCAGGGTCAGAAATTTCGCACAGTTTAACTAATGGACTCGGTGTCGTTTCCGAAGGGATGAGATTGATACACTCTTTCTGGCGCCACCGGTTATTCGTTTCAATTTTCTCGATCAAATTTTCTATTTTCTCTGATAATATCGACACCTTGACCTCCTTGTGCGTTTAATAGTATTCCTAAAATTCTTGATGTCAAGGGTTGGAGAAGCTGGGTTTTTTCGCCCAATGAATTGGGCGACTACAAGAAGATCAGAATTTAGTAGTGGTCGAGTTTGCTCGACAGACTTTTGCAGCAAGAGAGCCTATTGACTTTTCTTGTTGCCTATGTAGAATAGAACGGAGTATATAATATGAAACTTGCAGTAATTGGACTTCAATGGGGTGATGAGGGGAAAGGTAAAGTAGTCGACTACCTGGCTAAGGATTTTGATATTGATGCACGCTTTCAAGGTGGTACAAATGCCGGTCATACAGTTCGTCATGATGGTAAGGAAGTCATCTTTCATCAAATCCCCTGCGGTGTTTTGAATGAAGGTGTTGTTGGGATTGTTGGTACCGGGTGTGTTTTTGATCCAGCAATATTCTTTAATGAGCTTTCCAACTTAAAAAAAATCGATCCAAAGATCGAGGATCGAATCAAGGTGTCAAAATATGCCCATCTTATCATGCCTTACCATATTCTTATCGACAAAATAAGGGAGGAAACAAAACAGGGTTTGGGTACGACAAAAAAAGGTATCGGTACGACATATGAAGATAAGTACGCCCGGGTCGGCGTCAGGATAGGTGATCTTTTTAATCCGGAGCTCTTTAGAGAAAAACTTCGGGCGAATATCTCAAGAAAAAATCTTATGCTTATGGAGATCTATCATGCTGAACCGCTTTCGGACAGTGAGATATTCGACAAGTTCATGGACTATGCGACAAAACTTAAACCGATGATCATTGATGATTCAGCATATCTTAATGATGCACTGAACAAAGATAAAAATATCATCTTTGAAGGCGCCCAGGGGACTTTATTGGATATTGACTTCGGTACTTACCCATATGTAACTTCATCTCATACTATAAGTGGAGGTGTTGGTATCGGGCTTGGTTTAGCACCATTCGCGGTGGAAAAAGTATTGGGTGTTGCTAAAGCTTATACTACAAGAGTTGGTTTTGGTCCTTTCCCGACCGAGAGCACCGAAGAATTCGGTGAACATCTACGGAAAATCGGTAAGGAATATGGTGCAACGACCGGAAGACCACGCCGTTGTGGTTCTTTTGACGCAAGTATCGTGAAATATGCAGCCCGGTTGAATGGTGTAAAAGAGATCGTTCTGACGAAATTTGATATCTTATCTTCATTTGATAAATTAAAGATAGCAGTGGGTTATGTCAATGCACCGGAATTTGATCCGTTTAACGCTGATAAATTAGAACCTTCCTATGAAGAGATCCCCGGGTTCAAAAAAGATATATCAAAAATACGAGATTTCAATAAACTGCCAGGTGAAGCCAAAGAGTATTTGAAATTGATCGAACACTATACCGGCTTGAAGATCAAATACATCTCAGTCGGTCCAGAAAGAGATGCTATTATAAAGCTGTAATACAGGTTTCAAAAAATAACCGTCAATAACCAATTCGGAAAATATTTTTAGATAAGAACGCGGAAAGCATTAACTTCAACTGAAGCTTTAACCTTTTCGAAATTTCCTCTTGATTTCTTTTTAATTATGTATATATTTATTTTAATGAATGTCACAGAAGGAAGGGTCTGGGCAGAGATATATCTTGATCATCTCGTTGGTAATTTTAAAATAATCAAAAAGAAGGTTAAAAACGCTAAAATCATGGCCGCTATCAAGGCAGATGCGTATGGTCATGGTGCTCTTGAGACCGCACGAATTCTTGAAGCTGAGAGTGTTTTCATGTTCGGCGTGGCCAGTGTTGAGGAGGGGATTGAATTAAGACAAGGGGGTATTACATCACCGATACTCGTGCTCAGTCCTGTCCTCTATTCACAGATTGATGAAGTCCTTGAGTATAATCTTATTCCGACAATATCTGAACTGAAATTCTTTAACATACTTGAGGAAAAAGCACGAATTTTTAAAAAGCCTATTGTCGTTCATATTGAGGTGGATACCGGTATGACAAGGACTGGTCTTCCATACAATAATGCTGCGACGGTCATGAAAAAGATAGAAAAATCACCGTATATCAAAATTGAGGGAATTTTCTCCCATTTCCCGTTGGCTGATGGCGACGGTGCATTTACCAAGGGTCAAATAAAAAAACTCAAAGTACTCGTTAAGGATTTGGAACGGTATAAGATAAAACCGCCTTTTATCCATCTTGCTAATTCATCTGGTATTTTCAAACATATTGACTCACACTTTAACCTTGTAAGACCGGGTATTGCTCTGTATGGTCTGACCGCATCTCCTGATATAACGTATAGTAGAGCGTTCACTCCGGTCATGTTTTTGAAATCAAGGATAGTGAATATCAGAAATGTAAAAGCGCAGACACCGGTGAGCTATGGTCATACTTTTGTCACTAATAAGCGCAGTAGAATTGCAGCGATCAGTGTTGGGTATGGTGATGGATATCCGCGTGCGCTTTCTAATATCGCCGATGTTTTAATACGGGGGAAACGGGCACGAATTGTCGGTATGGTGTGTATGGATTTGATAATGGTCGATATAACTCACATAAAAAGTGCACAACTTGCTGATATCGTTACTCTGATCGGAAAAGATGGTAAAGAAGAAATCACCGCTGAAGAATGTGCAAGAAAAGCTAAAACAATCGTTTATGAAATAACATCAGGGATCGGACCAAGGGTTGCCCGTGTTTTTAAATACAGTGATCGGCTTATAAGTGTTAGAAACCTCTTGGGACGATGGCGTTAT
Organism: bacterium; assembly: GCA_049647165.1. Classification (GTDB taxonomy): domain Bacteria; phylum Hydrothermota; class Tepidihabitantia; order SM23-42; family SM23-42; genus JAUVZL01. Next base: position 8,202 of record JBARXB010000014.1, read on the forward strand.
GATGGAAAATTGTAGGAGGGAGTTTGATTATTTATTTACTTAGCAGAAAAAAAATATTGCCAAAAAGGAGGCATAAATGAAGAAAATGTTGATCCTTATGGTGTTTGTCGCCTTGTTCGCGCAGGAGACAACTCATGTTGTAAAGATAGATGATACACTTTGGGATATTGCCGATATTTATTATCAGAATCCATTCCTCTGGCCCTATGTCTGGCGAGCTAATTTAACCAAGATAGAAGATCCACACTGGATCTATCCTGAGCAATTGTTTGTCATCCCACCCAATCCAGAGGGTGAAGTGACTGAGTACGTTCCCGAGCACATAATGTACTCTCCTCCGCCTACTAAGAAGACAGCGGAAGTAATTTCATTCGTGGAGGCTGACAAGAGAATATTCAGCGAGGAGATAATACATCGAGCCGGATTTATCCTTGAAGAAGACATTCCATTATGGGGTAAAATAGTAGGTACTGAACCGAGCGGTGAGAAATTGATCACCAGTTATAAGAAGGTCTATATCGATCGTACTGAAGACATTAATATCGGGGATGTTCTTACTGTTTACCGTCCCGGGATGACGATTAAACATCCTAAGACAGGCGATTTTCTCGGAAAGGAAGTTATTGTTTTAGGTCGGGTAGAAATTGAGGACATCGGGGAAGAAGGTTCACGGGCAAAAGTCATTGCTTCTTATGATATTATTAAGAAGGGTGATTTTGTAATCCCCTATGAGCCGATTCTTGCACCAATCGAAATAGAAATGGTCGCCACTGAAGATGAGATTGAGGGTTATGTGGTTGAGGTGAAAGATGATGGTCTTGTTACCGAACCGCATGTTTTTGTTTATATCGATCACGGAGAAGAAACCGGTACTGCAGTCGGTGACTTATTTGATGTTTATCAAGAACGCACTGTCGCTGGCAAATTGATGCCGGATTTTAATATTGCTAAGATCCAGGTTATTAGTGTTTTCCAAAAGGCTTCAATCGGTCTGCTCCTCAATGTCAGGGAAACTGTTATGGTGAAAAGAGGCGAAAGGATTAGATTGGCAATGGAGGCAAGGTGAAGGAAAAGGACGTACTAAGTCAGGTATACCTTTTTCGAGAGCTAACGCCAAGTGAGATGGATATTCTGATATCTATCTCCAAGGAATTACGTGTGAAAAAGGATGAGCTTGTCTTTAAAGAAGGCGCTACCGGTGATGCTTTCTACCTTATCGTTTCCGGCAGTGTACGGATCTCAACGATCGTTCCTGGTGTGGGCGAGGAGGCGCTGACCATACTTCGAGAAGGTGAATATTTTGGTGAGATGGCATTGATCGACGATGCTCCACGTTCGGCGTCAGCGATTGCGAATGACGATACGATTTTACTTCTGATCGAGAAAGAAAATTTCCGAAAACTTCTTGCCCAGGAAACTGGTATTGCATATAAGCTCTTGTGGGTATTTACAAAAACGTTATCCGCCCGTCTGCGCAAAACAGATGAGCAGCTAAAGAGTATTTTCTCAATAGCCAAGACATTCTAGAAGATGGGTGAGTGATTCGGGTTTCGAAACTGGATATTGATTAGGGGGTATTCAGTTTTAGCCTGATCCTCGGTTTTCATAGCATCCGGCTTTTACTTTTGTACTGGTTTGTTTAAAGGAGTAGATAGGCAAGGTTCTTTATGTTTGATATTTTTGGCTCGAAAGATCCACAAAAAGCACTGCTCAAAGCGCAGGAATACATAAAAGAGAATAGGTATGATTCGGCTATCAAGGTTCTCGAGCATAACCTCACTGATGATGAAGAATCATTAGACTTACATTTATTACTTGCACGACTCTATTATGATGCTGAAGAAAGAGGGCGTGCAGTTGAAACACTACGGAATATAAAATCAGTGGTTCCGTCACGCCTTGATGATATCGTGGCGGTAATGTCAGAACTGTATTACCACCACGCATCGATCGATGCTGGTGATTTTCTGCTCGAGATGCATATCGAACAACATCGATATGATGAGATAAGTAAGACATTAAGGCAGTTCAGTGAGCGAGAGCTCAAACTCCTGTTATCGAGGTACGATAAGCTCAAACAGAATCTTGAAGGTAAGAATGTAATCTCAAAGAAAGATTTTGAACAGATGCTCATCCTTTCATCGATACATTTCTTTATACATGAAAGCGAAGCAGCCACCGAGGCAATCGAAGGCCTGATCGATGTTGAAGTCTACGCGCCGATACTTCTGAGATGGATACAGGTTATCTCTCGGGAGAATTATAACGATTGGCGCGCATCGTTGTTACTTTTACGGGCACAGATGGCGAATCAAGATTTCAACGGTGCATTAAATACTGCCCAGCGAGCCGCGGATAAATTTGCCGATAGCGTTAATACCCTAATTGCTTTGGTCAGTGCTGCTAAACCTCCAAAAGACCTCGAAGCATCTTACGCTCAATTTTTAACAAACCTCTATATTAAAAAAGGTGATCTTGATGCATCGATTGAACTCCTGCAAGATCGATTGAAAAAAGACACCAAGAAGATAGATGATGTCATAAAAGGTTTGCGCGAGCTCGAGAGGATTAATCCTAAGAATCTAAAAATTCTATATGCACTCGGTGATACATATATAAAGGCAAATCGGATTACCTTGGCCATGAGCGAGTATGCTAAGATCTTAGAAACTGATGCGACTCAATATGAGCATATCATCGAAAAATATAAGGCAGCTTTCGAGAAGGAACCCAATAACCCAGAGGTCATCGATGGATTAGTAAAAGCTTATCTATCGAGAAATGAAATTGATGTTGCAGTAGATACTATTGACACTGCTTTCAAAGCAGACCCAGGACTTCTCGACGAAAATATCATCAACCTGAATACAATATTAGAACAGGATATAGAAAATTCTAAGGCTCTTAATTTACTCGGCGTATGTTATGCACGTAAGGGCGACCATGAAACTGCCCGGTTGATATTTGAGAATCTTTTGAATAATGGTCAATATAATTATGTTTATGAGTCTACCGACGGGATAGTTAAAGAGATGCCTGATGACTTAGGCTATGTTGACCTGCGCGCAAAGAGTATGCTGATGTTAGGTCACGAACAGAAGGCGTTATCCCTGCTTGAATATTTTCTTGATCAGCATCCTGAACAAACCGCTTCGCTCATTCCGACCTTTGATGCGTTGGTTAACAAAAAGCCAAACCTGGGATCATCGATAATACCGATATTCAAACAATACAAGAAAGAAGATCCTTTTCTTGGTGATCTTGCTCTGGCCAGAGCAGCGGCATTTACTGGTGATTATGATACGGCGGTTACGCTGTTTGAAAAGCTATTCAAAGATGAAGCACGGCGAGGAGATGTTAAACGAGCATTGATCGAAGTTATCCAGAACAGACAAAAAGCAGTCCCACTGCTATTGGTGGCGGCAAGGATATTCATGAAAGAGGGTGAAGTTGAAATCGCTACGAAATTTTTCAAGACTGCTCAAAATGTAGACCCAAAAGCCTTTTTTGAAATTGTTGATGAATTTTATGATGCCCTCAAAAACTTTCCCAAGGACCGCGAAGTCCGGGTTTTGCTCATTGATACTTTTTTCAGCAGGAAACTATGGGACCGGGTTGTCGAAGAATCAAAGAACGCGATAGAGGTCTTTGGACGCAATGCACAGTACTTTAACTTAAAATTGGGTCAGGCATCGGTTGAGAAAGGCAATCTTAGCGACGCGGTGAGACCACTTATGATTTCGCTTGAAGGTCCTGAGAATTTTTCAGGAGAAGTTATTAAATATCTGGATAATATTTTAAGTATCGACAAGAGTAACGTGCCGGCTCATTTTGCACGGGGTAGGGCATTGAGTAAAGCCCAGCGTATCGATGAAGCAGTTGAGGAATATCTGTTAACAGTTAGAATACTCCCGGCACGTGCCGAATATGTATATGAGGAATTAAAAACGCTTTCATCAAAAGCTATGGCCAATCCATTGATCGTTTTTGCCGAGGGAAGTGTCGAGCTTATTCTCAAAAAATATGATGATGCAATAAAACACCTGTTACAATCATGTGAATTAGATAACTCTTTGGTTAAGCGTGTCCTGCCGTTATATGAGAAGTTAACAAAAGCAGCCTCTTCGCCATTGCTTGACTTTTCAATGGCTAAGGTTTATCACCTTGCTACCCTGAAAAGTTCGGCGGTTAAGTATTATATAAAAGCGCAAGCAGCTGAAAAGTCATATCGTGAACCAGCGATATCGGAGATGAAGAAAATATGCGCCGAAAACCCAGATGATATTGAATCCAGGAAAGGCCTGGCAGAAATTTATTTCAATTTTAATAATCTCGAAGATTCTTCAGATCTGGTTAGAGAAATATATGAATCAGACAAGAAAGAGAGTGTCTGGGCAAAGAAGTTCGTTTCAAATATTCTACAGAAAGACCAACAGCATATCCCATCATACTATTTCCTCGCTGATTTTTTTCTTATGGAAAAAGTTTATAAGAAAGCTGTTGAGGTCTTCAGTAAACTTATTGAAATCGCACCGGTAGAAATCACAAACGTGATCGACAAGCTGGTGAAATGCAAAGATGAACATGGTGAGCTCCTTTTATATCTCGGTAATCTTTATACTGATACTGGCGAGATCAATAAGGCGCTTGAACTTTTCGAAAAGCTTTTCACTCTGGACGCGAGCTTTGGTGATGCAATAACCTATCAGATCAAAGAGATTTTAAAGAAAAATGCGAATATCGGTGAGGCCTATCTATTAGCTCAGCGGATATTTGTTTATCAAAAAGAATATGAGAGGGCTATTGAAGCAATCAAGCGCGCTGGTGAATTGCTTCCAGAGAACGAGGATATAATCCTCAAAGAAGGTCAAATATATTATGAAATGGGAGCAGCGGATAAAGCAATAAAGCTTTACACAGAACTTCTTGAGAAGACACATAACCGTAAGGCGATATATCGTTTGATCCAAAAAACCCGCCGTGATTATTTCAATAGCAGGATTGAAATGACCAGGGGTGATGCTGATGAGGAAAGGTTAGAACGTGCGAGTCTTTATATATTAATGAATAGAATGTCAAAAGCCAAGAAAGAACTTGCCTTTGTACCAAAAAGCGGCTTTTTGGCTAAACGTCATACTTTGCTTAGGGCGAAATTCTATCTTAAGCTCAGTCGTCCAATTAATGCCCTTGAAATCATGAAAGATTTGCCAGTGGATGAAGAAACTGCACCAGTGTATGCAGATATTTACGAAACCATGGGTTCTTATGAAGCAGCCGCACTTACCCTGCGTCAGGTAGGTATTGCGGATATGGAAAAGAGGATTGCAGGGTATGAAAGACTAGCCCAGGAGAGAAGATTGGCAAAAGGAAAATATTTTATTGAAGGGAGGAGCTAATGAAATGCCCGTTTCTGGTGATTAAAAAAGATGTCTTGAATAAAGATGGAAACAAAACTGGCGAGGAAATAGAGCCTCAAGAGTGCATAAAAAACGATTGTATGATATACGATGGTGCTACCAAATTATGTTCGCTACTCTCTTCAAATATGAAAACTGGAGTTTTGATTGACGATGTTAAGAACGGTATTAAGGATATGAAAGAGGAGCTCTTTCAACGGTCCGAAGCATTTGGTATAGTGATATCAACAAATATACAGACTTTGCAGGGAGCTCTATTAGGACGCTTTGATATTTTGAAAAAGCAAAATGAGGTGATGGTTCTTGGTTTCGACCGTCTGGTCGAAACGATAAATAACAAATTTGAAGGGATCCGAAGCAATTTTTCTGAACTCAATGAGACAACAAAATCACAACGTGACGTGTTACTTGAGACCCTTAATGGTTATCAGAACTCGATTACTGAAAATTTCAATACCATGCGAGAAACCATTCACAATCAAGTGGGAAGTCTCAAGTCTAATGGTACGGCATTGCAGTCAGCGATCGAGGAGTTTAAGGATACGCATGGACAATTTATCAGTGAAGTCAAACATTTTAATGAAGCATTTCTCATTAAGTTGACGGAATTTGGTGATTTCAGTTTGAAGAATGAAAAAGCGAATGACTCAACTGTAGCAAAATTGGATATCTTAAATGAGAATCTCGGTAAAATTGGGGCTGTGAACCAGGTAAGTCTTGAGACGATTAATGGTACGATCAGCAAACTTACGACGATGAATCAGGAGGTTTTAGCGAAATTGGGACAATTGGATCTCTTGGTCAATAACACCGACGGCATCAATGATGCGTTGAAGACTGAAGTTGTGGGACTCAAGGTGGAAACCTTGAATGCTTTAAACAATATCGCAGCAAAATTCGAGGAACTGAGTGGTGCGTTCGCTAATACAATGAAACCGGGTATAGACAGCATGACTGAATTCATGAGAACTGAGGTTGCCGGTTTAAAAACAGAAGCCTTAAATGCGCTTATTGGTTTGTCTGCGAAGTTCGATGAATTAGGTAAGGTTTTTAGCGATGAGTTGAAGTCAGGCAGTGAAACTGTGCGTGGTTTGATCGGAGATTTCAACACGATTAGTGAGAGCATTAAAACCGGCATCGGTGAGTTAAAAAGTGTACTCACAACAAAGTTTGATGGTTTAGGTGGCTATATCGTTGGTGTAAAAACCGAGATAGTCAATATGAGTACTAACCAGACAGCTTCCTTGAATAATGTTCAGGGCGTTGTCCTTCAGTTACAGGAATTGTTCAAACAATCGTCTGATAGCCTCGGGTCGATGAGCGATATGATGAAGAACCTGAATAGCAATTATATTGAATCACTCGGTAAAATCGCAGGATTAGCTGAGGGGATGAGAAATGGTGTCGACAAAGTCGGTAAAGGGATGCATGATTCTGTTAAGGATCTTGTAAAGGAAATGAAATCTGAAATTGGAGCACTGGAAAAGCAATACGAGAAGACGTTCGGCGATATCGCAAATCTTGCAGGTAAATTCGACGGGCTGAATGTTCGTATAAAGGAAATGACAAAAGAAGTGGAAAAGGAATTCAGGGATTCTTTCAATCGACAGGAAACGCTTTCGGAATACACGAAAACGATTCTCGAACATACGAAAGAACATTTTGTCAAAGAAGAAACCCGGTATAAGGACGAACAAGAAAAACGTATGAAAAAGGAAGGGCTCGATCACTTCGACCGTGCGACATTATATTATTATCGAGGTAACTACGAGCTTGCGGTGAATGAAATAAATAAATCTTTGGAGATTGAAGAAACCGCTGAGTATCTAAACCTCAAGGGATTGCTTCTAACTGAGCTCGGTAAGTTCAATGAATCAAAGAAAATATATAAAAAAGCGCTTGAAATAGAACCCAACTTAGCTGAGATACATAATAACCTGGGCATGCTGCATCTTAAGATGAAAAAACTTGATGACGCGGTCGTTGCTTTCCGGGAAGCTGTTAAGAAAAATGTAAATTATTCACATGCTTATGTTAATCTGGGCTCAACTCTGGTTGAATTAGAGAAATTCGATGAAGCTATCAAAGCATATGAAATGGCACTTGAGATCGATCCATCTAACCACGAAGCCCATGAAGCGATCAAGCTATATAAAGAAGGAAAGATAGGGGAGTAGATATTCGCAAAAGGTGTAACAAATGGGTATCATTGACAGACTAAAAAAAGGAAAAAAAAGCGAATCGGTATTAGATTCATTAGTAAAGAAAAAAGAACCCGAGAAAACGAAGGGTAGCGAACAGTCCAGATCGAGTGATATTGAAGTTCGTGAGCTCAATCCAGCTAGTGAAGCGAAAATTGCCATGCCCGATGATATCGGCATGCAACCTGTTGAGGAAGATGTCAAACCAACACGGGAGTTCAGAACTCAGGGTATGCATGAATTCACTTTGGACAGTCTCGGAAACTCACCCAATGCAGGTATCAAGGTAGAATATCAGGCGAAAGTCAAGCGGCTCATGGATGAGGATAAGATAGATGAAGCGATCAACGCGCTTCAAGAACTAAAACGAAAGCTCGCTGAGAAGAAATAGATTACCATTATTTGAATGTAAGGCTGAGAATACCGTGATTCTTATCTCAACAGTATTGCCTTTTCGGTTTTCTTGTAATCCCCTGCCTGGAAATGTATAAAATAGACACCAGCTGGAACTCGACGACCCAGGTCATCTTTTGCATCCCAGATGACCTGGTTGAATGGTCCAATGGTTAAACCGTTAAATTGTTTAGTCAAACGACCTATGGCATCGTAAATACACAAGCAAATATTTTTCGTATTCGCCGCATCTGCTATTTGGTATTTGATTTCTATCACCTTATAAAAAGGATTTGGATAGGGGCGTGCCAGTTCAGTTCTGATTGATGTTGCTATTGTATTCTCCTCTATTCCATATCCATATATAAAGAAACGCATAATCGAATCGAGAAGAGCATATTTTGTTGAAGGCATAGTGCTGTCATTGAGCGAGCCCAATTCAAACGAGGTGCCAACGGTTTTGTAGATTCCAGCATGATTCGCTACTGCAATTGAGTCGTCAGAAATGTTCTTGAAAATGAGAAATCCTGTTTCTGTTGGCGCAATAAGATCTGAACCATTCTCGCCGCCAATAGTGAACATCATGCCTTGGGTAAATCTTCCGGGGATGCCCAGTAATGTGCCGGTCAAAGGAATATGATCATATGCATTAGTGCCAAAAAGTGGACCGAAATCATAGCCACTACTCTGCGGATCTGAATACCAGACTCCGGCACCTTCCAAGTACACGCAACCTCTTTTATTCTCTAGGTAGTCAACAATAAGCCCAGCTTCTGCACTCGTGCTGTCTATTATGTAGTTATTTGGATATATGCCACAACAGACAAATAGAGCTATATAGTGTTTAAGATCTGATACAAGTGATGTACCGTATTCGCCAATATAGCCAATATTTGTAAGAATGGTGTGCATATTCGCGCCTGGAGCTGGTGTTGGATCTGGGTTCCAAATATAATAGTGCTTTTTACCTATTTGAATTGTGAAATTCAATGTGTCAAAAAAAGAACCAGCATAAACTTCACCTACAATATATGCTTCTGTTCCAATAGGTGTTGTGCCACTTGCCGTTAGATTGAATGGGTCAGCAGCGTTGTTAGCAATGCTGTCAGGTTCAATCGAGCCAAAAGAACCCACACCATCGTTAATTGTAAGATATGGCGATGAACATGAAATCCAAGCAGTGACACTTTCAGCGGTGCAATTGCCTTGGTTTTTGATCGTGATAAATAAATCAGTAGTTTCACCAGGGTCAAGAACACCGTTATTATTCGTTGCTGTATCAACGACTGTATAGTCTTGGTATGTCAAATGCGGTGCATATACAGTGATTGAAGGATAGAAGCAATAAATACTATCATTTATATCATGAATCATAAGCATCATATCTATTACATGTCCAGCCGGACAGTTATTAGTAATACTAAAATTGTAAAAAGGATTTGATAATGAAGAATCATCTACAGGGATATTACCGTACCAGCTTGAATCGATTGTTAATGACACATAAGGATCAGATTCAGAGAGTAATCCATAAAGTGAATAAGCAGTTTCGAGTCCGACATTTTTTATCCATACACCATAATCAATTGTTTCGCCAGGATTCACAATACCATCGCCATTGCCACCTAATGAATCGTCAATAATCGTTGCTCCCATGGCTATCCAGGGTCCAGCGAATATGACCGGTACATCTGCTTGATAGCGATAATAATTCGCTTTAGTTATTGTTACCTTCATATAACCGGGCGTAGTTATAGGTATAATTGGTATGTTAATCGGTGCGCCTGTACCTTCTGTAACACCAATGATTTCACCTTCAAAAGTTAGAGCGATTATCGAACTATCATCAGCTTGTACTGTGAATGATGTGGCACCAGCGATTATTGCTGGCGGATGTGCAATAGTTAGATTCTGCGGCATTTCAGAATAGAGTGTAGTAAATGCATCACCGTGTATGTGAAAGAGGTGATAGACATACACTCTAAACTGTGGATTGGGCGCCCATTCACGTGCATGCAAATAATATTTAGCTGAGACATTGGCAAAACCGGGTCGAAGATCATGGTAACCAGTCACATCGTAAAGGGGATAATTCGGGTCAAATTCTGGCCAGAGGCAGTCTAGCAAACCAAGGTTGTAGACGTCATTCACAAAGGAATATCCAATACCTGTCGGTGCTATACACCCAAGGCATCCATATTGCATTCTGTGAAAGACCTCAACAAAACATGCATTTACAGAGGCAAAGTCACCATCGGATGACAGGAGAAGAGCAAATGGGTACATATTATTAGTAAGTCCTGGCAAATGCTGCACGAAATAATCGAACATCCTCATTTCAAACAAGAATGTTCCGCTGTTAATATCAGTGTTGATACCATCTGGTGATCCACTGTTCCACCAAGATGCATCATAGGGATTATTATCTGGGATATATCCTAAACCTACAGAGCCAAAATAAGCCACCAACATGTTTGTATTTGGAGCAGTTGACCATGGGCAGCCTGGCGTTGGGGTGCCAGAATAAATCATGTATTGCCGACTGGGATTCTTACCCAATTCATTGATCCAAAAGCCTCGTATTATTTCTGAGGTTAGTTGGAACCAGCGTTCTGTTTGCCAACCTGATGCAGTCAAGGGGTGATCATAAAACCCTGGATCAGTATACGGTGACCGTTCATAACTCAAAAATTTGTTTATCATTACATTTAAATGTGTATTAGTCTGCGCACAGATGCGTGCGACATTCAGGTCAGGCAAATCATCTCCATCAACATCTGCATAGATATTGTCAGAAATACAGTAACCATTCCATACAGGTGATGTAATACCGTAAATATCTCCTGATGTTTCATAATCAGAGAGCAGCAGTACTGCCACTGGTGGTGTTGACCAATTATTATATGCGCTATCGATAAATGATTCAATCGCCTCGACAGTATTGCCGCCGATTTGGGAGAGGGTGAACACCTCAGTAGAAATACCCTGGAGTTTGCGCCAGTTCTTTATTGTATCTGCCCATGCCTCAAAGACTGAATCGTCAGGTACAATGATGATGTATTCATACCCATCACGCTGTTGACAAGGCGTGTTAAGACCAATCGCGGGTAAGGACTTGCAGTTGAGTAGGTGCCCTTGCAAAATCGGTTCCCAGTACAGACTGCGTAACCGGTCTTCACCAAAATGACCATTGCCGCCGATAAAATCTACGCGTACACACAGGTCTTTATAGATAATTAACTCTTTTGTAATAGGATTATACTGAAACGGTGTTATTCCTATTATCACAACATCAACCCCACGGATCTTCATAGGTTTTGATAATATTACTGGTTCTTCTGGATAATATACATTACGACCATAAATAGCCATGTCTTCCTTATAGAGCAAAGGCATAGTATCAGTTTCCAATGGAATATTTGGTGCCGGTGCAATATCGATATTGTGATATACTTCAATTTGTTTGGAGAGAATAGTCACTTTCGCCTGTGCGTGTTGTGGGATTGCTATGTACCGTCCCATGCCAGGAAGGTTGGGTGCACCTTCGTTATTGGGCAAGATTACGCCGGGGATAGAAACCGTTTTCATTGAAATGCCATTAACTTCAATATCCTCGATTGTCATTTTTTTTAGAGAGAAGACAACTTCTATACCTGAAGGTGTTTCAGAGATAATCCCAAAACCAGGATATGTATGCCAGTTGCTATTAAAGGTGATAATTTCAGCAGGTAATGCTGTTGATAGTAAGGCAAATCCTAATATGAGACTTCGCATCCTCCTCCTCTATGGATATTATAAGAAAAAGGAGTTAGATGTCAAGATGTGTTCTCGTTGATTCCTCGCCACTTTTTGTAAAGCGATTGTTACAGTTCCAATAAAATATGCCGAAATTTCGTAGATTTTGTAGTGACAGACCTTGGTCTGCAAATATCCGTCGAGCAAGCTCGACCACTACATTGTGCACCATGCAATTAGAAATGTGAAAAGGAGTCAGGTGTTCTCGACTACGCTCGAACAGTAAGTGTTTTTTCTTTTACTTCTTTTTCTTGGATTTTTCTTTTAATGCAGCATGGGCTGCAGATAGACGCGCAATCGGTACACGATAGGGCGAGCAAGATACATAATCCATACCAATCTTATGGCAGAAGTGTATGGAATTTGGATCACCACCGTGCTCACCACAAATACCTATCTCGAGTTTTGGGTTGGTTTTACGACCCAGTTTTATACCGATTTCAAGCATCTTGCCAACACCTTCGATATCTATCGTCTTGAAGGGGTCATCCTTTAAAAGACCCATTTCGATATATTTCGGTACGAATTTAGCGACATCGTCACGAGAAAAACCGAGGGTTGTCTGTGTCATATCATTCGTGCCGTATGAGAAGAAATCAGCGGATTGGGCGACTTTGTCTGCAGTCAATGCAGCACGCGGGATCTCGATCATTGTACCTATCATATATTTTAATTTCACACCATATTTTTTGATGGTTTGCTTAGCAACCCGGTCAACGATCGACCGCTGATTGGCGAGTTCACCGGCTTCCATCACAACAGGGATCATTACTTCAGGTATGACCTTTATACCGTTCTTTGTGACTTCGCATGCAGCTTCGAATATTGCTTGTGCTTGCATTTCGGTGATCTCCGGGTAGGTCACACCGAGTCGGCATCCGCGGTGTCCAAGCATCGGATTGGATTCATGTAATGAAATCACTATTTGTTTGAGGTCATTGAATGGCATATTCATTTCGTCGGCGAGTGCTTTTATTGATTTATCATCTTTTGGCAGGAACTCATGTAAGGGTGGGTCAAGGGTTCTTATTATTACTGGTAAACCATCCATGATTTTGAAAATCCCGATAAAATCCTTGCGTTGCATAGGCAGTAATTTTGCCAGTGCTTTTTTTCTACCTTGTTCGTCACGCGCGACGATCATCTCACGCATCGCAGCTACGCGTTCAGGTTTGAAAAACATGTGTTCAGTCCGGCATAGTCCAATACCTTCAGCACCATAATCTCGCGCAATTTTAGAGTCGGTAGGACGATCGGCGTTCGCGCGAACACCCAGTCGCCTGAAACTATCAGCCCACTTGAGGAGCAGGGTGACCTCTTTTGTCATTTCCGGTTCGATCAACTTTACTCTTCCGAGAATGACCTTTCCTTCAGTTCCATCAATGCTTATAATGTCACCCCAGCGAACCATTATCTCACCTACTGTAAACATCTTATCGGTCATATTGATGTTTATTTCGTCGCAACCTACAATACATGGTTTCCCCATGCCACGTGCAACAACTGCTGCATGTGAAGTCATGCCACCACGGGCAGTCAGGAAACCTTTTGCTGCTTCCATGCCGTGGATGTCATCGGCTGATGTCTCAAGCCTGACCAAAATGGTGTCTTTGCCATCTTTTGCAAGCTTGACCGCTTCATCTGAGGAGAAAACAACTTGACCGACCGCCGCACCGGGCGATGCTGGCAGACCTTTTGCCAGCGATTTGTAGTCCATAGCCGGATCGATCATGGGGTGCAGAACCTGGTCCAGTTGAGCTGGTGTAACACGCAGCACCGCATCGTTTCTTTTTATTAGTTTCTCATTCGTCATATCAACAGCGATCTTTATATTTGCGAGCGCGGTTCTTTTTCCAGCACGGGTCTGGAGTATCCAAAGTTTTCCCTGTTCAATGGTAAATTCAACATCTTGTAAATCACGATAATGCTTTTCCAATTTCTTGAGAATGTTATCCAGTTTATTGTAAGCAACCGGGAGTATATTTTTCAGCTCACCCATTTTTATTGGTGTTCGTGTTCCGGCAACGACATCTTCACCCTGAGCATTCTGAAGAAACTCGCCATAAACTTTGTTCTCACCGGTCGCTGGATTACGTGTGAAGACAACGCCGGTAGCAGAATTTGTGCCCATATTTCCGAAGACCATGGACTGAACGTTTATTGCAGTACCCCAGTCATTCGGTATCTTATATATTCGACGGTATTCTTTAGCGCGTGGATTATTCCATGAGTTGAAAACTGCGCCGATCGCTCCCCATAATTGTTCGCGGGGGTCCCCTGGAAATGCTCTTTTCTTTTCTTTAATGACCAGTTTTTTGAATTGTTTGACGATATCTTTCCAATCGTCGCCACTGAGGTCGATATCTGATTTGGTGTCCTTTTGCTCTTTCATTCGATCAATGAATGCTTCGAATTTTTCCCGGGGTATTTGAAGAACAATATCCGAGTACATTTGAATAAAGCGACGATAGCAATCATAAGCGAAACGATGGTCACCAGTTTTTATAATCAAACCATTAATAGTTGAATCGTTCAAACCCAGGTTCAGGATCGTATCCATCATCCCAGGCATTGAAGTACGGGCTCCAGACCGAACTGAGAAAAGTAGTGGATTTTTTTTGTCGCCGAATTTTTTGCCGGTGAGTTTTTCTACTCGGGTAATAGCTTTTTCAACATCCTGTTTCAAAATCTTTGGGTACTTCTTTCTCTCCAGGAACTCGATGCACAGTTCTGATGAAATTGTGAAACCCGGCGGTATCGGTACACCGAGGTTTGTCATTTCAGCTAAATTAGCACCCTTGCCACCGAGTATATTTTTCATCTTCGCTGATCCCTCTGCTTTTTTTCCACCGAAATTGTAAACCAGTCTTTTAGACATTTTGCTTCTCCTCTCTTTTAATGAAATCGGCGCTATTTAAGTGCTCTCTGCGCGCTAATTACCTTTTTTAGTATTTTTTTGAATTTGTCGATTGATTCAATTTTTAGTTCATAATCCACCTTGACCACGGGTTTATTGAGGGTCATTAATTTCCGCAGATCAACAGGTGTTGCCATCACAATGGAATCCGCTGGAACTCGGTTAATACTCCGCTCCAGTTCTTTTATCTGTTTTTGTCCATAACCCAAAGCTGGTATAAGAATCTTGATTTGTGGAAATTTAGTATAAGCCGTTTTAATTGACCCGATTACATAAGGTCTTGGATCGACGATCTTTTTAGCTCGGAATTTCTTAGCTGCAACAACTCCAATACCAAAGGACATGCCACCATGTGTGAGCGTTGGGCCATCCTCTACAATAATGACTTTACGATTACGGATAAGGGTCGGTTTATCGACAACACAGGGAGATGTAGCTTCGAAAATCATAGCATGCTTGTTCAATTGTCTTATATTGTCCTTGAGTAACCTGACGTTCTTGCGTAAGGCAGTATCGACTTTGTTGATGATCACGACATCAGCGAACCTGACATTCGCTTCTCCAGGATGGTATACAGTCTCATCGCCGACACGGAATGGGTCGACAACAACGATATGTAGATCAGTTCTGTAGAACGGTAAGTCATTATTACCGCCATCCCAGACAATGATATCTGATATTTTCTCTGCTTGTTTAAGGATGCGCTCATAATCAACGCCGGCAAAAATAGTAGTACCTTTTCTGACATGTGGTTCATATTCTTCACGTTCTTCGATCGTGCACTTATGGCGATCCAGATCAGCCATGGATGAAAATTTTTGAACGGCTTGTTTTTTAAGATCACCATACGGCATTGGGTGGCGTATTGCTGAGAACTTCACACCGTTTGAGTGCAGAATATCGCAAACTAATCGCGTTGTTTGACTCTTACCGGCGCCTGTTCTTGAGGCACAGATTGAAATGATCTTTTTTCGAGATTTCAGCACCGAAGAGGTCATTCCTAATAACCAGAAGTCAGCACCAGCAGCAATGACTTCAGATGCCTTATGCATTACATAATTGTGGGAAATATCGGAATAGGCAAATACTACAACATCGGCTTTATTTTTTTTTATCAAGTCAGTCAATTCGGTTTCCGGAAAAATGGGTATACCTTCAGGATATCTCTTGCCCGCAAGCTCTTTGGGATACTTACGTCCTGCAATATTCGGTATCTGTGTAGCGGTGAAACAGATTACTTTATAAGCTTTGTTTTTTCTGAAAAATACATTGAAATCATGAAAATCTCTTCCTGCTGCACCCATTATTATAACCTTTCGCGGCTGCATATATAAGTCTCCTTTCAACTTTTATTATACTCGATTTATGACCTAAAGTCAACGATTTTGAGACAAATATCATACTTGATGCAAGGAAGAAAACCATGCATTAGGGTAAAACCACTGAAAATCTCTATGATTAAGTATACTGTCTTTAGGAAAATATAATAAAAAGTGCATTTTGATATTGACAAAACTTAACTTTTGCATATAATATGATGTCAAAAAAGGGCGAATAGCTCAGTTGGCGAGAGCGTCTGCCTTACAAGCAGAAGGTCACCCGTTCAAGTCGGGTTTCGCCCATTTGTGATGTTCTTAAGGCAATAATAGTAATAAAATTAAAAGGAGACGGGTTTTGCCAAAAGGAAGACGTGGTATTAGAGGGGGGCTAAGACCCCATCTGGATGATCCGTATCTAACCAGGAAAAGCTACAAAGAGCCAACTCTATGTCCCCGGTGCGGACTGGTTTATCGGCGCAGGCGGTGGCAGAAAATCACAGATTTTGATCCAGGTTTGGCGGTTGAGCAACATAAGTGCCCAGCATGCCGTAAAGAAGAGGATCATTATGTGATGGGCATTGTTCACATAACTGGTGGTTTTTTTTGGCAGAGGCGCGATCAGATTCTCAATCTGTTGAGAAATGAAGAAGCCAAAGAAGTGATTCACAACCCGCTTGACAGGATCATGGATATTGTTGAGGAAGATGATGAAGTAAGGGTTGAGACTACTTCGGAAAGTTTAGCAGTTCATCTTGGAAGAATGCTCTACCATTCTTATGGCGGTAAAGTTGAGTATAAATTCTCAGATGAGCAAAAATTGGCAAGAGTTAATTGGTATAGAGAAAAGAAGGAGGAAAGACAATGAAAATAAAACCTCTTCATGATAATATTCTTGTTGAGAGAATTGAACAAGAGGTAAAAAAAGGCGGAATAATTATCCCTGATACGGCAAAAGAAAAACCTCAACAGGGTAAAGTTATTGCGACTGGTGCTGGGCGTAGAGACGAAAAAGGAAACATGGTTAAACTCGAGGTTAAAAAAGGTGACATTATTCTCTTCGGCAAATACTCTGGCAATGAAATAAAATTAGCCGATAAAGAATATCTGATCATGCGTGAGGATGACGTCCTGGGCATTGTTGAACAAGAGAAGTCATAAAAAAGGAGATCAAATATGGCAGCAAAAGAAATTAAATTCGGCGAAGATGCGAGAAGAGCGATTTTAAAAGGCGTCCAGGTACTGTCAGAAGCAGTAAAGGTAACCCTTGGTCCAAAAGGAAGAAATGTGGTTCTCGAGAAGAAATTTGGCGCGCCAACGATCACTAAGGACGGTGTAACGGTAGCCAAGGAGATCGATCTGGAAGACAAGTTCGAGAATATGGGTGCTCAGATGGTCAAAGAGGTGGCTTCCAAGACATCAGATGTTGCCGGTGATGGTACGACAACGGCAACGATTCTTGCCGAAGCGATCTATCGTGAAGGACTGAAAACCGTTACGGCTGGCGCCAATGCGATGGAAGTTAAGAAAGGTATTGAGAAAGCAGTTAAGGCTGTGGTTGACGCTTTACAGAAGCTATCAACACCGGTCAAAGGTTCTGGCGATATCGCACAGGTTGCCGCTATTTCAGCAAACAACGATAAAGAGATCGGTAAGCTGATCGCCGATGCCATGGACAAAGTAGGAAAGGATGGAGTTATCACGGTTGAAGAAGCAAAAGGTATGGAAACGACCCTCGATGTTGTTGAAGGTATGCAGTTTGATCGTGGCTATCTTTCACCTTATTTCATTACCAATCCCGACCGTATGGAATGTATCCTCGAAGATGTTTATATCCTGCTTTTTGAGAAGAAGATTAGCGCGATGAAAGATCTATTACCGTTGCTTGAGAAAGTTGCGCAAAAAGGAAGACCACTTTTGATCCTCTGTGAAGAGGTCGAAGGTGAAGCGCTCGCGACATTGGTCGTTAATAAGATCAGAGGAACCCTGCAGGTTGCCGCCGTAAAGGCACCTGGTTATGGTGACCGTCGAAGAGCAATGCTCGAAGATATTGCGGTTCTCACCAGCGGCAAGCTAATTTCTGAAGATATCGGTCTTAAACTCGAGAACGTTCAGATTTCTGACTTGGGTCAGGCAAAACGGATAACTATTGATAAAGAGAATACGACGATCATTGAAGGTTCTGGTAAAAAAGCAGATTTACAGGCGAGGATTCAGCAGATAAGAAATGAAATGGACGAGACCACGTCTGATTATGATAAAGAAAAACTCCAAGAACGTTTGGCAAAACTGGCGGGCGGCGTAGCTGTCTTGAATATCGGCGCGGCAACTGAGATTGAAATGAAAGAAAAGAAGGCGCGTGTTGAAGACGCGCTTCATGCTACCAGGGCTGCGGTTGAAGAAGGTATTGTTCCAGGTGGAGGTGTGGCTTTGATACGGACCGTATCGGCTTTCGATAAACTGAAGTTGGTTGGTGATCAACAGATAGGTATTAATATCGTTAAGAGGGCGCTCGAAGAACCAACCCGACAACTCGCTGCAAACGCTGGTAAAGAAGGCTCAGTTATTGTTGAACAGGTGAAAAAAGCAGGGACTACTTTCGGTTATAATGTGATGTCTGAACAGATCGAAGACATGGTTGCTGCCGGGATCATTGATCCGACCAAGGTTACGCGGTCGGCTCTGCAAAATGCTTCAAGTATCGCGGCACTCCTTGTGACGACTGAAGCAGTAGTCGTGGAGAAACCAGAAGACGAAAAAGCTGGACCATCAATGCCACCAGGCGGTGGTTACGGCGGATATTAATTAAGAAACGGAGAAGGGGGGATGGGGAGTATCGGTGAAATGCAGAACCAGAAAAAAACAGGTTCTTTCACCGTTTCTTCCTTTCCCCGGTTCTTCCATGCTCAATAAGGTATGCCTACATACGAATACGAATGTACAAAATGCAAGTATGTTTTTGAAGAATTCCAAAAGATAACTGATAAGCCCTTGCTGCGGTGTCCCAAATGCCGTGGTAAATTGAGACGGCTGATAAGTGGCGGTGTGGGTTTTATATTCAAGGGGAGCGGTTTTTACGCGACCGATTATAAAAAATCCAATCTCCCCGAGCTTCAAGAGAAAAAAAGTACTGAGTTAAAAAAACCAGATAAAAAGCAATCACTGCCAGTCAAGGTAAATACGGAATCATCTAAGGTTTCAGCCAAGAAACCTGACGATAAAAAGAAAGAATAGTATAGTTTCAGGCTATATACATTTATTTCCAGAATGTATTGATTATCATTGATACATGATATGTTATCATTGAAAGTTGATGGTCCTGTATTCATCAGTGTCGGTGAACCATCGGGTGATCTATATGCCTCATATTTAGTTCGTGATATGAGAGCAGAGAATCCTGGATTAAGGATTTTCGCAATAGGTGGCGAGAACATGGTCGCTAGCGGTGCCAACGTTCTGCTGGATTACAAGAGCATGATGACGTTCGGTTTTGCAGGTGGTGTTTTATCGTCCTTGCGCAATTATTCCATCTATAAAAAGATCGCTCGTCTGGTATATAAGACCCGACCGAAAACATTCATCGGTGTTGCTTATCCCGGTCTCAATCTATTGCTCTGTAAGTATGCAAAATATCTGGGTTGTAGGGTTTATTATTTTCTTCCTCCCCAAATCTGGGCGTGGGGTACTTTTCGAAAATATTTCATCAAACAATGGGTCGACAAAATCATTTCAGTTTTTCCATTCGAATACGAGTTTTATAAGAAAATGGGTATAAATACAGTCTTTATGAGAAATCCATTATTTATTGCTCTTGAGAAATATAAACGAAAAGATTTTCATACAAGGATCGGGTTCATGCCCGGTTCCCGTAAAAGCGAAATAAAAAGAAATCTGCCGGTTATAGTAGAGTTGATGAAGATAATTGGTTTGGAGAGGGACAATATCGAATTCGTGTTGATCTTGCACTCAAGCCTCATAGGAATAGGGCGTTCACGCCCGCTGGTCACGAGCCTAAAGGCTCTGCTCCAGGATAAAGCAATAATTATAAGTGAGAACCGCTATCAAACCATGAAAGACTGTGATCTGCTCGTTATCTGTTCAGGCACGGCATCACTCGAAGCTGCGGCAATGAAGATACGACAGATTTTCTTTAACCGCCCTTCGTTCATTGATTATCATATTTTTAAAAGATTTTTAAAGATCAAAGAGTATAACTTAACAAACTTATATTATAATAAAAAAATAGTACCGAGTATTGTATCGTTTAGTAGGAGATATATTTTGCAGGGTGTTGGTGAATTAATAGATGGATATATTTCCTGAAATATCACCTCATATACCAGCAATTTTTTTCTATGTACTATCTCAAGAAAATCATCTTTTTAACTTCACCTAAATCGTCTGTATTGAGCCTATAGAAATAAACACCCGTTCCAACATGATTACCAAAATCATCCTTACCATCCCAGATAATTTGATTGGATTGTCTGATATATGGATAGACAAATTGTCTCACTAATTTGCCACAAACATCATAGATTTTCAGGTTGGCTTTGCTATTATTAGTTAGATAGTATCTGATTTTTGTGGTCTGTGTGAATGGATTTGGGGAATTCTGAAATAGCATACAGCCCACACCTGGTATTTGAGGATCATTTTCTTCAATACACGTAAAGTTCTGAAATTTACCCCAGATACGCATTGTATTTGCTGGACGTGTGCCTAAGCTATCAGTAAAACCTGTATAGGTAATCAGAAATTTATCCGAACCTTTTGCTAAAGCAGGCTCAAGCTGCAGATTGGGTTGGTCTGAAACCAGAGATTCTTCAATCACAGTACCTGAAGGATTTATATAGCAACCATAAATATCCGTATAATCACCATTACGCCAATCCTCCCAGATTACACAGTAATTCTGACCATCGAATTTAATCTGCGGGGCGTATTGACAAGAAGACATAGTACACAACGGGATGCCATTTGTGTCTAAAAGAACACCGTCTGGTCTTACCCGGGCGCCGTAGATGTCAACATTATCCCAGCCATGCCGTGCATCCTGCCAAACCATAAAGAAGTTCGTTCCATCAAAACCGACATCTGGAGGGCATTGAGGATATTGACCCGCCGTAAGCTGTATTGGTATCGTATCTAATAGGGTACCGGCAGTATCAACTCTTGCTCCATAAATTTTATATGGAGTGATAGGATTGCCATACTGCCAGACCACAAAATAATTTGTGCCATCAAAGGCAACCGAGGGATACCCTTCATAATATTCACCATTTGAAATGAGAATTGCATTGGTATCTAAAACTGCACCTGCAGTATCTATTCTAGCGCCGTAAATATCCCAGGCATAGTTCCATACCACAAAATAATTTATGCCGTCAAAAATTATTGCAGGCTGCTTGCCACCATTAGAAAAGATAACCATTGTGTCTAAAACAGAGCCATTAGTATCTATTCGAACACCATTAATCCCGCTGCAAACAGCTAAATATTTTGATCCATCAAATGCGATTGTTGGATTTATGCCATTAATAATAGGAATACCATCAGAGTCTAAAACTGTGCCAAAGGTATCTATGCGAGCTCCATATATACAAGAAGATAAACTGTTACGATAATCCTCCCAGACTGCGAAATAATTTGTACCGTCGAATGACGCAAAAGAAGCACGCCCAGAGTATGCAGACATGGACAGGAGCAATGTAGAAGTGTCTATTACAGCCCCTGATGTTTCAATCCGGGCACCATAGATGTCATTATCACCGAAATTACCCTGCCAGGTAATAAAATAATTTATGCCATCAAAGGCAATTGAAACTGAGTGGTCTTCATAGATAGTATCCTGGGATACGATTATCCCTCCAGGATCCAAAACTACACCTGCAGTATCTACACGAGTACAATAAATATTTGTATAATCAGACCAAGAGACAAGATAATTTATGCTATCGAAGTCAACATCTGGAGAAAACTCACCCGTGGAGTATGTAGACAAGGCGATACTATTTGTGTCTAGAAGCACACCGGCAGTATCAACTCGGGCACCGTATATGTCATCATCAGAACCTGAACGGAAATCTTGCCAAGTCACAAGGTTGTATAGATTACCAAAAGCGACTGAAGGACACCATTGATCATTGGTTGCAGTGCATATAGCAAATGCATTCGTGTCTAATACAATCCCAGCTGTATCCACACGGACACCGTAGATGTCACCGTTTGTGAAAACAACCAAATAATTAGTGCCATCAAATGCTACAGCGGGATCTCCACCAGCGTTTGATATGAAAACCCCTTCAGGATCTAAAATCGCGCCATCAGGATGTATCCGGCAGGCATAAACCCCTGCGGGGTCACGCATGTCTGACCAGACAGCAAAATAGTTGTTGCCATCAAAAGCTATGTCAGGCGAAGCTTTCGCCGAACTATATGTGCAAACGATAAAGCCATCAGGGTCCAATACAATACCGCCTGTATCAATACGGGCACCGTACAGACTACCATTTCGAAGATAATCAATCCAGGTAACAAGGAAATTTCCGCACCCATAGGCAATCGCTGGTTTTTCAGGCACATAACCGGCAATCCGGATGCAATATGATATAAATATCCCTGCTGAATCTAATAAAATACCTTCAGGAGTTACACGACAACCATAAACATTCAGATAACCACTATCTTCATAATGATAAGGTATAGTATTACGCCGGTCAAACCAGACCACAAAATAATTAGTTCCATCAAAGGCAACTGCCGGATAACTTTGACCAGAATACACTGGCATATAGATAAGATTGGTATCAAACAAAAACTCGTTGTTTTGTGCTAATAATAGAGAACCACATGCCGCACTCATAATAATTATTAAGCTAACAACTTTCATAATTTTTGCTCCTTAAATTTCAAGAAAGGCAATCCGCAGCATAATCTGCTATTTCATGATAACGAATTTTCTTGATACCTTTTCTTTATCCTGTCTAAGTATGATAAAATAGACGCCACTTGAGAGTGCTTTTGTGTTTATCTTTTCAGTATAATAACCAGCTTGAAACACGCCTTCCTTTAGTATTTTAACCTTTGAACCCATAATATCGTATATTGTAAGATCAACCCGGGTTTCTTCTGGAATACCAAATCTAATTGATGCATGATTCCTAAACAATGTTGGCATTTGCGTAATGCAGAGGCAGTCTGGCGCGATATTTTCTGAACCTGCAGACTGCTCGCCACCACCACCTCCAGCAACGACCTCGCAGATTGTCTGAGAAGGAAGATATTGGGAATAATCGTGAGTATTATGTAATCTGGTAACCGTTACTGTAATCGTGTCACAAGTACTGGGTGTAATGGTAAATGTTACTTGACCATTGGTATTGGTCCAGCCAACTTCGTAAATGTCATAGGAGTTATTCAAACAAACCTTGGCATATTGTAACGGAGCAGGCGGGAATGTGCCGGCGTCTTTCACTGTAACTGTAAAATTTGTTTGAATACCCTGAAAAATGCTGATCGGATGGCTTACAAGGAAATCTCCCGGGTTCTTTGTCCAGGCATCAGTTGTAGGTGAACCGAAGAGATTTGTGGCATAACAAACCCACCTGTGGTAACTATTACCCCATGTCATCTTGGTTTTTGCCTGTGCTAAAGCAACACCAATGCGTTCGTATGCTGGCTCCGGCGGAACAACTCCAGTATATTCTGTTGAGAATAACAATTCATAATATTCATTTTGTAGCTTCACAGAATATGCACCAGGAGAAGACATCGGCTGGGATTCCCAACTAAATCTTGTATGTTCTATTGAAGCACACGCGCCTACTGGTTTGTCAGTCTCTGCATCCTGATAAGCATCAACAAAGGCATCAGCAACACACGTGTCGCTCCAATCAAAGGCACCGGTCTTGCACCCAACACAGTAATTAATAAAATATTTATTATCATTTGTCAAATGATTGAGTCCTGCACCCCACCAGTCAGGTGGTGGTTCTATATAAGATTTTATCGAGCAAGGCGCATTACCATTTGGCCAAAATCCTAAAACACGTCCGTGCGTTTGTATATTAGTGAACATGTAACCATCATCAAATAAATTGAATGCAGATTCAGCGTCGTAATTCTCAGCAACGATATGAGTGAAGTGCGTAGGAAATCTCATCGTGTCAGCCATTTTCCATTGATTTGGCCATGTTCCGTATTGCCATATCCAGATAACAGAATCAAACAAATTTGTATTACATGGCGATTTTTCATAAGTTAATGCCTTATAACACCAGTTGTTCACTTCTTGAACGCTACTACAGGGGATTCTTCCAACGAAGACCTCAGGGAATTGGTCAACATCGTCGTTCATCTCACCCCATACTGCATCACCGTCAGCATTCCAATTACCGTCAAGCGCACAGAAGTAATAGTCACAAGGGATGGTATCATTTGACGGTGGCGGATGACCAGAGTTCATACAATAACACTTTCTAAACGGTAATTTTGGTGGGTTACCACCGTCGCCACCCAGAATAAAATAGGTGCCACCAGCATATTTGTGACAGTATTTGATATAATTACGAATTCGCTCTGCATTATCTCTTCCACGGAAATATCCATAGATCTGCGCCGGTGATATTATTTGAGCTCGAATACCCTGATCAGTTAGCCAATCTGCATAGGGCTGAAACGCATCAGCAAATATTGGATCAGTGATTATCATCGCCGGTCCTGTTGGAAACGGCGCGGTTTGACCCAATTGGTTTTCTTCAACCAGAACAGGCTTCTGGTAATATGCTGGAATCTCATAGTCATTCATGATACCGTTTTTTAACACAGCATCGTAGATTGACTGTTCGAATTTACCTCTGATAGATGGACGGACCTCAGGTAACGTATTTGTACCAAAAGCAATTTCAAAGTTGATATGAGATATAATGAGTAACTGTTTTGACTTTGGGCGATATTGAATAGGATGGATGGCAATCGTCACAATACGTGCACCATCCATGACGCCTTCATTGACAACTTCAATGAAGTTAGCAGGATACTTATCATCCGAATTATAGATTAATGTGTCAGGCGGAACCCAGGGGACTGTTTCTCCAGACACAATCGGCGGTTGACATGGATAGATAAGAAATTGTCCAGGAATTTCATGAGCATTACTCTGCAGGATTATCAGCGACTCAACCTTGGCAAAAGGTGGAATAATGTAGTGAAGATAGAGTAATGGTAGTTCTGGTACGCCTGGTTTACCAATGAAAGTAAACCCTTCTGCCTTTATTCGGTCAAAACCGTTCGCTTTGTAAAAAGAGAACTCTGCAGGGGAATGATCAAGCGTATACGCCCCCCCTCAGTAGAGGTACTGAGACAACCATTAGTAGTGCAATATGAATTAAACGTTTCATGTTACCCTCCTTACAAGAGCATATTATATTTACTCTTTAATTCAACTTCATATACAGACAATTACGACGAATCTTCTTATCTTAATGTAATTATATGAAAGACTCATAATTTGTCAAGGTCTGTTTTTTGGATAGAATCAGTTGACGAATAATCGTATTTCGATTA
Source organism: bacterium (assembly GCA_049647165.1). GTDB lineage: Bacteria > Hydrothermota > Tepidihabitantia > SM23-42 > SM23-42 > JAUVZL01. Next base: position 33,808 of record JBARXB010000014.1, read on the forward strand.
TAATAGATCATGAGAGAAGCGGTTAATTTTGTAACAAGCCCCTTTGGCATCGGTGAGAAGCTGATATTTGAGTTATTGAAAAAAGGCGAAACAGTTTATACAGTATTCCCATCGCCCAAGGGTGTTCCTATGTCCTTTATCGGTAAGATAAACTTGAAATATGGTTTTTTCAAGTTTGATCGGGATGCACAATGCGACAAGACACTCCCGAAAAAGGTCAAACATGTATTCCACCTGTACGAAGCATATGATGGTTCCTTTACAACGATGTTTAAATCAAACCCTTGTGCGACATTACTTTTGCTGGATTGGGCAAAAAATGCCGGTGTCAGTAAATTCATATACCTTTCGAGTGGTGAGGTCTATGGTCAGGGGCATGATATAAGTGAAGGTGCTGGCTACAATCCACGCAGTTTTTATGCAACGACCAAGTTCGAGACCGAAGTACTTTTCCGTTATTATTTCCGATCATTTGCCCTGCACACGCTGCGCGTGTTTTTCCCGTTCGGCAAGAGCTCACCGGTTGGTTACGTATCAAATCTCGGCAAGGCGATAAGAGATGGGAGTTCGGTCGATACCGAGTATCGCGTTATCAGCCCGACATTTATTGATGATATTGTTAGTCCTTTGATGAAGCTGCGGGACATTGATGGGCATGAGGTATTCAATATCTGCGGGAGTCCCGTAGGCGTTGATGATATGATCGATAAAATTAAGTACGTATGCGCAGGCTCACCAAAAAAGATCAATGTCGGTAAACTCGAACTCACCGGTAATAATATAAAGTCCAAAGAGCTATTGGGTTATCAAGAGACGCTGCTCAATGAAGCGATCAAGATATCATTTAGTTGATAACCTGTCGTCATTGTGTATTTCATGTTCAGTTCTTTTTTGAGCAATGGTTGATATTCTGTTTATAAATCCAAAAGAAAAAACTCACTTTTTTGAAAGGATGCCTCCTCTTGGATTGGCATATATGGCTGCCAATCTTGAGAAACATGGTTATTCAGCGAAGATACTGGACCTTGAGGTGGCAGATGATGGGCTCAAACCATGGTTGGAACAACACAAACCCAAGTTCGTCGGGATTTCAGGAACAACGCATACCCGTTTTGAATCATTTCATTTAGCAAAAGAAATAAAGGAATTCAATAGTGCAATTATCACTATTTACGGTGGTGTTCATGCTACATTTACCGACATTGAAACGCTGCAGAATATTCCGCATATCGATTATGTGGTACGCGGTGAGGGCGAGTTTGTTATTGTTCAATTGCTTGATGCGTTGACCAGGAAGAAAAACCTGAGCAAAGTTCGCGGCATAACCTTTCGTGATCACGACAAGACCCGGAAAAATCCATCGATTGAGCGCATAAGGTCACTCGATGACCTGCCCATGCCAGCATATCATTTGCTCGATATGGGTAAGTACATGCTCAATATGGAATTCATTGATAAACGAGGTATCTCAACGATCACCTCGCGTGGTTGTCGGGCGCGTTGCAGTTTTTGTTCAGCCAGCCGCATGTTTGATCACCGTGTAACCATGCACTCAGCAGTACGTATATTAGATGATATTGAGTTATTATTCGACAAGTATGATTATGAGGGGATAAAATTTTTCGACAGTACCTTAACCATGTATCGACAACATGTTGATAGTCTGTGCGATGAGATCAGACGACGACAACTTGATTTTCCCTGGGAGTGTGAGATACGAGTAGGTACAGTTGACCAAGAAATACTTGAGAAGATGATGAATGCCGGATGCTATTATGTGAATTTTGGCATCGAATCCGCGAGTCAAAATGTCTTGAACCATATGCGCAAAGGGTTCACTGTTGAACAGGCTCAAGAACTGCTTGATTGGTGCGCTGAAATCGGGCTGAAGACAAAGGTCTTTTTCTCTTTCGGCCACATCGGAGAAACCATGGCGGATGTCAACAGGACTTTCGATTTTATCGATAAGAATGCCGGGAAGATCACTACCGTCGCGAGTGGTGCTGGTGTCAGGATCTACCCTGGTACTTATTTAGAAGAATATGCGATTGAAAACGGATATCTGCCGGATGATTTTAGTTGGAGTTTGCCGTATGATGATAAAAGGTTAGCAGCGATACTCCAAACAAGGAGCGTACCATTACTCCTCCAACCCCGGCTCGGTTTTGCCGAACTTGAAAAGATTGCACTCAGAATATATCGAAAAAGATTCAGCGGCTGGCAGGGATTCAAGCTCGGTTTGAACAAGGTTACGGATAAGGGGAAATTAAAGAAGTTATGGAAGCTTTCCAGAGTTCAGCTTAGACAGGTTTTTAAGAGAAAAAGCACGCCGAAATGAAAATTCTCCATCTTTCTTTTGAAAATTTTCAGGATGTGCCCGGTCTATTGAGTCGCAGCCATAGTTTCTTTGGCCATAACGGAACCTTAGCAACATTGACACCTTCATGCCTGGGGTTTCCTAATGGGATAATGCTGAATTATCCTCTTTTAAATTCAGGTTTGATAAGGACTATTCGTCGGATGACCGGACGACAGAGTGTCAATGTGCTCGAGCATGAATTGAAACTGAGGATTAAAGGAGAAGATTTCTGGCAGAGAATGTTCTTCAGAACGAGAGATATGATATGGCTCAATAGATTACAAAGGTCATGGCGGCGTTTTGACCTTGGTGGATTTAATATCTACCATTTTGATGGTGACTTACCGTTCATATTTGGCGATCGCATTTTAAAAAAACTCAAGAAGAAACGAATTGTGACTCATTTTTTTGGCAGTGAATTGAGAAAATGGGGGATGAATCCATATTTACGTAACTTTGCTCAATTGAGGTTTACTTCAGAATTAGACCATACAAAGATAGATCCAACATTGGTATTCGTGCCGATACCATATGAAGCTGATCACATTACGCCCAGAACACACGAGAATCAAGTATTGAGAATCGGGCATTCTCCGACCCGACGGTCAGCTAAAGGTACAGCAGATATTATTAAATCGATAAATAGCTTGAAGAAAAAGGTCAATTTTGAATTTCTCCTTATCGAGGGTGTTTCCAACAAGCGGTGCATGGAACTAAAGAGAACCTGTGATATCGGTATCGATCAGATCGGTAACTATGCAGGTACTGGTTATGGTCGAAGCGGGCTCGAGTTCCTGGCTTTGGGTATCCCGACGATAACAGAGATCCCTGATGAATACGAGGACCTCCTTTGTGGACATCCTTTTGTCAATGCAACTGTCCAGAATTTCGAGGATGTACTTCATGAGTTATTGATCAATAAGACGCTGAGAATAAATAAACGGCGTCAGTCCATAAAATGGGTGAGGGATTTTCCCGCACCGAAGCGTATCATTACAAAAATATATGAGGAATACCGTAAACTCAATTGGGTTTAACCCATAAACCATAGGGACAAGTAGGGGTTTGACTATTGACAGATTATCACTTATTACTATACTTAAGTATAGTAAAGAGGAGGTATGGCTATGAAAAAGGTTTCCAGTATATCATTTTTATTGGTGATGATATCTTCGGCATATGGTGCCTGGGTATCGATTGGACCTTTTGGTGGTCCATTGCGCTGCGTAGCGATCGCACCATCGAATGAAGATATAATATATACTACTTCTTACTCATTTCCTGCATTAGTTTATCATTCAGATAATGGCAGTGCATCATGGTCTGAACAGGGGTCAATATCAGGTTATGTTTACTGTCTTACGGTTGACCCTGTCGATCCGGATATTGCTTATGCTGGCGGCAGTATGTGCGTTTATAAGACAACTGATGGAGGTGCAATCTGGAACAGTTACTCTGTTTCGAATGGAATTATCTATGGTCTGGTAATACACCCTGGTTCACCAGCTACTGTATGCGCTGCTGGTCAAACACTTTCAGGTAGTTATAATGTCATGGCCTTTTTCAAAAGTACTAATGGTGGCGTCGACTGGTCGACCCTGCCCCTTCATGCAACCTATAATGGTAGCGCATATTGCGTTGCTGTAGATAATTCAAATCCGAACAATATTTATGTCGGAGGTTCTTATTATAATGCAGGATATTTCCCCAAGATATACAAATCAACGAATAGTGGTGCGAGCTTCACGGATGCGTCTTCTGGCATTTCATCTTCCTGTATGTATATCTATTCTTTGGCTGTACATCCAACGAACTCCAGTATTGCTTATGCAGGCTCTTATTATGGTGACATTTATAGGACCACGGATAGCGGTGGTTCATGGTCATGCGTAAATTCAGGAAATTTCGTGTCGAGGATCGTTACGAGCCAGGCTGAGCCAAATACCGCCTATGCGGGCACCGATACGATCATATATAAAACGACAAATTCAGGAGCGACATGGTTTCAGGGCGGTACCGGGTATGGCGGTCATTACAAGTACTCAAGAGACCTGGCCGCGAGTCAAACTCAGGGTTCAGTCGTTTACACGGCAGATAATGTCGGGATATTCAAGACGACAAACAGCGGTACTCATTGGTTTGATTCTAACTACGGTATGACCATGGCATCAATTACCAATTTCGCTCTTGCCCCATCATCACCCTCAGTTATCTATACAGAATTCGAAGGGGTCGGTGTTTTCAAGACAACAGATAGCGGCAACGATTGGTCTTTGCTGCCAACACCGCTTGAGTGTGGCACGATCTGTGAATTCGCAGTCCACAATTCCAATCCCGATATTGTATATGGTCTTGAGGGAATAGGCTGAGGTAACGCTGAGCTCTACAGGAGCACAGACGGCGGGTCCGTCTGGGATTCCCTTGATAGTTATTATACGGATGGCGGCGCACTCGTTGCTGATCCAAACAATAATTCAGTATTCTGGAGCGGTGGTCAGTTTGGTGGGATGAGCGTTTCCAAAACTACAAATAGTGGTGCAACCTGGACACGCTATTCAGTCGCTGCATCTGGTTATACTTATGGACTGGCCGTTGATCCGATTGATCCGAATATTGTTTATGCAGGCGGTGATCCTGGATTGTATAAAACAACGAATAGCGGTGGTTCCTGGTCAGCTGCCACGAGTGGAATCAGCGGTTTTATCTATGACATAGATATTAACCCGGTATTGACAAGCACGATCTATGCCGCGACACCGAATGGTGTCTTTAAATCAACCAACAGTGGCATAAGCTGGGTGAACACTGGGTGTTCTGGTGTCTCATCAGTGCTCGTTGATCCTGATAACCCGGATATTGTTTATGCCGGTACGATAAGCGGTGTGTATAAAAGCACTTCAGGCGGGGGGTCCTGGTTGGTCATGAATGATAGCCTCCTTGATAATAATGTTACATCACTCGGTGTAGATCCAGCAGATTATTTATATTGTGGTACCCAGGATGCTGGTATGTTCCGCTGGGCGTTCGATGTCGGTATATCTGCTGGTACAAAGTCAGATCTCGGATTAGAACCATTTGTCTATCCGAATCCGGCGCGCGCTTTGGTATGCATAAATTATTATCTTGTCGATCATTCCAGTGTCGAGTTACATATATACGATATTTCAGGTCGTGAGATCAAACGACTGGTCAATGGTCAGCAAGTTTCCGGGCAGCATGAAATCTGGTGGCACGGTCGAGATAATGATGGCTGCCGCGTCCCGGCCGGCATATATTTTTACAGGCTTTCAACATTTACGAAAAATGTTGTAGGTAAGATCATTCTACAGCGCTGAAAAACGGCTGTTTTACTCAGGGCGATCAAGAAGTTGATCAGCAGTCATGTCATACAAATAGGCTGCACTGCCTGGCGCCTGGAACGCAGCGAGTTGTTCTCCCAAAAGATCGAGATAGGACTTGATTAGTCTTTTTTCGTCGACCCCGTGCCCTGTTGCGATATGCGAAAAGACAAACCAGACTCTTTTATTACCTTTTAATCGTGAGAGATCCAGGTAGTATTTAGTCCACCGTGAGCGGGATTCAATACCGCAGACATACTGGTTTTGAAAATCGTATCTGTTCTGGTAGTAAAGAAATGCATTGAGCGAAGCATAATAAACATATATCATATCTTCCTTCTGCCAGTTCGCTTCGACATAATCCAAAGTGCTGCGGAGTTCTTCTGGAGCACGCGGTCGGATCAAGCGATAACCGGCCAGCAATACTGGTTGAACAAGCAGGATAAACACAAGGGCAAGCCCAAGGAAATTCGATCTGCTCTTTAATTTTAGCTGGATATCACTGATGCCTTGAGCAATAATGAGGATCATGAAGGGTGTCAGAAAGAGCAGGAGCCTACCTTCAAAAGGGTAACGGCCTAAACCTGATGCAAGCAGAGCTAAACATATCGGTAAAATAATGAGCAGGAGGTATCTTGTTTTATATTTATACATGAGGAAACACCCCCAGAAAAACGCCAGGACCGCTAAAAACAGTTCATATGGAGAGAGCCCAACCGGGAATTTAAAAGTACGTAAAAAGACATAACCAAACCATTTAAAATCAGCCAATGAAGTCGGTGGTAAAGGCATGAAACTATTTTGCCAAAAGGTCATCAGGGTTTCACTTTGACTGAGGTCGTTCAATGTGACAATGTAATTAATAATGAAGCTGCCTAAACCAAAGATCGTAGCAAATACCAGAGTGGGTATTTTACTATATGAACGCTTGCGCAGTACATAAAGATACATGGTGACAAGACCTGCACCTAATACAAAGAGAGCGGGATGTGAAAACCAAAGACATAACCCACCGATAAAACCGAAGAGTAATACATATCTGGTATCAAATTTCTTGTTGAATACGAATATCGCCAGCCAGATAAGTAAAAGAGCGACCAGAACATCACTAGAATATTGTTTTACTTCTGAAGTAAAATATATCAGGTGGTCGCCAACGGCAAAAAGGATGAGTCCGATAATAAGTGATTGTTTGCTTAGGGTTTTCTTGGCTATCTCATAAAACAAGAATAAAGCACCGATCCCTGCGATTAAAGGAAAAAGACGTAGTGCATATTCGTTTGTTCCAAAGAGATTACTGACGAATTTCTGTAATAATAAAAAGCCAACCGGGGCAGCCTGAACATAGTCCAGGGGCTTAAGCAATTGTGCATATGAGCGTTGTATTATATTCAAGGCGAGTGCAGCTTCACCTTCAGTTAGCGAGCGATTGAATATATACTGAGCAAGCCTTAAGATAATACCAACTAAAATAATGAGAAAGGAAATCCTTTTTTGAGTAAAGATAGGAAATTTCCTGTCGTCTGAATCAGTCATTCTCCTCATTATAACAAACAAACTTTGTAAGTCAACCCTGGTTCAACTGATAATAACCTTGACAATGTCACTAAAACAAGTAGAATATCCGTATGATTTTATTATTTAAACGGCAAAAACCTTCAATATCGCAAATTATACCAACCGAGTTCTGTTTTCCTTATCTGCGTATTGACAAATAGGCAATTTCCATTAAAATTATGCTGGATTTATGACTGTTATGGATGTAGTTAAATACTTAACGAAAAAAAAGGTACCTGTTGATCGCGCACTTAAAAAATACTTCTCTGACATAAACGCCTTTTTTGATATCATGTACTATTCAATTGGTGGCGGTAAGAGAATAAGACCTATTCTTGCCATTACCAGTTATGAAGCTAATGGTGGCAAAGATACTGAGCAGATCATGCCGATCGCCTGCGGACTTGAGTTGATACATACGTACTCATTGATACATGATGATCTGCCGGCAATGGATGATGATGACTTTAGAAGAGGAAAAGCTGCTGCACATAAGAAATTCGGTGAAGCCATGGCTATACTTTCGGGTGATGGTTTATTTGCCCAGGCTTTTGAGCTTTTTGCCCAGGGTAATGGGTTAGTTAAAGAAAAACTCATGGTAATACAAGCGGTAAGCGAGGTAGTCGGTCCAAAAGGCGTAGTCTATGGTCAAACCCTTGATATTAGCAAAGAAATGTCGCCCAATCCGATATCTTTGAGACGTATTCATTTTAATAAAACCGCAAAATTCATTGCTGTTTCCGTAAAATGCGGTGCAATTATGGCTCAGGCACCAGCTCCTTTGATAAATGATCTATATGCAGCTGGTATATACATGGGTATGCTTTTTCAATACACTGATGATATTCTTGATGTAGTTGGTGAAAAAGAAAAGTTGGGCAAGACGCCCGGTAAAGATTTTGCGGCAGGTAAGTTGACCGCACCTGCCGTGTATGGTTTAGATGGTGCTATGTTCCGTGCTCGACGATATGCTGAACTCGCTAATCAGAAGTTTTCGGGACTTGGCGAAAGGTTTAATGTCTTCAATATGATTACTGACTTCATCCTGCATCGAACATTCTAAGATCATGTTTCCTGACATATATGGTGTTCTATGGCTATCTTAAAAAGTATCAAAGGCCCTAATGACCTTAAGGGTCTAACCCTCGAGCAACTGCATGTACTTGCCCGAGAGATCAGGGAAAAAATAATCAATACATGTGCTCAGACCGGCGGTCATGTTGCGCCTTCACTCGGTGTGGTAGAATTAACCATAGCATTATACCGGGCATTTGATGCTGATGTAGATAAAATTATCTGGGATGTAGGTCATCAGACTTATGCTCAGAAACTTATAACCGGTCGTTATTCGAAATTCCACACGATAAGGACATATAAAGGCATCAGTGGTTTCCCCAAACGGAAAGAATCAAAATATGATGTTTTCGACACCGGGCATTCATCAACTTCCTTATCTGCTGCTGCCGGCTTTGTGCTGGCAAGAGATCTCAAGGGTGATAATTTCCAGATCATAAGTGTCATCGGTGACGGGTCTTTGGGCGCGGGTATTGCTTTTGAAGCACTCAATCATTTAGGTCATTTAAAGAAAGATGTTATTGTGATATTGAACGATAATGAGCGTTCGATCGGCGACACAGTCGGTGCCTTGTCGCAATATCTGACAAGAGTCATTACAACGCGTACGTACAATCGTTTTCGCGACGACCTGTGGAAATTTTTTGGTAAATTCCCGCCCTATATAAGAGATCGCAGTAGGAACCTTGCTAAGCTCTTGCAAGAAGGTTTAAAAGGTCTTTATGCACCTGCTGTGATCTTTGAGGAGCTTGGGTTTAGATATATTGGACCGCTCAACGGGCACAGGTTGGGAGAAATGATCGATACTTTTGAGCGTGTAAAAGAGATGAAAGGTCCGAAGATTATCCATGTCGTGACAAAAAAAGGTAAGGGCTTTGAAGCCGCGGAAAAATACCCTGAAGCGTTTCACGGCATTGGCCCTTACTGTTCGAAGACCGGTAAAGTGAAAAGCAGTGCGCAATCATGGACATCAATATTTGGTGATACCGTAGTGGATTTGGCCAAGAGAAATAAGAAGATCGTTGCGATAACTGCCGGGATGTGTCTGGGCACTGGTTTGAAGAGATTTCGTGAAGAAATCCCCGAACGCTTCTTTGATGTTGGTATCACCGAACAACATGCCGTCACTATGGCCGCTGCCCTTGCTATGGAAGGATATATACCGATATGTGCGATCTACTCGACATTTCTTCAACGTGCCTATGATCAGGTGATTCATGATGTATGTTTGCAGGATTTACCGGTTATCTTTGCGGTTGACCGTGCTGGTTTGGTCGGTCAGGACGGTCCGACCCACCACGGTCCATTTGACCTCTCATATTTCAGATGTATACCTAATATAATCATCGGAGCACCTAAAGATGGTAGTGAATTGGTTGCGATGCTCAGAACCGCAGTGACTGAACGTAAACATCCATTTGCAATACGCTATCCCCGAGGTGTTTGTACGCCGGTTGAGGAAAATGTTCCTCAAACTTTGCCCATTGGTAAATGGGAAGTTCTTAAAAAAGGTCGGGATATCGCAGTTATCGCGGTCGGTTCGATGGTCAAAGAAGCACTCGGCGCTCATGACATCTTGAAGAAAAAGGGTATTAGTCCAATGATGATCAATGGCCGTTTTATCAAACCGATAGACAGCGAAATGCTGCAGAAATTACAGAGCACTGTTCATACGATCGTGACGGTCGAAGAGAATATGCTCAGTGGAGGTTTTGGCAGCGCGATTATGGAATACTGCTCAACTACTAAAGCACCAGTAAAAGTTTACTGTATAGGTCTTCCGGATAATTTTATTGAGCATGGTTCCAGAGATATCCTTTTGGATATAACTGGGCTCAATGCCAAGGGTATTGCCGACAGAATCACTTCTTTTATATGAATTTAGTTCTTTCACTTATTTTGTTTTCACAATTATCCACACCGTATGAAACACAGATTTTTCTCGATGCCGACGGGTCTTTTTTGATCTATGCGCGTTTTTACCAGGGTGAATTCATCGGTATAGATAGTGTCGTAAGCGTTGATAAATACCTTGGTGTCGGTCTTAGGGAACACAATCGTGAAAGGCTATTGGGTGAGCTTAAAAGAAGTTTGGTTCAACAGGGCGGTTATTCGAGTCAAGGTCTTTTTGGCACGTTTGAGATCCCTCTGCCAAAAGGTGGTTTTAGTGATTTCATGGGAGAAACCGGGAAACTCGATGTCGGAGGTCATGTAAAGATCACGCTCGGCGGCAGTGAAACGTTTATTTCAAACCTGCCCGAACAAAAATTCTCCTGGCTCCCTGAACTTGAGATGAAGCAAGAGATGTCGATAAAACTCGACGGTGAGGTTGGTGACCGGATGCGTGTTTTTATCGACCATAATTCAGAAAGGGTGAATGAATCAGAGAATAAGATTACGGTAACATACCGAGGTCATGAAGATGAGATCATTCAGGAGATCGAAGGTGGGGATACCCAGTTATCTATTCCTGCCACTACATATACTGGTGATATCCCTTCACACCGCGGTCTTTTTGGGATCAAATCTTCAGCTAAATTAGGACCTTTGGATATCGTTGCGATCGCTTCGAAAGAACAAACCCAGACTAAGGAGATTGAAATTGAGGGATCAGCACAGGCGCAGTATGATACAACCTGGGCAAAGTATTATGAACGTCGCCGGTTCTTTCACATAGGGACTTATGATTCTATTGTTAAACTCGAGGTTTATGTCGATGATAATGATAACCAGAATGATAACCAGGGTATCACGTTCTTTGCCAATGCTTACCTCGATATAAACGATGATAATATCCCGGATGATACAATTATTCAAACGAATCGCCAAAGCGGCTCGTTCACCCTGGTACGGGAGGGACTTAGTGATTATTTACGTGTCCCGGGTTCAAATATTATAGAGTTAAACTACCAATTACCGGAGAATCAGGTACTCGGGGTATGGTACGTAAAGATAAATAACCTGGGGCAGTATGATACCGTCGGTATTATAACGGATTCCATACAAAGCGATACGATGCAGCTTAAGTTGATCTGTCCGGATGTCCTCGATACCCTGTCCTATACCTGGAATTATGAAAAAAAGAATTATTACCAGATCGTATCACCGGGTTCCAAACTCGATTCGCTTCGAATCTACTATATAACGTCTGGTGGTGAACATCAAGATAACCAGGATGGTGTATCTTATCTCCAGCTCCTCGGTCTCGACAATAATGGCGATAATCTGGTCGATGAGAACGTTAGTTTTTTCCAGGGTCGGGGTCTGCTCATTTTTCCGGATAGTATGCCCTTTGCCTCGAGTGTACTTGATAATCCTGATCCTGAAATTTATACAGATCCATATATGGACGGACTCGGCAAATACTATTTATATAAGAAGACGGTTCAGGCAAAAGCCGTTTACACATTGCCCGAGAATGTAGAAACAGTAACGGTATATATCGATGATATTGTGCAGGAAGCAGAAAAGGATTATCACGTCGACTATGATACTGGTATACTCGAATTCAGAAAGACAATATTACCGACGCAAAAGGTAAGGATCAAAGTAGAGTACTCGCCATTCTTTTCAGCTGCAGAAAAATCTCTTGTTGGAGTACGTGGTACTTTGCGACCCTTTGGTGATGCCATGCTCGGGTCATCTTTCTTCTACCGCACTGAATCGTATCCCATGGAACATGTCCGGCTAAAAGAAGAACCATTTAACAGGATGGTGTGGGAAGCAGACTTATCCTACCCGCAGGAACTTCCGTTGGTGACCAAGGTTGTTGATTGGTTACCTTTTATTGAAACCGAGACCCCTTCGCGTTCAATTGTCAATGTTGAAGGTGCGTATTCTTTTTCTAACCTCAATGCCAAAGGAGAAGTGTTTCTGGACGACCTGGAATCATCGACCGTGCTCAGCAATGATTTTTCAGTTTCCAGAATCTCCTGGTCGCTATGTTCAAAACCGATCGACCAGGATACGGTCAATTTTGTCCAGAACAGAATAATCTGGCATAATCTACGCGATGATGAGAATCTTCAGACCGATGATATATATGAAGACCCATTAGATCCGAATGAAGCAGCTGATGTCTTGAAGATGGTTTTTCATCCAGATCACGATTCATCATTTGGCGGTTTAACGCAATATATCTATAGTGAGGATTTTGATGATATTGAGAATCTGGAATTGATAATCAAAGGCAGTGGCGGTATTATTCATGTTGATTTTGCGCAAGAAATAAGCGAAGACCAGCTGCGCCGTAATGAAAGCGGTGAAATTGTCGGTTACCAGGTATTTGATGATGAAGACAGGGACAATAATAATGTCTGGAATCAATTGAATGAAGACACTGGTCTTGATAACGTATATGCGAGCGACGATGATTATGTACCGGGTGCAGATGATGACGGTAATGATGATTATGAAATTTATGATTATACCGGTGGCACGAATGGTACTGAAGGGAACAAACTATGGGATACTGAAGATCTTGACCGGGACGGCAATTTAAATACCAAAAATCGCTATTTCAGCTATTCAATAGATCTTGATGACACGACTTCCGCGCGCTATGTAAATAATGCGGGATTGATAAATGGATGGAAGATGTTTCGTGTTTCAATTAAAGATTCTACAGAAAGAGATACGATCACGGGGCAGCCGGACTGGCACGATATTAAATACGTTAGGATCTGGTTCAATGGTTTTGCTAATACAGAAACATTGATGATATATAAATTGAGTGCAACCGGTAGCCGCTGGAAGAATAAAGGTATTATTGGTGTTGCTGCGCCAAGAAATGAGATTTTCAGCCTTAGACCGGTCAATACTAAGACTCATTCCTACTATAGATCACCGTATATCGAGGAATATGATCCATTTGGACAGGAAAAAACTGAGGGAGGTCTGGAGTTTTTATTGGAAAATATCGGTCAGGGGAATACCTGCATTGCGCAGCGCAGGACCGATGAGAACGAAGATTACCGAGCATATGATACACTGACCTTTTATATGAATGCACACAATACCAATCCTCTTTTATCTATTCGAATAGGAAGTGACAGCTTAAACTATTATGAATACACATCTGAGTATGACAATGGTAATTTGGGGTTGAATGATTATCGGCTCTTCAAAGTCGCTATGCAGAATTTCATTGACCTGAAGCATGATCGAGACCCGGATATTGATACAGTCAGTGACTCAACTTACACGGTTGTAGGTAATCCTTCATTGTCACATAACCAGTTTTTTGAAGTAAGGATTACCAACCAATATCTTACATTACTTAACGATACGATCTGGTTCAATGATATCAAGCTTAAAACACCGAAAACAGAGATTGGCAGAATATTTCGCGGTAATGGTTCGATCACTTTTGCTGATCTTGCATCGTTGAATTTCTCATACGATGAATCAAATGGGCGTTTCAAGAGGTTATCTGAGTCCAAAGATATTTCGACGACGAGTGCGGGTCGGGGATATGCGGTAAGCGGGAATATCTCAATGGATAAATTCTTACCAACGGATTGGTACTTCAGAGTTCCAGTCAGCATGAGTTACCGGAACACTACACTGGAACCCCGATTTTCTTACTTTTCTGATGACGTTGAACTTGAAGGTGTTGACCGCGAAGAACAAAAGTCAAAGACAATAATGCAAGCATATGCGGTAAGCATTTCCAAGTCGCAATCAAAGAACTGGTTCTTAAGATATACGGTAGATCGGCTCACGTTTGATCACACCCGCAACCAAACTTTCTCACGTGCGGCACTCAGTGCTGATACGTCGGGTAATATGACTTACCGGGGTTCTTATGCATTGGCTCCAATGTTGAGTTTTAAGGTACTCAGCCAGAAATTCTTTCCGCTGCCAAAGAATATCAGCATTACTGCTTTGTATACGGACAATATGGTCAAATCCTATCATCGTTCGAACCTTGATGATCCTTTTGAACCATCGATCGGTGGCGCTCAGCATCGGAAAACCTTAACGCCGACGTTTTCAGTAGCATATGCACCTCATTCTATTATCAATGCGGATTATACATTCACCCAGAACCGTGATTCAGTATTTGCCAGCAAGAGATATGGTGAGGAAGTCGGTCGTACACAGAATTTTAATGCATCTATTTCCCCAAATTTAAAAATTATTACACCTCGTTTCTCATTCAACTCATCTTATACTGAAGATTATCGTTTTGAGATACGGCAGGACCAGGATTTACGCAATGCGTCGAATACTGGCGCTTATGGTGTAGACGGTGCAGTTAATATCGGTACGATAATTAGACTTTTCACAAGATTGAGGGATGAGACCAAAGACTCACTTTATGCTTCAGGTTCACCAGGATGGCTCGCTAAACAAGTCGAAAAATTAGCCAGCTACATCCAGAATGTGCAATTCAATTATCGCCGTCAGCGCAGCTCTAATTATCTCAATGTTAAATCAAGGCCGGTTATCAATTACCAGTGGGGATTAGTGGATTCAATCCCACCTGAAAATGTTGCCCCGGGGAGTTTCCCGGGACGGGGTTTCACAGATACCTATGGTTTATCATCCGGTATGAGTTATAAATTTATCAGTGCTAATGGCAGTTATAATGGTTCGGTCAACCGAACTTATACTTATGGCGGTGGGCAAACCAGAACAGAAAATGTATCATATCCGAATCTGAGTGTCCGTATTTTGAGACTTGAGTCCCTTCCATTTTTGAAAAAATGGTGCCGTAATTCATCGCTGTTAACGAATTTTGGTCAAACATATGAAAAGCGCTATGACGTAACAGCGGATTCCCTGACTGGCGAATTGGTTTCAGATTCCAAGACCTTGAATTTATCGCCATTGGCGAGTTGGCAAGCAAGTTGGATCAAAGGGATATCCACTACTCTGGAAGCAAATTACTCGAAGACAAATAGCAATGAGTATGCAGGTGGTGCAACGCCGGTACAATCAAAAATGGTAACACGCGGTGGGTCAGTGAGTTTTGCCTACACTTTCAGCGCCCCGGGCGGGATAAATTTACCGCTGCTTAAGGGTGTAAAATTCTCTTCTAACCTTTCTGTAAATTTGAGTGTAAATTACAACCGCACAACAAATTATTTCGCCGACCTTATCGTACCCGCGACGAATACAAGTACCTTGAGTTCAAACATTGGATTATCATACAACTTCTCTTCATCAGTGACCGGCGGTGCCAATTTCGACTATTCACAAAATGACGATATGAATAGTGACCAGAATACAAGAAGGGTAGGTCTGAACGCCTGGGTGAATATTAACTTTTAATGCGAAGGTTTTACTAATATGTTAAACAGATCCAAAAACCGGTTGTCGGTAATCCTCTTGGGCGGATTGCTATTTTTATTTACTATTCCTCGATCATTAGCTGCTCTTTCACCGTACGATCACTTTGTGGATTTTTGTCGTATTGGGGAGCGTGTACCTGGAACTCCAGGACATGAAAAAGCCCGGGATTATATTATCGGAAAAATCGACAGTCCTGTCGTAGATTCGTTCTATGCCCGCGGCTCATGGTTCTACAATATATATAAGAGGTTTCCTGGTAACAAGACAAGGATCGGTATCGCAGCACACTGGGATTCAGATATTGGTTGTCCGGGTGCGAACGATGGGGGATCGGGTGTTGCGGTATTATTGAGCTTGATCGATACATTGGTGCTCAATCCTTCAGAAATGACGGTGGATATAATTTTCTTTGATGGTGAAGATGTTGATAAGGCAGCTTTACTCGGGTCCAACTATTTTGCTTCAAAATGCATTGATAATTATTCATTCATACTTATTCTCGATATGATCGGCGATAAAGATCTGCAAATTTTTCAGGAAGGCCACTCGGCAACATTTTTTCCAGGACTCGTGGATTCCATATGGCGTATCGGTATGGAAGTGGCACCCACTGTTTTTATGCCGGCAATAAAATACTATATTATTGACGACCATTATTCGCTTATCAAATACGGGATCAGAGCTATTGATATCATTGATTTTGACTACCCTTATTGGGATTCAGCTGATGATACTATGGATAAGTGCAGTAAGGAGAGTCTGGAAACTATGTATCAATTTGCTTTAAGAATCGTCTATCCAGAGTTTGCACCAGGTGAATAAGAAAGAAAGCATAGTTCTCGTTGTTCTTGTTATATTCCTGATTATTCTCAATATCATCAGTTATATTAAAAGAGAACAGGTAAAGAGGAGTACTTCCATTATCGCAGAAGAAATGGCCATAAAGATACCGATTAACAGTGTCTGGATTGAAGAGTTGGAAGTACTTCCCGGGATCGGTCCTGCTCTTGCTGACCGCATAGTGGCCTACCGGGAAAAACATGGTGACTTTAAAAAAATTGAGGATTTGAAAAATGTCAAAGGTATCGGTGACAAGGTACTCAAGCAGATAATCCCATTTATAAAATTATAATGAGAACGATATATTTTTAGAGGAGAAGAAATGTTATTATTTATTTTTATGCAGTTTTTCAATATTGATCAGATTACCCTTGATCATGCAATGGATATTATGAGACCTGTTTACAATACAAGAATTGAAAGTCCAGCTTCGGTTTATTCTGGTTCTGTCCCAATGTGGTGCTGCGTACCCAGGCCAAGGTCCATGAAACAAGATTTCCACCGTGCAGATATCGTCATCGGTGATACACCTGCAGAAACCTTATCGGTCAGTGGCTATTTCTATAATGAAGGCGATATAATTATCATCAATGATGGTGTACTCATGGTGCACAACGCTGATTTCAATCTTGCTGGCAATATCATCATGGTTAATCATGCTAAGGCGACCATCGATTCGAGTATTTTAAATTTTATCCAGGCTTATATCTATCATCGCATTATCTATGTGACCGATACTGCAGATTTATCGATAAGTAATTCGACAACGAGCTTTAGCGGTTTTCCGTTCAGTATAAGCGTGGCCGGTGCTAGTACATTGACATTCAACGAGGTTATCAATGAAGATTGGATAACTGCAGGAGTAGCGCATAATGCCTCGGTTTTTCTTGATAATGTCGGCATTACCGGTGAATGGCTGTTTATTGATAATTGTCATGCGGAATTCAAACATGTTGACGAGCTTCTCACCTGGTATTTTTGTGAAGATAATTCAAGCGTCGATATATCATTTCCTGATGGAGATACTGTTTATGGGTTTTATTTTGATTCAACCCTCAGTAATATCAGCGGTATTGGTTATCACGCCGAGATCGACAGTTCGACCGATTGCATGTGGGCGACAATACCATTAAGAGGATGCGATGTAACAGTCCAGGATTCTGATTTAAGGGTTACTGGTCTTATGTTTGAGGGTATAGACAGTTTTACGATTTCCGGTCTGGTCAATGGTCTTTTTTATAATGATTATACACTACCAGTACCAGACAGGAACTACCATTTGATAAATACATCAGTGCAGACATGGAATTTGTATCCTGATGATACTTCACATGTCGATCTTTCGAGTTCTATTTTCGGTGAACTGTGCGGGTTTGGTAATAGTTATACCCTCATTCAAAACGCTTTTTGTGATGGCACGGGTGGTCATATAGAGGCGAGTTCACAAGCATTCGTTATAGTTTTTTTATCGAGTATTTTTGCCGATGTAATAACCAAGGAGCACGGTGTATGCCTGCTCGGATACTGTTCTATGCCCTGGGGTAACATATGGGCTACGGGTTCTTCGATATTGGTTCTTGTTAATACGCAGTTTCCCGAAGAACCGATACCTTCTGATACGGCGATCGTGTTCGTTGCCGGGATTGCCGCACCGAGCAATGCACATACTGATGATACTGTAGGCGTTGTCGGGGCGGCTTGGATAGATAAAGGTCCATATAACCCGCTGGATTTTTCCTTTTACCGGCTTTTCTTTCACGAGCTCGGTGAATCAACATGGATATCGATAGAAGATACACATTTTGTTGAGGTGCGTGACGATACGCTCGGTAATTGGAATACCGTGGGCTTAGCGCCCGGTACCTACGAGCTTAGATTAGTTCTCAAAAATACTGCCGGCGACAGCATCGAGGCATTGAAACAGGTCAATCTACGACCCTTGGGTGTACTCGATATTTTCTACAGTGAATTCGATCTTAGTTCGATAACCGTGAAACAGGTTGCACCGCGTATTTTCTATATTACGACCTTTGACTCAAACCCCCAAATTTGTATCTATGATATTGTCGGACGCGCGGTCCATGAAATAAAAACTTTCGAGTTGTACTGGACTGCTCCAGCGAGTGGCGTATATTTTGTACGCGATAGAAAAACAGCGTATACCCATAAAATTATTGCGTATTGAAAATTCATCTGTGAGATTCAGATAAAACTTACATAAATTACTCCCCACACAATTGACTTATGTAGAAATTTATGTAAAATAGATGAAAAGGAGGTATGCATGAACTTGCCTTATGGTGAAATCAAGGATAAAATCCTGCGAATTAAATTCTCCACAGCAGATTTTTCGATCGCTTCAGTGCTCAGTGCGGTTAAGGTCCACCTTGACGTGATCGAGGAGATGGGAGTTGTTTTTCTCGGTGCTCAAACCGATATCGTCGCTGGTCCAAATCCGGTATTTCAACCGGTTCCGGTCATTGCCGAGTTCGAATATACTGGTAAAGGAACGAGTAAAGATGTCCTTGAAAAAGTATACAGGGTTGTTTGGCAGGGGATCGTGAGTTCATTCCCGGATGAGACCAAATGGTCAGAAGCAAAAGAGGCATATGCATCATTTATTGCAGCACAGGCTGATCTTTTAAGAGCCCGTATCGAAGCATCAAAAGAATGATATTTAATAACGCCAAATGCCAAATGATAAATGTCAAATGAATTCCGCCCATCTGCGATGGGCGTGGATGGATGACAAATTCCAAAAATCAAAATTCCACCTTGAACATTGGGGTTTGATTTATTATTTTGATTTTGATATTAGGATTTCATTTTGAATTTGATATTTGACATTTGTAATTCAATAGCTCGTAGTCAAAGAATTCTACGATTATATCACTAAATTATGATGTGTAGTTTTCTTATACTAACACTGCTGTCTTTATCTACTGACCTGCGTTGGGTTGAGGTTGATGTGTCATTGTGGCAAGATGGTCGAGCGGATTTTGTATATAAAGTCCGTTGGAATGTACATTCTGGTACTATGAGCGGATTTTATTTTCAGGAACAAACGGTCGATCCTTATTTTGATTTTGATGATGCCTATGCGATCGATGAATCTGGTAGAAGATACCCACTTGAGATAAAAGACCTCGGTAATCAATACGATATAGTCCTCGCCCACGGTAAGAGATTTGGTCCGGGTGAAATAACATATATTTTCCATTTTGGCGGCGACCTGGGTAAAAGCGGTAATCTCGCTAAAACGACGAGCGAGTTTGGTGATCTCGTTGTCTTTCATTGGGCACCGAGTCAGTGGGATGAGCCGCTTGAACACTATACTGTCTATGTCTACTATCCAATAACCGTCCCGGGTAAAGATGTTGATCCCGATGATTACGGTTTCCGTACTGAGAAATTCATGAACGAAAATTATTTACTCTCATACTATGGTCAGCCGTATCAAGGTGAAAATTTCTTCACCATTCGTATCCATAAAAATAATACGAATACCAAAGAAAAAATACTTATCCAACAATATGTGCCGGCTGAGTATTTCAAAAGCGAGAAGTTCGGCACTATTGAGATCACACCGGAGCCGCAGAAGAGATTCTCTTTTCCATTCGAAGTTCTCTGGATGATACTGTATGTCGTGCCCTATATATTCTTCAATAATAAAAAAGCAAAACAAATAAAAGGAGCATACAGCGATGTTGCCAGTCTCAAGTGGCTCCGTGATGACTGGGTACCGCCAAAGCTTGAAGTAGCTACTTTCCGTAAATCTGGCAAGGTCGCAAAACTTGATCTTATTGAAGCCGCATTATTGCTCGATTATCCGGTCAATAAGGTACTGACCATATTAGCCAATAAACTGCAGGACAGCGGTCTGCTAAAGATCACTTCACACCAGCCCATGAAGATAGAAGTTCTTAAAAGACCAACTGGATTGCGGTATTATGAAGCAGGTTTTCTTGATGCGGTGAGATCAGATGGAACTTTAGATGAAGCTGGTCTTAAATCTTTGATAACCCAGGTTGTGGAAAAGATATCTGCAAAATCATGGGATTGTGATCTCAAGGCGACAAAGCTATATTATGAGGAAAAAATAGGAAGTCACTCTCCAGAAATCGATTCAGAATACAGCAAGTCTGAGTATTATGATTATCTGTCAGGGCGCTCATTTGCCAGACAGAGATATTTCAATGAAACAGAATCTGCTTTTATTGTCTACGGAGAACCGATCAAGAGCTATTCAGCCTTTGTTGCTTCGGACGCCTGCCACAGTGCCTGTTATGTGCATACTGCCTGTCATGATGCTTGTCACTCAGCATGTCACTCAGCTTGCCACTCAGCATGCCATTCGGCCTGTCACTCAGCATGCCATTCGGCCTGTGTGAGCGGGGGAGCGCACTAAAAAATGCCTAAATACCTAAATATCAAAATACCTAAATACATAAGAGATAAAATACCTAAAATTTCAAATTCTCCCGCAGCGCGGGATCCTCGATTTTCCTATGCAACAAAAAAATAATATGATAAATCGAGACAAATTCCAAATCAACGAGTACGAATTACGAAATACGAATACGGCTTTTGATATCAAATGGGTTGATGAGTTTGTTGAAAAAATTAAACCCTATGTCTATGTCCGCGAGATCGACAAGCTTTTGATTTTAATACCCAACCAGGCGTATAAGCTCAATGATGCTGGTGTTAGCACGCTTGAGTTTCTCTTTAAAGGTCATTCGATCGATGAGTTTCTTAGTATTGTCGGTGATCATCCAGAAAGAAGACAACAGCTGCATTATTTCTTCTGTGATCTAAGAGCAGCAGTGAGCGGTTGTTTGCGCGAGGATGAACACCGTCAGGCTATATCTTATTATGAATTCAAGGGCGCATTCACTGAATATCCGGTACTGTCAGAGATCGCAGTAACTTATCGATGTAATTTAAAATGCGATTTCTGCTATGTCGGTGACCGTGATTATAATGAATTAAAGACCAGCGATATGAAAAAGGTACTTTTTAAGATATTCAAAGAAGCAAAGGTACCTTCGGTCAGTTTCACCGGTGGCGAACCGCTGTTGCGCCAGGATATCGGGGGTCTCGTTGATTATGCTTCTAATCTTGGCCTCTGGACTAACCTCATTACCAATGGTACACTCCTCGACAAAAATATCGTAACAGAGCTTAAAACGGCCGGTCTATCGAGTTCCCAGGTCAGTATCGAAGGACCAAATCCTGATATACATGACAGGATAACCGGGGTTACCGGGTCATTTACCGCGACCGTTAAAGGGATTAAATTACTACAAAAAGCAGGTATTCCAGTCCATACTAATACGACAGTTTCGCGCAACAATATCGATGAACTTGCGGATATTCTATTATTCATAAAGAGTATCGGTTTGGATCGACTGTCAATGAATCTGCTCATCCCGTGCGGTGCAGCGCGCAACAGAAAAGATATCTGGGTTTCGTATTCAGAGATCGGCGATCATGTACTCGAACTAAAACGACGCGCCGACCAGGAAGGAATAAAATTCCTGTGGTATTCACCAGTACCGATGTGCAAATTCAACCCGGTCGCGTACGGGTTTGGCAATAAATCCTGTGCGGCGATCACCGGATTATTGAGCCTTGATCCGATGGGTAATATTATCCCCTGTTCCTCGTGGCGAAAACCTGTGGCCTCACTTTTGAAAAGGAGTTTCCAGGATATATGGCAGTCTCCAGTATTAAGTTTTTTCAAGAATATCGAGTATGCTCCGGATGAGTGCCATGAATGTCTTGAGTTTGATATCTGCAAGGGAGCATGTCCTTTGTACTGGGCGGCTCGAGGTAAAGAGGAGCTCGATGACCGAGCATAGATCATATCTTGTATTCAATCAGATAAGCCCACGGTCACGGATTTTAGTATCGGTACTTTTAGTCGGCGTCGGATTTTTATTACAACTCACCACAAGAAATATACTCGCTGGACTGCCCTTTATCATCGCTTGTCTCATTCTGAATTTTCTAAGAGGTATATCAGTAAAGCGAGTCAGCGCAAAGAAGCTGACCTGGCAAGAGGTAACCCCAGCAAAGATCGACCAGGTTCTCCAACAGTGTAAACGCATAAAAAAGTTTCGCAGCAAAGATGCCGGATGTCTCATCGGTGTGGTGATCTTGTTCATCTTTGGGTTTTCTTTTGGTTTACCACTGATCTCATTACTCGTTCGTTTAAACCTTGCATTTCTGGCGACTATTGTAAATGCGATAATACTGTTTGGAGGCCTGGCTTTTAGCGGACGCAAAAGTGCCTGGATGCCCAGCGCGCTGGATATCAAAGCAGAGATTGTAAAACGCATGCTCGAGTCAACGTTTATTAAAAAGTATCCTCAAGCCCAGGCGATTCCCTACCTTGAAGTCGGTGAAAGTAAAGAAGGTTCATTCCCTAATGATGCACGACTCATGATCGGATTCAAGGATGCACCAAAGGATTTCATCGGACTGCAAGGACAGATATCAATTAATTCAGTAAAGGGTCGTCCATACCCTTATTTTTATGTTGTTCTTATCGCCAAGCACTCCTTCGATATACTGAAAAAATTTGGCAAGCAGTCGTTCGATAAACTCGTCGTGGAACGTAAAAAGACGAGCGAGGTCGATGTAATTGTGATCAGACAGCGTACGACAAAAACCTCAGGTTACCATACTAATACCGGGGTTCAGGATTATACATTGGAAACCGGTTTAAAAGTTGTCGAAAATTTACTGAAAAAATCCTGATTTCTTAGAGAGGTTTCATTTGAGAGATAAAAGTAAGGTTAAAGCAAAGAAGACACCGAATATTATTCTGCCGATAGTCGTCATTATATTGTCAGTTCTGATCGTATTTCTGCCCTCGCTGCAAAATGGTTTCACTAATTGGGATGATAATGTGTTAGTGACTGAGAATATGACGATCCGGGAGCTATCATGGCATAATATCGGTCATTATTTCACATCCTATTATATTTCAACTTATATCCCTCTGACCCTTTTGTCTTTTGCCCTTGAATACCAGGTCGCAGACCTCAATCCTCTTCTTTTTCACATGACGAATCTTGCCATCCATATAATTAACTGTTTGCTGGTTTTTTTCATGATATTCCTGCTTACCAAGAATATCGGGATATCTTTGATAACCGCCTTATTATTTGGTCTCCATCCTTTGCGTGTTGAATCTGTCGCTTGGGTAACCGAGCGTAAAGATGTTCTCTTTTCATTATTCTTTTTAGGTGCCCTGATATTTTATTTGTTTTACCAGAAGACCGCAAAAGTCAGGGATTACTGTATTTCAATTATCATGTTTATTCTCTCGGCTTTATCAAAGGGCATGGCAGTTGCCTTGCCCCTTGTAGTCTTGCTGTTTGATTATTACTTGAAGCGTCGGTTCAATAAAAAATTAATCTTTGAAAAAATACCCTATTTTCTGATAGCCCTTGCCTTTGGTCTACTTGCTGTCTTTGCTCAATTCCCTTCTATCGCGCGCCGGGTCGAGCCCTTAGTTACTTTTCCCGGTACGATCTTCATCGCCTGCTGCAATATCTTATTTTATCTGCTTAAGCTCGTGCTGCCGGTAAGACTGTCGGCTATTTATCCATACCCGAATCTATCGGGCAGTACCCTGCCTATGATATTTTATGTTTCTCCACTCATCGTTATCGGTTTAATAATTTTGGCGAGCTACGTAGGTAAACGCTCAAGAAAAATTCTTTTTGGCAGTGCTTTTTTCTTGTTCAATATAGTGACGGTCATCGGTATCATACCTCTTGCCGGTGACGCCATCGCGGCAGATCGCTATACCTATATACCGTCGATAGGGATAAGCTTCTTGATCGCAGCCGGGTTTTATTACCTTTATAAAAAGAAAAGTATCGATTTGAAATTTCATAAACATATTTTATTATTAATATTGATTTCAGTACTGGCAATTTTTTCCATCCTTACCTGGCAAAGGTGCAAAGTGTGGAAGAACGACATGACATTATGGGAAGATGCTTTAAGCAAATATCCCAGTCCAGTAGCATTTAATAACCGTGGTCTTGCCTTTTATGAAAAAAAACAATATGAAAAAGCAATAAAAGATTTTAATAACGCTCTTGATATGGATAGTGAATATTCAACTGCTTATTATAATCGCGCAAATGCTTACGATGCAAAAGTAGATTATCATAGAGCTATAGCTGATTATAGCAAAGCTATTGGATTGAATCCAAAAGCGGCTAAAGCCTATAATAACCGGGGTTTGACATATGGCCGGGTCGATCAATATCAAAGGGCGATCGATGATTTTACTGAAGCCGTGCGTATTGACCCAACTTATGCGCTGGCTTTTAATAATCGAGGTATGATCTATGGTCGGCTTGAACAACATAAGCAGGCGGTCGCTGATTTTACCGAAGCAGTACGCATCGCTCCGGATTATGCAAAAGGTTACTATAATCGGGCGATAGCATATTATTCTATAGGTGAGTATAAAAAGGCTTTAGAAGATGTTATCAAGTCGAGGGCACTCGGTTATGAAGTTAACCCCGGTCTTATTCAACGACTCGAATATATGATGGATAATCAATAGATAAAATATATAAATACGCGCCCCTTCAATGAATTCAGGACAGGCATGAATGTCGCAACTACATTTCTTTTCATTATTGTAGTAGCACGATCCTTCTATGATATTCAGGACAGGTTTATCGGGCCAAATAAGAGAAAATAGCGGTCAGCTATTTGAAATAAAGGTCATCCCGACGGTCTTTCATTATATCATTATACTCGTTCATCTTTTTATCGAGCGCCAGTCCGGGGTCAATATCAATAACATGAACACATTCTTCATCTTGGGCGCGGTAAAGAATTTTACCACGCGGTCCGACGATTTCACTCTGTCCGATAAATTTATATGACCGTTCGCCGCGTTTTTCCTCACCTGTACGATTTGCCATGATAATAAAGACTCCGTTTTCGAGCGCTCTGGTTTTATGTGCCTCTGGGCAATAGGGCATAACAAGATTCGCACAATGGAGTATTATTTGTGCTCCTTTGAGTGCCAGGGTGCGCATTGCTTCCGGGTATATCCAATCATAGCATACTAATAAGCCCAATTTTATATTTTTGTATTCAAGTAGTTGAAAACCAGTATCTCCGGGTGTGAAAAGATTTTTTTCCTCGAAATATAAATGGGATTTTCGATAGACACCGATTAAACCATCCGGCGTTACCAGAGCAGCAGAATTGAAAAATGTGCTATTGTTTTTTTCCGCAAAGCCATAAGCAAAAGCACATTTATGCTGACGCGCTAATTTCAGCATAAAATCATACGTGGGACCAGTTACCTGTTCAGCGAATTTATCGAGCTCGGTTTTATCGAGAAATGTATAGCCGGTATTAAAAAGCTCGGGCAGGACAATGAGCTCGGCATCGATACCTTTAAGTAATTTCTCTACAGCGGTGAAGTTTTTTTGTTTTTCACCAAAGACTGGATTAAGCTGAACAAAACCGACTTTCATTTAGAACCCCAGATTCTCGGTAATGAGTATGACCGATATATTTGTTTGCCAGGGTCGATACTGGATGATCGAGATGACCCGGCAGATCCGACGCTTTGTCTTGCAATCGATACAGATACCGGTTTTAACGCACGGCGTTTCAGCGCCGACCCTTTTTGCATTCATCACACCGGCGATATTTTTACTTCGTTTAATACCTTCATCAATAGAACGGACGATCTTATTGATGCCAGCGATGATTATCACGTTCTTAGGCCCATAGATCATCGCTGCAACCCGGTTGCCGATACCATCGATATTTATGATATCACCATCAGTAGTGATCGCATTGGTACTCGTTAGATAGAAATCTGCGGTACCTTCGAGTCGGCGTGCGTCTCTATCCGTGTTTTCAGTGAGTTCGCTGTACCAGTGCTGGAATATTTTATTCCCTCGTTTTCTGAGCTTTTCTATGATCCCCAATCCCCGGATCGTTACTGAACCCGGTATCCCGATCGTGGCTGATCTTGGTATTGTTTTAAGAAGGTATCGGTTGACCGACGCGATATCTTTATAAACCTTTGCATTAAAGGCTCTTTTGCGCAGCGCTTCAATGACCGTATTAATTATTCTTTTATCGAACCAATTTTTTATCGGTTTGAAATCCTTATTTGATGTCTTCATTATCCTCCTCTTTGACCTGTTTGGATCTACATTATAGAGGAATATCAAATGGTGTCAATTAGAATAAAAAAAAGGGGCCATGTTTTACCATGACCCCTTGTTATATTTGTACTGTTATTTATTAGAGCTTATCTGGTATTATATAGTCGCCGTATTTTTTCTGAGCTTCGAGTAGTCTTTGTTTCTGAGCTTCGAGCGTGTCGAACAAAACCTTGGGTGCATCCATGACATCAGTTTCATAGACCTTTTTGATCCGATCTATTTTTGCAAGACTCTCAGGTATCCGCACTTTAAACTGTTCATTATAATCTTCAAGACTGTATTCTTTATTGAGAACTTCTTTGAATAATCGTTTCAGGTCTTCATATTTTGGGATTCGACCGGTCGGCGTCTCAATAGCTTCAACATCTTCGTGAACACGCAGCTCCATCCACTTGTACCATACTTTTTTGTCGTTTTTTTCGTTGAGGAAATTCCCATCTTTACCTTTTAAAAAGTAGTTCACTGAATAGATACGCGGCGTTGTCTTGAGGTCTTTTGCGAATTCAAGGTTAGCTTCAATATATTTAGTTATCTGGACGGAAAGAAAATCGAGATTCGACATGAGGTTGAATTTCCTTACGCCTTCTTTACCCAACGTTGCCGCGGTCGTCTCAGATTCCAAAGAAGCACCTTTGGTAATGATGCCGTGCGTCCAATCGAGGGATTCTTCGACCGGAACCCACGTATCAGAATCTCTACCACCATAAACCATACCGCCAACAACGACTCCTTTTGGATCGTGCAGGGTCGGGTCGAGGTTTTCCAGATTCTCCAAGGATAAGGTAAAACGGGCATTGCGGTGTGAGGGCGTGATTTCATTGCCGTCTTTGTCTTTTTTACCCGGCTGCCACTGGCCTGAATGATTTGAACCTTTAGCCGGAACTTCACCGTCTTTACCGATCCAGTAGACTTTTTTGTCCGGGGTCATCAGGATATTCGAAAAAATCAATTCACCCGGTGTATTGAGAGCATTCCATTGTATAGGATCGTCTTTTGAATTGATACCCATAATAATACCGAACATCCCGCTTTCCACGTTGACTGCTCTTACCTCGCGGTCTTTTTTTCTTAAGTATGCGATATCATCACCGACGATCGTTTCGTTATCGAGCATCGCGGTCGATGTCTTACCGCAAAGTGACGGGAAAGCTCCAGTAAAGTAAGTAATCCGATTATTTGGACCGTGAATACCCATGACCAGCATGTGTTCGGTCAACCAGCCTTCTTTTGAGCCGCGGTGAATAGCAAGGCGCATCGATAATTTTTTCAACCCGATAGTATTACCGCCGTATTGCGTATTGGTACTATAAACAATATTTTCTTCGAGGTCGATATATATCCTTCGCTTATCGAGATTCTTACTGGTTTTGCGTTCGTCAAGCTCACCGGCCGAATGCACGATTTTATAGAATTTAGCATCTTTCCCTTGCCTGACAAATTCCTCAAAACCCTGGCGATAAAGGATATCTTCACTATGCGCAACATATGCAGAATCGGTTAATTGGATGACTGGTTGTGAGAATTCTGAGTTGGTTGGACCGAGGCAGAAGAAACGCACAAAGAGTTCTTTACCCTTCATTATATCTTTCATGATCTCGTGGATCTCTACAAGACCTTGGTCGCGGTCGCCAGTCCTAATTGATTTGTCGAGTTTCTTGCCTTTGGGCAAAAGAATAACTGTATGGGCCTTGTCGCGCGCCTGGTCATAATAATTATCAAAGTGAATTGTATGTCCCTCAGTTGCAAGTACGATCTCTTCACCTTTATTGACCGCTGATTCCCTGACGTATTTGATATCCTCTAGAGCATCAGTGCAGATGAATACTTTTTCCGGGCTACAGTGCTCAATGTATTTTGCTATGAATTCATGCAAGCCGGGATTATCTATTCTCATCAGTTTTTCAAAACCTGCATCTCCCAATCTTTTCTTTAAAAAGCCCTTCTTCTCGTCGTCCATCTTTTTAACCTCCTTAATTTTCTTTAATGTTGAACAAAAAATATATTAAACTCGGGATGAATTATTTGACCTTTTTATTTATTCTAAGAGGTCTATGAATTATATTCACTTTCCTTTGAAAATCAAGCAAAATATAATAGTAATAAAATCGCAGATAAAGTCGTGAAATCATATTTAAAGCTCGAAATTTCATGAGTTCTCTTATTATGGTCTAACTGGCAGTGAAATGTTAAAGAGCCTGGATTGGCTATTTATTCTGTTTTGTCCCGGTATAGACAAAGGATTTCTGATGCATCTTGATCCATTTTGTCTGATCTATACCGATGACCTGACCGCATTTGCATTTTATCACATCACCGTCGTGTATTGTATAGTCACTCTTGATACGCTGCTTCCAACAATGCAAAATCCTTCCTTTACCGATCTTCAGATACTTGAACAACTTGCGCTTGCATTTAGCACACTTGATCGTTAACATTCAAGGTATGAATGATCTATTTCAATAATATGATTTTTTCAACTGTATAGTCTCCGGAATCTGACTGCAAAAAGTAGACGCCTTGTGCCTGATCACCCAGATACAGCTGGTTCGTATTTTTTGTCAGTTTAAAAACCCGTATCATGCGTCCGGTTACATCATAAAGATTAAGTTGTAATGGTGGTTTAGGTATATTCACAAAGGCGTGGGTTTTTAAGATATTTGATTGAAGAGAAAATCGTTTTACTGTGCTACATATATGTTCTTGTATGCCTAGGATTTGTTCAATGTGTATAGAACCAGGCGTGCCGGGCTCACCGTTTCCCCAACCACCTGTGCCTTCAGCACCTCCTTGTACTGATAATACAATATCAGAAGTGTCAAGCGAGGTAGTATAGTAAATCTTTATGCGTCCTCCACCAGCACCTCCACCACCATAACCACCATAAATATCTGCATGACCGCCTTCCCCTCCACTTGCATTAATTTCAGAGTTATGGATCACTGTACTGTCAGCCCAGATCATAATACCACCGCCAGAACCTCCACCGCCGGCTACTATAGCTGCACTATCTCCATTTTCGCCATTTGTTTCAATATATGAAGAATCTATATTAATTTTTTGTCCCCGTAAAGAGATCTTAGCACCACCATTACCGCCAAACCCTTCCACAGCACTCAAACGCCCTGCGCCTCCACCAGACCCCATTTCAATTAAGGTATCCGAATTGTTGCCGTATGGATTACCTCCCATTCCAGGTATACCGCTGCCATTACCACCATTACCACCATAACCTGCTCCACCACCAGCTCCACCGCTTATACCACCGGCTTCACCGTATCCAGGACCGTAACCGTCAGGATGAGTATTATTACCACCCATATAGCCAGTTTTTGAACCATTGATTGATGAAGAATCTTGAATGAGTATTAATGGTGCATTCAAAAGCAGCCATCCAGTTGAGTCTGCTGCTGCGCTCCATTGTCTTATTTCCAGTTTTCCGGCTTGAGATATATGAACTTTAATATTGTACTGGTGATTTCCGCAGATGACCAGGCTGTCATTTTGTACAATGAGGCTGTCAGCGTCCTCATAAACATAGCCAAAAAGCAGTGAGAATATCATTAAATGAACCATATTACCTCCATATTCATATTACTGTGTAAAACGGCGATGTCAAGGGGACTATCATGTTGACAATTATGGGTTATTAGCTATAATTTGCCTATGTTTAAAGAGCTTAGCGAATTCATCGGCGTGAGCGGCGGCGAAAAAAGAATCAAGGCATTTATTAGAAGTAAGATAGAACAAGACGTTGAAGATATAGTTGAAGACCCATATGGCAATCTAATTGTCCGTAAAGGCGAGTTAAAAAAGCCCCGGATACTCCTGACCGCTCATATGGATGAAGTCGGTTTCATGATTATTGGTATTGAAAAGACCGGGCTGTTGAAATTTTCAACAATCGGTATTTTACCCCAAGTTATTCTGGCAAAAAGGGTTATTATTGGAGATAAAGGCATTACTGGTGTAATTGGTCGAAAACCGATCCATCAAATGAAAGATGATGAAAAGAAGAAGATGCCCAAAGTAAAAGACCTTTTCATAGATA
Source organism: bacterium (assembly GCA_049647165.1). Taxonomy (GTDB): domain Bacteria; phylum Hydrothermota; class Tepidihabitantia; order SM23-42; family SM23-42; genus JAUVZL01. Next base: position 64,555 of record JBARXB010000014.1, read on the forward strand.
TCGGTGTTACCTCTAAAGAGGAGGCAAATAAATTAGTTATGGTCGGTGATTTGGGTACATTTGACACAGAATACCGCGAAAATGGGGAGACAATTTTTGGTAAGGCTTTTGATGACCGTATTGGCTGCTATATACTGATACAAATGCTTAAGAAAACTGATCTACCTCTGTATTGTGCGTTCACTGTTCAAGAGGAAGCAGGTTTGCGCGGTGCTGGTATAGTAGCATACCGGGTATGTCCTGATATCGCATTTGCCATAGACACTACAGCTTCAGGTGAGTGGCCTTCAGATAAAGATATCCCGCTATATCCCGAAATCGGTAAAGGACCGGTAATAACCATTGCAGACCGTTCGATCATATGCGATAAACAACTTGTATCCCTGATAATAAATACTGCAAAGGAGCATAATATACCCTACCAGATCAAAAAACCGATGATCGGGGGTACGGATGCTGGTCCGATCCATCTGAGTCGTATCGGCGTGCGCACCGCAGCTATTCAGACGCCTGCGCGATATATACATTCTCCCATGTCGATCGTATCAAAGAGGGATATAGAATCCGGCATCAGATTATTGACCCTTAGTATTGAAAATGTTTACAAAAAGGAAAACTTATGGAATTAGCAAAAAAACTCTGTAATACCTATGGACCAGCTGGTCGAGAAGATAATATTAGAAAGATAATAGAATCTGAAATCGATAGTCTTTGTGAGCGTACCGAAGTGGATCGTCTCGGTAATCTAATCGCTTATATTCCAGCCGCATCCAGAGGTAAAAACAAAGAGGAAAAAATTCCTAAAATAATGTTCTGTGCCCACATGGATGAAATAGGCTTGATCGTTACGCACATCGATAAAAAGGGTTTTTTAAGGTTTACCAATGTCGGCGGTTTATTCTTGGATCGCATAATCAGTCAGCGTATTATTTTTGAAAACGGTACTGTCGGTATTATCGGGGTCGAGACAAAACCCGAAACACCAAAGCCGCCGCGTATCGACAATTTATTTATCGACATCAATGTTGGGGATAGGAAAGAAGCAGAAAAAAAGGTCTGTATCGGTGACATCGCCTCTTTTCAGCAAACAGCAGTTATTACGAATAAACGAATGATGTCAAAAGCACTCGATGACCGGATCGGCTGTTATTGTTTGATCGAGACAATGAAACGCATAAAACAGAGTTTTTGTGACCTGTATTTTGTCTTTACTGTACAGGAAGAAGTGGGTTTGAGAGGCGCACGGACCGGAGCTTACAGTATCGCACCGGATTTTGCGATCGCCGTCGATATAACCCTTACCGGAGATACGCCCGAGTCGCGTAAAATGGCGGTAAGACTCGGTGATGGGACAGCGATCAAAGTCAAGGACCAGATGTTCTTGGCTAATCCGATCGTCAAGGACAAACTGGTTGCCTTTTGTGAAGAAACGAAGATTCCCTACCAACTCGAGATACTCGAGCAGGGGACGACAGATGCAGCGGTTGTTCAGATGGTCAAAGAAGGTATCTCGAGCGGTGTTGTATCTATCCCAACAAGGTATATCCACTCAACGAGTGAGGTCTGTGATCTTAACGATGTTGAAAATACAATAAAACTACTGGTTATGGTGTGCGAGAAAGGTCTGGGTTAAATATGGACAAAGGTTACTCCGTTGTCGTAACATCAACTGAATTTGGCAGTACTAAATATTTTTTCATTTCAAAAAAGTGGCTAAAAATAATAGCTGCATCAGTTTTCATTGTGGCTATTATTCTTGGGTATATTGTAATCAATTACTCACGGGTCTATTATCAAGCTTTGGAAACAGTGATCCTAAAACGTCGAAATGTAGAGATCGAGAAAGAGTTTGCTAAACTCCAGGAGATAAAGGAAAATCTCGAGCGGACGGAAATGCATAATAAAAAACTGCAAGTGATGCTCGGTATCGAAGAAACACCGTCTGAAGTTGAACCTGACCTTGATACAGTGAGCTATGATTATTCGAGTAAGATGGAGATGATCTCAACCAATGATGGGAATATCCCTTCACTTTTGCCTACAACCGGTAGAATATCGCGGAGTTTTAGCCCCCAGCATAATGGGATCGATATTGCTGCAGCGCGCTTCTCACCTGTGGTCAGTGCTGCTTCAGGTATTGTCAAAGTAGCAGGTTGGGATTCAATATTCGGAAATTACATTATCATAGATCATACAGTCAACTACTCTACATTTTATGGACATTTGAATTCGATCGATGTATCAGCTAATGACCGAGTTGCTGGCGGTAAAGTCATCGGGACTATCGGTTCAACCGGGAAATCGACCTCTCCTCATTTACACTATGAAGTGAGATTTCACGAAAAAGCGGTCGATCCCGTTGGATACTTACCATTCTTATTAAATTTCAAGGAGAATTTATGAGGATACTGATAACCGGGATCTCCGGTTTTGCTGGAAGCCACCTCGCTGAATATTTTTTAAACGAGGGGAAGCATGAAATTTACGGAACCATAAGATGGCGATCTGATCGACAGAATATTGTTGGCATTCAAGAGAAACTAAATCTTTTAGAATGTGATATAAAAGACGCCTTTGCGGTTAACACGGTTATTGAGCAGGTAAAACCTGATCAGATATTCCATCTTGCAGCGCAGAGCTATGTGCCTTTTTCCTGGCGTGCCCCAGAAGTAACCCTCACAACTAATATCATAGGAGAGCTCAATGTATTTGAAGCAGTAAGAGCGACAAAATTGGATTCGTATATTCATATTGCTGGTTCAAGTGAAGAATATGGTCTGGTTTATTCAGATGAGTTACCGATAAAAGAAACGAATCCTTTAAGACCACTCAGCCCCTATGGTGTGAGCAAGGTGACCCAGGATTTCTTAGGTTTTCAATATTTCAAGAGTTATGGTATGAACATTGTTAGAACACGTGCTTTTAACCACACCGGTCCACGTCGGGGGACAGTATTCGCGACTTCGAATTTTGCCAGGCAGATTGTCGAGATTGAGAAAGGCAAACGCGAACCAGTTATCAAGGTGGGTAATCTGGATGCAGTACGCGATTTTTGTGACGTGCGGGATGTAACCAGGGCTTATGCTTTGTCTTTATCAAAAGGAGAACCTGGCGAAGTCTATAATATATCATCAGGTGTCGGTATTAAGATAAAAGATATGTTGGATAAACTCATTACGATATCAAAGGTAAATCTTAAAATAGAGACTGATAAATCGAGAATGAGGCCATCCGATGTTGAATTACTTGTTGGCTCAGCAGAAAAATTTAAAAAAGCTACGGGTTGGAAACCATTGATACCGTTTGAACAAACATTATCAGATCTATTGGATTACTGGCGCAACAAAATAAAATGAAGACAATTCTTGTTACTGGCAGCGAAGGTTTTGTAGGTTCACATCTGATAAAGGCACTAAAGGAAGGGCTTAATAAGGTCGTTGCGACTTCGTATCCACTGTTAATGCCAAAAGAGGGTTCTTATGTCCCTCTTGATATCATGAGTCTTGATATGACCAAAGAGGTTCTCAAGGAGTATCAGCCCGATATTGTTTTTCACCTTGCTGCAGTCAGTTCAGTATCAAAATCTTTTCGTAATCCGCCACTTACCTATAATACAAATCTGATGGGAACGGTAAATCTTCTTGAAGCCGTTAGAGCCATGAAGAAGAAAACAGAATTCATCTTTGTTTCGACCTGTGAGCTGTACGGCGGCGGCGAAAATATCCTCGAAACAGCCGATATTGATCTGAAGAACCCTTATGCGGTCAGTAAATATGCGGCTGAATTAGCCTGTCAGGACTATGCGATTGATGATATTGGTTTTGTGATCCTGAGACCCTTTACCCATACCGGACCAGGTCAATCAAGGGATTTTGTATTGCCTTCTATTGCCTCGCAGATAGTGGAAATAGAAAAGGGCACGAAACCACCTTTGATCGAATTGGGTAATAGTGATACAAAGCGGGAATTTATGAATATCCAGGATATCATAGGCGGTTACAAATTGGCGATAACAAAAGCTAAGACCGGCAGTATCTACAATATCTCTTCAAATGAGGGGTACACGCTCAAACAGGCTTTGTCGATCTTTAAAAAATTATCCCGGGTAAAATTCGAGATAAAGACAGATCCTTCAAAGATAAGAAAAGTCGATATCCCCACGTTGGTGGGTAATGGGACTAAATTTGTCGAACTTACAGGATGGAAACCAACATTTAAATTCGAGAAAACTCTTGAGGATCTGCTTAATTTCTGGCGTGCAAAAACATAATATAGATTACTCAAATATTAAAATGAATATCCTCGTTATAAACTGGCAGGATTGGAAAAATCCTTTTGCCGGCGGCGCCGAAGTTTATCTTTATGAGATTTTTTCACGATTGATCAGACGAGGTCATACGGTGAAGCTTCTCGTCAGCCGGTCGCCGGGACAGACCCGTCACGAGATTCTTGATGGTTTCAGTATCTACAGGATAGGTCGCCGAGAAAATTTCAATTTTTTCGTTCCAGATGCGTTACGCAGTTTGCTCAGACATCACGAGATTGATATAATTGTCGATGATCTGAATAAAATCCCATTTTATTCACCGCTTTTTACGCGCAAAAAGGTCGTACCGATGCTCATGCATCTGTTTCGCAAAGCTATCTACCGTGAAACAAACCCGATTTTTGCGAGTTATGTTTTTTTAACAGAGATTGTTATACGCTGGTTTTATCCGAGTTCCAATTTTATATCTATTTCTGAAAGTACGGCAGAGGATTTAAGGGAAATTGGTATAGATAACAAGATAGATGTTGTTCATTGCGGGATACCGCAAAAGCCCAGTCTGTCTGGGATTAAACGTCAAAAAAATCTCATTGCTTATGTTGGTCGAGTTAAAAAATATAAGTCGATTGATCATTTTATCAAAGCGGTTGCAAAGATAAGAAAACAACGGGATGTTGATGCAGTTATCGTTGGCGATGGTGATGTAAAAGAAGCGCTGGAGGATTTGTCACAGAAGCTTAAACTCGATATAAAGTTCACCGGTTTTGTGAGTGAAGAAGAGAAATATAGAATATATTCAACTGCCCGTGTTATCGTACAGCCATCGGTCAAAGAAGGTTGGGGATTGACTGCGATCGAAGCGCAGTCCTGCAGTACGCCGGTTGTTTGTGCTGATTCACCCGGGCTACGCGAGGTGGTAGTAGATGGTAAAAGCGGGTTTTTATACCCTTATGGTGACATTGAAAAGTTTGCTGACCGGATAATAGAGCTAATGGATGACGACATAAAATGGCATAAGTTTTCAAAGGCAGCGCAGCAATGGGCACGAAAATTCTCCTGGGATAATGCAGCGATAAAACTTGAAAAAATATTGCAAAATACTGTTGGAGGTAATCATTAGATGAAATCGCGATCAATAATAACTAAGATATATTTAATCTCTTTATGTTTCTTTGTTTTTGCTTCAGGTGAAACTGATGACTTTTTTCATGGCGAACAGGCATTTCAAAATGGTGAGTACAAGCTTGCTGAGATATATTTTAGCCACCTCTTGGCCAATGAACCATTTAATGAACATATCCCAGATGCCGTTTATTATCTAACTAAAATTTATGAGATCCAGGGTAATTTTGCAGATATGATTTCACATGCTAATAGATTTTTAGAGGATTTCAAACATGACAGGCGCAGTAAAGAATTATTACATATTGTTTTAACGCATCTAAATGATGCAGAAGCATACAGTATTGCGCTTGAATATATCAAGCGCCTTGATTATTTGATCGACGACCCAAAAGTTTATGAGCGTATCGGTTATGGTCTTTTCCAGCAGAATAGATATTTGTCAGCTGATTATATCCTCTCTTTATGTACTCAAACCGATTCAGTTAAAATAATCCGCGCTCAAATGACTAATGATCCATATGAAATAATGGAAATCTACGGATCGATCGAAGGAGCAAAAGGACTGATACACCTCACCGAATTTTGCCTGGAGATCGGTGATACGATCAGTGCTTTTCAATCATATAAAAAAATAGAACATAAACAACTCCAGGGGAATCTACTTTATCGATATGCCAAGCTCAGCAAACTTTTTGATCGTCGCGAATTACCAAAAATTTTAGAAAAGCTAATAATAACTCCAGGATTTGATAAAAAAGCTAGATTACTTGATGAGCAATTCAGTTTTCAGCCCTTTATTGTCCCAGACGACCAGGAAGAACTAAGGCTATTAATTGAACATCTTGGACAAGATACTGTGATGACCAGTTTACCTGATACTGTGAATATAGACTCGATAATGCCAGATTCCATAACCAAAGAGGGTCTTTTATTTTTACAGAATACCTCGGGGAATTATTATTTTCTGGATTCACTGTATTGTGATTTTCTCATAAGCAATAGCCGGATAAGTGAAGCATACGTGGTCATAAAGCCGTATCTTATCTATAAGAATACCCAAAGCTTCACGCGGAAAGTGCGGGCTTTGAAGAGCTATGCTGATGGAGAATATCAGTCAGCTGCAAAGGACCTTGTCCTTGCCAATGTCAAACACCCCATGTATCGGTTTATCCTGGCTAACTCTCTGACCAGACTTGGTTTTGATGCGATCGCTATATATGAGGATCTTTTACACGCTACGTCAGATTCAGCGTTCATATCTCGCGTATATAAGGAATTATTGAAAAACTATTTCCCCGCAGGTAAATACGAGAGTATTGCAAAATTAGACCTTCATATGTTTGAAAATGACACAGGTCTTGTTCGGATATATGCACACAGTTTAGTCCATATTGGGAAAAAACATAGAGCGGATTCACTTTTATCTCAATATCTCTTAGAACCCGATTATAATTATTTGAACCATTATGGAGAAAACCTTATTGAAAGTAAAAAGTATAAAGCTGCCGCCGTACTCTATGATTCATTAATAAGTTTAGCTGACAAACAATTACCTGATATTATTTATTATAACTGGGCATTAATACCTTTTGCCAAAGGTCAGGCAGATACTGCACTCTACAGATTCCAGTTCTTTATCGATGATCTGAACGAGAATGAGATTTACGCCAAAACAGCGTTTAAGATCGCAACTATTAAGTATCTACAACACGAATTTGATTCTGCGGCTTTCTACTATGACCTGGCGAGTAAAGATGATGATTTGCGTTTGGACGCACTGCAGAATCAGCTGATATGCTACAAAAAATACGGTAACTGGTCTATGATTATAAAAACCGGGAAAAATATTTTACCTATGACTTCAGGAGATGATGAGGTTGATGTACTTTTCGAGATCGGTTATGGCTACTTGCGATCCGGGTATATAAGAGAAGCCGTTTCTTACTTATCCAAAGCTGCGAAATTACAACCCTCACCCGAATTCTACTACTGGTTGGCCGAGGCTCATATTGCTAAAGGGGAATTCTCTCACGGTTTATACCAGTACCTGCGTATCGTTGATCTTTTTCCGGACGATGAAATGTGGACACCGACTGCAGAATACAAAAGCGGTATCGCTTTTGAATTGATGGATGAGTTGGAAGAAGCAAAGAAGATCTACCACGGGATTATTCAAAGACGCGGCGCCGGAGACACCTGGGGTATCGAAGCTCAAAAAAGATTAGAGGAACTCAAATGACAAAACTGAGAATTTTTTCTTTCTTATTAGTTCTTAGTTCCTACTTATTTACTATTAAATGTTGTGGTTATTCAACCCGTTCGTTATTGCCGACTCATTTTGAGAAAGTACATATCAAGCTGTTTGAAAACAGAACGCTCAAACCAGGTCTTGATGAACTCGCCACAAATGCGGTTACTGATGCATTCCGCAGTGGTTCTGGATTGCGTATTTCAGATGAGAATAGCGCCGACCTTATTATTGAGGGGAAAGTTTCCGGCTATTCAAAAGACCCGCATACCTATACGAGCGACCAAACGGTTACCGAGTATAAGATAACCGTAAAATACTCAATACGGTGTCTTGACCGGATAAAGAACGAAGTTTTTTGGGAAGGGACGATCTCGGACTGGGCTGCTTTCTCAACGGATGAAGAAGCAGCGATTGAAGAAGCGGTAAAAAAGACCGCGGACAAATTGGTTGATGCTATTTTGACTAATTGGTAATACTGCACCAGGTGTAGTTGTGAATGATACAGGAGAAAAATAATGAAGAGAAAACCAATCGGTACTCAAGATCTGTGTAAGCTCAAGTTCTTAAGGGAGATTGCGCTGTCTCCTTGTGGTAAAAAGGTTGCCTATACAGTGGAGTGGATGGATCGTAAGAAAAACAAGTATTTCTCAAATCTCTATGTGATAACAGAAAAGGGCAAGATACATCATTTTATTAGAGGTAATAAGAATATTAAATTACCAAAGTGGTCGCCCGATGGTAAATATATATCTTTTCTTCGCACCGAGATAATAAAGAATGAACCTAAACAAAATATTTGGACGATTCCGGTGAGTGGCGGTGAGGCATATGCAGTGACCGATGCAAAAGGGATGTTCGGTGGTTACGAGTGGACTCCGGATAGTAAATATATTGTGTGCCAGTTTGCCGAGAAAAAAGAAGACAAAGAAAGAGTGCCGGAAAAGGGTAAGCCGCCATTATATCATTATGTGAAGAAAGCGTGGTACAAATTCGATGGCACAGGTATGTTGCCAGAGGAAAAGATGCATATTTGGCGGGTAAGCGTAAATTCCGGCAAGATGAAGCAATTGACTTCTGGTAAGAATGGTGATGATGAGCCCAAGGTTTCACCGGACGGCAAGAATGTTGTTTTTATTACAAACCGAAACATACAATTCGAAGAAAAATTGTTGTATCAAGATATATACATCGTGGATATCAATGGGAAAAAAGAAAGGCGGATCAAAACTCCAGCTGGCCCAAAAGGGCAACCGACTTTTTCACCGGACGGCAAGAGCATAGTCTATATCGGTCGCACCTATCCGGAGCAGTTTGTTGGTTGGCGAACCTTGTACCTCTGGAGAGTTTCAGTTAAAGGGGGCAAAGCAGTGAACCTTACAAAATCGCTCGATCGGACAGTACCCGGTTATATCGTTGATGATATGGGTCATTATGCTCAAACTTCACCAGTGTTCTCAAAAGACAGCAGGTTCGTATATTGTCACATCGCAGATAAGGGTGATCAAAAGCTATATGGTATTGACATTAAAAATAAAAAGATCATTAAACTATGGGGTGATAAAGAGGTCGTATATGCATATGATTATGATGGCCGGGATACGTTTGTCATGGCGATCAGTAATCCGTTAAATCCCGGTGATCTGTATCTGCTTAAAAGCGGCAAGATTAAACGGTTGACGGATCTTAATTGCAGTTTCATCAGGAGCCATCGGATCTCCGAACCTGAGGATTTCTTGTTCAAAGGGGATAAGGGCGATAAGATTCAGGGTTGGTTGATCAAGCCACCGCGTTTTAATAAGAAAAAGAAATACCCACTGATTATCCAAATCCACGGTGGACCGCACGCTGCATACGGTAATTCGATGTTCCATGAGTTCCAGATGCTTGCCGCGAATGGCTATATTGTATTCTATTGCAATCCACACGGCAGTGTTGGCTATGGCGAAAAATTCGCCAAAGATTTGCATAATCAATGGGGAATACCGGACACAAAGGACATCATGAAAGCCGTGCGCTTGCTCAGTAAACGTAAATATATTGATCAACGCAAAATGGGCGTTATGGGCGGCAGCTACGGTGGTTTTATGACCAACTGGATGATCGGACACACTGATGTATTCAAAGTTGCCGTAACCATGCGCAGTGTTGTGAATATGATATCTTTTTTCAGTACCGACTTCGGATTTTCTCTGCATAAGGAATTTCGTGGCCACTTATGGGAAAAGAACAACCTGCAGTTCTACTGGAATATGTCGCCGTTGAAATATGCAAACAGGATAAAAACGCCGCTCCTCATAATCCATAGCGAACAGGATCATCGCTGTCCGATCAGTCAAGGTGAAGAACTTTATGTAGCCCTGAAAATACTGAAGAAAGAAGTTGAAATGCTCCGCTTTCCATTAGAACCTCACGGTTTATCAAGACATGGCTCACCACGGCGTCGTGAAAAAAGGTTGGATTTCATCTTACAGTTTGTCGATCGCTATTTGAAGAAATAGTATTTGTGCGACAAGCCTGCGACTAGCTCAGTTGAATCGTCCTCTTGTTGCGATAATAATATGAAATTTCTCGTAATACTCGGAATTGTTTTTGTCATATACGTGATCTGGAAATACTGGACCTTATTGCTTGGTGCTGGATATGACCCGACACCTATGAATACTGTCTATAGAATGCTCGAGCTCGCGCAGGTCAGCGATAAAGATATCGTATATGATCTGGGAAGCGGCGACGGCAGGATAATTATAAATGCCGCCAGAATCTATCGTGCCCGTGCAGTCGGTATAGAAGCTGATCCTTTCCGATTTCTATTTTCCTGGATGAATATACTTATATCAGGTCAGATAAAGCGCGCACGTGTGAAATTCGGTAATTTTTTCAGGAAAGATATCAGTAATGCAACGGTTATAACATTGTTTTTGTTCAAACCGACGAATAATAGATTAAAAACCAAGCTCATGAAGGAGCTGAAACCTGGTACACGGATAGTTACGTATATCTGGACATTTGATGATTGGGAAGCTCAAACCAGTGTGCCTGAGCAGAGAATATATCTTTACAGAATCGAGAAGGCAATAGAGGGGGATTTTTCGTGTATGCAGAGCGATTTTCCCGAGAGTTGTTGACATTGATAGGAAAACCCCTATAATTTTTTTCAAATGAAATTTGACATATCAATAGTCATAGTAAACTATAATGTAAAGGCATTTCTCGAGCAATGCTTGATGGCTATCGAACGTGCTAAACATGATCTTAAACTGGAGATATATATTGTTGATAATGCTTCAGTCGACGGTAGCACGGCGATGATAAAAAAACGATTTCCTTATGTTAATTTGATCGAGAACAAAAAAAACCTCGGATTTTCCAAAGCGAATAACCAGGCGCTTCGTAAGGTAAAAGGCAAATACGTTCTCATACTAAATCCCGACACACTTATCCAGGAAGATACCTTGTTTGTACTCAACGATTACCTTGAACAACATCAGGATGCTGGTGCAGTGGGATGCAAATTAATAAACCCTGATGGCTCTTATCAGATTGCAAGCCGACGGAGTTTTCCAACGCCATGGGTGGCATTCTCAAGAATACTTGGTTTAAGCCGATTTTTTCCCAAAAGCAGGTTGTTTGGACGCTATAATATGACCTATCTTGATCCGGATATCCATTGTGAGATCGATGTCCTCCCAGGGTCTTTGGTGTTCGCAAGAAGAACTGTACTCAAAGCTATTGATTATTTTGATGAACAGTATTTCATGTATGGTGAAGACGTTGACCTATGCTATAAGATCAAACAGCAGGGCTGGAAAATATTCTATACTCCAGCAACAAAGGCCATACATTATAAAGGTGAGAGCACAAAAAAGAGTGAATTTTGTTTTGTGTCGAATTTTTATTCGGCAATGCTTATATTTACGCACAAGCATTTTAGGAGTCACTATTCAGCATTATTACGTACGGTATTGATTATTGGTATCTTCACGCGGGCCTTTTTCGCTTACCTCTGGCGGATTCTGAAAAACTTGAGTTCACCACTGATAGATTTTGTACTTATTATTATAAGTAGTTTTTTAGCTATTAGAATATGGCTTCCACAATATGCCGTCGAGCGATTCAGTATTATCATGCCGATATATATATTTATATGGTTTGTATTTATCTACATGTTTGGTGCTTATCATCGCAAAGGTAAATACCATCTAAGGCCAATCTTATGGAGTACTATAGTCGGTCTTTTGGTAAACTCAACATTCACATATTTTTTCAGACAGTTTGCTTATTCACGGGTCGTTGTATTGATTTCTTTTTTGCTGATTCTTACAACACTCAGTCTATGGCGCACACTCTATAGAATTATCGGGCCGGTTTCCAAAAAAGGTCCTCTGGCAAAGATGAATCGGGCGATTATCGTGGGTGCCGGCAAGGAAGGCAAGAGGATTCTTAAACAACTGCAAAGACGTCCTGATATGCAATTTGAAATATGCGGATTTGTGGATTTTGATGAAAAAAGAGTTGGTCAACAGATCGATGGTACTGAAGTGCTTGCGACTATTGATAATGTTCGGGATGTCATACGCGTTGAGGATATCAACGAAGTGATTTTTTCATCTGACCGTTTGACTAATGCACAGATATTGGAGACGATCATTCTCGCTCAAGGCAGCGGTGTAAATTTCAGGATCGTACCGCATGAACTTGAATACCTGGTTGCTAAATCATCGGTTGATGAAATAGATACCCTACATCTACTCGATATTTCTGGCGTTGCTGATACACTCGATCTCATAGTAAAGAGGATTTTCGATATATTATTCAGTGGTTTTGTTATTCTTATCACGCTGCCTTTGGTATTGTTTAATTTTATTTACGGCGGCAAATTAGTGTCAAAAAAGATCATTGGTCACGCTGGCAAGCCCATTGAAGTCAATACATTCAAAGGCGGTATTGGCTTTCTTAAAAACATCCCGTTATATTATTCGGTTTTCACGGGTCGGCTCAGCATCGTCGGTTCCGAGATAACCAAGTATAAACCAAGTGAGTTCCACCCCATATATAAACCTGGTCTAACCGGGCTCGTTCAGGTTAAAACCAAGGAAAAAAGAAAAGCTTTGACCCAACAAGAAAAAGATTATTATGACCTTTATTATGTGAGGAATCAATCGATCGTCACTGATTTTCAGATCATTGTTAAATCTATTTTCTAAGTCGTAAATTCCAACGACCGAACCTAAACCATTGGACTTTCTTTCAAAAAACCTCGAGTGGGTCAGCATCTACTTCCAGAATACAATTTTGCGGTTTATACATTTTTAAAAATCTCAGAGTCGTATGCTTGAAATTTTTTGAAACCCTTAAGATAATAAATACCCGGTAGTTTTTTCTTATTTTATAATAGAATGAGCGGTTTGGCCCGAATACTTCGATATTTTTTATTCTTTTTAATATATTATATAATTTTTTTGCCTGCTCATCGACTATTTTCTCTTTTTCTCCTCTTAACCTTAAAAGAATGAGCTTTGAAAAAGGCGGAAAATTAAGTTCTTTGCGGATTTTCATTTCGCATGCATAAAACTTCGGGTAATCTTGAAGTTGGCTAAAGAGGATTGAATACTGTTCAGGATGGTATGTTTGCATGATAACACTGCCTGGTTTTTTACCTCGCCCGGACCTTCCGGCAACTTGAGTGAGCATCTGAAAGGTTTGTTCACTGGACCGAAAGTCCGGCAGATTGAGCACGACATCGGCATTGAGGATACCCACAAGCGTGACATCGGGGAAATCAAAGCCTTTGGTAACGAGCTGGGTTCCAAGGAGAATTTTCGCCTTTCGGCTTTCGAATGTATTATATATTTTTTCTGCTTGACCTTTTTTTCTGGCTGTATCCCGGTCTAATCTGAGGATCTGATTCTTTTTATTAGTATCCCTGAATATTTTACCCAGGAGTTCTTCTATCCGTTGTGTTCCTGCTCCTCGATAGAGTAATGTAGTACGAGCGCATTTAGGGCATATATGTCTTATATGAGCTTTGTATTTGCAGATATGGCAGGAAAGAGAACCCTTATCATCTTTTTCCGGTTTATGATAAACAAGAGGTAGTTTGCAGTGTGGACACTTGACTACATAGCCGCAATTCGGGCATATCATACTTGGTGCAAAACCACGACGGTTAAGAAATAGAATTATTTGTTCGTCATTATTCAAAGCTTTTTCAATAGCAGATTCAAGCTCAGGCGTGATGTACCTTTTAGTTTTTTTACGCAGATCGATCATTTCTATTACTGGTAATGACCTGTTGTCGATGCGTTCTTTCAGGGTCAATAATTTATACTTACCGACTCCGGCATTATGATAGGATTCGATCTGCGGTGTCGCACTGCCGAGTACGACAGTGATATTTTCAAACCTACCGCGCATCACCGCCACATCACGCGCATTGTAACGAGGCATTCTTTCGTGCTCTTTATATGAACGGTCGTGTTCTTCGTCGACTACGATCATTTCTAAATCCGGGATAGGAACGAATATAGTAGAACGCGGTCCAATGACTACTTTGTATTCACCGTTTCTAATAGCATACCAGATATCCTGTCGCTCTTTGATGGTTAATGATGAATGTATGGTGATGACATCGTCTTTAAACCTTTCCTGAAATCTCGTAAATAATAGTGGAGTCATAGAGATTTCCGGGACAAGGACTAACACCCGTCCACCAGTTTTTATAATTTTTTCAGCACACCGTAAGTACACCTCGGTCTTGCCACTACCGGTTATACCGTAGAGTAGAAAGGTTTCAAACGAGCCCTTATCAATGGAATTCAATATTGCCTTGACCGCATTACTCTGTGCATAAGTTGGCGTTGGTGTTTCAATAAACTCATAAGTGGTCTTTGGTTTTGATTCAAGTGCGTATGTTTTCAGGATTTTCGCAGGTAAAGCAAGGCGCAGAACCTCACCGAGCGTAGCAATATAATAATCAGACATCCATTTATAGAGTTTTATCATATTGAGCGGTAAGAATTTCTTATGGACGAGTGATTCTACCTTTTTTAAGCGGTCGATTTCACGCTGGGAATTACTCTTTACAACTATACCGTATTTTAATTTATTGCGCAGCGGGACTAAAACAAGATCGCCGACATTGAGGGTCTCATCAGTTTCATAGGTGAAGAAGTCGAGTTTTGTGCGGGGGATAGCAACATCAACCTTCATTTTTAGATTATAGTAATATATATATAGAAGTCAATTCCATGTTTGATGATGGGTCTTGACATATCCATAACTTAATAGTATCATTTATATAAAGGGGAGGATATATGAAAACATGTAAAGTATTTATCGTATGTTCAATGTTTCTTGCAATATCTTTTGCTCCAGCTTTTACAAATACGAGTATTGGATCACCTGATGTTTCTTTGCCATTTTTTGGTGGCAGGCAGTCGCCCGGTGATATAATCGGCTACACGTGGTATGAGTTCCAGGCAAATGGTAGTTTCGGTCAGCGTATTGATGTTGATGATTTAAGACAGGCACATATTGTCTGGATGAAGATGGATGCAGGTGGAACTAATCGCTATATTGCCTGGAATTTTCGCTATTCTAACGGTGCATACTATGGTGAAATTCCAGCGACGCCTTCCTGGAGTGGCTATGGACAAATGGATATAACTCGAGACCTTGATTCATCCATGCAGAGAACAGTTATTGCTTACCACTTCAATCCAGGTGCCGGTTATTATTCATGGATCGACATAGATGCAGGTAATGGCTGTGGAGCATGGCCCAATACACCTGGAACACCTATTATAGCTTGCCATATTTGGCCATATATAGCAGTCGCGAATAATAATAACTTTATCTTAGCGACGGGTGATAATGGTGGAAATATGCACCATTTATATGTGGGTATAGACGAAGGGGTGACATGGATATATATTGCTGGTTTTGATTCTTGTGCAACGTTATCGCAGTTTGTCCGGGCTTCAGAAAAACGTGATACAAATAAAGTTGTTTTTGTACATACTCAGTTCATAACAGATAGTGTTGCTGGTGGTCAGCTGGACAATGACGTTTTTTACAAGATCTCAGATGATGGTGGAATTAACTGGGGACCGCACACGAATATTACTAATTATCAGCCATTTGATTCAGTGCGTGCCTACTGTAGTACCAATGCGTTATTTGATGACAATGACCATCTCCATATTGCCTGGGCTGGCAGAAAGGTCGATAGTGCTGGTTATTACCAAGCCTCAAAAATATTCCATTGGGACGAGTTCAATGATACGATAACTGTAGTAAATAGCCCGAGCATTCATTACAATGAACCGGGTGGCTGGTGGATTGAAGGCTCTGCTGGCAGCTTTGGCGCCTCGCATATGCCGGCTGATCAGCCACAGGTTGTATTCGATACGTCAACTAATTTTCTATATTGTTTATGGCATGGTAATGATGATACGACTGATGTATCTGCCGCCGGGTATTTCAATGGTGAATTATACGGTGCTTATTCGACTGATTACGGCATTACCTGGTCAGATTATGTGAATTTGACTAATACACGTTCGCCCGGTGCTGGTCCTGGTTATTGTTATGATGAGGGTTATATGACGGCTTGTCCTAAAGTAGTAACCGATTCAATATTTATTACTTATATTGAAGACAAGGATGCTGGAGCTTATGTTAACACTGAGGGTGTGGAAACAGAAAACCCGGTGCGCTGCTGGGTATTCTCGACCGGGTTGATACGTACGGGGATAGAAGAAGAACAAGCTATAATACCCAAGTTCCAAGAGCCAAGATTAAACATAAGCCCTAATCCTTTTATAAAATCGATCGTGATCGACTTTAGCATAGGGCTAAGGGCAAAGGGCATAGGGTACAATGCAGAAGGCATCGAGCTGAGGATATACGATGCGACCGGAAGGGTGGTATTTGTTTTTCCTCGCACTACGCCTTACGCATTACACTCTACGGTGATTTGGACAGGTACAGATCAGATAGGCCACAAACTTCCAGCCGGCATCTACTTTGTCGAACTCAATACCGGCGATGAAATAATTTCAAAAAAGGTAATAAAACTAAAATAGCGTGTTCGATGGTTGTACAATTGTGCAATCGTTCAATCGTTCAATTGTGTAACTGTGGAGGTCGGGCTGAATGAGTTATTTTTTCGTTATTTTTAAGAATTTATGTTTACCGGCTCGGACGATTATTGGTTTGGTAAATTTCACAACTTGTTTGATGTCTTTTATGCGTTTACCATCGACATCAATCGCGCCTTCCCTGACCTTTCGTTTGGCTTCACCGCGTGAACCCATAAGACCGGTTTCGACCAATAGATCGACAATATTCATTTCTTTTTGTTTTACATTAATTTGCTTAATATCTTTGGGGAGTTCTTTCTTAGTGAAGACCTTTTCAAAATCATCTGCAGCTTTTTGTGCGATCTGAGGTGAATGGTACATTCGCACGATCGTTTTAGCAAGGTCGAATTTTACATCTTTTGGGTTGATAGTGCCATCGTGAAGAGCCATTTTATATTCTTCTATTTTATGCGGGAAAGCATCGGTCACGAGCTCAAAGTATTTGGTTATCAATTCATCCGGGATCGACATGGCTTTACCAAACATCTGTTTTGGTGTTTCAGTGATGCCGATATAATTACCAAAACTCTTGCTCATCTTTCGCACGCCGTCAATTCCTTCAAGTATCGGCAGCATAATTACACATTGAGGTTCCATATTGAATTCACGCATGAGCTCACGTCCGACAAGGAGATTGAATTTCTGGTCAGTGCCGCCGAGTTCGATATCTGCCTCGATCGATACAGAATCATAACCCTGGCAAAGCGGGTAGAGAATTTCGTGCATATAAACCGGCTGACCGTCCCGGAGACGCTGGGAAAAATCGTCTCTTTCCAGAATACGCGCGACAGTATACATAGATGCAAGCTCCACTAGATCATACATGGTTAAGGAGCCGAGCCACTTGCTATTATAGGTGATTTCGGTTTTCTTGGGGTCTAATATTCTGTAAATCTGGTCTTTGTATTCTGCCATGTATGTTTTGATCTGTTGTTTGGTGAGTTTTGGTCGTGTTTTAGAGACACCGCTCGGGTCGCCGATCATACCTGTAAAGTCTCCCACGACCATGATCGCGATATGCCCAAGGTCTTGAAATTGTCGTAATTTCCTGAGCACCACACTGAAACCAAGGTGAATCTCCGGTCCTGAAGGATCGATCCCCAGTTTTACTCTCAGTGGTTTTCTTTTCTTGAGCTTCTTTAGAAGTTCCTCTTCAGAAATGATCTCAGCAACATTACTTTTTAAAATATCTAATTGCTTTTCTGGTTTCATAGCCATCTTAATATCCCTCCTCCTGTATGCAATCTAAAAATTTCATGCAAAAGTATATTTAAAATGTACTGGAAGTCAATGATATCAGATCTCAAGCTATATTTTTGCTCTTAGTATCGTATTTGATACGTATTCTTTGGATATTTCAAAATACTTTTTCAACTGCTGGTGATATTTTGGGCTAAGTTTTTGCTGATAGAGAGTCTTGTAAGCATTGTCAGGGACATGTGCTTGCAAAGCCCATTTTTTTGCACCTTTGATATTCTTGCCTATTTGATGGATCGCATTTTCATTGATGATCCCGGGGACACATGTTGTTCGAAATTCATAATCAGTATTTCCTTTCATCAGTACTTGTATCGATTGTTTGATTTTTTCAAGATCTGTTTTCTTGCCAGTCGCTATATTGTAACGTTCATCTAATGGTGCTTTTATGTCCATTGCGATATAATCGATGAGTTTATTTCCAATCAGTCTTTGCATTACTTCAGGGAATGCACCATTTGTATCAATTTTGACAAGAAGGTCGAGTTCTTTTATTCTCTCACACAGCTGAACGGCTTCTTGCTCATTACATAATGGTTCTCCGCCGGTCAGAACGACACCGTCTACCCATCCCTTTTTTGCCTGTAATTTTTCTTCAATATACTTCCATTCGATGATTGGAAATTTGTTCGGGTTAATGATGAGATCCCAGTTCTGGCAGAACGGGCACATGAAATTGCATTTGTCAAAGAAAACCACCGATGAAATTTTCCCATCCCAATCGACGAGCGATGTTTCAATAAATCCCCGGACCATTATTCAATTTCCTTGAAAATATTTTGTATAACTTCGGGTATGCTAGCTAAAACTTTATCAGTACAGTCTTCGCTGAATGTAGTATTGTCCTTGATCTCTACTGCGTAGACAAATATCTGCTCGGGCATTTTATAGCCGAATTGCAGACCTATTCTTAACGCTGATATAAAATCAATACCGTGTGAGGCAACGAGTGAAGGCTTTGTCTCCAATGGGTCAATTTTAATTTTAAAGATATCACCGGGTTTTCCACTTTCTGACTTAATAGAATCGATCAATATCACCTTGTTAAAACCCATTATTTCATCGAGCATGGCTAAACCATCGATACTGCCGGATTTTATGATAACATTTTTAGTCTGACATTTTTCTTTCAGTATTTCAGCGATTTTCAAACCGATGGTATCATCACAGCGGAATGGATTGCCCATACCATATATGAGTATTTTTTTCATAGGGGATGAATGCTCATAACGCTTTTCAACATTATTCTAAAACAATGGGAGGAGCTTTGAGCTCCTCCCATTACCTATATTATTTTACTTTAAAGTAAAGGTAATCTCTTTGTTATTTCTTAAACAGTGCTCAATGATTTAACGATTTCCTTATTAGTATTGTAAATATCTACCTGTAATGGGATGTGTCCATTGATCGTGTGTGTCGCACAGGCCATACAAGGATCGTATGCGCGGAAAGCCATCTCTACCATATTGAGGAGTCCGTCATTGACCTTACCGCCTTTGATCAGATTTCTTGCCACCTTTTCGACTGACATATTGATAGCAGCTGAGTTGTTGACCGTCGCCACAATCAGGTTCGCCTTGGTAAGAACACCCTTTTCATCAGTTTCATAGTGGTGGAACAAGGTGCCTCTTGGTGCTTCGATCACGCCAATACCTTGTTTTGGCGTCTGGAAGTCCATATTGCGGACATTCGGGTCGAGTATCTGTGGATCATTAATGAGCTCTACCATGGCTTCGGCTGCTTGCATAGCTTCAATCAACCGTGCCCAATGTGTTGCCAGGGTATTGTGCGCTGGTTTTCCGCCCAATGTCTCATAGAATTTCTCATAGTACTCTTGAGCGAGTGGAGTTGCCATACCGTCTGAGGCATTCAAACGGCCCAGCGGTGCAACACGATAGACACCGCTGTCCTTACCATCAACAAAGCCTTTCCAGCCAACATTCTTAAGGTAGGGGAATTTAATATAGGTCCAGGATTCCACACCTTCAGCAATATGGTCGATATAGTCCTTAACTTTGAACTTAGCGAATTCTCTGCCTTCTGGATCAACAACCCGAATCCAACCATCATAGAAGTTTATTTTATTATTGTCATCAACCAAACCCATATAATAAGTTTTATGCTTATAGATTTCGCCGACAATGAGATCAACATATGCCTTGTTCGCAAGGACAATATCTGCAAATGCCTTGAGACTGAACTTGGCAAACTCGACACTATCTTCAGCTGTCTTTTTGAATTCTTGCTGCATTTCTTTAGTCATTGGTTTTGAAACGCCACCCGGTAAGCAGTGGACTGGATGTACAACACGACCACCCATTGTCTGAATGATATTTCTTGCGCGCTTTCTAATATCAATGACCTTTTTCCCGATTTCAACACCGACTTTGCCGATAACACCGAGGATATTACGTTCTGCTTTTGGTGCGTCAGGTCCGACTATGAAATCAGGTCCACCGAGAAAATAGAAGTGCAGGTTATGATCCTCAAACATGAATGCATTATAAACGAATTCCCTTATTTTCCTTGCTGCTGGTGGTGGTTCAACACCGTAGAGGTCATCAAGCGTTTTTCCTGAAACAGTATGATGGGCAGTTGGACAAACACCACAGATTGTTTCCGTGATACGGGGCATTTCCTCAGCAAGGCGGCCAATGGCAAATCGTTCATAGCCGCGCAGCTCAGGTATTTGAATGCAGGCATGAGCTACATCGCCTTTTTCGTCGAGAAAGATCTCTATTTTGCCGTGTCCTTCTAAACGAGTGATCGGATCAATTGTGATTTTTTTATATGCCATTCTACACCCCCTGCTTTCTTCTTAGAATCGAACTTGGTAAAGAATACATATAGAATAGACCTATCGGATCGAGAACTGATTCAGCGACCTTTTCTATTTCCTGGACATCATCGATATCAATGATCGAGGCGAGACTCGAGAGGAATTTCGCACCCATATCCTTGACTTCCTTGGTTGGTCCGAAACAGCCACGGCATGGCATATTCGCATTGATACAGCGTTCACCACAGCCACCTCTTGTTGCCGGACCGAGACAGATGATACCATCAGCAAGAAAACACTTTTCTGGATCTGCCTTTACCATCGATATCCTCTTGATATCTTTGATAGCCAATTTATCAGGTTTCGATTTGTTACGGTCACAAGTTTCGCACAATGCTTTGTCGACTGTGAGGACTGATCCCTTGGGTGGAAGTTTACCTTCGAGTATCGCGGTTACTGCTTGCATGATGAGATCTGGTGGCGGCGCACACCCTGGCAGGTAATAATCAACATCAACGGTCTGGCCGAGCGTTTTTACAGTATCATAGAACTCAGGTAAAGTCAGTTTACCATATGGTGTTTCAGTGACAGTTTGTGGATAAATACCCTTGGGGTTTGCAGTTGTGTGGGTCAATTTGTAGGCCGTTTCGAATATCTCTTTTTTGTTTGCGACATTAGCCAGACCCGGGATACCTCCGAGATGAGAACAAGCACCGAAAGCGATGACGATTTGTGATTTCTTCCGCAACAACTTAGCCATTTCTTCTTGTTCGCTGGTGCGTATGGCTCCGTTGATAAAACTCACCGCAATAGACTTATCTTGCATTGCTTCAACGTCTGCACGTTTAAAGTCCAAAGCTACAGGCCACAGCCTGATGTCAACTGCATCAACAACCTTTAAGATGTCCTCTGCAAGATCGACAACGGCTTCTTCGCATCCGCCGCACGATGCACACCAGTAAAATGCGACTGAAGGCTTCGCCATTTAAATCCTCCTTTCAAAAATATTATTTATTTATTCATTTCCTTGACAATTTCCACAAATTTATGTGCTTCGTCTTTACCTATCCATTCTAATCTAACAATTCTCTTGTCAAATCCCATCAGGTCTAAAAGCGATTTAAGAACCTGTTCACGTGACTTGGCACGGAAATTACCCTTCGCATAGTGGCATGCATCAGGATAACATCCACCGATGAGGACGCCTCTGGCACCATTATCCAGTCCATCCATGATATGTTGTGGATCAACCGCACCGCTGCACGGAACACGTATTATCTTGACATTTTCCGGGTAGGACAAGCGGTCATACGCTGCTTTGTCCGTCGCATTGTATGCCGACCATTTGCACAATAGAGCCAGTATGTCTCCTTTGTTGATGAGCGAACGGATTTGATTGCTTAGACCCTGAGGATTAAAGCCCTCCAACTGGCTTGCATAAGCTGGACATGTTATCGAACATATGCCGCAGCCCATGCAGAGTTCTTCATTTACTTTAATTTTATCATCGACTATTGATATTGCGTTATATGGGCAAGTACCGATACACATGCGACAGAGACTGCACAGCTCTTCATTGACGACGGCGCTGGGATGTTTCGTTACGATTTTGTCTTTCTTCAGCAGGTTGAGAACTGAATATATAGCTTTGCGGGCGTCGATTAGCGAATCCCTTACGCCACTCGGGAAGGTTGCTGCACCGGCAGTAAATATACCGCGCGGCAGTTCGGTGTTACCCAGGCTGGCGTTTTCGAAGAGGGTGGGGAAATCCCCATTGAGTTTGATTTTCAACTTATTGAATGTATCATAATCGGCCACGAACCCCGAACTTAAAACGACTGCATCGGCTTCGATCTCGAGTAGCTCATTGGTGTAGAGATCTTCGGTTCTGATTCTAAGACTGCCGTTGTTATTTACAACCTCAGACGGTTTACCCTTGATGAATGTTACGCCTTTTTCTCTCAGTGTATTGTACAGGTATTCGAATGTTCCGTAGGAGCGCATGTCTATGGCGACGATATAGACTTGAGTATCCGGATAACGATCAATAACGAGTTTGGCTTCTTTCAATGCCAGGAAACAGCATATCTTTGAACAGTAGGGTAAGTGTTTGCTATCCCGTGAACCAACACAGCAGATAATTGCTACTTTTTTTGGTTTGAGCACTCCCGATGCTATGGCGCGTTCGAATTCGAGGGTTGTCATGACCCCATCAAGCCTTTTATATCCATACTCTTCGACTTTGCTCGCGTCATACCAGTTAAGACCGGTGGCGACCACTATTGCGCCGCTTGATACCTCGTTTTCCATGATCTCCTGTTCAAGATTGATCTTACCCTCACATACTTTGACGCATTCGCCGCATTTAGTGCAGGCTTCCCAGTCGATCGCATACTTGACCGGGAATGTTGGTATGAAATAGATCGCTTTGCGTTTTTTGCCGGCGTCGTTTACATCGACTGGACATACTTCAGCGCATTTGCCGCAGTTTGTACAGTCGATAACACCACGTGATTTTGTTTGTAAGATTGTACTGTAGTTACCGATCTGCCCTTTTATCTCCTTAACTTCAGTATTGAGTAAGCAGGTAATGTTTTTGTGTGCTACCATTTTTCCGATCTGTGGCATCAACGTGTGGCTGTACGGTGTTCCTTCAGGATAGAGACGATCGAGTTGCGCAACCGTGCCACCGAGAAAAGGGGTTTTTTCAACCAGGATGACATCAATACCGTTTTGCGCAAGCTGCGATGAAACTTCAATACCAGCTACTCCGGCGCCGATGATCAATGCACTTCTGTTTGGAATATCATAGGTTTTCGGCTTAACAGGCGTGACTGCCCTCATTTTTTCGACAGCAGCAATAATAAGGTCTTTTGCTTTTTCCAGCGAGTGCCCCATAAGCACAATATGTTCGTAAAGGTTTACGAACTCAGCATTGATGGTGGGAAATAAGTTTTCCATAATACTCGGGCTGCATCCGGCAATGACGATCTTTTCTTCAGGACCTATGACTATGTCTTTTCCGCATGTCATACATAAATCACCGTGCTGTTCAACTTTGATGTCTGCCCCAAAATTGGCTGCCGGGAGTTTGATTTTACCACGACATGTGCATATCAAGACTCTCATGATTGACCTCCAATTTTTTCCAGGAGCGCATCCGGTTTGACACGGTTGAACCGGAGACCAACTGCATTCTTATCGAAACCAAAACTAAGTCCTAATAGCTGGGGATAATAAAGTACGGGGAGACCATATTGAGTTTCGAATTTCGCTTCTGCCTTGCGTTGATTGTCTTCGTACATGATCGTGCAGAATGGGCAGATGGACACCAGTGCATCAGCTTTATTGTCTTTGGCGATATTTAGTTTATGATTTGCCATAGTTACTGCGAGATCCTCATCAACCCCGAGTACTGATCCGCCGCAGCACATCTTTTTATCGAGATAGCTCACCGAACGTGCGCCCGTAGCATTCACCAAATCATCAAAGGTGTGGGGTATTTCCGGGTTATCAAAACCATATAGGTAAGAAGGACGCAGATAGTGACACCCATAGTGTACGACTACCTTGAGCGAATTAAGTGGTTTTTTAACGACTGCCTTTATTTTTTCCAAACCGACATCTTCATAAAGCATTCTCACAAAATGCTTGACCGTGATTTCATTTGGGTATGAGAAACCAAGTTCCTTGAATTTCTTGTAGAAAGAATTTTCTTTAAGTTCTAATTGGGCATCAGACAGCATAGCAGTACACGAATTGCACAGCGTGATTATATTTAGATTCATCTTACTGGCAATTGAAATGTTGCGTGCGGCGAGGAGGAGCGCAGTCTCGGCGTCAACAGCTTTTGTCGGAAAACCGCAGCAAGAAGCACCTGAGATGTCTGCGAATTCAATGTCTAGTTCCTTTGCTGTGTTGCGCGCGCTCAGCTCATAATGCTGCGCCCTGACCGGAACTGTGCAGCCAAGAAATAAAGCGTATTTTTTCATATCTTCTTCTCTTGCCCTGAAGAACTACTCTGTTCCGTTCTACGGGAATTCTCGATCGATGATGGGGCTCTGGGATTTTGTACTTGGGATTTAGGATTCGGGGGGGCATTTTTGGAATGTACACGCGCTATTATGCCAGTGTATTCGAGGATCTTTTTGACCTCGGGGATTGTTTTATCAATTGCTGGTAGACCAAGTTTTTGCCGTTTTTTGAGATCAAAATCTTCAACCTCATATAGCCTGCCCATTTCTTGCAGTAAGTCAAGCTGTGTCTTGTAGCCATTTGGACAATAGCCTTGCTCCACAGCATAATTTTTAATTGCGTTGATCACGTCAGCAACGATGATCCCTTGAGGGCATCTTTCCGTACATGCGTGACAATAGGCACAGAACCATAAAAAAGGCGATGATAGAACCTGTTCTTTCATTCCGAGAAGGGTAAGGCGAATAATCTTCCTCGGGTTATAACGTCCATCAAAATATCTAACCGGACAGCTCGCTGCACAATCACTGCAGCCAAAGCATTTGAGCAAGCCTTCGCCGCCCTTTCTTTTTACTATTTCCCACTTGAAAAGAGGGTAGGCATTTCTTAGGTCAATCATGAATCTCCTTTGCCCTATATTGCTTACCGTTTAATTTTTGAAATATATGTGAAAAGAAATATGCGAATAGAGGAATTATACTATTCCTCTCCGTGACGATGACATTCCATTCTATTCGTCATTCTTAAGTCCACCGTTTTTTTTTATCATTTATTATACACGGAAATCCATGGATGTCAATGAAAATTGAATGATTTTCAGCAAAGAAAATTGCTATTTTTTGGCTTCAATTATCGTCTTGGCCAGGTCCTCTGGTTCAATACCAGGGGATTCTATATTCTTTTTTTTGTATACGCTTGTGATCTCGTCTTTTATTGTCTTCTCATCAAAGTCTTGATTTTTCAGCACATTTTCGATATCAACCAAGCCATTCTTTGGGAAAAGATTGAAGTCACCAGAGACCACAAGGTCGCGAATGAGTTTCTTATGCTCGATCTCCTCAGCGGTTCTTATAAGACCACCTTTTGCTTTGTAGAGACCATAAAGGATTTCAATGCCTTCCTTTATTTTAACACCCTGCGGGATGCGCGGTGTTTTCTTGAAGAGAAAGGCATCAGAGGTGAATATTTTCTCGAGCTCTCTCATTTTTCTTATGGTTTCATCATCGAGCTTGATCGGGGTCAGTTTGCCCGTGAGTTTTTCAAAATTTTCAACAAGCACGCGTTTTATATCTTCGCGCGGTGGTATTTCACCAAGTTCGCGTTTCATCGTGGTGAGGTTTTCTTCCATGCTTTTGAAGATCTTATCCCGAAATTTCTCGTCCGGGACCTTGAGCACCCTACTCATGGTTTTATAGTCGAAGTCGAGGAGGATACCGCCGACAAAAACCATGGAATCACCGATATCACCGCCCCCTTCGCCGGCGATTTTTTTACCTTTATCAGTGATAATATCGTTCTCAGCGCGGAATGAGGTATTTATGCCGAATTTTCGATAGGTTCCACACGCCGGTTCGGAAAATATCTTAAATATTTTTTTTATGTTTTTAGGAAATTTTCGGTTATTGCGATCCCATATCATTTGGTAAAAAATCTGGTTACCATCGAGATAAGTAGCGCCGCCCCCGACTTCCCGGCGCATTACCGGGATGTCTGCATTTCTGCAGAACTCAAGGTCGATTTCCTTTTCGGAATTCTGGAAATAGCCAACACTGGCGAGCGGTCGGTCCGGCGAAACGATGACCAGGCCTTCAAAACCGATCCTTGCAAGGACATGGAAGATCAACATCGAATCCTGTCCTGGTAACTTGTCTAATTTTATTAAATTCACATTACCTCCTTGCGTATGATAAATTTATCTATCGGGCAGTACCTTACCCGGGTTGAGGATATTATGGGGATCGAAGATCTTTTTGATCGAACGCATGATCTCAAGTTGTTTACCATCGAGCGCCATTTCAAGGTATTTGATTTTGGATAGACCTACACCATGCTCAGCCGTAATAGTACCGCCAAGGGATAAAGTGATTTCATACATACCCCGGCGCATCTTTTCTATTTTGTCCAATTCGGTAACATCTTTTATTGCTTTTTCACTGCCCGAGAGTTTTTTATTTCCAGTATCTGTAAGCCCGACATCAGCATGGATATTGCCGTCACCAAGATGTCCGAATGCATAGAGATTTGCTCCGTATTTTGCAACATATTGTTTGAGCTGGGCTATCAATTCAGGGATCTTGTCTTTCGGCACAACGAGGTCTTCGCGTGCCAGAGGTTTTACCTGGTCTTTTAATGCGTCACTCGTTTTTTTGCGCGGCTCCCAGATCTTTTCTTTGTCTTTGACACTTTCTCCAACAAATACATCAAGCGCGCCATTTTTTAAAGCGATATTACCGATCTGGTCATAGTGTTTGGATAATATATCTTTATTATTCCCATCAAGCTCGACAATGACATGTCCGTCGGCTTCAGCGAAAGGCAGTTTGCGCTTAAGGTATTTTCCAACCATCCTATATACATCTCCTTCCATAAATTCAATAGCTGCCGGCATTAAGCCCGTTTGCAAGACATCAATAGCAAAACTGACTGAATCTTCCACACACTTAAAAGGGATGAGAAGGTCGATTATCACCTTTGGTAAGGGCAGGACTTTTAGCGTCGCTTCAGTTATAATGGCAAGCGTGCCTTCAGAACCAATGATGAGGTCGATCATATCGTAGCCTGTAACATTTTTTAAAAGTTTGCCGCCATAGGTTTGAACTGTACCATCTGCTAAAACGATTTCAATACCGAGTACGTAATTTTTCGTAACACCGTATTTCATGGCACGTGGTCCTCCGGCACATTCAGCAATATTACCTCCGATCATGCATGAATCGAGACTGATCGGGTCAGGAGGAAAGAAAAGGCCTTGCTTAGCGAGTTCAATTCCTAGCTGTTCAGTTATTATCCCTGGTTCAACAATGACCATCATGTTTTTTTTGTCGAGCTCTTTTATCTTGTTCATATTTTCAAGGGAAAGTACGATACCGCCTTTTATTGGTACAGCACCAGCAGATAGACCAGTACCTCCACTCCTCGGTGTTACCGGGATCATATTCGCATTGGCTATTTTCATTATCTCGGAGACCTGTTGTGTTGACATCGGTTTAATGACGACTTCAGGCATTGAGTTGTACAATGGTGTTTCATCATGAGCATAATTTTCTAATGCTTCCTTCTCGACAATAATATTTGTCTGATCAACGATCTTTCCCAGAGAACTTATTATTTCCTCTGTTACCTTATTATAGCTCATGGGATTTAAGTATAATCATTTTCAACAGCTTTTCAACCATGCAAAATAGTTGAAAATCTGTCCCATTGACAGAAACTCATGAGTAAGTAAAATATATTTGGAGATTTTCTGATCACGGAGAGTGCATGGATAATGAATATGATAGAAAACAATTTGGATTAACATTCATATTTATTTTATTATTTATTACTGCTGTTTTACCGGTAAATGCTCAGATAATATCAGGATCTGAAAATGTAACACCCTATCAATTATTTTTAGATCCTGACAGTCTACCGGTTTATGGTTACAGTGTCGTTAGTGCATTTCCACATGACAGCAATGCTTTTACTCAAGGTTTGATCTATAAAAATAATGCGCTTTATGAAGGCACGGGACTTTATGCTCAATCTACGTTACGTAAAGTGGAATTAACAACCGGGTCAATATTAAAAATACATCATCTTAATAATAGTTATTTTGGGGAAGGCATAACGATGTGGCAGGATACGATAATACAGATAACCTGGCGCGAGCACACTGGTTATGTATATATTGAACAGGATACTTTCCAGCTGATCGATAGTTTCAGTTATAGTACTGAGGGTTGGGGATTAACCCATGATGATACATGTCTTATTATGAGTGATGGAACTTCAAGGATTTACTATCTTGACCCTCAAACTTATGTTGAGGTCGGCTATATTGATGTTGAGGCTGAAGGGAGCCCGGTCGTTTATTTAAACGAGTTAGAATATATTCAGGGGAGCATCTACGCAAATGTCTGGTACTGTGACTCAATAGCTATCATTGATCCTCAGACCGGTGATGTGACCGCATGGTTAAACTTATCAGCACTGAGTTCAGGACAACCCAATGTACTGAACGGTATTGCTTATGATGGGGATGATGTGCGACTTTTCGTAACCGGTAAGTTGTGGCCGACACTTTATGAGATCGAAGTCGATCCCCTGAATTATCCACCCGAGATAATTGCATACGACCCGCCATCACCGTGTTATATAAATATCGATAGTGTTCTTGTGCTGACAGTTATGGTACAGGATCCTGATCCTCAGGATTCCCTATCCTATACCTGGAGTATTAATGGAATTATCGATACAACAGCGCATGATACAAGTTATTCTTACTCGAGTGCATTGACAACGACTGATACTGTTATGTTCAAAGTCGATGATGGCATGTTTTGCGATTCAATAATATGGATCGTTGTCGTTTTAGACCCCGGTGTTGTTACTGAGAAAGCTGACCCCATAACCAATTCAGGAGTATTTTTGTCATGCTGTCCTAATCCTTGCCGAGAAAAGACGCGTATTGCGTATGGCGTAGGTCGTAATGCGCGAGATAACGAAATTCAGATATACGATGCCTCCGGTAGGTTGATAAGAGATTTCTCTCTGTCTGCTGCTTACTCCCTAGTGCCTGCTGTTATTCCCTGGGATGGTACTGATAATTTCGACAATAAAGTTACAGCTGGTATTTATTTTGTGATACTGAAAACCGAAAATTCCCGGGTTACAGAAAAAGTAGTTTTTTTACACTAGTATTGTTGGACTAACCATTGGCAGATGTTCTCAACAGGATGAACAAATTACCGAATCGGTATAAAAGGAGACAAAGTAATGGATAATAAAGGTATGCCTTCGCATCATAGCGTCAGACAAGACAAGTATAAAAAACATCCGAATGAAACCCTGCGGATTTTGAATGAACGCGCCAGCTGCCGGCGATTTTCTGATAGAAGTATTGAACCTGAGATCATGGAACAGATACTCGAAGCAGGCATTCACTCGCCGACCGGTGGCAATCTCCAACCCTATTCAATAATAAAAATTGAAAATGCTGCAACCAGAAACATACTTGCTGATATGTGTGGTCAAAAATTCATTGGTGAAGCACCGGTTAATTTGCTTTTTTGTATTGACTGGTATCGTCTTAAAAGATGGTCAGAGGTCGAAAAAGCACCATTTTCCGCGATGAGTTCTTTCCGGCATTTTTGGATATCATTCCAGGATACCATTATCTGTGCTCAGAACATCTGCACCGCCGCAGCTGCGCTCGGTCTGGGTTCAGTATATATCGGTACGATCATGGATTTTTTTAGAGAAGCGAAAGATATGTTCAAACTTCCCAAAGGTGTATTCCCGGTAGTTTTGCTTTGTCTCGGTTATCGTAAAGCCAGTCCGGTAGTGAGACGAAAACTGGATGTTAACACTATCGTTCACAATGAAGAATACCGGGATTTGAGCGATAGTGATTTGATCGCGGTCTTCAATGAAAAATACCCTGATATAAAGATTGAGATAACCGATAAAAGATTAGCGAGAATCCAAGAAGTCTGTAATATAGTGCACGGCCGTGAGTTTTACAAAGAGTGCCTGAGTAAGATCGAGAAAAATGGCTACATAAATGCCGCACAACGCTATTTCGGCCTTCATTATTGCGCTGATATGATGCCCGAAGGCAATGATGATTTCCTGAAGATCATGGAAGAATACGGATTTGACTGGTTTGAGGAATATCGACCACACAAGGAGGAATAGATGAGCCGTGTTAAACTCGATTTACCTGATGAGTTCCAATTTTCCACGGAGATATCTGTACGCATCGGTGATATCAATTATGGTGGTCATCTGGGCAATGATTCGGTGTTGTCCATGGTCCATGAAGCAAGGGTTAGATTCTTGAAACATTATGGTTTTACCGAAGCAGATATCGACGGCGTGGGTATTATTATGACTGATGCGGTCATTGTCTACAAATCAGAAGGGTTCTATGGTAATATATTGAGGGTCGAAGTGAGCGTACAGGATTTGAGCAAGGTTGGTTGTGATTTTATTTTTAGATTAACTAATAAAGAAAGTGCTTCTGAGATCGCTCGTGCCAAGACGGGTGTAGTTTTTTTCGACTATAAGCAGAAAAAAATAATATCCATGTCCGATAAATTCAAAGCTCTTTTTCCTAACCGTAATGATTAAATTATTGGATTTAACGGCATGAAAGACAATATTCGAAAACGATTATTGAAATCACTCTTGGTGGCTGCAATAGGGATTTTCTGCATGATACGGTTTTTCAATCTGGCAGCTGATGTTCCGGCGCGTATTACCTGGTCTTCTGAGATCTATGGTGATGAGGGATTGTACGTACGTAATGCTGTTGCCAAGATCATTACGGGTAATTGGTTATTATCAATGGAGAGTAATCCTATCGTCGTCATGCCCGTTTTTCAGTTCATCGAGTATGTATTTTTTAGAATAATGGGTATAAATCTTTTTAGTGCGAGATTTTCCGGCGTACTATTCTTCATCGGCACGATGATTTTTCTTTATTTTATTTACCGTCGCTTTACCAGCAGCATAATGAGTCTCGGTATTTTGGTGCTGGTTTCGTGCAATCATCTTTTATTTGTTTACAGCCGTTTGGCATTGAATGAGAACCTTATGTTGCTGTTCGCTGTCATTGCTTTTTACTTGAGTCTTATCTATCACAAGCATTTTATATTAACTCTGGTGATGCCATTTGTTATCTTTCTTGCTGTATTAGCGAAAATTTCTGCTTTATCAATTTGGGTACCAGTGATTTTTATGATCGTGTATAGCAATCATGGCTTTTGTGAAACCTGTCAAAAGCTCACGCGTATTGGTTTATCATTTTTATTCTTTTTTATTCTATGTATTTCTTATATAATTCTGGTGCTAAGACCATACCATAATTATGGAGGTTATTATCTTGCGATAGTCCCGATTTTCCCTGATTCTATGCACGGCATTTCTTCTGTTATATATGCAGCATATAAAATTTTCAGGAATGGTTATTTGATAATGCATGGTATTTATTGTATCGGTTATATTGCCGGGATCATTGGTATGGTTGGGATATTCTTTTTAAAGAGACTGCCATGCCGTCGATTACTGATCGCATTTGCTCTTTGGATCATTGTTTACGCGATTGCTGGCGTGATTGGTGGTGGTTATAACCCGCCTCGTTATTATATCTTTACAATAATTCCGTTGATATCGATCATGGGTTTTTTAGTGATCAGTTTATGGTCTTCGTTTTCAAGATATATGAAGATTATCAGAGTCTTTTTTGTTTTGATATTGCTTAGTTATATTGTATTGAATACTGGTCGGACAATCGTACATATGGTCCATCCTGAGTGGTCATTTGTTAAAATGGCCGAGGATATCGAACAGAAAATCAGGAAAAGCCAGAAGAACCCGGTTATAATCACTGATATCGTTGATACCTTTGCTCTGGCTTCAGGGATGCTGGTATTGAACATAGAGACCGGTCCAGCTGATAAGAATTTGAAATTTGAGCGGTATAAACCGAATTTTCTAATCACCCTTGGCCCGATTACTGATAATAAAGGAAATCATCAATATATTACGGATTATGCTGGTATTGAACTGCTGAAAACGTACAATGTTTTTCACAACCATCATAATGGTAAACCCGTTTATTTTTATCAATTGACTCATTACAATAACGACTGATAGTACTTGACTGGTTATTCTTTATAATTAATATATTTAGGAGATTTGGAGGAGATCGACAATGAAAAAAATATTACTCAATGAAGAACTAAAAAAACTTATCCATGATGTCGGTGAAATAGGCAGCTATCTTTGGCAACGGGGATGGGCAGAAAGGAATGCTGGCAATATTTCCGTAGATATTACAGATATGGTCGAAAAGAGAGGGCAAGTATTTGATGCCTATCAAAAAGTGGAAAGAGAAATACCTGAACCGGTATGTGGGGGACGCTGTTTTCTGATGACCTCAGCAGGATCGCGTATGCACGAACTCAAAGACTATCCTGAGGAGAAAATGATCATGTTCTATATTCCAGATGAACTCGATGGATACCACATACTATGGGGTGGTCAGGGAGCCGGGTTAAACCCGACAACAGAATTTGTTTCTCACCTGAAGCTTCACAGTTTCCTTTTTGAAAATAATTCAGAACAGAAAGTCGTTGTCCACACACATCCGCATCATTTGATTGCCCTTACTCACATCGAACTGTATAATCAGGAAGAAGCGATCAACCGGCTTCTTTGGTCAATACATCCGGAGCTCAAGATGTTTTTACCTGAGGGTGTTGGTTACGCACCATATCGCTGTCCAGGTACTGACGAGCTGGCCAAGGTAACTATCACTGCTTTGAAAAAGCACCGTCTTGTATTATGGGAAAAACACGGTTGTCTGGCAACAGGGATCGATATCTTCGATGCCTTTGATATGGTGGATATGGTTAATAAGGCTGCTCAGATCTTTTTGTTATGCAGATGTGCAGGTTATGAAGTTCAGGGTTTGAGCGAAAACCAGATCAAAGAACTGAAAGACCGTTTTCTTGCGACCTGAAGACTTCCATCATTCGTTAATTTCGAAATTACTTAATCAATGAACCACTAATGAATGGGCGGCGTTATAAAGCGATACTTTTTGATCTTGACGGTACATTAACTGATCCACAGATCGGTATTACCAGGTCTGTTGCATATGCGCTGGAAAGATTCGGTATTCTCGTTGATGATCTAGAAACACTCATTCCGTTCATCGGACCTCCTTTGCCAAATTCTTTCAAGAAGCACTATCAATTCGACGATAATAAAGCAAGACAAGCGGTCGTTCATTTTCGCGAACGTTTTGCAGAAAAAGGCTTGTTTGAAAACCGTATGTATTCTGGAGTGCCTGAGCTCCTGGATAGTTTACAATCGGTTGGTAGGAAACTCGTTCTTGCAACATCTAAAGCCACGGTTTTCGCACAGCGCATACTCGACCATTTTGATATAGGTAAGTATTTCTATTTTGTCGCGGGGAGCAATTACGATCTGACCCGTATTGAAAAATCAGAAGTAATTGAATTTGCAGTGTCTCATTTGCACGGTTACTTGCCTGAAGAGATCGTTATGGTGGGTGATCATGTCGATGATATTCTAGGTGCCCGTCAGAATGGTATTGATTCGATCGCGGTTTTTTATGGCTATGGCAAACGTTTGGATTTAGAGGGGGTAAGACCCACATATTTTGCTTGTTCTATTGAAGAATTGCTTATGTTGTTAACAACATAATATGTGTGCTCCACAAGAAGAAAAGGTTTGTTATTCTGTCATTCAAGAAGCTTGATTTTACACTCGGTTTCTTCTATAATTTATTTACTAAATATGATACAATATTAGAGTACGCCATGAGGAGAATAATATGAACGATGAGATTTTTGAGCACCTTGCTCAAGCTTTAGATAGATTGCCAAACGGATTCCCCAGGACACCTTCGAATGTCGAAATACCGATGCTCCAGAAAATATTCTCAAAAGAGGAAGCAGAACTTGCATCTTATCTCACTGGCACCATGGAAACTGCTGCAGTAATTGCTGAACGGATCGGTCTGGAAGAAGGTATCGTACATAAAAGACTTATCGCATTGACTAAACGGGGTTTTGTGTGGTTGTCAAAAAAGGACCGTAAACTTCGTTTCAGGTTAGCACCATTTATTGTGGGTATCTTCGAAGCCTTTCTCGAGGATATGGACCATGAGTTTGCCCATCTTTATGAAGAATACATGGCTGATGGTGGTGCTAAAGGTCTGATGATACCCCAACCTGCGTTGCA
The DNA here is from genome assembly GCA_049647165.1 of bacterium. Classification (GTDB taxonomy): domain Bacteria; phylum Hydrothermota; class Tepidihabitantia; order SM23-42; family SM23-42; genus JAUVZL01. Next base: position 99,330 of record JBARXB010000014.1, read on the forward strand.
TCGTGTTATACCAGCGCACGGAGCCGTGAAGTCTGAACACGTGCTACCCTATGATGATGTTCGGGCAATGCTTGAGGCGTGTATATCATTTCGTGTGCGTGACTGTATCTGCCGTGTACAACAGGACCTGATGGGCGACCGTAAATGTGATTTTCCGGTCAAGATGTGTGTGAATTTTTCCCCGGTTGAACGTCCTATTCATCCTAATACCATTTCTAAAGAAGAGGCTCTGGAAATTCTTGATAAGGCAGAGGAGGTGGGTTTGGTCCACACTGTAAGTAATATAGCAAAGGACATATACTATGTGTGTAATTGCTGTGGGTGTTGTTGCGGTATATTACGCGGTATAACCGATTGGGGGATTGAAGGATCGGTTGCTTATGCAAATTATTATGCAAAAATAGATACTGACGAATGTACAGGATGCGGTACTTGTATTGAAAGGTGTCAGGTCAATGCGATACAGGAACAGGATGAAGTAGCTGTGGTGCAGCGAGAAAGATGTATCGGCTGTGGATTGTGTGTTACAGGTTGTACTGTGGGTGCGGTGCAGCTCGTTAAAAAACCAGATGCTGAGATCGTTCACCCGCCTGCGGATTTTGCCGCCTGGGAAAAAGAGCGACTGCGCAATCGCGGTTTGTCTAACAAGGAGCAGAGTGATGTTTCTTGATATCCCGAAACGAGTTCTGGAGCGTATGCGCTATCTTGAGAAGCTGAACCACGAACACCGGCAAAATAAAACAGACAAATGGCATAGACTGCGACAAATACCACCGGAAACCGGGAAATTTCTTGCCTTACTCGGGGCTGGTGCACCGGCTGGTAAATACCTCGAGATAGGGACGAGTGGTGGATACTCAGCGCTCTGGATAACTCTGGCATGCAGAGAACTTGGCCGTAACCTTACGACCTTTGAGATACTGAAGGAGAAGATCAAGATCGCCAAAGAAACATTCCAAGCTGCCGGTATCGAGGATCTTGTTGAACTTATTGAAGGGGATGCGCGCGAGTACCTCACACAGTACAGCGAAGTATCGTTTTGTTTTCTTGATGCTGAAAAAGATGTATATGAAGAATGCTATGAAATGGTAGTACCGAATATGATCTCTGGTGGTATCCTGGTCGCCGATAATGTGATCAGTCACAAAGATATTCTGAAGGACATGGTTCAGCATTCCTTTGATGATAAACGTGTCGATGCGATGGTAATACCGATAGGTAGCGGTGAGCTTGTATGCAGGAAAATTTGATTAAACTGTTGCAGGTGATAACCGAAGAACAACTCGGGCACATAAAAATATTATTCAAGGAATACGAAAAATCCCTGGGATTTGGCTTGCACTTTCAGGATTTTACCGAGGAGTTTGATAACCTCCCTGGTGAATATGCATTACCCACCGGTTGTTTGCTACTAGCATTGTACAGAGACCATATTGCTGGTTGTGTTGCTTTGAGAAAGCTTGATAAGAAGATATGTGAAATGAAGAGGATGTACGTTCGCCCTGATTATCGAGGAAAAGGTATAGGTCGTGCAATGGCTGTTGAAATAATAAAGTTTGCCCGTGCTTACGGATATAAACGTATGAGACTGGATACTATCGATACGATGAATGCAGCTATATCACTGTATAGAGCTCTTGGTTTCGTAGAATCAGAACCGTATCGTTATAATCCAATAAAAGGAGCGAGCTATATGGAGCTCTCCTTGCTAAAATGACCGACATTTTGTGAGGAAGGATGTTGTATTGAAGATAATCGAAAAGTCATGGAATGAGTTCTGGGCTTATTACTGGCGCGTAACAGACCGTCACAAGATACCGGGGATATTTGAGTGGGATAGGAAACTGGTAGATTTTATTGAACATGTATGTAGACTCTCGTCAGGCAACAGAATTCTTGACCTGGGCTGTGGCGGTGGTGATCAAGCAAAAATATTCGCGCAAAAAGGTTATGAAGTTATTGGGATCGATATTGCACCATCGCTAATCGAATATGCGAAAAAAGAATTCAGAGAAAATAACCTAAGCGGTACTTTTACTGTTGGTGATATGCGCGCTATCAAATACGATTCTGAGTTTGACATATGTGTGATACTAAGTGGTACGTTTGGTTTTTTTAATGATGAGGAAAATCAGAAACTGCTGAGTTCAATCAGACGGGCGCTTAAATCTGGGGGAAAGATATTCTTGATGCTTGTTACCAGAAAACAGGCGGGCAAGCGTACAAAGACCTGGCAAGAAACAGAAGGCGGCTGGGAACTTAATGAAACATGGTTTGATCACGAGACTAATACATATCAAGGAACCGCTTTTATTATTCAAAAAGATGGAGTAATCATAAAACCCGAATCAGAATTAGGCTATCATGCTAACGAAATCATACGCTGTTATACAATACCAGAGATAAAAACTATGCTCGCTCACGCAGGACTGCGATATATCGCCAGCTATTCGTCAGCCGATTTGTCAATACCTGCAAAGGTACGTCAACCAGGTGTGGAACCTAATGTCGTAGTTGCCACACGTCAATAAGGAGTATATGAAGTATTTAAGGTGTATATTCTATATAGTAGGAGTGCTTTTAGTTATTTCTCGCGCGTTCTCAGAAGACGCGCGTGACACACTCACAATTGCTCCTGCGGTCTATATTGACTGTGAAGACTGCGATTTTCAGTTCATCAAGCAAGAGATACCTTTTGTTAACCATGCTATAGATAGAGCCGTTGCTGATGTGTATATATTAGTAACAACGCGCGAGACAGCGAGTGAAGGTATCGAAAATACTCTTACTTTCATTGGACAGCACAGGTTCGAGGGTAAGAATGATACACTTTGTTTTGTATCGGAAACTCAGGATAGCGAAGACAGAATCAGGAAGGCACTCGTTCAGAAGATCAAGCTTGGACTCATGCGCTATATTGCAAAAACGGCGATTGCTGATGATGTCGATATTTCATCCGCAGAAAAAACACGACCCAAAGTTGCGCTTGACCGGTGGAATAACTGGGTATTCAGCATAAGTATACAAACCTATTTGCAGGGTGAACAGTTGAGCAGTTACATAGCGACATATACGACTGTGTCAGTATCCAGAATTACTGATCAATGGAAACTGGAGACCTCAGCGTATTATGATTATGACAGAAGCCGCTTTGAGATCGACGATACGACAACGATATCGAGTGTGACAAAGGATTATGGAGCGGGTGCGTTTATTGTGAAGAGCATCAACGAGCACTGGTCAGTTGCTGCTGGTTATGATATATACTCTTCAACATACCGAAATAAAGATATCGCTTTTTTTGTCTATCCGGCGCTCGAGTATAATATATTCCCGTATTCCCAGTCCACACGCAGGGAATTACGTATATCATACAAGATCGGATACGTCTACAATGATTATACTGAAGAAACCATATATGATAAGATCGAGGAAAAGCTATTCCACGAATCTATCTCAGCAACTCTTGATATGAAGCAGCCGTGGGGTTCGGTCAGCACCACTCTCGCCGGGTATAACTACTTCCATGATTTTAGCAAAAATAGGGTGACTCTGCTTGGTGATTTGTCCTTGCACCTGATTAGGGGATTTTCACTGGATCTGTATGGATATGCATCATGGATACATGATCGTATTTCACTCCCGAAAAGGGATCTAACGCCTGAAGAGATCATGCTGAAAATCAGGCAGCAGGCAACACAGTATGATTATTATATGAGCATTGGCTTGACTTATACTTTTGGATCACTCTACAGCAATGTAGTTAACCCAAGATTTGGGGATTAAAGGAGGTTTTACAATGCAACATGAGATTATGTATCGTCCATCATATTCACTATTAAAAATAAAATTGTCAAAGGACGAGGTGATAACTGCTGAAGCCGGTGCCATAGTGAGTATGTCAAAGAGCATAGAAATAGAAACCAAGATGAAAGGCAAGAACTATGAAGATATTATATAAAAATAGTCTGGCCAAGACTATCGATGCGGTTAACGAGTTTCTTTATCTGGGAAAAACAATACCGAGTAAAGAAAAAGCAGAGGTCTGTAATTGGATCGCTGACCGGCAGGGCATGCAAGGTTCTTACGCCAGAATGTTCGCACCTACGGATTATGATTTTAAACATAGCATTCGGGTTTTTACAGGAGAGAGAGTGACGTCTGGTGCAGCCACCGGTCATATACTTGGTGAGGAAACTTGCCGTGTACTTCGATTATTGAAGAGTCCCCGTAAAAATGTAAAAGATGCGTTGCAGCGCGCGAGTACTAGTATGAGACGTCGATTAATGGAATCCGGGCGTTTTCAAAAGTCCGCTATATTTTGTTGTGGTATATGTACAGTTTCGTTATGGCGGAACATTGCAGCCGGTGGTCTTAAATTGAACAGGCAATACCTTAAGAAAAGTCTGAAAACATTCAGAAAATACCGAGACGGAGAAGGTAGGTGGCAAAGCTTTCCATTTTATTATACACTCTTATCTTTGTCAGAGATTGGTTCAAAAGATGCCTGGACAGAACTACAATATGCAGGTCGAGTAATTGAGCGGTTGGTTACGCGTCAGGGTAGTGGGAAGTATGGGAAGCGCCGCAAAGCCCTTATGGATAGTATATTAAAGAAGCTCTAAGCACTTCGATGTTTTTAATTGACATACGGGTGATGATGGGTAAAATTGTATTATAAGAAGTCATACCACTAACTATGAAAGGAGGTTTTATGAAAAAGCTGCTCATTATTTTTTTTGTGTTGATCATTATGACATGTGGTAAGAAAGGAAATGCAGAACAATATCTAACTGAAGGTGCCAAATGCATTGAACAGGGTCAGTATGATAAGGCGATCGAACTCTATCAGCAGGGTATTAAATTAGAGCCGAAATCCGCCATGGCGTATAATCTGCTCGGTATGGCATACCGCTTTGAATTCAATCAAACAGGTGATCAAAAGTGGCGCGATAAGGAAATCGAGAGTTTTGAAAAGGCTATCGAACTGGCTCCTGATTTTGCCGTAGCTTTGGTCAATCTCGGTGCAACGTATTACTATTCTGGTGATAAGGAAAAAGCTGCTCCTTATTTTAAACATGCCCTTGAGGTTTATCCAGAACATCCTGAAGCCGAAGAGATCATGCAGATGATAGCTGAAGGGGAGGACTTTGAGAAGAATGAGTGACCTTTACTAATGAGGTGATTTATGAAAATTAGAAAACATATACCATTATTTCTTATCATGCTTTTTGTTTTTCTGTTCATTGCATGTTCTGGGGAAGATTCTAATGCATCGATCATCGAGGGAACCTTTACGGTAAATCACAACAATGTTGCACTCAATGACATCCCATTGGAATGGATAGATTCTGTTATCGTCAAATTGAAGCTACATTATGCCCATACCTCACACGGCAGTCAGCTAACAACAGGACTCAACAGAATCGAGGCAGCAGAACCTGCGTATAGTATCGCTATCGGCAGCAGTACTTTACCAACGGAAGCGAATGCTTTTTGCATATTTGATGGGCAAGAAAGTGAGACCTACATTACTCCGGAACTATACTGGCAGACATCCGAAGGTATGGATTATACCAGAACAGTCCTTAATAATAACCCGGATATAAATGTCTCTATGTGGTCATGGTGCTGTCAAATGGACTATTATTCAGCCGAAGAGGTTGACGCGTACCTCGATTCCATTTCGACCCTTGAACAAGAATTCCCCGACGTCATTTTTGTATACATGACGGGTAATGCGCAGGGAACCGGTGCAGATGGCTATAACCGGTATCAAAGAAATCAGCAGATCAGGCAGTTCTGCAGTGATAACGATAAGATCCTTTTTGATTTTGCAGACCTTGATGCCTGGTATTATGACCCCAGTAACCAGGAATGGGACCAGGAAACATATGATTATGATGGGACTCCTGTGCCAGCTGAACACCCGCAATTTCATGGTGATGAAGCTGGACATACGACTTATGAGAGCTGTGAACAAAAAGGCAATGCAGTGTGGTGGTTAATGGCCGTGCTCGCTGGCTGGGATGATTCATAATAACCTTGGCGGGTTTTGTCTGATCTGCGTATGTCTATAAAATGAGGAGGAAATTGATATGAAGAAAAATATCGCTGCGCTTATTTTCATTTTCATATGTACGAGCATCGCCTGGATGATCCTGGGTGGTATCACGACTGCTCGAACTCATGATCAGGATATGAAGCTAAAAGCTGCAGTTGGTCAGCTCTGGGGGACCGTCCAGATGCAGTATGCCCCATATATTTATTATCAAACCAAAAAATCAACAACGGTTAAGACGGTGCGCGGATCTGAGACGATCGAAGAAACAAAGGTTGAAACCTTTGATCATCCGGTGACCCTCGAGGGTAGTGACATAGATGTTGATTTCAAGCTGGAGCATAGGAAAAAAGGCCTACTCTGGTATTCGATATACGGAATCACATTCCATGGTTCTTATACTGTTTCGAACCATACCGGTCAGCCGCGTCTCTTTTATTTCGAATATGCATTTCCAACCATGGATGGCATATATGATAATTTTTCTTTGTCGATCGACGGCAATAAGGTAAGAGAATTTAAGCCAGTGGCTGGTCGGATCGTCGAGGCTGTCAATATCGAGCCGGATCAGGTCAAAAAAGTTACGATTACTTATGGATCGCAGGGTATGGATGAATGGTGGTATATTTTCGGAAGCGGGGTTTCACATATACGTAATTTTAAGCTTACCATGACAACTGATTTTGATAAGATAGATTTTTCAGAGAACAGTGTATCACCAACGCAAAAAGTAAAACTGGATAAAGGATGGCAATTGAGCTGGCAATACGATGACCTTATCTCTGGTATTCAGGTAAGTCTTGCAATGCCTCAGAAAGTTAACCCTGGTCCGTTTGTCAGCAAGGTTACTTTCTTTGCGCCGATATCTCTATTCCTTTTCTTCTTTTTGATATTTATCATTACTGCTCTCAAAGATGTTAAAGTACACCCGATGAACTTCTTTTTTGTTGCTTCAGCATATTTTAGTTTTCATTTACTCTTAGCATATCTTGCTGATCATTCTGATATTCATATATCACTGTTGATTTCTTCAGGAGTTTCGATATTCCTGGTGATATCCTATATGAGATTAGTTGCCGGAACTAAATTCGCTTTTTTAGAAACAGGGATCTCTCAGTTCGTATATCTGGTGCTCTTTTCCTACACATTTTTCCTGACCGGATACACCGGTCTGGCGATAACCGTGCTTTGTATTATTACGCTATTTATTGTCATGCAACTTACTGCCAAGATCGATTGGGAACAACAGTTCAGCAAGAAAAAATAATAATGCAAATGATAAGTTTATTATAGAAAGGTATTACAGAAGGGAGTATATATGGAGGCAAAAGCAAAGGCAGCAATCCGTCAAAAATATATATTAGGCTCTGTTTTTGGTGTCCTGGGTATTATTGGTTTTATGCTATTTGTTGTTTTTCTATTTAAACAAATAAAAGAACAATCACCGAAAATCCAGCTTGTTGTTCCGGGAACTCATGAAATCGAACTGAACAAACCGGGTAAATACACGATATTTTATGAATATCGCAGTGTTATTGACAGCAAAGTTTTTATGACTGGCGAAGCGCTTCCTGCGGAGATACTGGTAACTTTATACTCGAGAGCAGGAGCAAAAGAGGTAGATTTAGAACAACCATCCATGAATAATACTTACAATATGGGTGGTCGTGCAGGTATATCCCTGCTCGAATTCGATATTGATAGTCCTGGAATCTATATTATCAATGCCAGGTATGCAGGTAGTGTAGAGAAACCGGATATCGTTCTCGCGGTAGGTCAATTCAAATTGTTCGGAGTCATATTTGGTGCAATCGGGATTTTCTTTGTTTCTTTCATCATTGCCATTACCGGCTGCGGCATTGTGCTCGTAGCATATTTAAAAAGCCGCAAGTTAAAAAAAGAAGCTCAGACCCAGTAGGCGATATCTGCTGATCAGTGGATCGAGAATTGGAAAACCGTCCGGGATGGAGCATTGATAAGTACCGGGTGATACTTTTTGATCTTTTTCATACCCTGACCACGGTCGAGTCGGCTAATGCTCCAGGGAGAGGAACGAGTACGATCCTCGGTGTTTCGCGCGAGGCATGGAATGATCAGTTGCTCCTTTATTCGAGAGATCGTCTTTGTGGCAAGATCAAAGATCCATTTGAAATTATAAAGCGTATGGCTAGAGAGATAAAACCAGATATTTCCGACAAGGTGGTCAAAGAAGCAGTTGATAACCGCATCTCTCGTTTTCAATACTCCCTGCAAAATATCCCCGATACGACTATTAATACTATTAAACTGCTAAAGTCTCGCGGTAAAATTCTTGGACTTATTAGCAACGCAGATGCAACAGAGATATACGGCTGGCATGATTCACCGCTCAGAAAGTATTTCAACTGTGCTGTTTTTTCATGTGATGTTGGTCATGTTAAGCCAGATAAAGAGATTTATCAGTTAGGCCTTAAAATACTCGGTGTTTTAGCATGTGAAAGTATTTTCGTCGGTGATGGTGGTTCTCATGAACTGGAAGGAGCAAAGGCTTTAGGTATAACAACAGTATTGACCACTTACGTTGTAAAACACCTGTGGCCTGAAAAGATCGAAGGTGCACGCAAATTCGCTGATTTCGAGGTCGACGAACTCAGCGAGATACTCGATATTTGATTTTTGCTAGCTCGTTACTCCAAGAGAATTACTTTTTTAGATAATATCTTGGATGATCCGATTTTTGCTAAGATAAAATAAACGCCCGAGGGTACTTTACGACCATGCTCATCGCAACCAGACCAGGTCCATTCACTATAACCATTACTAATGCTCCCACAATGGAGTTGTTTAATGAACCTCCCGACACGGTCATACACGTCAATCTTGATTTCCATCTTCTGAGATATCGATAGACTTATCTGGAACCCAGTCCGTGATAGTGTCGGGTTTGCCCGAAGAAGAGTATAAAAACATCCATCGGTTGACATGCCCCAATGTTCATTCATGCCTACCCACAATCGGGTTGGATAGTGGTAGCCAAGATCGACAATGCCGCTATCATAAATAGTATCGGTTCTTGTTGTATGGGTATGGAGTTCCAAACTCTCTGCAGTCGCAAAACCATAATCAATACAGGGACTATCTTGTCCCTGCCCAGCAGCAGTTTGACTTAGATAATAATCACCCAATGGGCCTGTAACAAACAAGGGGTCTTCTGATATATCGTTAACTCCTGGTGTTATATTGTAGTAATTACCTCCTGAATTATTCCAGATGTCATTATTCATCAAGGTTGCGTGTCCATTGGTTGGGGCACCAATGCCTCCACCATTACCCGCTGAATTATATACGATAATATTATTTGCTATGGTATTAGTTGAATCATAAACGTGGATGCCACCGCCGCGACCACCAGTACATGTATTACCAACAATGGTGTTGTTATAAATTATCGCGTCGTTATTTACATGGATGCCAGCGCCATAATTCCATGTACCTGACTGTGCAGTATTATTATATATCAAATTAGATAATATATATGCTGGGCAATTACTGGATACATGTATAGCGACTCCATAGCCTCTTGTGCCGCCAGTAGCTATATTTGAATGAATGATATTATGTCGAATGTCTGGATATGACTGTCCATCACAGAAAATACCAGCGCCATAATTCCAGTACCCTCCGATAGCTGAATCATTTTGTAAAGTGTTGCCGATAATAAGGGGTGAAACATCGTTATCAATATATATACCTGCTCCGTGATTCCAGTATTCTCCCTGGGTTACATTACCAATAAATGTGTTTGCTTCAATCCGTGGTGATCCAGAACCATCACAGAAAATACCGCCGCCATATACCCAGGTTGATGTCCCCTGTGCGATATTTCTTTGAATAATATTACCTATTATATATGGTGAACCGTATAAATAGATGCCAGCACCTCGTTCTGCTGTGCCGTTTTCAATGGTAAAGCCCGTAATGACAGTACTTCTAGAAAATGAATAATTTGGGAAATTGAGCACCCTTCCCATGCCGCTGCCATTAATTGAAGTCGCTGATGGTCCGGTTTCAGACATGAGGTATATACCATCTTGTGACGGCCAGATGATGTTTTCTGAATAGATTCCTGCGGCAACTAACACAGTATCACCATACTGTGCAGCGTTTAGACCCTGTTGAATAGTCGGGTATTGAGATGGAACATAGATGATCGTTGCGTACAGCGGTATGGCGACCATCAGTAATAAAATGAAGATCTTTGAGTCTATAAAAGAATTTTTCATCGAAGCCTCCCTAATTGTATTATAGAATATTTTTTCATATGTGTCAAGTAAAGCTTCGATTACTTGACATTTATTCGCTAACGAGATACAATACATCATGAAGTTTCGCTCTGCAGAATATTTTTTCATCGCTATTTTTTTTGCATTTACTATGCGATGTGCAGATAATACTGATGAAAGTAGAGATTTTCGTCAGGATATGCGTACTTTTGTGCAGGGGATAAGCACATATGCAAAATCAGTCACCTCCGGATTCCTGGTCATTGCTCAAAATGGGCAAGAACTCATTACCGAGAACGGTGAGGCAGGCGGCAGTATTGCTCAGGATTATTCGAATGCTCTCGACGGAATTGGTCGAGAGGATCTTTTTTATGGATATCAAGCGGATGATATCCCAACCCCGGAAACAGAGCGTAATTACATGCTCGGCTATCTTGATCTTGCTGAAAACAATAATGTCGATGTATTAGTCATTGATTATTGTTCAACTCAAATTTATATTGATAGTTCATACGAGATGAGTGAGGCAAGGGAGTTTGTCGCTTTTGCTGCAAACCACAGACAACTCGATAATATCCCTCACTACCCAGCTGAACCCTATAATACTAACAACGCTGATGTCGCTACACTGTCTGATGGTGAGAACTTTCTGTATTTGATAAACACAGAACGTTATGCATCAAAAGCTGACTTATTGAATAGTCTACAAGACACAGATTATGATGTATTGATCATCGATCTATTTTATGCGGGTGATGAGTTGCTCGATGCTCAGGACATAGCTTCGCTAAAACATAAAGAAAATGGCGGTCTTCGTTTAGTCCTTGCCTACTGTAGTATCGGTGAAGCTGAAGACTACCGTTACTATTGGCGATCAGAGTGGGATTCTAATCCACCAGATTGGCTCGAACAAGAGAATCCAAATTGGCCGGGTAATTTTCTGGTCAAATATTGGGAAGACGAATGGCAGGATATTATTTACGGAAATGAAGATTCATATGTAAAGAAAATCATCGATGCCGGGTTCTCTGGTATCTACCTTGATATAATTGATGCATTTGAATATTTTGAGAACGAATGAAAAAGAGTATAAAGTTTTTCTGTCTGGCATACGATGGACTTAAGGCATATTTCGTAAGGTTATGGAAATTTTATGATTAATTTAGAACGGGAGTATTGATTGGACGATAATAGCGGATTACCGGTTAGCCGGACATTTGTGGAGAGGTTCAATGAAGCCGCAGGACTTGCGAGTCAGGGTAGATATGAAGATGCTCTGGAAGCTTATGATAATATACACGCGCCTTTTGATGATTATAGTGAAGAAAGAGTCATGACCGGTGAATTCATGGGCATGATCGAGATCAGAAAAGCCTACTGTTTAATGGATCTGGAACGCTATGATGAAGCACGAACGATATTTGAATCGAAGCTTGTTAAGGCAGCCCTTGGACAATTCAATAAAGCTACCTTATATGACTATTTTTTCTCTTATGGTAATACGCTGGGCTATTTGGGAGCTATTAGGAAAATGGATACAGTAATGAGCAAGGCATTGGCTATTGCTCTTCAGGAACTGGATGATCTGAAAAAACTGGAGACTGTATGGTACTGGATAATGTACTGGGCAAAGAAGCACGAACAATGGGTATACCTTGAAGAACAATGCATCAATGCACATAAGACCGGGATTAGAAACAAAAGTATTGCTCTTCAAGTACAGGCAGGAGAGTTCGGATGCTATGCCTACCGGGGTCTTGGCAAGATCGATAAAGCAAGGCGTGGTGCAAAGATCATTATTAAAAGATATAAAGATGCAGAAGCAGATGAAAAAATGATAAAAGAATGGGAGGATTTTATTTTATCACTCGATAAAGTAAAGGAGGTGAAACGTGGGTGATGATATCAAAAAAGAAGTATGGTCGTATTTTAAAAATATGCAGACGGTGTTTTTAGCAACATCAGATGATAAACAACCAAGGGTTAGACCGGTAACTATGATTCATTTCAATGAAAAACTCTGGGTTGGGACCAGCACTGGATGTGCAAAAGTTAAACAACTGAAGCAGAATAATAAGGCTGAGTTCTGTTTATATATAGAACAAGGTGAGCAGAAACAGGGTTATGTTAGAGGATTATGCAGTGTCGATATAATCGAGGATGAAGAACTAAAAAAGCAACTTGCCGTCCAGATGCCGTATTTTAAATATTTTTGGAAAGGATATGACGATCCAAAATATACATTACTGCAATTTAACTTGAAGGAAATTGAATTTCTAAATCCAGGAACCTTTAAAATCAAAAAGATATCATTATGAACTAATTATTGTTTTTGACTGTCTTAATCGTAGATATATGGAATCAATAAGGAGGTTCATAATTGAAAGTCATTCCCTTGTATCTAATTATAATGTTATTTATGGTTGGGGCATGTATGAATAGCGATAGAAGTAACCAGATAGCTCAAACAGACAAACCATCCAATGGGTCAAAGCTTGCCGTGGCAACCTTTGCTGGTGGTTGTTTTTGGTGTATGGAACAACCTTTTGAAGAATTACAAGGTATCAATGAGGTGATTTCCGGCTATACTGGTGGGAACAAGGAAAATCCTTCCTATGAAGAGGTTTGTAGCGGGACGACTGGTCATCTTGAGGCTGTTCAGTTAAGGTACGACCCCGAAAAGATAAGTTATGACGAATTGTTGAATGTTTTTTGGCAGACAATTGACCCTACTGACCCGGGTGGGCAGTTCGTTGACCGGGGTTCTCAATACCAAACAGCTATTTTTTACCACGATAGAGAACAAAAAAGACTCGCTGAAGAATCCAAAAAGGCTTTAGATGAATCAGGTCTTTTTAAAAAATTAGTTGTTACTGATATACGACAAGCTACAGCATTCTACAAAGCGGAAGATTATCATCAAGATTATTATAAAACGTGTCCGATCCAGTATAACTCATATAAAACCGGGTCTGATCGGGGACAGTTCCAAAAAAGTGTATGGCAGACTGAAAAAGCAAAGGAATTCCTGTCCCGCCGAAACAATCTATCAGATGATGAATTGAAAGAAAAGCTTTCACCTATCCAGTACAAGGTTACTCAGCAGTGCGGTACTGAGCCGCCATTTGCCAATGAATACTGGGACAATAAAAGGGACGGTATATATGTAGATATTGTCTCTGGTGAACCGCTTTTCAGTTCCAAGGATAAATTCGATTCAGGGACTGGTTGGCCGAGTTTTACAAAACCTCTAAAACCAGATAATATTGTCGAAAATGCTGACTCTACCTATGACATGGGGCGTATCGAGGTGAAAAGCAAAGAAGCTAATTCGCATCTTGGACACATCTTTGATGATGGACCAGGACCGACCGGACTTCGCTACTGCATTAATTCATCGGCTTTACGTTTTATAGCAAAAGAAGATCTTGAGAAAGAAGGATATGGAAAATACCTGGATCTTTTTGACGATTGAGTTTTCTTTTTGATATTACTACCCCTCACCCTTTACGTCTCCCCTTGAAGGGGAGACGTAAAAGTGATAGAGATAGGTTACGATTTAAGAGCTTTCCAGACTATATCACTTAGGTTCTTGACCGTGATTGAACCATTGCCATTCTCTCTAGCTGCTGCGGCTGCTTTCTTTAATACCTGCTCACACGTTGGACATGGAGTGATAAGAAGCGGTGCACCGGTCTCGATTGCCTGTTTAATACGAAGAATCGCGATATCATCTGAAAGATTCTCGTCTGACATCAGTATACCGCCGCCACCGCCGCAACAATGGGATGTTTTTCTATTGCGCGGCATTTCAACGAGTTCAATACCGAGTTTTTTCAGGATTTCGCGCGGTTCTTCAGTTATATTCATAACACGTGAAAGATCGCAGGGGTCATGGTAGGTAGCCTTTAGACCAAGGTTCTTCTCAGGGATATGTTCCAGGATAACTTGGGTGATGTGTTTGACGTCTTTTTTGTATTCTTCATGTAGATAGGCTGCACACGTGGGGCATAGTGCGATTATTTCTTTTTCCGGAAACATTTCCAGGAATTTTTTTCTGTGTTCATCGGATTCCTTTCTGAAACCCAGGGCATAGAGAGGATAACCACAGCATATTTCGTCTTTGATCAGCGGTTTTACTCCAAGTTTTTCAAGGATTCTTATGTACATCTTTGTCTGATTGGGTCTGGCGAGATATTGACACCCTATGTATACAGGTATTTCACCCTGTTGTACAGGCGCTTTTATTTCTTTGTCGCCAAAAATATTACCGGTTTCTTTAACATTTTTAGCCATGCCTTTATGTATATCAGATGCAAATCCTGCTTCAACAAGGTCTGCCCGTGCTGCGGCAAGAACATCTACTACAGAAACATTGGCTGAACATCGCTCAGAACAATCCCGGCAATAAGTACACTGAAATAACTTGTCAGCAATATACTGAGAGGGTTCGAGATCACCTACGAGCATGCCATAGGCGAGAATGATTTTTCCTCTTGCCGTATCAGTTTCCCAACCAGTGACTTTAAAAACAGGGCATCCTTCAAAACAGTAGGCGCACCTTATGCAAACGTTCAATTCATCATTCCATGATTTTATGTTTTTGGTTTCCATGTTCTCTCCTATTCTACTGGATATCTTAGTTTGGTTGCAGTAATCCAATCATCAGGTGCATCCTGTATTTTATGGGGATTTAGAATATTATTTGGATCAAGGGCTTTCTTGATCGCCTTTATTATAGCGAGCGAATCTGCTTTTTCTTTTTTCCATGCCGGTGCTTTAGAAAGTCCAATACCGTGTTCAGCAGAGGTCGTGCCGCCAACTGAGCGGACATAGTCATATACCTCTTCTACTGCCCGTTTTGCGCCTTCCCACTGCTCTTTTTTTGTGGGATCCATTAATATCTTTGTATGCATACATCCTGAACCACAGTGTCCGTAAGCAGTCATTACAACATTATTCCGTTTGGCAATTTCATGGATCTTACTCGCACACTCTGCCATTTTTGAATAGGGTACAGCCATATCATCAGCCAGAGAAGTACATGATAATCCCTCTTTATATCGTGACAAAGCAGCAAACAGTTTTTTTCTTCCAGCAAATAATTTCGTTCTTTCTTTTAGGTCATAACTCGTCTCGATATCAGAACCATTATGTTTTTCGCAGATTTCTTTCATGAAGTTAATCTCAGCATCTACTGCCTCTTTCACTTTTCCATCTGCCTCGAACATGACAATTGCCTCGACATCAGGTAGCCCCATGTTAAGCGTTGTGTTTACTGCAGTAATAGCGATATTATCCATTAGCTCAAGCATAGATGGTGAAGCACCACTTGCGATTATTTCAGATATAGCTTCGCCAGCATCCTCAAGTTTATCAAAACTTGCCCTGCCAATACACCGAAATTTTGGTATTGGTTTAAGTAAGAGTGTTGCTTCTACAATTATTCCGAGCGTACCTTCAGAACCTACCATAAGTCTATCAATCTGGTAGCCAGATGCCTCGACTTTAGTATTTGAACCAAGATTAACCAAATCGCCATTTGCAAGGACGACCTTCATGCCGAGAACTGAGTCGCGCGTTGCGCCGTATTTCACTGACCGTATGCCAGAGGCATTATTGGCGATTTCTCCGCCAATTGTCGCGACCCTGCTTGATGCGGGTAAAGGTGGATAAAACAAACCATATGGTTTGAGCGCTCTGTTAAGGTCATCATCGACTAATCCTGCTTCAACTTTGCAGAGCATATCTGCGGGCCGTATTTCAATGATACGATTCATTTTCTTGAGATCCAATACAATACCACCGTCTATTGGAACAGCCTGACCTGACATGCCTGACCCTGAACCACGTGCTATAACAGGTATAAGCTCGGCATTTGCATAACGTACAATTGCCTGTACCTGTTCTATTGTTGTAGGCCTAACTACAGCTGAGGCAAGGGCTTTATGTACGGATGAATCAGAACCATATATGTATCGGTCTGCAATATCATTTTTGATATTATCAGCTCCCACAATTCCCTTCAATTTTTCCAAATCGATATTCATATTATCTCCTTTCAAGCATAGGAACAGTGATGCTGCCATCCATCAAGAACAGCACCTTTGCATTTCTTCCCTTTTCTTCAAGAGCTTTGTCCATAGCCTCCTGCAAATCGTGAAATGGTTTGATAAAGATGGCATTCATGTCTTTATCTTCCAGATCAGTGACTCCCCACGTCTGTGCCCATGTGCCGATCTCCGCCATCTTGGCTGCCTTGTGATAGCCGAGTTTATATCCCTGTTTGATTGTCTCGAGTACTTTTTGTGGAGAATCGCTGGATGATAACAGTTCAAAAAATGTTGGTTCGCCGATCCCGGTACGGCACTTTGAGACCATGATTAATATACCATTCTGCTTTAGAGCTAGCTTACCATTGTCAAGCGCCTTTTGCGATTGATAGAGATCAACATCCATCGGATAAGGTGCAACGCTGACGACGATATCGGCTTTGCCAGGAATATTCACACAGAAGACTTCTTTTGCTTTATCGATCGCTCCATAAAAGGATTTGTGTATGTGACCGCACGTCACACCATACAACCTTCTTTTACCGTCGAGTACTGTTTGAATTGAAAATATTTCCTTGTCAGCGATTGTCTTTAACGCATCTATCATATCTTCATGGACCGGGTTGCCGTCCAGAGCAAGGGCATGTGCCTCAAGCTTGAGGGCATGTTTGTGATTCTGTGCAATGGTTTTGCGTGATGCGATACCCGGAAGGAATGACTTTCTACCGCCAGTATAGCCGCCAAAATAATGTGGCTCAACTGAACCGATAATAACAATCTTGTGAGCTTCCATACCTAGGCGGTTGACGTACATCTCGGTTCCGTTTTTGGATGTGCCGATATGAACCATATCTTCTTCTTTTTTGCTGTCATGGACAAAGATACGGTCATTGAAAACCTCATAGTATTTACCAAAGATGAAGTCGAATTCCTCCTGTGTGGGTGCTCGATGAACACCTGTTGCAATAATGAACTTGACGTTTTTGTTTTTTAATTTTTCATAAATCATGTCGAGGACCTTGGCAGTTGGAGTTGGACGTGTACCGTCGTTAACGATAAAGAGGACATCTTTGGCATCACTCAGAAAATCAGTAAACGATTTTGACTCGATCGGATTCTCAATAGCCTTGAGCAAGATCTCCTTTTCGTTCTGCGCCGCAACTTTGTTTGGATGCACAACACTCAAAATATTATTTTCAGGTAAGCTTACTTTCAGTTTGTCATCTTTGCCATAGGGAACCTGTATTTCCATAGTATCCTCCTTTACGCAAGTTCTTTTCGATGACCATTGTTATCCACCTTTTGCTTTTGCAATGTGCTCCTCAATGAATTTTTGGATAGCCTCAGGACCATGGGCAAGATTTTTAAGCTCCTCCTCGAGATTTGTAGGTTTTATCCTCAGAATCCAACCGGTATTGTATGAGTCGCTGTTAATAAGACGACAGTCGTTCTCGAGTTCGCTATTGACCTCAACAATTTCGCCAGATACCGGGGCGACTAGTTTGCCGACCCATTTTGATGACTGGATTTTGCCGCAGGTTTCACCCTGGCTTACAGAATCACCATCAAAAGGCAGGTCTATATAGGTTGTGTCACCCGCTTGCTTTCGATAGAAATCATCCATGCCCACCCGTACTGTGCCGTCTGATTCCAATTTTGCCCATGTATTTTCGACATGATAATAAAGGTCTTCCGGCATAATATATCCCTGAATCTCCATTATTCCTCCTTTTTATCCGATATCTTCATGACAAAATAAATTAAATGCATTGCATGTTTATTAAACCGGGTGAATATAAATCTGATGCCCTCTCTTAATCCGCGTTTCAACGTTGTATTATAGTAATTTTACCGAAAAAGTCAAGTGACTAAGTGGTCTTGACAATAACCCCAAATTACTTATAATTACGGGAATGTTGCTGCTGTTGCTATTATTATTAAACTATGATCCACAAACATTAGCCGTACCCCCCAAGAAGCATTCTTTCGGTTTCTATCGAGCGTCGAAGTATTATCTGCAGCTTTTCTTGGGTCCGGGCTATGACTATGACGATCCGCAAGGTATAGCTGTGGTTAAGCTGAAAGAGCTTGATGATCCAAAGACTAAAAAGGATGATGATGAGTTATCAGCATTTGCGGTAAATTCGGGTCGGGGGGAGATCGTCTATAATATCGGTCTTCAAGCTGTAAAGACATACGGTAACAACAAAATTTTCTCGAACCCCAAGGGGATCGCGGTGAATGAGGATGGTTTTATAGTATTGGCGGATTTTGGCCACAAACGGGTCGTTAAGCTGCAGTATTCGGGTGGCAAGATCATTTTTGTGGGTGAGATCCCGTTACCAGGAAGACCTTATGATGTTTGCTTGGACTCTAAAAACAATATCTACATAACTGATTATGATAATTCCAAGGTATATATCTATTCACCTAATGATTCACTTATCCTGGCATTTGGGCAAGAAGGAAGATCTGAAGGTGAGATATTCCAACCTATGGGGATCGAAGCGATCGATAGTGATGGACCGCATAACCACCATAAAGACAATTTCATCGTGGTTACTGACAAATTTGGTCTGAGGGTTTCCAAATTTTCAATGCATGGCAGATACCTCGGTTCAGTCAATAGTTTTGAGATCGGTCTGGCCGATTCAAAATTCCTTTATATTGCGGTCGACTATTTTGGCAGCATCTATGTGACCGATGAAATCAACGATCAAATTCATAAATTCGATCATGATCTTCGCTATATTATTTCAGTCGGGAGAACCGGTACTGACAAGGGCGAGTTCATTGCGCCAAGAGGTATTTCAATCTGGCGTAAATATGGACAGGTTTTTCTGTCCGAGAAAGAGGGTGGTCAATACCTGTGGGTAGCGTCAGATGGTTTTGTGGTGGGTACTTTCCCCAGGTCATTTACCCATGATCAACCAGGGACTACATTGGCAATATATATGACACAGGACTCAAAACTCTATATCACAGTGTACAATCAGTTGGGAGAAAAAGTCCGGGACCTCATAAATGGTCTTATAAGACCGCCTGGAGAATTCCTCGTTGTTTGGGATGGTCTTGATGATGATAACGAATTAGTACCCGTAGGTGATTATGAATTTCATATAAGTGTGAGATCGCTTCACGGTCTTGCAAAAAGATTAACTAAGGAAATGAAGGCAGGTGTAAAGTGTATCGCGTTTTAAGCCTTATTGTTCTTCCTTTATTGCTTGGCGCGACCAAGTATGCGGGGGAGTTTCAGGAACTGGGTGTTGGTGGAAGAGCTTGTGCAATGGGAGGTATCGGCGTCGCTCAATATACCGACCCATCAGTGATATATTTCAATCCAGCGGGTTCTTTTTACACGAGCAGGAGTGCATTAGTAATGCATGCTGAGAATTTTGCAGGAGCTGTAAAAAATGAATTTGGTTCGGTGATTATTCCCAAAGGTAACATATCCTTTGGTTTTGGTCTTCAATACCTATCGGTCGGTGATATTAAGCTCACTGAATTACAGGATTCGACTCCACCTAGCGGGTCAAATCCTCCCATACCATACGATACTGTTGGCACCAAGGATCTTGTTCTTTATATCAATGCATCAAAAGGTAGCGAATGGTTATCCTACGGTGCTAATATCAAGGTGTTCTATCGTGACCTTGCAGTAATAACAGGTTATGGCGGAGGTGTTGACCTCGGTCTGATGCTCAACCTTAAACATTTTAATGCCGGTCTTGCAGTAAGGGATTTTGTGCTGTCTCCAATCATCTGGAGCAACGGAACAAAAGAGACGATCGTCCCAAAGATATCTCTTGGTGTAGCTCCCGTGGTCGTTCTTAATAGAATACATTCAGCTATCACATTCGGTTGTGATATTGTTAAGCCCATCGACCTTGAGGGGTTTGATTTGAACCTCGGCATAGAGTGGGCATATAAAAATCTTCTTTTTGGTCGAGCCGGGATATATCGCGGTAATCATACCCTCGGTATAGGTTTGCGCTATAAATGGTTCAGTCTTGATTATGCATTTGTCACTCATTCAGAGCTTCACGATTCAAACAAATTTTCAGGCGGGTTTATATTCTAATAAAAGCCGAAGTTTTTCGCAAGCTCCTGAATCTTTGGGGGATATTTATCCCCGTGTCATATTATATGTTACCCCAACAATCCGCTCGCTTGACCCTGTTGGCAATTTGTGTTGCGATCGTAACCGTTGATTTTCTAAGACTCCATGTCAACGGTGTCAAGGAAGGATTTATTCTATTCTTTGGATCTTTCCTTAGACGACATGAATTTACCAGGTTGAGCGGAGCTACCTATTTGCTTCTTGGTTGCCTCGTTACATCTCTGCTTTATACAAAGCCGATTGTTGTTGCAGCATGTGCTTATATCATTGTCGGGGATACCTTTGCCGCGATACTTGGTCAGAATATTAAAAGCCCTGGTCTATTTACCAACAAGACACTAATGGGCAGTGTTGGATTCCTGCTGGCAGCAGTGTCAGCGGCTGTAGCTATATACTATTTACCCCAAACCTTGCCCTTCATACCATTGATCGTCGGAGCGATTGCCGCTTCTTTTTTTGAAGCACTGCCATTACCTTTGGATGATAATTTCGCCGTGCCAATTCTCAGCGGACTTATCATGAGTTTCTTTTAGAATAAATATTGGCCGTTCTTTTGTTTATCAAAGATCTTAGCAGATTATTAATAAAAGAGCCCCGGAATTATCGGGGCTCTTTTTAAAACAGTTCCTATTTATATTTACGCATCTTTACTTTCTTTAAATTCTTCTGCTGCAAGCTTTATTTTTTGGAATTCACCGAGACCTGTACCAGCTGGAATGATCCTTCCGACAATAACATTTTCCTTAAGTCCTTCGAGCCGATCGAGTTTGCCTTCAACTGCCGCATCGGCAAGCACCTTTGTAGTTTCCTGAAAGCTTGAGGCTGAGAAGAATGATTCAGTCGAAAGCGCTGCTCTGGTTATGCCGAGAAGAATAGGTCGATAGGTTGCAGGTTTTCTTCCTTCTGCAAGGGCTTGTTGATTTACTTCGATTACGCGTCGTTTATCGATTATTTCACTACCCACGAACGGTGTATTACCTGGTTCTTCTATTTTAACTCGCTGCAGCATCTGGCGGACGATGACTTCGATATGTTTATCATCGATCTTCACGTCCTGGATTCTGTATACTTCAAGTATTTCATTCACGAGAAAACGCTGTGTTTCCATGGGGCCTTTGATCCTCAATATATCATGGGGGTCTATAGCACCTTCACAAAGTGGATCACCAGCACGTACAAATTCACCGGAATGTACTTTAAGATATCTTGTGGTTGGTATTTTGTATGTTCTGGCATCACCGACTTCTGGCGTAACCGTCACTTTCCAAGTTCCTTTATCCTCTTCGACATCACAGACACCATCGATTTCCGTTACTGTTGCAGGGTTTTTGACTATCTTTGATTCAAATAATTCCTCGACCCTGGGTAACCCGCCAGTGATATCTTTACTTTTACCGATTTCCTTTGGTATTCTTGCAATGAGTGTTCCTGGTGTGATTTTATCACCATCTTTTACCAATAGATATGTTCCTGCGGGGATAGAGAATGTTTTGAGTACTTTCTTCTTAGCACTGAGAATATTGATCTTTGGGTGGTGGTGACGCACACGATCTTCGACAATGACGAGTTGCTTACCACCGGATCTCTCATCCACCCAGTTTTCCTGGAGCGTAATACCGGAGATTATATCAACATACCTGATCGTTCCTGCGTTTGGAGAAACAATTGGTATTGAATAGGGGTCCCATTCGAACATCATATCACCCTGTTCTACGTTGGTCTCCTTTTTGGGATAGATCACCGCGCCGATCGGTATATTGTAGCTGATTTTTCTACCGTCCTTACGTTTTAATATCATACGACCTTTATCGTTTAGACTTACGATATTTCCGTCTAATTTTTCGACACCGGCTAGATTCTCAAAGGTAACTACTCCGGAGAAATCAGCATTTCTTGAAGTGCTCTCCGCTATCCTCAATGCAACACCGCCACCGTGGAAAGTTCTTAATGTTAACTGAGTGCCCGGTTCACCAATAGATTGAGCAGCTATAACACCAACAGCTTCACCGATTTCAACCATTTTACCGGTCGCAAGATTTTTGCCATAGCACTTTGCACACAGCCCGATCTTCGCTTCACATGTGAGGATGGATCTTACTTTCACTTTCTCAATACCGCTTTTTTCTATTTTCAGTGCTTGGTCATTTTTTATCTCATCACCACCCTTGATGATTATATCATCTGTAACCGGGTCGATTACATCTACTAGAGCGACACGGCCAGCAATCCTCTCACTCAACAGTTCAACTATTTTCTCGCCTTCTTTTAGGGCACTTATTTCCTGGCCCATGATAGTACCACAGTCTTTCATAGTGATGATAACGTTCTGGGCGACGTCAACGAGTCGACGCGTCAGATACCCAGCATCCGCTGTTTTCAAAGCTGTATCGGCTAATCCCTTTCGTGCACCGTGCGTTGAGATGAAGTATTCAAGGACTGATAGACCTTCTTTACATGATGATTTAATAGGCGTTTCAATGATCTGAACCGATGTAACCTTACGTTGCGGTTTTGACATTAAACCTCTTAAACCACAGATCTGACAGGCTTGGTTACGTGAACCACGTGCACCAGAATGTACCATCATAAATAGCGGGTTGAATCCATTCTCGTCTGATTCAAGTTCTTCTAATAGATTTTCTTCAATATCCATCGCCACACGAGTCCATGTATCGATTATTTTATTATACCGTTCGTTTTCCGAAATGAGACCATTCTTATGAGCACGATTTATTTCCATAACCTCTTTGGTGCCTTTTTGCCAGATCTTCTCCTTGGTCCGTGGGCTTACCATGTCGTCAATACCGATAGTGAGTCCTGACCTTGTAGCATACTCAAAACCAACTTTTTTCATGCTGTCGAGTAATTCGATTGTCTTTTCCGTGCCGAATTTTTCAAGGCATTCATCGACGATTCCTTCAAGTATTCTTTTATTGACTGATTGGTTTTTGAACTGCATTTCCTCAGGAAGAAGATTATTGAAGATGACTCGCCCGGCAGTAGTTTCCACGATTTTATTATTACATTCATACTTCACTGGGTCATGGAGCGTAACCACGCGATTGACGAGCGCCATTTCTATTTCATCGACTGAGGAGAATAATCGTACCTTTTGTCCTTTGTATACTCTTTCTTTGGTCAAATAGTAAAGTCCGATAACAATATCCTGAGTTGGTGCCATGAGTGCCCGACCGTGCGCAGGAGAACGGATATTATGAATGGAAAGCAAGAGCAGATAGGATTCAAGTATTGCTTCAGGAGCCAGGGGTATGTGTAGACTCATTGTATCACCGTCGAAATCCGCATTAAATGGATGACAGACCATCGGGTGTATTGTAATAGCCCTTCCTTCCCGCAGTACAGGTAAGAATGCCTGTATTGATACGCGGTGGAGGGTTGGTGCACGGTTCAGTAGTACGGGTCGGTCTCTAATAATGTCGTCGAGTATTTCATAGACTTCGGTCGATTTTGCTCTGACCAGGCGTCGAGCACTTCTTTCAGAATCAACGACGCCACGTTCTTCTAATTTCCTTACGATCATCGGTTTGAAAAGCTCTAAAGCCATTTCTTTTGGGATACCGCACTCGTATAACTTCAATGAAGGATCTACAACGATAACAGAGCGACCTGAGTAATCGACCCTTTTGCCGAGTAGATTTCTTCTGAAACGACCTTGTTTACCCTTGAGCGCATCGGCAAGGGATTTGAGTGGGCGATTTCCTCGACCCTTGATCGGTCTGGCTCGTCTGGAATTATCAAGCAGGGCATCGACTGAATCTTGCAGCATTCTTTTCTCATTGCGTACGATTACTTCCGGTGTTTTTATGCCTGATGTAATCGATCTCACACGGTTATTTCGGGTAATGACACGCTTATAGAGATCGTTCAAGTCAGAAGTAGCATAACGGCCACCTTCAAGAGCAACAAGGGGTCGCAGGTCAGGCGGAATGATCGGCAGTCTCGTTAAAACCATCCACTCAGGTCGATTCCCTGATAACCTGAAGGCCTCGACCAATTTCAATTTCTTAAGCAGTTGGAAACGTCTTGCTTTCAGGGTTTCTTTCTCTAATCTTATTCTAAGATCCGATGAGAAATTTTCGAGGTCTATCTCTTTCAACAGATCATAAACTGGCTGGCCACCCATGTCTGCTTTGAAACCCTCGTACTTCTCTTGGGCATCGCGGAATTCTTCCTCAACCAGCACTTCACCTTTTCGGTATGGTGAATCGCCTGATTCCAGGACAATATAAGCTTCATAATTTAGGATTGCCTCAAGTTGATTTATTGATAGGTCCAAAAGCAAACCGATCTTACTCGGGGGTATTTTATAATAGAAAACATGGGCAACCGGCACGGCTAAATCAACATGACCCAGGCGATTTCTTCTTACTGATGCAGCTGCAACTTCTACGCCACAGCGGTCACATATAGTACCACGATACTTGGCCTTTTTATACTTACCGCACGAACATTCAAAATCCTTTACCGGACCAAAGATCCTCTCGCAGAACAATCCATCTTTTTCAGGACGTTGGGTTCGATAGTTGATCGTGTCTGCGCGGGTCACTTCACCTCGAGACCATGACAGTATTGTTTCTGGTGAGGCGAGGCTTATTCTTATTCCTTTGTATTCCATTAAGTCAATGCTTTCAAAGGTTCTACTCCTCATCAGAAACCTCCTTTTTCTCAAGGGTTAGGTTAAAACAGAGTCCCTGCAGTTCCTTAAGAAGAACATTAAACGATGCCGGAGCACGTGGCTTGGGAGGATTTTTACCGCGTATCAGAGCTTCATACATTGCTGCTCGACCTTCGACATCATCGGATTTGACAGTCAACATCTCCTGTAATGTGTATGCTGCGCCATATGCTTCTAATGCCCAAACTTCCATTTCACCTAAACGTTGACCTCCGAATTGAGCCTTTCCGCCGAGCGGTTGCTGCGTGATCAGTGAATATGGACCGGTTGAACGAGCATGTATTTTTTCGTCAACCATATGTA
The DNA here is from genome assembly GCA_049647165.1 of bacterium. GTDB lineage: Bacteria > Hydrothermota > Tepidihabitantia > SM23-42 > SM23-42 > JAUVZL01. The sequence continues at coordinate 124,825 of JBARXB010000014.1, forward strand.
TCAATTTTAACATATACATATTACCTACTGTGATTTTTGAATCGAAAGGTAATCCATTTCTTCCATCTCTTAGTTGGATTTGTCCATCTTCAGGTAATCCCGCTTCTTTTAATTTTTCTTTGATTTCACTAACCGTAGCACCGTCAAAAATAGGTGTGACAGCGTGGAATTTTAGCTTTTCTGCTGCCCAGCCGAGATGGGTTTCAAGAACCTGCCCGACATTCATTCGGGACGGAACGCCGAGTGGATTCAGGAGGATGTCGACCGGCGTACCATCAGGTAAAAAGGGCATATTTTCTTCAGGCATTATTTTTGCTACAACACCCTTGTTACCGTGTCGTCCTGCCATCTTATCACCGACCGAAACTCTTCTCTTTTGTGCGATAAATACTTTCACTATTTTTAGCACACCATGAGGTAATTCATCTCCTCTCAGCAGTTTATCCTCTTCAATTTTTTTATCGGCGACGATCTGTCGCAATCTCTCTTCTCCTTCAATCACTATCTGTGTAGTTTCACTATTTAACGTCATAGTTCTGACATACTTCTCATCGGCCGTTACTTTCGTAGCCTGTAGTCCATCGAAGAATTCATCATCAAAAGTGCATCCTTTTCTCAGCAGTATCTTGCCTTTTTCATTTCTTATTGATGACGCTGCGGTGTTGCCGGAAAGTGTTTTTTTCAACAATCTATTGCGGATCGTCAAGGTTTCTTCGTACAGTGTTGAGAAATCATCCTGGATTCGCTGCTTACGCTCTTCCTCAACGAGTTTTGCTAAGGGATCGGTCGTTCGTCGGGTAAGGATCTTCCGGTCAATCACAACCCCGTCAACACCCGGTTCTACTCGTAATGCCGTATCCCTGACATTTATTGCTTTTTCAGCAAAGACAGCACGCATCAGTCTTTCTTCAGGGGTTAATTCAGTTTCACCTTTTGGTGTGATTTTGCCAACCAGGATATCGTCAGGACCGACATGAGCGCCGATTCGTACCATGCCGTACTCGTCTAAATCCTTGAGGAGAAAATCGCTGATCCCTGGTATATCTCTGGTTACCTCCTCAGGTCCAAGTTTTGTCTCTCTGACTTCGCAATCGAATTCCAGGATATGAATCGAAGTAAACGTATCTTCTTTGAGTAACCGTTCAGAAACGATTATCGCATCTTCAAAATTAAAACCTAAAAAAGGCATGAACGCAACGAGCGTATTTTTACCAAGAGCGAGATAACCTCCTCTTGTTGCATAACCATCTGCTAATACATCACCTTTTTTTACTTTTTGATTTATTTTAACGAGCGGTTTCTGATGTATACAGGTGTTTTGGTTAGAACGCATGAATTTTGATAGAGGGTAGCGTCTTTTCAAACCCTGGGTCGTTTCAACAGTTATTCTTCGAGCATCAACAAAAGTAACTCGGCCTTCATCCTCAGCCAAGAGAATGGTTCCAGAATTCTTAGCGATGCGTTCTTCCATACCGGTTCCGACCAAAGGCAGATCAGGGTCGAGTAAAGGTACGGCTTGACGCTGCATATTAGATCCCATGAGGGCACGGTCTGCATCATTGTGTTCAAGAAATGGAATAATAGAAGCGGTCGGGCTGAATACCTGTTCTGGTGAGACATCCATCAATTCGACTTCCTCAGGCGGTAACATTGGGAAATCATCTTTTCTTCGACAGAGCACCCGTTCGCTCATAATCTTCCCGTGTTTGTCGATCGGTGTGTTCGCTTGAGCGATCGTGTACTTGTCTTCTTCATCAGCTCGTAGATAGACAACTTCATCTTTGACCCGGCTATTCTTTACGACCCAGTATGGAGCTAAAATGAAACCATGTTTGTCAATTTTTGCAAAACTTGCGAGACTCGATATCAAACCAATGTTCGGTCCCTCAGGTGTTTCTATCGGACAAATTCTTGAATAGTGTGAGTAATGGACATCACGTACTTCAAAACCTGCGGTCTGACGTTTTAAACCCCCTGCACCGAGTGATGATATACGACGCTTGTGGGTCATCTCTGAAATAGGATTTGTCTGCTCCATGAATTGTGATAGTTGTGATGTTGTAAAGAATTTATTGATAATATTAGAGACCAACCGTGGATTGATGAGATCCTGAGGTGACAGCCCCGACTCATCCATTAAAGAAGCTCTTTCTTTGATATTTTGAATGAGCTGCGTGATCGCTAACCGGAATTGAGCACCGAGAAGCTCACCTACTCGACGCACCCGCCGATTCCCAAGATGATCAATATCGTCAGCCGCGAATTCCTTGTTTGCAAAACGAAAGAGCATACGGAAGACTTCAAAGAGGTCCTCGGTCGTCAGATAAGTCTTTGTTGACCGTTCAGTGATACCCAATCTCATGTTCAATTTGAATCGCCCGACTTCAGCCAGGTTAAAATGATTGGGATCAAAGAGGATATTCTTTATATATGCAATTGCAATATCAAGGGTTGGTGGAGCCATCGAACGAAGCAGTGTATAGATCTTTTTCGCTGCTTCTTCCTTTGAAGAAGTACGATCTTTTTTGAAAGTATTTGTAAGTATCGTAACCCCGGGCTCGTGGGAGTCAATAATAGTAACACGTTTGATACCTTTATGTTTCAATAGGTCAAGCGTAGGTTCATCGAAAAGCTCACCAGCCGGGACGAGAATACTATCATCTTCTACTAACCGTTCACCACAGAAATAGTTGAGTGCTTGCTTGATATCAACTTTTTTAGTGGGGTAGAACAGTTGAATGATATCTTCATTCTTTTCATAGCCGAGACTGCGGATGAACATTGTACCAACCAGTTTTCTGCGTCGGTCCAGGATTGTATAGAATGTGTTTAACCGATCGATCATGAACTCAACCCACTGACCGCGGTAGGGTATTACCATCGCGGTAAAGCTATTTTCCCCTTCACTGAAATAAACACCAGGCGACCGGTGGATTTGGTTAACGACAACTCTCTCCACTCCATTTATTATGAATGTTCCCCGGTAAGTCATGAGTGGTAGGTCGCAAAGATATATTTCCTGCTCGGTTATATCGTGTAGTTCACCATCCTTGTCACGGCTAACCAAGCGAAAACTCACCTTTAGTGGAACACCATAGGTCGCGCCTTTTTCAATCGCCTCATTTACCGAATACTTTGCTGAACCAAATCGGTGCGTATTATAGACGAGCTGATATCGGTTATGAATGTCGGAAACGGGAAATAGTTCACTGAAAACCTTTTTTAAGGTTTTGTTTATGAACTGATGATATGACTCGAGCTGCACTTCAAGTAAATGTGGCATCTTAAAAGTCGATTTAGTCTTTGAGAAATTAATTATGTTTCTCATAATCTTATATTTTTTCCCCTGTTGTTTGGGTTATTATGAAAATTTCTCCTGTTAACTGCAATATATCCTATATTCATAGGCTTTTTGTCTTAGAGCCTAAAGCAGTGTATTTGCTCGTTACCAAGTTACTGACCAGTTGATACTTCTTTTGACAATCGAACTTATGCTTACTTAAGCTCAATAGTTGCTCCGACCTCTTCGAGCTTACTTTTCAAATTCTGCGCCTCTTCTTTTGGAATACTCTCTTTTATGTCCTTGGGTAGATTATCGATCATGTCTTTGGCTTCTTTGAGCCCAAGACCAGTTAGCTCTCTGAGCACTTTCAGAACCTGGATTTTTTTATCACCGCATGAAGTCATCAATACGGTAAATTCGTCCTTTTCCTCAGCCTTACCTGCTCCAGCGTCACCGCTCCCTTGGGCAACAACCTGGACAGGTGCAGCAGCTGAAACACCAAATTTGTCCTGAAGTGCTTTTACTAGTTCGGAAAGTTCAACTACTGTTAAATTACCGATTTCATCAACCAGGGTATCAACACTTTTCTTGGCTTTTGCCGTCATTTTACCTCCTTATTTTTCATCTCTTCCAAAGTATACATCAAATTTCTGATTATACCTTCCAGAACACCCACGAAATTACTCAAAATACTGAGTGAACCAACAACTTGGCTATACAGTGTATCTTTCGATGGTATTTTCGAGAAGGCGATCACTTGTTCAGTCGTAAAGAAATCACCTTCGATCAAACTTCCTTTAACTTTAAGATTTTCATGACTTGTTAAAATTTTAGCGAGCACGATTGGATCATCAAAGGCTATCGCTATACCGGTCGGACCGCTAAATACTTTTTTGATCGTTGTTTCGTCAAAACCCAGTTGCTTCATAGCCAGAAAGCCAATTGTATTCTTTAAAACGAGATAGCTGCCGTTGTTTTTCTTCAATTCACGACGTAGTTTTTCCATATTTTTCACAGTTAAACCTGTAAAATCAGTGAAATAGAAAGCTTTCCCTGTTTTCAGATGTTCGGATGTTTCGGTCAGGTATTTTTCGTTTTTCTGTGATGGCATTATTGACCTCCTTTTCGGGCTTCATCTAAGGCGTTTTTTTCATCGAGTTTGATCCCGGGACCGATCGTCGATGAGATGGTCATTGATTTAACGAACTGCCCTTTTATACTCGACGGTTTTGCTGCGAGTAGATCTTCTAAAAAAGTTATGATGTTCTCAGACAGTTTTTCCACGTCAAAAGAGACCCGGCCAACTGCAATGTGAAGACAACCAGTTTTATCCGTTTTAAATTCAACCTTGCCTTTTTTTAGAGCTTGCACCTGGGAAGCAACCTCAAAAGTAACAGTACCAACTTTTGGCGAAGGCATGAGCCCTTTGGGTCCAAGGATCTTACCCAGTTTACCGATATCAGACATAACATCCGGGGTCGCGATAATGATATCTACATCAGCCCAGCCGCCTTTGATTTTCTCAATATATTCATCAAAACCTACATAATCAGCGCCTGCTTTCTGCGCTTCTTCTTCTTTCTCACCTTTAGTCAAGACGAGGATCTTTTTCTTTTTCCCGGTTCCGTGCGGCAGGTTCGATATCCCTCTTATCAACTGATCGGTCTTCTTGGGATTTATATTCAGCTTCAAAGACATGTCGATTGATTCGTCGAATTTAGCTTTCGCCTGCCGTTTGATTTTTTCAATTGCTTCCCTTAACGAATATTTCTTATCTTCTAAAGTTGCTTTGCTCTCCCGATACCGCTTTGATCTTTTCATTGATCCTCCACCGTAATCCCCATACTCCGTGCCGTGCCTTCGATAATTTTCATTGCTTGTTCGATAGTGTTGCTGTTCAAATCTTGAAATTTACGTTCGGCGATATCTTTGACCTGTGCTTTGGTGACTTTGCCTACTTTCTCCTGATGTGGAACAGGTGAGCCTTTTGCTATGCCCGCAGCCTGCTTAAGTAAAATCGCCGCAGGCGGGCTCTTCAATATATAGGTAAAGGACCGGTCGCTGTATATAGTAATCACCGCTGGAACAATTAAACCGGATAGATTTCTAGTTTCCGCGTTAAAAGCTTTACAAAATTCCATTATATTTACACCGTGTTGTCCAAGAGCTGGACCAACAGGCGGGGCGGGAGTTGCGCTTCCGGCCGGGATTTGTAACTTAACGTTTGCAATAACTTTCTTTGCCATATATTTCCTCACATAGTTTTTACTTGATGAAACCCCAATTCAATTGGTGTGGTTCGACCAAATATTGCTATCAATACTTTAACCTTTTCACGTTCCGGGTAAACATCTTCGACCGTGCCGATGAAGTCGGTAAAAGGACCATCGGTGACGGTTATCCTTTCACCTTTGGTAAAGGGTATTTTCGTCACCACCTTTTCTTTTGATTCTTTAACCTGAACCAGCAGGGCATCTATTTCTTCTTTAATAAGTGGTATCGGCTTAGTTTTAGAACCAAGAAAATGGGTTACGCCAGCAACTGAGTTAACCAGACGCAAGTTTTCATCATTGCCTTCCATTTCAATAACCAGATACCCAGGATATAGGCGTCTTTCTTCAATGATCCGTTTGCCCTTTCGAACCTTAACGAGATTCTCGACTGGAATGACGATCCTACCAAAGGATTGGTCGAGATTTTTTTCCTTAATTGTTTTATCGAGTATCCTTTTAACCTTTTGCTCGTGTCCGGTCAGTGTATGAACAACAAACCATTGCATCAACTTTTCCTCTGCTTGTTCCATAGCCTATTTAACTATTAGTGCAAGTCCCGTTGAGAAGATAATATCAAAGAAATAGATGATAACCGCGACAATTGCTGATATGACAATAACAACGATCGTTGAATTTATCAATTCACGACGCGTAGGCCATGTCACCTTGCGCATTTCAGTATAAATCCTTTTAATATAATCTAGTATTTTTCTTATCACAGTAGACTCTTTGCTACAGGCCTGGAGGGATTTGAACCCCCAACCCTCCGGTTTGGAGCCGGATGCTCTGCCGTTAGAGCTACAGGCCTATTTTACCTCCTTGTGCAAGGTATGCTTGCGACAAGTACGACAATATTTTTTAGCTTCTAGGCGCTCTTGTTTTTTCTTATTCTTCGTAGTCGTATAATTCCGGTTTTTACAGTCTTGGCAAGCTAATGTTATTATTACTCTCATTATTCTATTATTTTGGTTACGACACCAGCGCCGACCGTTCTGCCACCTTCGCGGATTGCAAAACGCAGACCCTGCTCAATAGCCACCGGCGTGATCAACTCAACCTCAATATTCGCATTGTCACC
>JBARXB010000015.1:0-1975 GCA_049647165.1 bacterium
TGAAGATGATGATAATTATGGAAATGAAAAAAGCTCTTCTTTTTCCCAACTTCTGAAATTCATAGCCTCTAAGCTTCGTATTTTACCATCTTCCAATCCCCTTGGGATTCAACCATCGATCGAAACGGACTAAACGGTTTTTGTTGACTTATAATCACACTTCACTATAATAAACCCATGAGCGCACATTACGACGTAATCATCATTGGTGCAGGATCTGGAGGTTATCCCTGTGCCATTAGACTCGGTCAGCTCGGTAAAAAAGTCCTCATTATTGAAGCCCGGCAACTTGGCGGTCTTTGCCTTAATCGAGGATGCATACCGACCAAAGCCCTTTCCTATGCAGGAGAAATGACTGACAATTTCAAAAAGGCAAAGAAAATGGGCTTTAAGATTGATGAACATGGTATAGATATAGCAGGCTTGAGAGCCTGGAAAGATGGTATTGTCAAACGACTGCGAACAGGTGTTGGGTTTCTATTTAAGTCATGCAATGTCGAATACAAACATGGTTTCGCTAAAGTAATTTCTGAACATAGGATAAGCCTGGAAAATGACGGCAATGCAGAGACTTTTGAAGCTGATAAAATTGTCCTTGCAATAGGTACTGAACAATCCAGTCTGCCTGGCTTGAAGTTTGATCACAAGTACATTATTAATACTGATGATGCCCTTGAACTATCTGAAATACCTGAAACTTTACTTGTCATTGGTGCTGGTGCCTCAGGTCTTGAAATGGGTACGATCTACTCGCGTCTGGGCAGTAAGGTTACAGTCGTTGAGCTTATGGACCAGATTCTTCCAGGCATGGAAAGCGAACTCTGCAGCAATCTCCATAAGATTCTGCAAAAGAGCGGCATAAGCATATATCTGGGTTCACAGGTTGCAAAATGTGACATCACGCATGCAAAATGTCATGTGAAAATAAAACAGCAAGACGCGGTATTAGAAGAAAGCTTTGATAAAATCCTTGTCACGGTCGGACGCAAACCTCTTCAGACAACCTTTCAAGGTATTGACATTCAAACTGATGATAAAGGATTCATTAAAATCAACCGTAACCTTGAAACCAGCATCCCAAATATTTATGCTATCGGTGATATGGTTGGCAACCCGCTCCTTGCGCATAAGGCAACAAAGCAAGGTACAGGAGTAGCCGAGTTAATTAGCGGAAAAACCAAGCAGTTCAAAATAGGAGTAATCCCTTATTGTGTGTTTACTATCCCCCCCTTATCCTCAGTTGGCATGACCGAGAAAGAGGCGCTTGATAAAGGGTTGAAAATAAGGATCGGAAGATTCCCTTACCAGGCATCAGGTAAGGCTCTGGCAATGGGTGAAAGCAAAGGTTTGGTGAAAATTGTCGGTGATGAAAAAGGCAAACTGCTTGGTTTGCACATTCTCGGCACAGAATCTTCCAGCCTTATTGGTGAAGGAATTCTGGCAATAGACAATGCTTTATCAGTTGCCGACATCGCTGAATCAATACACCCCCATCCAACACTTACCGAAATTCTCCACGAAGCTGCGGAGAATTTCTATAAGCAAGCAATACACATACCTAATAAATAGTATCCGGGTAACGGAGTAACGAAGAAGATACAAATACCTAAAATCCAATATTACGAGCGCGAAAAACGAATTACGAATACGATATTCTCGTTTCGATCGTTTCGATCGATGGTTGAATCCCAAGGGGATTGGAAGTTAGCGCTTTGCGCTGGAATATTTTGAATCATTCCACCCCACACCTTTATTTATCTATTTTCTTACGGATCGCACAATTTGTACTATGTACACTGATCTAGCGTTCGGTCATCACCATACAGATTAAAAAAGGTGTGTGGGTCCATTCCATCCAGCAATTTGGTAAAAGTGCGTGGATCATTTCCATACGAAGTATCTCTTCCATGCGTAGCATCATTTCGCCCTACGCTTTACGCATCAATTTAGTCCGTGTCGCAAGTAACGAAAAAAG
>JBARXB010000016.1:0-51076 GCA_049647165.1 bacterium
CAACAAATAAATAAACTACAAAAGCAACTTGACTCAGCATATCATAAAAAGTATAATGCCCTGTTCAATTATGAACAAGAATAGTAATATCACTCGGGGTAGATTTTATTTTGATTAAAGACGGACACCATGGGGAACCCTTTACAGTAATCACTAGGAACTGGGAAGAAAAGAAAGTATCGGCGTCCCGCTGGTGTGAACACCTACGGGATAAATAATGGGGTAATGGAGTATGGGAGCAAAAGAAAAAGCGTAGGGAGTAGAGTGTATTTGTGTAAAAACCTAATATTCTGGTTTTCTGATATGCTCCCAACTGATCTTCTGATATACTGATATGCTTTGTAAACCAAACGGTCTAAGCGATTTAAACGATCTAAATACTAGAATCTAATATCTCTTATCTGCCATCTTCTTGTAAAAATCCTTATCGCTTAAGTGCGTCAAGGTATGCTTTGTTTTCTTTGAGCTGGTCATAAGAGTAAAAAACAACGCCAGAAAAATCCCCTGATCTCACGAAATCGACCTGTTGCCTTATTTCTTCAGGTGATAATACATACAAACCAAGACCAACCATCACCCGGGAAGGATCATCGACTGCCTTGAGCACTTTATTCAGGGCGCTATTTATGTACTTACCATAGGCCATGAGGCACACAAAATCCACGTATCCGGCATTTAACCAAGCTGACCAGTTCTGGTTATAATCATAGTGCGCACTCTGATAGTTTGGTTTTACTGCTGCCGATATCAATAGATCTGAGCGTTCTGTCTTGAGTATTTCATTTAAATACTTGACAAAAGCAGTAAGATCATTCGGCGCAAATTCCCGCCATTTTGTTGCCAAATCGTCACAGCCCCATACGCCATACCTCGTTTTAAAATCTTCTTCATTAATGAGATCTATCGGATCAACGTAATAATTTCTCATGAATTTACTGCGTAGGTTTGTATCATATACAAAACCACTGTTTGGGTAGCGGATATAATCGAAATGTATCCCATCAAAATCATATAGCCTGATTATCTCCCGTGCGATATCTGCAATGTAGATCCGTACCTGTGGGTTGGCCGGTGCAAGATAATAACCTTCGGTGTTTATCTGTTTAAGTTCCTCAATACTATAATCAACGATCGACCGATTATCCTGGTCACGTACATACCAATTTGGCTGTCGGTTTATCGGGTGTTTATTATTGGTCTTGGGCGCAAACCCCCAAGAATAGAGAACATTTATCCATGCCGAGACTTTAATATTCCGGCGGTGTGCTTCGTCCAAAAATGCTATCAGCCACCTGTCAGATTTCTTTTTAGTGGGAGCATATGACGATGGGTAGTAAGCCTCACCAAGGGCAAAGATCTGAAGAAAAATGTGATTGAATCTACCATCTAAGTTATCAAAAATGGCGCTTTGGTCTTTAATTGACCACCTGGGGACCCAAACACCCTTGAAGTCCGTATACAAAGCAAGAAATAGGATAAACAATCCCATATCCAACTGTAGCCAAAAAAAACACTTTGTCAACTCGAGGTTGTCCCTTCATCCTGAGTCCCTTATTGACTTTCTTGTTTATTTCCATAGAATTATGATAGTAAAAGGAGGAACAAATGGGCTTTACAGGAATATTAATAATTGTACTTATCTTAATTGTACTCAGTGCGATTAGGATATTGAAAGAGTATGAAAGGGCAGTTGTTTTCAGACTCGGGAGATTTATCAAGGTAAAAGGACCCGGTATTTTCATCCTTTGGCCGGCTATCGATAAAATGACCAAAGTTTCGTTGCGGGTTCTCGCCATGGATGTACCGCCCCAGGATGTGATTACAAAAGATAACATCTCAATAAAAGTCAATGCAGTCGCTTACTTCAGGGTTTATGAACCGGATAAAGCAATTCTTATCGTCGAAGATTATATGTACGCCACAAGTCAGCTAGCGCAAACTACACTGCGCAGTGTTCTGGGCGAATATGAGCTCGATGAAATTTTGGGACAGCGCGAAAAAATAAATCTGAGATTGCAGAAGATCATTGATCAGCAAACTGACCCATGGGGTATTAAGGTCTCAACCGTGGAGATCAAACATGTCGATATCCCCCAGGACATGCAGCGAGCAATAGCCCGCCAGGCTGAAGCTGAACGAGAAAGAAGAGCAAAGATAATCCATTCAGAAGGAGAATTACAAGCTGCCGACAAACTAAATCAAGCTGCGAAGATCATCAGTGAAACACCCACAGGGATACAGTTACGTTTTCTCTCAACCCTCAGTGAAATTGCTACGGAAAAAAACTCGACGATCATCTTCCCGGTACCGATCGATCTCTTTGTTCCATTCATAAAGAAATTAAAAGAAAAATAGTGATCGGAATCTATCAGCAAAAAGATTTAGACCTTTTTGAGCTTGCCGAGAAAGCGATCAGGGAATCTTTCAAATATGATACGCTGCACCAGGGATATATTTCCTTACCCAAGAATTCATACGATCCTTTAAGACAACAATATGATGCAGCAGTCATTTTGAACTATGTTGCAGAAATGAATGACTCATACAGAATCTACAAACTATGTCTGGTAAAGGTTGATATATATACACCGAATATGAATTTCATATTCGGTCTTGCTAATCCCTTGCGAAAAACGGCAGTAGTTTCAACATATCGACTTGTCGGCAACCAGAAAGAAGAACGTATTTCTAAGGAGATAGTCCATGAAATAGGTCACCTTTTTGGTCTCACGCACTGCATGAACCATGAGTGCATTATGCGTTTTTCTAAAACCGTCCAAGATACCGATGAGAAAAAAAAGATTTTCTGTGCAGATTGTAGGAGCAAAATTGAGTAACTATACACTGTTTACGCCTGGTCCAGTTGATGTTCCTGATGAAATATCAAAGGCTATGTCGAAAAGCCTTGTCTACCATCGTGACAAGAAGTTTGCCGATATATTTGCAGAAACCACCGAAAATCTCAAAAAAATACTCGCCACCAAGGGACGCATCTTCTTTTTCTCGGCATCAGGCACCGGTGCAATGGAAGCAGCATATAGCAACTTGATGTCAAGCCATGAGCAACCGATTGTTGCTATCTGTGGCAAATTCGGAGAACGGTGGCTCGAGATATGCGAAAGCTACAAAGCCAAGCCAGTTATCAGCAAAGTGGACTATGGAAAATCAATTGAACCCTCAAGCATACAGGCAATCCTGGAGAAAAATACAACACCTACAGTCGTCTTTACAACGCTTACCGAGACATCAACCGGGGCTCTTAATGACATTAAATCACTCGGTGAAATTGTAAGAAAGCATAATTCTTATCTTGTCGTCGACGGTGTTGCGGGGATTGGTGCTGATGTCTGCCTGCAAGACGATTGGTATATTGATATCCTTGTCGGTGCGTCTCAAAAAGCTTTAATGGCACCACCCGGTATATCTTTCATCTCGATTAATGATCGAGGATTCGAAAAAATGAAAATGTCTGATCTACCTGGTTACTACTTTGACCTTAATATTTACGAAAAATTCCGGGTCAAGAATCAAACACCCTGGACACCCACGATAAATGTGTTTTATGGCTTAAAAATCGGTCTTGATATGATATTAAAAAAGGGTGTTAAAGAAACTTATAAGCATCATGAAAAAATGGCTGAATATGTTCGAGAACGTATTGAAGGCATGGGTTTGAAACTACTCCCTGAAAATCCATCAAATGCACTAACCGTCATTAAGATATTGAATGACAGCAGCACAGAGATTATAAATGAAATTAAGGAAAAACACGGCATTCTATTTGCCGATGGACAGGCCGATCTTAAGGGCAGCATCATCAGAATCGGTCATATGGGAAATTATGATGTCAGTAAACTATCCGGGGCACTTGATGCCCTTGAAATGACATTGCATCAACGGAGAGGATAACAATGAACAGATACATAAAATTAGGTTATGAAGGCATTGAGCTTGAATTACCAGTACATGCGCTTTATCTTTATCGAGGAAGTAAGCAACTTCTCGAAAATATCGTGCCACTCATAACCGAAGGTACCGAACGTAAAGAAAAATGTATTTTCGTCGGCACTGAACCAGACTGTAAATTCCTGAAGCGTAAATTTAAGAAACAAATAACCGCGGTCAGTGAGGGCATTGGTGCTGCTGATTTTATACCATGGATAAAAAGTGAATACGATAAACTGCCAAAGAACTACCGGGGTCTGCGTGTCTTCCTTGAAAGCACCCAAGATTATATCGGTTATGAAGATATTCTGGATGATTTCAATACACAACCTGACCTGAGACTCTTTCTCCTCTGCCAATATCAGATAGATACGATATCGTCTGATCAATTACTGGATATTCTCAAGATACATCCCTATGTATTCGTTGAACATCTGCTTAAACCAAACTGCTTTTATTCACGCGTCAAGCACCGTATCTGGCTTGATCCTTTAACTGGCATATTCAATCGAAGATACTTCGAAAATCAACTAAGCAAGGAATTGCAGCGTGCTTCACGTTACGAACATAATCTTTCAATATTATTTATTGATATCGACCAGTTCAAGAATATCAACGATGAATTCGGCCATCAAATCGGCGACCATGTATTAGAGGACCTAGCTGAGATTCTCGAACGCAGTGTACGTAGTGTCGATGTCGTAGCACGCTATGGCGGCGATGAATTCATCGTACTATTACCTGAAACCAAAAAACCACACGCCACGAAAACTGCTGAACGTATCCTGAAATATGTAAAACACCATGATTTTTTCAGAGATAAATTAAAAGTCAAAGAGCTTGCTATTTCCATTGGTATTGCCGGATTCCCCGAGGATGCCGGTGGAACATATGAGCTAATTAAAAAAGCTGATACTGCACTCTACCAAGCCAAGCACGAAGGTGGTAACCGGGCGGTTATGTGCGAGTAACTGCCGCAACGGCTCAATTAAAGGAGGTAAAATGCCGATAACCCCTTTGGAAGTCCGTAAACAAGAATTTCGAAAAACGTTGAGGGGTTACGACCAACATGAGGTAAGGTCGTTTCTCGAAATGGTCTCGACAGAAATAGAGAATCTACTCCGTGATAATGCGGGCCTCTCTGAGAGGGTCAAAGATATGGATGCAAAAATTGAGGATTATCGCCGCATGGAAAAAATCCTGCAAGATACTCTTACAACAACTCAAAAAGCTGCTGATGAATTGAAGAATGGCGCAAAAAAAGAGGCCGAGACGATAATTGCAAACTCGAAGGTCGAAGCACAAAGGTTCTTAAGAGAAGCTCAATCTGAACTTGCCCAGGTCAGGGAAGAAACAAAAATGATCGAGCACCAAAAGCTTCTGCTTGTTTCAGAATTCAGAGGGTTATTGGAATCATATCTGAGATTACTCGAGAGACTTGAGAAAAAATGAAAAAGGAGGCCTTGGCTGCAGCTAACTACATAAGCCAACGCACAAAAATAAGACCACGGATCGGGTTAACTCTCGGTGCTGGTTTGAGTGCACTGACCAAAATCGTAACCGAAGTCGTCAAAGAACTATGAAGCAGAAAAGCCAAAAATTCACATTTATAGCTTTCCTGCTGGTTTTTGCACTTATCGGTTGTTCGAATAAATCAGAACGTATTGCAAACGCACGTAAGTATATTGAAATTTGGAATTATGATCGTGCTCTAACTGAAATTATCTCTTATCGTAATGTAAAAGATTCTGAAATCCACTACTTGCTGGGATATTGTTATCTTAAAAAAAATGAGTTCGGTGAAGCTCTGACCTATTTTGAGAAATCACTTATTGTCAGCGAAATCTATAAAGACAGTATTATCTTAGTTTATAATAACCTTGCGAAGAATGCTTTAAAAATAAACGAGCCAGAAAGAGCCCTTTTATTTTACGAGGAGATCGCGAAATTAGTCCCGGCTTATGAGCAAGCAAGTAATCTTTTCCTGATCGGTGATCTCCATTATGACAGTGGTAATTATCCTGCTTCCATACAAGCATATATCAAAGCATTAGCGATCGATTCAACTTCAAATCAAGCACGCCGAATTAAGCAACGATTGGTACAAGCGCTTTTTGAAAGTAATAGGCTGTACGAAGCCCTGGGGCTTGCTCAGGAGCAGTATGAAAATCTAAAAACTGCAGCTAATCTGTTGCAGCTCAACGAAATACGATTTGCACTCGGCAATAACCTTTTCAATGAGGGTCTATTGGATAGTGCCGAAGTTTTCTTTGAACTGATAATTTCAATACAAGAACCAAAATCACTATTAGATGATGCATACTTTTTAATCGGTGAGATATATCTGAAAAGAAATAATTTTGACAAGGCTCTTGAAGCATATAAAAAGGTACTCAGACTAAATCCCTATGAAAAAGGTGAGGTTGTCAGGAAGGCAAAAGAACGTATTAAGGAAATTAAGGAGAAGGCATGAAAAAAACATGGACTTTATTGCTTCTGATTTTTATCTTTGTTGCATGCGGCCAAAAGCAAGTTTTATCACCTCTCGAGCCAGACGATGAATTTGAACGTGCGGTGTCATTATTTGAAGAAAAAGATTACAATAATGCCGTATTAGCCTTTGAGCGAATACTCTTCTTCCACCCATCCTCAGAATATGTTGATGATGCTCAGTATTGGCTCGGCAGAACTTATTTTGAAAAAAGGGATTATGAACAAGCTATTGTTGAGTTCGATTATTTGATAAAGAATTTTTCGACATCATCATTTATTGAAGAAGCTTATCTTTTCCGTGCCAGGGCATTTTTCAATAAAGCTCCAGGTATTGAGAAAGATCCAACCGAAATTGAAAGTGCAATTAATTTATGCGACAAATTCCTTACCCGTTTTCCAAATTCCAAATATGCCAACCAAATAAGAGACGTAATTCTAGTTGCCCGTAATCAACTTGCAAAAAAGGAATTGGAAAACGGAAAAATATATCTGAAGCTCGGTGAGCTGAAAGCAGCACTATTGTATTTTGCATATATAGTAGAAACCTACCCGGAAACTGAGTTCAGCAGTGAGGCCAAATATCGCAGCGCGGAAATATACGAAGAACAGGATCAAGAAGAACAAGCCTTGGAGCTTTACAGAGAGCTCCTTGAAGATGAAACCTGGCAAGAAAAAGCTGCAAAGAAAGTAAAACAATTAGAAAAAAGCTAATTTTCATGCTTAATAAAAATCGAACCGGGATACTTGGCGGTCTTTTTGACCCACCACACTTAGGACATCTCATCGTTGCCCAATTTGTTTTGGAAGAATTCAAGCTTAATAAGATTTTGTTCGTACCTGCAGGGAAACCCCCTCATAAGTATCAATATTCTCCTTATGAAATCAGATTCAAGATGACAGAACTGGCAATAAAGAACAATCGTAGATTCTCAATAAGTAATATCGAAAAAAATATTCCAGGAAAAACATATACGACTGAAGTTATTAAAAGGATGAAACAACAGATCAATGGTATTTTATACCTGATAATCGGTCGTGATCAATGGGAAGAAATCAGTACCTGGAAAACACCAGAGGTATTATTCAAATGGTGCCGTATCATTGTTATGCCAAGACCCGATGGTACAATCAGAAAAGGAGGACGGTTTTCAAAAAAGATCCTCTTCAGTCACTCCCCGCTAATCGCAATATCTTCGACGATGATCAGAGAAAGAATGAAACAGGGCAAAGATATAAAATATCTTGTGCCGCCATCTGTACATAGTTACATAAAAAGAAAAAAATTATACAGATAATAATATATCTAATTAGCCAACCAGTCATGATGTATTAGCTGAGACTAACGAAAAATCAGTTAGGCACTCTTATTTTTATCGCTTTTGGTAAAACTGATACGGTCACTTCCTCAGCCCTCTCTTCTTCACCATCAGCTTCCATCGGGCAAACCCGGTCACATGCCACGCGCAGTGCTTTTGCCTGATGATGCATAACATTTTTGTATTGGAGATGTTCGGCGTCATAAACACGGGACAGCACTTTTAGTAGGAATTTAAAAGTATTTGTGTTTTTCACATAAAGTATCTCTAAATTACCGTCGTCAATAATTGCCATGGGTGCAATATGCATACCACCACCAAAGAATTGTCCGTTTGCCGCCCCCACAATCGTGACGAGCGTATCATCAACAAGCTTCTCATCAACCCAGATCTTCAGGTTCATGCGTTTGAATAAAACCAGGGCAGCAAGACTCGAAAACAAAAAAGTGATGAAACCACCCATATTTTTGGGTATTCGATTAGCTATATATACTACATTACCACCAACACCAGCATCAAAAACATTGGCAAAATAACGATGCCACTTACGTTTGCCTGTTCTAAATACTGCTCGTCCGACATCCATTAATCTGCTCTTGCCATTCTTAATGACCGATACGGCATCCTTAAGATGTAACGGTATTTTCAGGGATTTAATAATATCGGCACCGGTGCCGACAGGTATTATCGCTAATTCTGGTCGACTTGCCGGATTCTTCACACCATGCAGTATTCCATTCACGATCTCGTTGAAGGTTCCATCCCCGCCAATGCAGACTATACTCTTAAAGCCTTTTTGTGAAGCAGCCTTTGCCAATTCAAAAGCGTGCATTTTTCTCTTGGTGAATTCAGCGATGAACGAAAACTTTTCTCTCAACAAGTGTTGGCGGATTATAGCCCATTTTCTACCGGCTTGACCATAACCAGCACAGGGATTAATAATTGCATAGATATCAGCAGACCGGGACACTGAAAAATATTATCCGTATCATAACAAAAGTCAATGAAAATAATCTACGGAATAGACAAACCTTGCTTAATGAAAAATATTGCCTATAATTATCCGTGGTTAAAAAATTCGTACTTATCGACGCACATTCCATAATATACCGATCATACTTCGCTTTTATAAGAAATCCTTTAAAGAATAGTAAAGGTGAAACGACATCTGGTATTTTCGGATTTCTGAACACCCTGGAGAAGATCAAACAGAACATAAGTTCTGATTACATAGGTCTTGTCTTTGACGCTCCAGGCAAAACATTCCGCGATGATATATATGAAGAATATAAGGCGACTCGACCACCAACCCCACCGGATTTACCTTATCAAGTAGCAAAAGTCAAGGAAATCTGTCAGCATCTCGGTATGCCATTATTTGAGCTTGAGGGTTATGAAGCTGATGATATCCTGGCAACTTTTGCTATTGCATTACAGAAAAAAGGAAGTGTATATATCGTAACTTCAGATAAAGATCTGTTTCAGCTCGTGACTGATCGTATTTTTATATACGATGCATATAAAAATCAAATATACGATCGCGCTATGGTTGTTAAGAAGTTCAAGATATCACCAGAACGTATCGCTGAGTATCTTGCATTAACCGGTGATACGAGCGATAATATCCCGGGAGTTCCTGGGATTGGCCCAAAACGAGCAGTGGAAATCTTAAAAAGGTACAGTAATTTTGAGCAAGCACTTGTTCAGGAAAAGAAGATCCAGCAACACCGAGAGCAAGCATTACTTTCTCACAAACTTGTTATGTTGGAATGTCATGTACCCTTGAACATCAATCCCCAAGCCCTTCGTGTTAAAGAACCTGAAATTGATGAACTGATGCCTATTTTACTGGAACTTGAATTGCATTCTTATATCAAAACGCTCGGGCAAACTACCCAAACTCAATTGACCAGCAAGCATGATAGTGATCTATCCACGACAAAACCGGGCGATGTTATCGGTATTTATCAGGAAGCTGCCGATCAAGTCATAATCTGCTTTAATGAACACACATTATTCAAAGTCACAACTGATGCTGCTGCACATTTGCTGCGCAATACTAAAATCCTCAAAATTGGATATGACCTGAAGAATTTACTTAAAAACATGGTAATCGAGCACCCCTTTTTTGATGTCAAAATTGCCGGTTGGCTTATCGATCCTAATCGACATTCATACAAATTAGAAGACCTTGCTTTGCATTATTTGAATGAGTATGCAACTATGACACCACTCCAAGCTGCACAGTGTATTTATCGACTCTACCCTGTACTTAAAAAAAAATTGAACAGCCATTACGAACTGTATAAAAAAATCGAAGAACCACTTGTAAATGTTCTTACCAGCATGGAAAAACGAGGTATTAGAATTGACCTCGATTACTTTGCTCGATTGAGCAAAGAATTCGGTGTTGAACTTACACAAATTGAAAAGAAAATATATGACCTGGCCAATATGTCTTTTAATATAAATTCGCCAAAACAATTGGCGCAGATTTTATTTGAAAAACTTAAATTAAAACCACGAAAAAAGGGTAAAAGCCATTACTCAACAAGTGTTGAAGTGCTCCAACAACTTAGTTACGTTCACCCTTTGCCAAGTGAAGTACTGAAATATCGTGGCTATGCAAAAATTAAATCGACATTTATTGATCCGTTAATAGCGGCGGCAAGAAAAAGTCGAATCCATACAACGTTCAATCAAACAGGTACATCAACCGGTCGACTTTCTTCAACCAACCCAAATATCCAAAACATACCAATCCGGACTGAAGTAGGTCGCAGGATTAGGAAAGGATTCATTGCAGAAAGTGGTTTCTCACTTATTTCAGCAGATTATTCTCAAGTTGAACTGAGACTTCTCGCTCATATGTCCAAAGATAAAAACCTGAAAGAAGCGTTCTATAATAACAAGGACATCCATCGTCATACAGCAGCGCTGATATACGGCATTGCGGAAAAAGATGTTGGTGATAATAAGCGTCGCATGGCAAAAGTGGTCAATTACGGATTAATCTACGGGATGAGCGATTTTGGACTCGTTCAACGCCTTGATATTCCCCGAGAAGCAGCAATTCAGTTCATCGATTCCTATTATAATCTCTATCCAGAGGTTGAAAAATGGCGCGAGAATGCGATCTGTCGTGCTGAAGACTACGGGTATACAGAAACCCTGTTGGGCCGTCGACGTCCATTACCCGATATCCACTCGCACAACCATAGTTTGAGGGAATTCTCAAAACGCGCGGCGATCAACACGCCTATCCAGGGAACGGCAGCCGATCTGATAAAAATAGCCATGATCGAAGTAGAAAAAAACCTCCAAAACAGAGACTTTAAGCATGGTTTATTGCTGTCTATCCACGATGAACTCGTTGTTGAGATAGAAAATGAACGGTTGGAAGAAGCTAAGGCGATAATAAAAGAATGTATGGAGCAGGCGCTCACCCTGGATGTCCCAATTGTTGCCGCTATCGGTGTAGGCGGTAATTGGGATGAAGTGCATTAGCCCTGTTAGAGATGGGTTGACATTTCCTATAAAATATCTATAATAATAGTCTATGAAAACCAAGGTGTTGAAAAAAGAAGATGTAACGCGAGTTTGGTACGTGGTTGATGTTGCGGACAAGGTATTGGGAAGACTTGCATCACGGATTGCTCTGATCTTAACCGGCAAAAACAAAGCTCAATACACACCGCACGTGGACTGTGGTGATTTTGTCGTCATTGTCAATGCCGATAAGTTTCGCGTTACCGGTAAAAAAATGAAAGACAAAATATATTATTCTCATTCATTTTTCCCTGGTGGGCTGAAACAAATAAACCTTGAAGCCATGATTAAAAAGCATCCAGGAAGGGCATTCTATCATGCGGTAAGCGGTATGTTGCCGAAAAATAGATTGCGGGCAAAACGATTGAAAAGGTTAAAAATATATACTTCCTCTGATCATCCTCATAAGGCACAAGCACCGATAAACATCGAGATATGATCAAGGCAGTGAGTTAAGGAGGATTTATTACATGGCTGATGTCATAACTGGTTCGCGTAAAAGAGCAAGGGCAAAAGTGATACTCAAATCAGGTACCGGCATCATTAAAATCAACAGCCGTAAACCCCTGAAGTACTTCGGCCGACAGGATCTTGTCGATCTTGTTCATCTACCACTCAAAACCGCTGGAGTCATGGGAAACGTTGATATCAATGTAAAGGTACTTGGCGGCGGGATATCTGGACAAGCCGGTGCAGTTTGCCACGGTATTGCAAAATCACTGATCAAATTCAACCCGGACCTGAAATCACCCCTAAAAAGCGCTGGTTTGCTGAAACGCGATCCACGAGAAAAAGAACGTATGAAATACGGTCTAGCCAAAAGAAGAAAGCGTTTCCAATTCTCCAAGCGATAAGGAGGTTTCGTGGAACTGGTTAAGATTGAAGAATTAATAACTGCTGGCGTACATTTCGGGCACCGAACGAAACGTTGGAATCCAAAAATGGGTAAGTATATTTTTGGCAAGCGAAATGGTGTTCATATTATTGATCTGCGTAAAACGCAAGAAACAATAAAACGTGCACATGAGGCTATCGTTCATATCGCGGAGCAGGGAAAAGGTATACTTTTTGTTGGGACCAAAAAGCAAGCAAAAGACATTATCAAAGAAGAGGCTGCACGCGGTGGAACATTCTGTATAACCGAAAGATGGCTGGGCGGTCTGCTGACAAATTATGATATTATAAACCAACGACTGCATCGTTTACGTGAGTTTGAGCAAATGAAAGAAGACGGTCGATGGGCTGTGCTTTCGAAAAAGGAAATGTCAAGGACCGAAAGAGTATACAGTAAATTGCATAAATACCTTCATGGGATCAAAGAAATGGATCGTCTACCTGGGTTAGTATTCATAGTCGACATTAAAAAGGACGTAACCGCACTGAGAGAAGCAAAGCGAAAGAATATACCTATTGTTGCTATCGTCGATACCAATGTTGATCCTACTGATGTTACGTACCCGATCCCGGCAAACGATGACTCTATCAGATCTATTGCTATAATCACAAGAATCGTAACCGACGCGGTAATTGAAGGAAGAAAAGGATTTGAAACTGAAGAAAAGGAGGATTATGGATCTGGAAAAAGTTAGGGATCTAAGAGCAAGGACCGGTGCAGGTATTGTTGAATGCAAGAATGCTTTGACTGAAGCTGGTGATGATGTCGAGAAAGCAGTTGATATCCTCAGAAAAAAAGGTCTTGCCTTAGCCGCAAAAAAGGTTGGCCGCATAACTAAAGAAGGATTGATTGATGCCTACATCCACCCGGGCGATAGACTCGGGGTTCTACTTGAAGTTAACTGCGAAACCGATTTCGTCGCAAGGACTCAAGAATTCAAAAGATTCGTACGCGATATTGCCCTCCAGATAGCCGCGAGTGAACCGATCGCAGTAAGCCGCGAAGAACTTCCTTCTGATGTTATTGAACGTGAAAAAGAAATCTATGCGAGTATGGTTACAGACTCGAAAAAACCACCTGATATCGTCGAAAAAATCGTCAATGGCAAACTTGAAAAATTCTATTCTGATGTTTGCCTATTGGAACAACCTTTTGTAAAAATACCTGAAAAAACAGTAAGTGAGTACATCAAAGAGCAAATAGCGAAGTTCGGCGAAAACATTATTGTACGTCGCTTTATGCGTTTTCGCCTAGGTGAATGAAGAAAACACAGCATACACAAAAAAACACAGAGGGTTTGGATTCAAACAAAAAGACAAAATATCAAAGATTGCTTTTAAAAATATCCGGCGAGATACTGGGATCCGAAAAAAAGCTTTTTAACCAGCGATCCTTTGATTACATAACCGAACAGATCATTGGAGCAAGTCGTTTGGGCGTAAAAATCAGCATTGTTATTGGTGGAGGAAATGTCATCAGGGGTCGTGACGTAGGCTGGTTCAATAACATTGATGCCGATATGTGCGGGATGCTGGCGACTATTATCAATGGCATTATCGTCCAATCACAGTTACAAAAAAATGGTATCGCCACAAAGCTTAGTAGTGGTCTGGAAGTCCGTGGTATCGTTGAACGAAGCAACAAATTCGAAGATTTGGATTTTTACAATTCGGGGGGAGTTATAGTATATGTCGGAGGAACAGGTAATCCATTATTTACAACAGATACTGCCGCTGCGCTGCGCGCCGCTGAATTGAATGCCGATATCCTGGTCAAAGCCACCAAAGTTGAAGGTATCTATTCAAGTGATCCCATGAAGGACAGCACCGCTGAATTATATAAGACATTAACATATCAAAAAGCAATCGATGAAAATCTTGGCATTATGGATTTAACTGCTTTCAATATATGCCGCAAGACCAATATCCCAATATATGTCTATAACCTCATGAAGTATTCATTATCCAGGGTGATAAAAGGTGAACAAATCGGTACCCTGGTAACTAATGGAGTTTAAAATATGACTGAAAAAATCAAAGAAAACGCCCGAATGAAAATGGATAAATCAGCAGTGCTTTTAGCACAGGAACTCGCCAAGCTGAGAACGGGTCGGGCTTCGCCGGCGCTTCTGGATGGCATTAAAGTGGATTACTATGGAAGCACCTTGCCACTCAATCAAGTAGCAACAGTAAGTATCCCAGAACCTCGTTTGATCGTTATCCAACCGTGGGATAAAGCCAGTTTGGGAGAAATTGAAAAAGCAATTTACAAATCAGCTATCGGTATAACGCCAAATAATGATGGCAGTGTCATTCGTCTATCAATCCCAGCGCTAACCACAGAACGACGTGAGGAACTGGTTAAACTAACTCAAAAATTAGGCGAAGATACAAAAGTAGCGATACGCAATATTCGGCGTGAAGCAAATACCGAAATAAAAAAAGAAGAAAAAAACAAAAATATCTCGGAGGATGCATCGTACAATGCTCATGAAGAAATACAAAAAATCACCAATGAATTTATCAGTAAAGTTGATGAGATACTTCAAAAGAAAGAGAAAGAGATCAGAGAAACATGATAGGTTTAATTAATAGAGGAATATCAATAATAAACGATTCTGACAAAACCCATGTCTAAAAATTTGAAAGGAGGAGAAATGCATAATCTTTGGCACGATTTAACAAAATGGCTGGAAGATGCCTCAAAGGTTGTTGGTAAAGAGGCCGGTGACCTAACTCTCAAAGGTCGTTTGAAAGTCGAGATATTTGAGATCAACAGGCAACTCAAGGATAATTACACGGACCTTGGTAATCTGGTTTTTGATGAAGTTTTTGTTAAAAAAAGTAAGATCTGGCAAAGAAGAAAGAAAACAGGTAGTTTGGTTCTGAAGATAAAACGGCTGCAAACAAAACTCAAAAGAAAACAACAGGAATACAAGAAAATCGGGAAAAAAACAAAAAAGAAGTAGCCTTTGAGCTTGTGTACACAGCATGAATACGATCATCAAACCATCAGAAAACCGATAATCACTATGACATATTGTTAGCGTAACCACTTACCTGCAATCGTGTATATCGAGGGAATGAGAAAAAGGAGAATAAAATGATGAAAAAAATTCCTATATTAACAGTCGGCATAATTGCCGGTGCGGCTGCAGTATTTGCTTTCCTTTTCGGGATAATCATTACAAGCAGTCTGCCCGTAATTGCAAATAGAAGTGAAGCCAGCAACGACCATTATGAGTTACCAGTACCGTTGGTCAATGACGCTGGTGAAAGTCCCTTCACAAAAATAGCGGAAATAGTTTCTCCCTCAGTTGTGAATATTTCTGCGAAAAAGACGATTACCAGGGAAGTACCTGGGTTTGAGTGGTATTTTGACGGACCTTTCGATGATTTTTTTAAGGATTTCTTCAAAGACTATCCAAAGCAGGAAAGGAAAACTCAAACTTTGGGCAGCGGTTTCATACTTTCTGAAGATGGTTATATCGTCACGAATTACCATGTTGTAAAAGGTGCATCCGCAGCTGATATTGAGGTTAAGCTAATCAATAAAAAAGAATTCAAAGGCGATAAAATCAAGATCATTGGTACTGATCGACGAACTGACATTGCTTTATTGAAGATCGAAAGCGATGAAAAACTACCTTATCTTAAATTTGGCGATTCAGATGCTGTCCGGGTTGGTGATTGGGCGATCGCTGTTGGAAACCCATTTCATCTTGAAGGTACGCTCACGGTTGGTGTTATTTCAGCAAAAGGAAGGACTAATATCCCGCTTCCCGAAGGTCCTGATTTCCAAAGCTTTTTACAGACTGATGCGGCAATAAATCCGGGTAATTCAGGAGGTCCTTTGGTCAATATACGGGGTGAAGTTGTTGGCATCAATGCTGCTATTACAACACCGACCGGAGGTAATGTAGGTATCGGTTTTGCTATCCCGGCGAATCTTGCTAGAGAAGTGATCGACGAATTAATAACAGAAGGAAAAGTGACCCGAGGGTACCTCGGTGTTTATCTCCAGGAAATAACCGGAGACTTACAAGAAGCCCTTGATCTACCTTCTCTAGCTGGAGTTCTGATCAGCGATGTTGTAGACGGTACACCAGCGAGTAAAGCAGGGCTAAAAAGTGGTGATGTTGTTCTGGAATTCGATGGTGAAAAAGTTTTCGATCTACAGTCCTTCAGAATAAAGGTAGCAGCAATCGATGTCGGGGAAAAGGTCACCATGAAAATACTGCGCGATGGAAAAGTACAAACGATCAAGGTTACAATAGACGAATATCCAGAGCAGTTGAGCGAGGCTGGTACTGAGAATGATAAGATAAATCAACTCGGTCTGACTGTGATCAATGTTACTGATACCCAAGCGAAGCGTTTCAATCTTGAAGCAACGACGGGCGTTGTGGTCATCGAGGTAAAACCTGATTCACCAACCTCAGATGCTGGAATAGCTGTTGGTGATGTCATTTTGTCCATAGGCAAAAAGAACATCGATGATGTCAAAGTGTATCAAACAATAGTCGCCAAATTGAAAAAAGGAAAGCCTGTCATTTTCCAGATTCAAAGAAAAGAGAGGAAACTATACGTCGCAGTAACTCCTTAATAAAAGCCCTTATAATTAAATCGGTTCGGCAAAACAATATAGCGCTTGATGTTTAAACTCGCTGGTGATAGAGGGCTCAAACAATATCTTGAAGAAATAAGTCGTTATTCTATTATAACAAAAGAAGAAGAGTTCACTTTAGCAAAAAGAATAAGATCGAAAAAAGATGCCGATGCACAAGAGAAGCTAATTTGTGCAAACTTGAGGATCGTCGTCTATATTGCCAAAAAATATCAAAATCAAGGACTCACTCTTCCTGAATTAATAAACGCCGGCAATGAAGGATTAATACACGCCGCCAGCAAATATGACGAAAGAAAAGGCTATCGATTTAATACATATTCAGTATGGTGGATAAAAAGAGCGATTTATAACGCCATCAATGCAGAACGCGGTCTTGTGCCGAAAAGCTATCTTGCGAAGAGAATCCAACAGCAGACAAAAAAATTCATACAGCACAATGGTAGTGAGCCAACCGTCAATGATCTCGCCAAGGCTCTGGATGTCGATGAAGCTGCAATATCCCTTGCGCTGAGCGAATTGATACCACCATACTCACTCGATGAAACATTTGAGGATTCTGAAAACCCTTATATAGAATCGGTGCGTCTTGATATCGAAGGTGCCGACAATCTTCTATCACCGCCTCCTGATGTAATCTTCAAGAAGAAAATACAAAAAGAGAAATTAATGGCAGCATTAGGAAAATTAGAAACAAGAGAACAAGAAATACTAAAAAGGAACTTTGGTTTAGGTGACTATGAAGTCCATAGTCTTGAAGATATCAGTAGAATAATGAATATCACACGGGAGCGTGTCAGGCAAATAAAAGAAAATGCGCTCCGCAAATTGAAAATCGTGCTTACCCGGCGCCGTAGTTGAACTGGCTCTGATCAAACCAGTTTGATCTATAGCTCCTCGATAAAAATTTCTCTGTTTGTGTAGATACAAATCGCCGCGGCGATCTTTATAGATTCTTCAACAATTTCCTTTGCTGAAATACTTGCATGTACAATCATTGCCCGGCATGCCGCGAGAGCATATGAACCACCTGAACCGATTGCCACAATTCCATCATCTGGTTCAATGATATCGCCTGCCCCGGAGACAATATAAGCATGGTCTTTATCAAGAATGGCTAACATTGCTTCAAGACGGCGCAGAACCTTATCCTGACGCCAGTCCTTAGCGAGCTCAACGACGCTGCGCGGTAAATTGCCGCCATATTCATCAAGTTTTGCTTCAAAACGCTCAAAAAGGGTCAAGGCGTCCGCGGTTGAACCAGCGAACCCAGCCAAGATCTTATCATTGTACATTTTGCGTATTTTGCGCGCTGTATGCTTCATTATTACATCGCCGGCAGTAACCTGTCCATCACACCCTATTGCGACTTTCCCTTTATGTTTCAAGCCGATAATTGTTGTCCCTATCATACAATCCATTATACTGAAAAGATGTGGTTTGTCAAATAAAAAGGAGATGATTTGCGCACGACAATCATCAAATCGGGTCTTGACATCTTTTGCGATTTATATATAATTTTATGTATGCAAGAAAACCTACAAAAAACCAACAAGGAGGTACATGAAAAAATTAACCGTGATATTTTTTCTTATCTGCAGCGCCTTTGGACAATGGCAACAGAGCGAAGAAATTACATTGCCCAAGGGGATTCAGGTCAATGACCTGGTAATTAGTAATACAGGAGAGCTCTGGGTTCTCTCCGCTTCATCAATACTGAAATATGAAAGGGCAGCGAAGAACCCCTTTCTTATTCAGGAGATTGATGATGGTAGAGTATTAACCGTTTTCGATGATATTGTCTATGTTGTCGATAAGAGTAACCGGTTACTCAGCGTAGACCTTGCCGGAGAAGGTCTAATAACATCTGGTAGTCTTGTCTTTAACTCACCGACTCAAATCAGCTATGCAAAACATGATACGAAGCCTGTTATCATTATACAAGAATCTGGTCGTTTGGTATTTACTGATTCCAAAAGCCTACTCGGCAATATCAGCACGAACTCAGAGCGGTTCAGTTTCATCCCAGACGCTGATTACGACAATATCAATACCCCCCTTTTCACTCTTGCTGGCAATCGAATATTTGCATGGACCGGAGGAACGATTAACGACCCAAATAATTACCAGAAAAAGATATTCTACAGCGCATCGCATAAAATATTGGATTTCAGTACCGCCAGAAATGGAAATGTTTTTGTCCTTTTCTCTGATTCTATTATCGTACTTGATGCTGATGGTTCGTACAAGAATAAGGTTGACATTGAAAAAATCTATTCAGGTTCTGAGTTGCTGACCCCTGCCGAGAATAATACTGTAGTCGTTTATGACGATGCGCACCAATCACTGAAAACAATTTCTGGTCTGGAGCCAAGCCAAAAAGATGACATTATTGTACTTAAAAACAACTATCCAAATCCAGTCGATAATTATACCGAAATTGAATTCTCAATCGGGCAGTTCCTCAGTCTTTCCATTACTGTCTACAATCTTATCGGTGAACCGGTGAAGGTTATCGCAAATGGACGTTTCCCAAAAGGAATGCATAAAGTAATCTGGCGTGCTGAAGATGAAAGGGGTAATCTCGTACCCAATGGCATTTATTTTTACAGACTTGAGTCAAAAAAAGGCGTTGCGATAAAGCAGCTAACTGTATTGAGATAATTGCCGCTAAAAAAAGGGAAAGAAGGTCACAGACTATTCAATGATTGTCTCATGTTAGTGAGACAAGCCAAAGAACGTCATGGATTTTTGGCCAAGAATTCTCATGTTCTCGCCGGTGTTTCAGGTGGCGTGGACAGTACAGTGCTTCTTCTGCTGCTGTTAGAATATAACGAGCGCTTTTCACAAAACTGGGAAATCCATGCTTGTCATGTTGATGCCGGTTTTTCACAAACAAATACAAATTTTGTAGAGAAATTCCTAAGAACCAGTAGAGTACCTTATACTATCGCTAAAAAAAACATCAGCACTAAGATCAAAAAAACCAAAAATAGGTGCTACCCTTGTTCGCGAGAGAGAAGAAAAACACTCCTCGAAGTCGCTGATCAACATAGTATTTTCCAGATCGCCCTGGCGCACCATACTCAAGATGCGGTGGAGACGCTTCTGCTCAATATGATATACAATGGCAAACTATCAACACTAATTCCCAGACAGTCAATCATTCAGGGAAGATTTTTTTTCGTGCGACCTTTATATTACCTGTCTAAAGAACAAATAGTAAATATAGCGACAGTACTCGGTCTTCCTCAACGCAGAAATATTTGTCCGTACTACAAAGATTCGAAACGTGAATTGGTGAGGAATTTTCTTGATAAAATCAAAAAAGAAAATCCTGATGTTTATAGAAATATTTTCCGGGCGATGTTTCACTTAAAAAAAACTTACCTGCCATAAAAATATGTACCTCTGGTTTGGGCAAAGCCCACCCCGCCTTGCGGAACGAGGCTGGGGATGCTGGAACTACCCGAGGCTAAATTTGGCCAATATTTCGTATTGTGAACCTTGAGTAGTAAGGGTTGATTTAAATAGGGTAATCGAATTAACGGGGAAATTTTCAGAAATAAATGGTTTAGCGAGGATACTATCTACTTTACAAAATTTTCTTGTTCTACCGATCGTGAGGTGGGCATGAAAATGTTCATCCTTCTTGAATCCTATAGCACCGAGATCTTTTTCTATTTCACAAGCGACACTCGTAAGCACGGTAACACCATATTTCACCCCGATCCAAAGAACCCGTGGATTTCCAGGGTGTGGGAAAGAGCCAATCCCTTCTAAGTTTATGCTAAAAGGTGTAAATGTCTTACAGGTCCTTTCTAATACTGGAATTATTTCCCGCCTCTTTGATTCCTCAATCTCACCAAGGAATTTAAGGGTAATATGAAGATTCTCGAACTTGATCCACTTCATTGGCAATCGATTATTCTTCTCCTGTGTTATTAGTTGATCGACCTTTCTCTTTATCTGTCCAGGAATTTCAATTGCTAAAAAAGTTCTCATGTTTTCTATCCTCCCTTAAATCTTGATTTCTATGCCTATCGGACAGTGGTCAGATCCTTGGATATCAGGCATCATAAATGCCGATTTCAAATTCTTCCTGAGATTTGACGTGATAAAAAAGTAATCAAGCCGCCAACCGATATTTCTCTGCCGTGCTCGGCTCTTGTAATCCCACCAGGTGTAATTCCCTCCCTCATGATGGAAAACACGATAACTATCGATGAATCCACAGGTGATCAATTTATCGATCCAGGCGCGTTCTTCTGGTAAAAAACCCGATACTTTCTCATTTTCTTTCGGTCGAGCGATATCAATCTCAGTGTGTGCGGTATTGATATCACCACAGATGATTAGCTTTTTCCCCTGTTCTTTCAGGTTATTGATAAATTCAAGGAATGCATCATAAAAATTAATCTTGTATTTAAGGCGTGCCTCAGACATACCCCCATTTGGGAAGTATATGCTGAGAAGCATGAATTCACCGTAATCCATGATCAATGTTCTACCTTCATTATCGAACTCTGCTCGACCAAACCCCTTTCTAATATTAAGCGGTTCGTGCCTCGTCAATACACCAACGCCACTATACCCTTTCCTTTCCGCTGGGGCAAAGTATGTGCAATATCCCGCTATCTTCCTGATATCTTCAGGAACCTGCTCAATATGAGCCTTGATCTCTTGCAAACATAGAATGTCTGGCTTTTCGTTTAAGAACCAGTCTACAAATCCCTTTTTATGTATTGCCCGTATACCGTTCACATTCCATGAAAGAATTTCCATAATGTTTATCTTAGCGGCCGATTCATTCGTTTAAATTTGTTTGTTTTTGATAAGCGATAGCCTTAGAAACCTAAGTGCCCTGGTACAAGCTGCTTTCCTTATCTGACTACGTTGTCCGGTGAATTTATGATGTTCTATATACACGTACTGCCCCGCTGTAATACAAATATATACGGTTCCAACTGGCTTTTTACTGGTACCGCCTGTCGGACCAGCTATACCGGTTATGGCAAGCCCTAAATCCGTTTTAAATTTTCTACGAACACCCTGGGCCATCTCCTTGGCTACTTCGGCGCTCACCGCACCATATCTTTTCAGCGTTCTATAGTGAATACCAACAATTTTCTGCTTCACCTGATTTGAATAAGCGATAATGCCGCCGCTAAAGTACCTTGAGCTTCCAGGGATACAAGTAAGCATGCTTCCAAACATGCCCCCGGTACATGATTCACAGACACTCAACGTCAGTTTCTTTTCGAGCAACAGCTCTGCAGTAGCTTGTACGATTCGCATTTTCTTAACTATAATCTAATACCGATCAAATAAATTACCAATAGTATAATTGTTGTATATACTGCGGCACCAAGATCATCGAACATGATACCCCAACCCCCCTTCAAATCTTCCAGTTTGTTTACAGGAAACGGTTTGAGGATATCAAAAATTCGAAAGAGCACGAAGGTAATGACAAGCGGTAATATCCGGTGTGGCGTGAAATATAAGGGTATCAGCAAACAGGCATATTCATCAATCACGATCTGACGCGGGTCTTTACCCCAAATTTTGCTGAGGTCATTTGAAAATGCAATACCGAGTAGAATAAGCCCGATGGTAAGGACGATGTAGATTATTGGATATGCCAACAGGAAATACCAAATAATAATACTTATAATGCATGAAAAAGTTGCCGGTG
The DNA here is from genome assembly GCA_049647165.1 of bacterium. Lineage (GTDB taxonomy): Bacteria > Hydrothermota > Tepidihabitantia > SM23-42 > SM23-42 > JAUVZL01. The sequence goes on from JBARXB010000016.1 coordinate 22,523, forward strand.
CTATTGGTATATAACCTATGAAAAAACCTGTGGCAAGTATTTTCTTTATATTTATTATTTTTTCTTCTTTGGAAATTTCTCTTCCCAGACTGAAACAATATTTGCAAGGATGAAAATTGATGAATAAGTACCGATAATGAAGCCGATCAGCAATGTGAAGGCGAAATCGGCGATTATTGTACCACCAAAGATCAATAAGGCAAGCACCGCAAGAAGTGTTGTGCTACTTGTTAATATCGTCCGCGGTAGTGTTTCATTCAATCCGGTATTCAAAATAACATTGTACGGTTCTTTGCGCATCTTTTTCTGGTTTTCCCTAATCCTATCAGATATGACAATTGAATCATTTATCGAATAACCGATTATTGTCAACAAGGCACCAACAACAACAATTGAAAACTCCCTCTGAAAGAGAACGAGGATCCCGATAGTGAAGATCGCATCATGGAATAGAGCCGTGACTGCGGCGATACCAAAACGATAATCAAATCTAAACGAGACATATAAAAGTATCAAAACCAAGGCAAGAAATATTGCCCATAATGTCCCAATAAGCAGTTCCTTACCTATCTTTGGTTCGACTGTTTCCTCTCGTAGAAATTCCTGTTCGTTGTCAGAAAAATTCTCCCGTAGTAGTTGCTTAACTGACTTTGCGAATTCAACCGGGTCAGCCTCAGCTGCTCTGATTATGTATTCTTTTCTCTCAACACCCAAAGCTTGAATCATTGCCTGCTCTTTACCAATTGTGCTTAATGCGGTCCTGAGTTCGCTCGTTGTAATAGGTTCAGCAAATCGTATCTGCAGTAGCGCACCACCGGTAAAATCAATTCCGAAATTTGGTCCCTTAACAAAGATCAGAACGAGCGCCAGAAAAATAACTATCGCTGAAAACACAAAACCGTATTTCCTCTTACCAATAAAATCTATATTAGTACCTTTGATAATCTCTATCATGTTATATCCTCAATTTCCGTATATCAAGTTTGTATGTGAAATAGTTGAAGATGACCTTACTAACAAAAACCGCGCAGAATAAATTAGATACCAAACCTATCGTCAACGTCAGAGCGAAGCCTTTTATTGGACCGCTGCCAAAAATATAAAGTATAACACCAATAATGATGGTTGTTATGTTAGAATCAAAAATAGTTATCCAGGCTCGGGCAAACCCTTGATCGATTGCCGTTCTTGTTGTCTTACCAATATGCAATTCTTCTCTGATCCTCTCGAATATCAATACATTTGCATCAACCGCCATACCGATAGTCAAAGCGATACCTGCAATACCAGGCATGGTGAGACTCGCCCGGAGCGCACTTAGAATAGCAAGTAGAAGAAAAAGGTTCAAGAACAATGCGATATCAGCAACAAGCCCAGATAAAGAATAATATATAAGCATGAATAGTATCACCACGGCGCCAGCAATAACAACTGCTCTAACACCACTCGTTATCGAATCTCTTCCCAGGCTTGGTCCAATAGTCCTTTCCTCAACGATCTTCAAAGGAGCAGGTAAAGCACCAGCTCTAAGTACGATCGCCAAATCCCTGGCCTGTTCAGCAGAGAACTGGCCAGTGATACTGGCTTTCCCACCTGGAATTCGCTGGAGAATAGAAGGTGCTGATTGAACAATACCATCAAGGACAATCGCCAAACGTTTGTTTATATTCTTTCCGGTTATTGTAGCAAACTTACGAGCTGCCTCCCGTTTCAATTCAAAGTTCACCTGCCAAAAACCTAAATGCTGAAGGTCCCGACCTGAAGCTTGCTCATGTCGTGCATCACGGATTACTTCACCGGTCAATTCAGCTTCCTGTTTGAGAACATACAATCTTTTCACATCCCGCCCCTCGTATGTCTCCCGAGGACCAAAAAGAATTTGTATATCCGCGGGGATAACATCCTTGGTTTTCACAAGTGCTGCGCGCACTGAATCCTCATCACGCACATCGATCCCCATATCACTTTCAACTCTCATTATATAGGATGTAAAAGGCTCTTCAAAAGCAAAGGTGTCCTCGGCTTGAAGAAAATTGTCGATTTGAAGTAGAACATCTTCGGTTCTTTCATCGGCAACAAGGATCAATTCCAAATGAGCAACTTTTTCAATCAGGCCTATAGCTCGGTCTCGATCAACTCCAGGTAACTGAACAAGGATCCGACCACCTGATTGTTTTTCAATAACCGGTTCATAAACGCCGAATTCATCGATACGATTCCGGATAATCTCATAAGCACGGTCTCTTAGATCTCCAGCACTCTCGGTAAAACCGGTTGTATCCATCTCCAATACAAGGTGCATACCACCCTTTAGATCCAACCCAAGATGCATCGCTTTCTTTGAGAGCTCGAGCTCACTTTCCTTTGATAGATTCTTATCGGTATAAAGGCGAATTGTGGGATAAATCGCGAAAATTCCAAGTACCAGAACAAAAATAACTATACCGATTCTAAGACCAATATTTCTCATTTCACTCCTTTGATAATACTGACCATTTCTTTTGTCGCCTGTCTGAAACCAACAAAGACAGCACGGGCAACAATGGCAAATCCAATTGAAAAAACACTGATTTCAGAAACCGACAATAAAGGTCGAATATTACGGTAATCTAATCCATGCCCTGCATGGACAAGAATACCTTCACGTTTTGCTGCTTTGCTGGCGCGTGCGATCCGAATAATTTCATCTCTTATATCCCCAGTTTTCAAGTCAGTATATCTGCTCGTATTGATCTCAATGTATCGTGCTTCAATACGTGCTGCCTCCTTTACCTGTTCGATATCTGGATCCATAAAAATCCCTGGTATAATGCCGTTATCTTTGAGCTTTGAAATATATAGCTTGAGATCCTCTTTGGCTTTTAAAAGGTTTAGGCCTCCCTGCGTTGTCACCTCACCAGGTGATTCAGGCACCAGTGTTATAAAATTCGGTTTAATACGCGTTGCGATAATAGTCATACCTTGAGTAGGTGCCATTTCCAGAGTCAATTCCGTCTTAATAAGTTGTTTTAGTAATTCTAAATCACGTTCCTTGATATGCCTTCGGTCGCCGCGCAGGTGGACAGTAATGCCATCAGCACCACCCAGTTCAGCTTCGACAGCAGCATATACAGGGTCTGGAAATTCTTCTTTCCTGGCTTCCCGGAGCGTTGCAATATGATCAACATTTACGGAAAGTTCCATGGGCAATTATAGTCAGAAAGAGTAGTGTGTCAACATAGTTCGTGCTCGTCAACATCCAATATTACAGACACGAAGGACGCTCTAATTTTATCCCGTAGCTTGAAGAACAGCGGGACAATACCAACGAAATCGTCCGTCGTTGATTGGTTACGTCTTTCGTCTGCGTAATATTTGATTACATTGAGTAATTATGTAACTAAGTAATTAAAAAATCCCTGGTATTCTGGTTTTCTGATACCCTGATACGCTTGGCAAACTTAACGATATTAACGTTCTAAACGTCTTTAATGATTCAGTGATTCAATTATACAATGACCTAAAGTAAAAAAGAGCGGGGTTTAATCCGCTCTTTTTTTACCTTAATGTAATACCTTTAGTGCATGATGACAAGCGAACGGGTAACCTTGTCAAAAGGTGTAGCCAGAACGACAAAATACGTACCATTGGCAAACTCAGCAGTATTAATATCAACTGCATAGAAACCAGCGCTACGATAACCACATTCCAGAACACTCACTAAACGACCCGAAGCATCATAAAGCCCAACCCGCACATCACCAGCACGCACTACTGCATAACTCAACACTGAACTGCGCACTGACGGATTCGGATACAAATTCAAACCCGTATACTGAGGTACATTCTGCTGCCCCTCATCAATCCCGACATAGCTCTTGTCAAAGACCCAAGAACGTACCGGGTTCTCGGTCTCAACACCCTCGGTCTGGGGCCAGCCACCAGCATCTTTATCCTCAACATAAGTCAAGAATATCGAATCATTCACGATCATCGGACATGCCGTCATATAATCTTCATCATCACAAGCACCCGCACCAGCGCCGGGCGAACGCGTACCGGTCAGATTGCGGTAATCAGTCCAGGTCGCACCATTATCATACGAGATCGCACCGTAAAACTCACCGTTGATATAACCTGCCGCAGAAAAGTCATTATAATCATCATTCCCATGCCACAAACAATACAGTTCACCATTTGCATCAATGATCAATTGCGGCTGGTCTGCTGGTAAGCGCCAGTTACCATAATCACCGCCACCAGTAGCTGCGATCCACCAATCATTGGTATAAAAAATACTTGGACTATTCACGATCGTGGTATTACCAGATACTTCATCCCAGTGGAAAATGTTTGACGCCTCATAATAATCATCAGTCACCTTCCGGCCGGTCCATGCAATATGCAGATTATCATTATTATCGAATATCATATTAACGTTATTATAAGCCCGTACTGTATCAGCTGGCTGATAATTAGTCAGATTGACCGGCGAGCCCCAGGTTAAACCATTATCCGTCGACAGCAAATACCACACATTATTGTCCACTTGACCAGAAGCAAAGCTATCAGTAATGAACTTGGTAAAACCAAATGCGACCTTACCTGAACCAGAATTGCGTGAAGAACGGACAAACTGCGATATTGTTGCACAGGAATCAACCCTGAAAACTTCAGTCCAGGAAGAACCCGTGTCAGTTGAAACATAGAGGTACATCATATTGGTACCAGGGACTGGTTGGCCGTGGCATGCCATGACAAAGTCATTATTCGTCGTTACTGCAATATACGGCCAGACAACATCAGCAACAGAGGGTGACCTCGGTGTATTGGGCCAGGTTCCCCAACCCTGACCACCATCAATATCAACCCAGGAATATAAAGCAGAACCCGGGTCAAAATGGTATGTTACCACGGTTTTTTGAGAATCCGGGGTCGCGTCCTGGGTTATATCAAGCTGGACATATCCTGACCAGGAAGGTGCAGCCTGGGTTTCACCATAAGGTGAACCATCAGTATAACGGAAATTCCAGGCACAGTAGCGGGTTACATTAGCAGCATCTCTCCACATCCAGTCAAAATGTCCCTGGTCATTGTCGTCAACCAAAACCCTCTGACCATAACCTCCATTTGCCTGGTAATCATACCAGGTAGTGCCGATCTGGTCACCCGGGCCGCGACCGTTAAGATATGGTATGCCCGGTCGGGTTTCCATCTGCTCATCGCCGATAAGACCGATACATGGTTCTGGATCCGCAATTCTTACGCTGGTGGCAAAACATATTCCAGCAGCCAGAATGACTGCCATGATGATCCGATACATCTGTTTTTGTTGTTTCATATTACCTCCTCATCCTAATATTATTTAAACTCCGCAATCATTGTGGAATCTGTAATACCTGTGAAATTATAGTAAAAAATACTGCTGCGTCAAGACCTTAGAACTGGAATATTTCCAGCGAAACCGTGTAATATATATTATAAGGAGGCATCATGAAGAAATTTTTACTCATTTTCTTTGCCTTAGCATTATGTCTGTATTCAAAAGGTGAAGAAGAGATTGTAGGAAAGTATCTGACCAAGGTGAAAATTGATGATCCGGTTGAATATGAAAACCTCAAGATATTTCCGGTAATGAGCACCAATATTTTGTCCGCACAGAATTACGTTACCCTTGATCAGGCATCAGATAAAGGGTGGCTCAAGATAAAGGAAATAGGTTCAGGTCAGGTCAATGCCGTCGAGATAAAGAATACCGGTGGGCAACCGGTTTTTGCTATGACCGGTGAAATGATCACCGGCGCCAAGCAAGACCGAATGCTCAATCAAGATATCTTACTGCCGTCTAAGAGTGGTTGGATCCGAGTTCCTGTATACTGTGTTGAACACGGCAGATGGGTTTCGGCATCTTCTGAATTCAAATCCGGGGAATTACTCGTACCCAATGCAGTAAGATCAAAAGCGAAAATACATGAAAGCCAGGCAGAAGTCTGGGACGAGATTGCCGCAAGTCAGGATATGCTGGGCGTTGCATCAGGTACTGGTGCAGTTCGTGCCAATTATGAAGACAAAGAGATACAAGAAAAAGTTAGTGAATATGCTAAAAAATTTGAGAAAATCCCGAATCTGTCGAATTCAACAATCGGTGTTGTCGTGACTTCAGGCAGCAGAATTATCTGTTTTGACCTGTTCGCAAATAATAACCTGCTTAAAAAACTCTGGACAAAACTCATTAAATCCTATGCCATGGATGCGATATCTGGAACAGTTGGTACGGTTGGTAAATCCGATATTGAAGATTTTCTCGAAGCTTTTGATCAGGCAAACTATATTTCAACTGGAACTCCTGGACTCGGTCAACTTTTAAAAGTACAGTCAGATTTTGGAAAAGGTTCTGTATTGTTGTATGAATCTGCTGTTATTCATATGGACTTTTTCCCTACTGATGGGATCACTGATGATAATGGTTTGCGCCTGGATATAAGACGCGATCAAAGATTTGATGATTAAAACCCGAAGTGGATAGCTATTGACAAGTATGTTTTCATGGATATAATAAAACACGATCGCGGGGTGGAGCAGCGGTAGCTCATTGGGCTCATAACCCAAAGGTCGCTGGTTCGAATCCAGCCCCCGCTATTAGGGCGGAAAGTCCAAGCTTTCCGCCCTAATTCTAAATCCGAAGCTCTAAATTCCAAACAAATCCTGATTATCAAAATACAAAACAAACGCTAACGCTATTAGATCTGACCATACGCAGCGAGTATCTTAGAAATCCCTACTATCGCGGCTGTCTCACTGCGCAGTCGGTTCGATCCAAGCGAAAGTAATTTCACACCATTATCTTTGAACAGTTGTATCTCCGGTTTATCAAAACCACCTTCTGGTCCTACAATATAAAGAAGATTACGAGCACCATGAGGCACTTGTTGGTTACCTTGCTCGTCAGCAAGTACAACCAGGTCAAAATCAATGCAGGTACCCAATAGTGTATCGATATTCTCAAAAATAGTAAAATCCGGCAGGTAGTATTGCTTAGATTGAAGCATGGCACTCAATGCGACTCTTTGAAAGCGCTCGATCCTCTGTTTGGTCAATTTTTTGATGACCGAGTACTTTGAAATAAAAGGTCGGAATCGTGAAACACCAAGTTCCGTACCTTTCTCAATGATTATATCATTACGTGAACCTTTTATAGGCGCAAATGCTAGCACGAGGTTAACCTTGTTCGCTCTTTTCACATATTCCTTAGCGAGAATCTGACCTGCTAATTTGTTCCTTTCAATACTGATAACCTTGGTTTGAAATCTGTTGCCTGCACCATCTGTCAACCAGACTATATCATCTCTTTTGATCCTCAAAACATTTTTCACATGATGGAGTTCTTTTTTGTCGATAACAATATGATCACCTTTAATTTGTCGGGCTGAGATATAAAAAAGGTTATGCATATTATGTTTCAACGAAACATACTTTACTGCATCTATTTTCTTTTCTTAATAGGGCTTGCTCTATTTTCAAATTTCTTAAGCCCATCGACGATCTCTTTTACCTGTTTATCTTTTGCTTTCAAAGGTAACAGGTTGAGTTCTACATAAAGGTCGCCACGACCACCACCAGGACGCGGCATACCTTTGCCACGAGCACGCACAATCTCTGGAGCACCACTACCTTTTGGTATCTTTACTGTCACTTGTTTGCCATTGAGCCCAGGGACATTGATCGTACCACCATTTACCAATTTAGAATAAGGGATATGGAATCTAATATAGAGATCGTACCGTCTACGATCGTAGTATTCGTGGGGCTTCTCTTCAAACTCAACGACAATACTACCTTTTCCGCCATTAGCATAGTGTCCCTCTTCCCGGAGTACGATATACTGACCATGAGCCACACCCTGAGGGATCTGTATTTCTATGGATCTGATCTTTTTCATTCTTCCTGCCCCCTGGCATTTGGTACACGGATTTTTAATAACTTGTCCTTTGCCGTGGCATTTTGGACACGTTGATACACTGGTGAAGGTCCCAAAGATACTACGGGATTGCGTCTGCATTTGACCGCGTCCTGCACACTGCAAACAGGTCATTGTATCGTGACCGCCGGCACCATTGCATGCGGAACAAACTTCATAGCGGTTGATCGTAAATTTCTTTTTGGCGGTGGTCACAATATCTTCCAGGGAGACTTTAAGTATCACATGAATATCTCCACCTCGCCTTGCCTGCTGCCTTGTGGTTCGCCTTGATGCACCGAACAAATCCTCGAAGATCGAACCGCCGAAAAGATTCCCCAAAACATCCTGCAGATCGTCAAAATGAGTGAAGTCATCCCATGAAAAACCACCACCCTGGAAAGTCTGTGAAACACCAGCATGTCCATATTGATCGTACATCTGTTTTTTCTTGGGGTCCATAAGGATTTCATAAGCTTCAGAAATCTCTTTGAATTTCTCCTCAGCTTCTTTTTTGTTCTCGAGGTTCATATCTGGATGATACTTTTTAGCTAAATTCCGGTAAGCTTTTTTTATTTCATCCTGGCCTGCACTTTTCGCAATGCCGAGTATTTCGTAATAATCCTTTTTCATACAATAACCACTATTAGGAATTTATTGATTATGATGTCCTTAGCGTTTATTCCCCTTTATCATCTTCTTCGTCTACGATCCTGTACTCTGGTCCGCCAGCGGTCTCCTCACCTTGATCCGTAGGCTCTTGCTTAGACGGTTCCTGCGGCGCCTCTGGAGTAACCCCTGGTGTCTCCTGTGCTTGCGCTGCATCCCTGTACACAGCCTCAGAAAGTTTGTAAACTGACTGCTGCAAATCATCCATCGTTTGTTTTATACTAGCAACATCTGTGGAGTTTTTCTTCTCTTTCAGTGCATCGAGTTTCTTGTTGATCTCACTGCGATCATCAAAGGATATCTTCTCGCCATAGTCTTTAAGTGTTTTCTCTACTGAATAAATAGCAGCATCGGCTTGATTCCTGATGTCTATAAGCTCTTTTTGCTTTTTATCTTCAACCGCGTGTTGTTCAGCGTCACCAACCATACGATCCACTTCCTCCTTTGATAATCCGCTTGAGGCAGTTATTCTGATCTTTTGCTCCTTACCAGTACCCATATCTTTTGCTGAAACGTGGAGGATACCATCAGCATCAATATCAAAAGTTACTTCAACCTGAGGGATACCGCGTGGTGCTGGCGGTATACCATAAAGGTCAAACTTACCGAGCGTTCGGTTCTGCCCAGCCATTGGTCGTTCGCCCTGAAGTACATGAACGGTAACTGCAGTCTGATTATCTTCAGCAGTAGTGAAGATCTGTGACTTCTTGGTCGGGATAGTGGTATTACGAGGAATGATCGGTGTCAGAACTGAGCCAAGTGTTTCAAGTCCAAGTGTCAGCGGGGTAACGTCAAGAAGCAAAATATCTTTCTTCTCACCACTCAGTACTGCTGCCTGGATCGCTGCGCCAATTGCAACTACCTCATCAGGGTTGATACCTTTATGAGGCTCCTTACCAAAAACTTCTTTAACCAGCAGCTGGACCTTTGGCATCCTTGTCTGACCACCAACCAACACTATCTCATTTATGTCCTGAGGATTGAGTTTGGCATCCATAATTGCTTGTTTGCAAGGAGGAACTGAACGCCTTACCAGGTCTTCAACCAAGGCCTCGAATTTCGCCCTGGTCAACTTCGTTTCGAGATGGAGCGGGGTCTTGTCCTTATCAGAACCAATGAAAGGTAAACTTATCGTCGTCTCCATGAGTGTCGAGAGTTCGCATTTTGCCTTCTCAGAAGCTTCCTTGAGCCTTTGAAGAGCTGTAAGGTCTTTACGTAAATCAATATCGCGTTCCTTCATAAACTCTTCGGCAAGGTAGTTCATTACCATCTCATCTAAATCATCACCACCAAGATGTGTATCACCGTTCGTGGATTTTACTTCAAAAACCCCATCACCTATTTCCAGTATTGAGATATCAAAAGTCCCGCCGCCAAAATCATAAACTGCGATCTTCTCATTCTTCTTTTTCTCGAGCCCATAGGCGAGTGAAGATGCTGTCGGTTCATTGATTATTCGTGATACATCAAGACCAGCGATCCGACCTGCATCCTTGGTTGCCTGCCGCTGTGAATCATTAAAATATGCCGGTACAGTTATAACTGCTTTGGTTACTTTTTCGCCTAAATATGACTCGGCTGATTGTTTAAGGTACTGCAAAATCATTGCGGAAATCTCAGGCGGTGAATACTTTTTACCACCGGCCTCGACCCAAACATCGCCGTTTTCATGTTCAATAATTTTAAAAGGAAAACGCGCAACTTCATTCGCTACTTCGCTGTATCTTCTGCCCATGAACCGCTTTATCGAACTGACTGTATTTTGGGGATTGGTAATTGCTTGCCTCTTAGCAAGAGGCCCAACCAACCTTTCACCTGTTTTGGTGAAAGCCACTACTGAAGGTGTTGTTCTACCACCCTCTGGGTTGGGGATAACGATTGGCTGACCGCCTTCCATTACTGCAACACACGAATTTGTAGTTCCTAAGTCAATCCCTATGATTTTCGCCATTTTCTTTACCTCCTTCCGTCTGTTTAGAAACGAGAACCTTAGCCGGTTTAACTACACGACTGTCAACAATGTAGCCCTTACTGATTTCCTCAACAACTATATCCTCTACCTGGGTACCATCTGTTGGTACGGTTCCCATAGCTTCATGCCGACTAGGATCAAAAACTTCACCGAGTCCAGAAAATTCTACTAGACCAAGTGTTTTAAGAGCCTCCTTCAACTGCCTGTGTATTATCTCTATACCCTCATAAAATTTATCATCATTAGCATTGAGCTCGGCGCCGCTCAATGCTCGGTCAAAACTGTCCAGGACTGGTATTACTTTGTTAAAGAATTCAGCTTTAGTTAAAAGACGATGATTTTCCATCTCTTTCTGCATCAATTTACGGCTGTTATCCAGGTCAGCAAGTGCTCTTAAGTACTTATCATTTAATTCTTTTATCTTTTTCTCCTTTTCATTTAATTCCTCTTTTAAGCTTGTCACCGGTCCTTTTCTTTTCATCATTTTTCTCCTAAACAGAATCTATGATTAGTCCTAAATTTAGACACAATTTATAATTCAAAGTTTATCCAGCCCCTCGCCGAGGGGCTGGACTCAGCAATTCATTACTACATCAACGTCCGGATAATAACCGGTCGGCAAGTACTTCAGGTAACCCGGCATCGATAATTTTTTGTTGAGCCAGCGGTATATTGTAGTCTAACCTGATAATCTCGACTGCCCTACGATTGCCATCGTAGATCGCATAACTCGCCCTTGGATCAAGATCTCTTGGTTGACCAGTACTTCCGGTATTGATGATGTAGCGCCTGTTTTCGATCAACGGAAAAGGATTATCACTAATGAAATCTGTATAACCATTTGCATCCTGAAAAATAACACTCGGCATATGGGTGTGACCCAGAAAGCATATCTGACTTTTAAAGAATTTAAACTGATTTTTTGCTTCCTCCATAGAAAAAAGATATTCCCATTGTTCGGGTTTTGAAGGTGAAGCATGGACTAACCATAGTTCCTCAACATTATCGGTAAGTTTAAGACACTTCAGTTTACCGGAATTCCTTTTACTCAATTGTTTGTGTGTCCAGCGAATTGCCTCTGCAGCAACCGGATTGAACGCTGCTACATCGGTTTTACCAACAGCTGCCCAATCATGATTTCCAGCAACGATGATATCAGTTTCAGAATGGCACATCTCAACACATTCATTAGGATTAGCGCCATAGCCGACGAGATCACCAAGACAAAAAATCCTCTTTATACGTCTTTTCTTTATATCCTTGATGACTGCTTGTAAAGCTTCTAAATTGGAATGAATATCACTTATTATCGCGGCTTTCATTATTCTTCTTCACGGCATCAAGCACACCATTAATGAATCGACCAGAATCTGCACCACCATACTTCTTGCCGATCTCAATTGCTTCATTTATCGACACCTGAGGTGGTATATCTTCGAGGAAAAGCACTTCACATGTACCCAAACGAAGGATCGTTTTATCAATAACTGAAATCCGGTTATAGGACCAGTTTTTTAATACCCTTGTAATTTCTCGGTCGATTTCTGGTAGGTTACTGATGGTAGTTTTAACAAGAGATCGACAAAATGCTTTGTCCTCATCATTATATTTTTTTTCATCAAGGAGTCTGGTCATAGTCATCGGTGAATCAGCATCACCTTCTTCATACCGGTAGAGGAGCTTCATGGCAAGCTCACGTGCCAATCTTCGACCCATCTATCTAACCCCATTAGATATATCCTCAACCAGGCTATGGCAAAATTTCTTATCCACGCTTTAACTGGATTTTATCTTCTTATAAAGATCAACCAGCTCCAGACCAGTTGTAGCAGCATCCCAACCTTTGTTCCCCTGTTTAACACCTGCTCGTTCCACGGCCTGATCCGTAGTGTCAGCGGTAATAATACCGTATACAAATGGCATGCTTTTTTCAAGATTAAGAACAGCAATACCTTTCGTTACTTCACTTGTAATATAGTCAAAATGGGGTGTATCTCCTCTTATGATAGCACCAAGACATAATACACCATCATATTTCATGTCCTTTAATTTGCTTGCCACGCCTGGAATTTCAAAACAACCCGGTGTCCAGAAAACTGTTATGTTCTCCATATCCACGCTATGCCTTACGAGACAATCGATTGCTGCTTCAAGTAATCGTTTTGAGATAAATTCGTTGAATCGTGAAACGATTATCGCAAATTTTTTGTCTTTACCGGTTAAGTTACCTTTTATTTCTTTCATGTGCTTTTCCTCCCTTTTATTTTTCTCTTTGGGATTTTCTTCTTTTGTCCTCGATGGTTGACGCGACTAAGTATCGAAGCTGGTATCATGTGACCAAGTTTCTCGCGTTTAGTCCTCAGATACCTAACATTTTGCTTGTGAGCTTTGTAAATAGGGATCTGCTTGGTAACTACCAATCCATAACCTTCCAAGCCCACTATTTTTTTGGGATTATTCGTTAAAAGTTGCACCGACGATAGACCTAGATCAACGAGTATTTGTGCACCAATACCATAATCTCTAAGATCAGCAGGAAAACCCAATGCCAGGTTGGCTTCAACTGTATCAAGACCCTTATCCTGTAGATTGTAGGCCCGTAGTTTATTCTTAAGACCGATCCCTCTGCCTTCCTGACGCATGTATAAAAATACACCTTTCTTACGCTTTGAAATAAGTCTGAGAGCAGCATCCATTTGATCACCACAATCACATCTTAACGAATGGAATACATCACCAGTTAAGCACTGTGAATGAACTCTTACCAAAATGTCCTTTCTTCCCATCACCTCGCCAAGAACCAGAGCAATATGATGATCTTTTGTAACCATATCTTCATACAGGATCAGACAAAACTCCGCATATTTTGTCGGCAATATGGTTTCTAGAATGCGCTCAATCAATTTTTCTTTTTTTCGTCGGTATTCAATTAGATCCTTTATCGTAATTATCTTCAAGTTGAAACGACACGCTATTGTTAAGAGTTTTGGCAAACGCGCCATTTTTCCATCAGCATCCATAATCTCACAAAGTACCCCGGCCGGATAGAAACCAGCAAGCCTTGCTAAATCAACACTTGCTTCAGTATGACCAGCGCGCCGCAAAACACCTCCTTTTACAGCACGCAAAGGAAAAATATGACCAGGTCGGGCAAGATCACTCGAGCGTGTTTTCGGATCGATCAATGCCTTCACCGTTGCCGCCCGATCATACGCTGAAATACCGGTTGTTGTACCATTCTTCGAATCTACGCTTATCGTGAACGGAGTACCGTGAAGCGCTGTATTATGATTGACCATGATGGGAATATCGAGTTCCTGAAGCCTTTCTTGCTTTAACGGCACACAAATTAGACCACGACCGTATTTGGCCATGAAATTTATGACCTTTGGTGTGACCTTTTGTGCCGCGGCAATGAAATCGCCTTCATTCTCGCGTTTTTCATCATCGATAACAATAACTGGTTTGCCTTTTTTTATATCCGCAATACCCTGCTCGACACTCGATATCATAGACAATATTCTATTAAATTTGACAGAAAAGTCAAGAGAATATGACTGGCTGGTCACCAAGCGTTGACTATCGACCTTTTTTGTATATACTAAATTGATGAATATTCTTGTAACTGGTGGTTGTGGTTTCATCGGTTCACATATCGTTGATGCTTATATCGATTCAGGACATGAAGTCTGGATAATAGATAATTTATCCACCGGTGACATTAAAAACCTCAATCCAAAAGCAAAATTCATAGAAAAAAACATCGAGGACAGTGACATTGAGGAAATTTTTAAAGATGTTAAATTTGATGTAATAAACCACCACGCAGCCCAGATCAATGTACGAGTATCAGTAGATAATCCCTTATTCGATGCAAAGGTCAATATATTAGGGTCACTCAATCTGCTTTCTTTTGGGATGAAATATCATATTAAACGCTTTATCTTCGCGTCAAGCGGTGGTACAGTATACGGCGAACCAAATCAACTACCGATAACCGAGGAATTCACAATTGATCCATCTTCTCCTTATGGTATTTCCAAAGCGACGACCGAGAAGTATCTAACCCTATATGCCAGGCTATACGATTTTGACTGCGTTATCTTGCGCTATAGCAATGTATATGGACCAAGGCAAATAAGCAAGAGCGAAGCTGGTGTTATTTCTATTTTCATTGAGTGTATTCTAAAACATAACAAATGCACGGTCTTTGGCGATGGAAATCAAACCCGTGACTATGTATATGTCGGCGATGTCATTGCTGCTAATATCGCGGCACTTGGCTGTAAATCTGATATCTTTAATATCGGTACAGGCATTGAGACGAGCGTTAATGACCTGATCGATATGCTGTCTAAAATCATCGATAAAGATGTTATCCATGGACATGACGATGCGCGACCTGGGGATGTTCTCAGAAATGCTCTGAATAATACCAAAGCTGGATCTGTTATCAATTGGCATCCTGGGATATCTCTCGAACAAGGCATTAGAAGAACTTTTGAATACTTCAAAGAAATATCTTGATCCCGAAGTCCTTGCCCGCTTATCACGGTTAGATATCAAAGCAAGACTCGTTGTTGAAGGCTTTATGAGCGGCCTGCACTCAAGTCCTTATAAAGGCTTCTCTCAAGAATTCGCCGATTACCGACAGTATATGCCGGGTGATGAACCCAAGCGTATCGACTGGAAAGTTTATGGGCGTCGCGATCGCTTCTACATCAAAGAATACCAGGAAGAAACAAACTTACGTACATATATTATGCTCGATAAAAGTGGTTCGATGGGCTTTGGAGAAAAAATCAGCAAGCTGGAATATGCAAAATATTTGAGTGCCAGCCTAGCATATCTGCTTCTTAAACAAAAAGACAGTGTTGGTCTTGCTACCTTTGATGAAAAGATCGACCAGATCATCCCGCCTTCAGTAAAAAGAAGCAACTTCATAGAGATCCTGAAGCTCATTGATAAAGCAAAACCAAGCAATGAGACATCGTTGTCTAATGTGCTTTACCAATTGGCTCAAAAAACAAAAAAACGCGGGTTGATAATCATCATTTCAGATCTGCTCGATGAGCCTTCTTCCGTGGTCAAGGCGCTTCGTTCCTTTAGATATCGCAAGCATGAAATACTCGTATTCCATGTCCTTGATGTCAAAGAATACGAGTTCTCTTTTGCCAAAGCCGCTTTGTTCCATGACCTCGAAGACGGCAGCGAAATGGTAATAGAGCCCAGTATGATGCGTGCTTCGTACCAGCGGAAATTCAAACACCTCTTGCAGTTTTATCGTCATCAACTTCTTGAGTCGCACATTGATTACGAAACGATCTTCACAACCACACAATATGACCGAGCATTGTTTTCGTACCTGCAGAAAAGAGGTCGTTTAGTGTGACTTTTCTGCATCCACTATATCTTATTGGTCTCGCTCTTACCGCGGTACCAATAATTATTCATCTCTGGTTTCGAAAAAAACTCGATAAAATACCGTTTTCGACACTTAAATTTCTAAGGAGATCGGAGGCAAGACGTTTCGGTTGGCTGAAGATCAGAGAAATAATCATTCTTGTTCTTCGCTGCATGCTCATCGTATTTATCTTTCTGAGCCTCGCACGACTACAAATAAAAGCTGGTTTTCTTAAACCCGGACACCTGGCTTCAGTGATTCTAATAATCGACAATTCATACAGCATGGCTTATGGTGATAATTTTTGTCTTGCTCAGGAGAGCGTTGAAACATTACTTACCCGATATTCGTCAAAATCGGAATTTGCGGTCTTTGCGCTTTGTCGCAGTGACAGCACTTCTTATCCTGATCAAATCCTATGGATGCGCAAGGGGAAAGTTATCGACCGCGTACGTCAAATTGCTATGACAAATATGACAGGAACTATACAAGCATTATCCCGTAATTTCACTGTTGATCAAGCCAGATATCCTGTGGAGTTCATATATATAGGAGATGGTCAGGAAATCGTCTTTGCTGATTTCCCCAGGGAATTGTTCATTAATCAAACTTTCCACTGGGTAAAGATTCCGTCGGGTGAGAATGTAGGTATCAAAAAGGTTTTCTTGAAAGATCCTGTTGCTATCATATCAGACAGTTATGTTTTGGATATTTATATTGAGAATTATGGTTCATATGTCTGGCAGGGTAAAGTTACTCTACAGGCTAAAGACTATATGCGAGAACAAGATTGCGAAATTCGACCGGCACATGAAATAAAAATGAACTTTACGCTGCCTATTAATATGAATAAAGGTACTGTCAAACTCCATGATGATAGTCTATCCGTTGATAATATCTACTACTTCTCAAAATCGCTTCCTAAAAGGATGAATATACTCGTCGTTGGGACGATCCAATATTTAGAGTCAGGATTGAACCCGGCAGACCAGATCGATGGACCCTTTTTATTAACCACGGCTGAAACAATCAGCGGTAAGGATCTCCAGCATTTCGATCTCGTAATTCTCAACGGCTTACAAGAAATTTCTAATAGCGACAGAATAAACCTCGAAACGTTCTTAATGAAACGGGATAAAGGTATTGTGTGCTTTTTGGGAAAGGCAGTTGGCGATAACCTCAACAACTTCATCGGTCGTTGCTGTCATGCAGAAGAATACATTGCAGCTAAAGGCTACGTCACTCTTGATTGGATAGATTACGAACATCCCATTTTCCAGGTTTTTCATCATACAAATGTGCTCAAGAATATCAAGATCCACAATTACTATAAATTAAGCACGGATAAGAATATTATCGCAATGTTGACTGGTAACAATCCTTTTATTGTTATTGACAATAACTTCGCTGTTGTCGCAACACAGTTCTTACCGCAGAATACGGATATCGTATACAAATCCGCATTTGTGCCGCTGCTCCACCGACTCATCGTCAGCACTGCACAGCAATCACTTGACTACGAATTATGTGTAGGTGACCAAACTCACCAATACGGTGAATTAAAAACGCCAACCGGTGAATACATCATATCCGGTCAAGAACTTCTCGTACCTGGTTTCTATGCAAGCGCACAGGATACCATCGGGGTTAATGTAGCAGCTAACGAAGGTAACTTAAAAATTATCGGCAACGAAGCTGCAAAGGCACTGCACGTAAAAATCGTTGATGCGGAAAAGGACTTTGAGTTGGGCGATATGTCGGCTACTTTTCTGTTGCTCGCACTCTTTGCTCTATTGTTCGAATTACTTATGCTTGCAATACGCTAGGCTAAAGATCAACGCACCTTGAATCCGATTATAGCATTGTGAGTTTGATAAGGTACTATGTTATAGTCATAATGAATAAATAAAAATCCGATATTCAAGTTAAAACCCGCTATAATTCTATGGCGATTCTCAGCTTTCAATTCTACATCGATATCACGTATAACTGAAAGACGGTCCTGGGGTATATTATTGATCGTATCAGGAATTTCGTACTGGAATTGATATTTAATATAAGCTTTGGTATCTTCAATCCCCGCACCAATGACCGGTTCAAATGGTCCCAAACGCTTTGAAATCAACAGTTGTAAACACCAGTTACGAGTATTCACGATTTGCTCACCCAAGGAATCTTTGATACCAAATGTCTGATAAGCTCCACCTATCGCAATCGCTACAGGAAGCGGCACATTTTTCATAAACGGTAGCTTATTGATTTCCTGTTTAGCTCCAAAACCGAGGAATCTCATGCTCGATCCTTTGTATGAGAACGGTATATATCTCAAGAATATTTCAGAGCCCAAAATAAAACCGACATTCAACTGAGGCATGATAAAGGGCACACCCGATACATCAAAACCAGTTGGGATATTAGGCGGGATACCGACTGCATTACCTGGAGCAGGTATTTCAGGCTGTTCTTCTGGACCGAATATCGTACTTATGCTATCCAGGTACACTTCATATGAAACCAATTGACCATTGGCAAGAGAGCAGACCACAGCAACATCATCATAGTATTTTGCTGAATTCGGTATTTGTATGTACATTGCCCGGACACTCAAATCAAAACCAAGAAAATCATGACTGTATGCACTGTGAAAAAGACCGGTCGACACGGCTGTACCAAAAGCTGTTACTACTGGCTGTGTAAAACCTTCGAGCAAACCTTCGCTTATCTGCTTTATTCTTTCAGCAAGGGGTTGAACAGGATCCTGTCCAGCAAGAGCTGAAAATATGACGATAAGGGCGATCACAATTTTAATTACTTTCATGAGTAATTATATATGGTCTATCCTGGGTGTCAACTACTTGACCCTTGATTTTCCATGCATTATCGTTATAATGCACCATGTCTCTTATTGTCATGAAGTTTGGCGGTACTTCATTAGCCACGCCTGAACTGGTATTACAAGCGGCGAAAAAAGTTGCGTATGCAAGCAAGAAAAATGATATTGTCGTGGTCGTTTCAGCTATGGGTAAAACGACCGATAAACTTTTTTCCATGTCAAAGAAAATCAATATAAAACCAAAGGATCGAGAAACAGATATGCTCCTCACCGCCGGTGAAAGGATCTCGGTGGCATTATTATCAATGGCTTTAGGTCAACTCGACCTCGAGGCTGCATCCTATACTGGCTCGCAGGTGGGTATTATAACCGACAATAAACATACTGATGCACGTATCCTCCAGATAAAAGGCGACCGTATTAAGAAAGCGCTTGCCGAGAAAAAAATACCGGTCGTATGTGGATTTCAGGGCGTGAGTCAAGAAAAAGAGATAACAACTCTAGGACGCGGTGGTTCTGACACAACTGCACTCGCTTTGAGTGCTGTACTGAAAGCTGAAAAATGCCTGATCTACACTGATGTCGATGGTGTCTATGCTGAAGACCCAAAGCTATTCCCTGGTGCAAAAAAGATTGACCGACTTTGCTACAATGAAATGCTGGAGCTGTCGAGCCGGGGAGCTCAGGTTCTCCACCCACGCGCCTCTTGTCTCGCCGCAAAATATAAGATCCCGGTTGAGGTTCGTAACAGCCTTAATAATAAATCCGGTACTTTAATTACAGATCTTGAGGGTATTGAAAAACCTAAACCCAGAGCGATCACTCACAGCAAATCTCTTTATCTGGTGACGCTTACTCAAGTGCCAAGAAAATCTCACTATGTCTCACAGCTCGTGACTGAATTAACCAACGGCGGCGTTAACCTGAAGTTTTTCTTCCATGGCGTCTCTTATGCCAGGAAATTCGACCTGTCTTTTATCACCGCGCTAACTGAACGTGACCAAGTAAAAATGATTCTGGGCAGCTTGGTCAAACGAATCGGGGTATATCATGTTGAGGAATCAACTGATATCTGTTCGCTGAGTATTATTGGCCGCGGTATCGGTTCAGACCACACGATACTATCTGCAACTTTCAATACCCTGGCAAAAACTAAAATACACATTGAACTTATCACAACATCTGAATTATCAATAAATATTTTCATGAAAAAACAAGCATTGAATAAGGCGATCAGAGCTTTGCTTGATAGATTTCATTTAAGAAAAGTGATGCGTAAGAGACAAAAAAACAACCGACAACGTAAGTAATAACAACCTATTGATTAAGCGTATTTTTTAAAGTCCTCAGTGTAATCTGAGGTTTACTCCAAGCCCAAATTGATTTACTGTATAATCAATACCTTCATTATCACCAAAGAACCAGTTACCCTCAGGCATTAGTACAAAATCATCTCCAAATGCTATACCGATACCATGACCGAACTGAACAATATAACGCGGTTCCCGGGTTGAATGTTCTTGCCGGTCTCTTGGATATATTGAATAAATGATTCTCGGCGCGTAGTATATTTTGACTTTTTCAGATATTTTTTTGGTAAAAAGCAAAGTTGGATAGAAATCAAAAAGATAATCAGTTATAAAATTGACCCGAGTACCCTTCATATAGCCGAAACCGAACTTTATAGCCGCATCAAGAAATCCTGACCAGAATCTATATTTACCAGCGATGACACCTGATGTTGGAGAAGAGAATTTCATCTCAAACTCAATATTCTTAAGAACACCTATTCTGGCAAATATATCAAATCTACGTGTGTCATAAGCGATTGAATCAGATGAAGAACTATAGAGGGCATAGTTGTTGATCGCAAACCCAAGTGAATACTCACCAGGATCATGTACTCCAGCGATATCGTACGTGCTATAAGCCTGCGACCACTCAAGAGGAAGATGTTGGCAAAATAAGGTATTGATTGTGATGATGATAAAAATTGGTATTTGCCTAGTCACTCATGGATTATACGATAACTTACAATAAAGTCAATATCTTTACGCTTTACGCTCTACGCTCTTTGCCCCTTGCCCTCAATGTGCTCCTTCTTTTTTCAACACGGTCAGTACCGTCTTTAAAAATATCTTTAGGTCCAATCTCAGAGACATGTTATTTATATACTGCAGATCATACTCAAGCTTGCGTTTCACGTCTTCAACCGATACATCATAAGCATGTTTGACCTGGGCCAATCCGGTGATACCTGGATGTACTGTTAGTCGTAATGTGTACAGCGGAATAGCTTCTTTTAGTTGCTTTAAAAACGCCGGTCTTTCCGGACGTGGGCCAACAAAACTCATGTTGCCTTTAAGCACGTTAATTAACTGAGGTACTTCATCCAATCTTAAAGGTCTTATTATCTGCCCCATTCTCGTTATCCTACGATCATTCTTCTCAGCCCAGACCGGACCACTATGTTTCTCGGCATCACTGATCATCGAACGAAATTTGTAAAGAATGAACTCTTTGCCGCGGAGCCCTAATCTCTTTTGTCTGTAGAATACAAAACCCTCAGAATCAATTTTTATAAGTAAAGCGATCAACATTAGAATTGGAGCAAGTATAAACAGTGCTAACAATGAAATAGAAATATCGACGATTCTTTTTAGAAATTGGTCTAAGCTTGAAAGAGGATGAAATATAATTTTCAAAAATGGCGAATCGGGTATTTTCTGCACAAGAAAATATTGATATACTACCGGGTAGAGTTTGGGAGATATAAATATCTCGTATTTTGTCGCCGCAAGCCTGGAGATGACATTCAGTATGCTCTTTTTATCACTGCCATTGCTCTCAATGATTATGCCCTCAACATCATCGTCAGTTAGAACGGCTTCGGGAACTGCTGGATTTACCTTATCGAGTTTCACCTTCTTAACTACATTAAAGCAGCTGTAATTATCAATGGCATCTCCGTTTTGAAATATTAAAACTTTCTCAGGTCGCGATCTAACGTATTCACCAATCAGACCACGCCAAAAAAATCGCCATATTAAAATAGAAGGTAGCATAACTAAATATGCTGGTATGAATCCTCGGGCTTTCATAAAATCGATATTTACTAAATAGGCAAGGCCAAAAATTATAAGCATCCCCACACCGATAACTCTGAACAACTTGAATAGTTCGTTAATGATCTGAATTTTTGGTCGGGATTCATATAAATCAAAAGTTTGAAAAAGAAAAAGCCAGAAAACCACAAATATACAATTAGCAAACAACGCATGCCAGCTAACAATTGATGCGTCAATTGCAGAAGCTTTCCAGCTAATAAAATATACTACGGATAATACTATCACATCTCCGCAGATCGTAAAAATTACTTCATTTTTTCGGGACATCAAACATCGTAACTGCCGCTAAAAACCTCCTCAAGACACACTATTATATCCTATTATATCGAATATTGAAGATCTGTCAAGAGGGGTATTCTGTGATGGTGTTGACTTCCCTAAATATTATTTTATAATAGAGTATGCGTTTTGACCTTCTCTTTAAGAATTTACTTATTTTTAGAAGAAGAGATGTAGCAAAAACTCTATGCCAGAGTGACTTAATAAGAGTTAATGGCCACAACACGAAGGCATCAAAACAAATCCACAAAGGTGATATAGTAGAGATCGAAACACCGTACGGTACGCGAAAAATAAAGGTATTGAAGATACCAAAGGGCAATATATGTAAACAAGACAAAGATCTTTTTTACGAAGAGCTCTCACCATGAAAATCTACATTACACTCGGTGATCCTGCTGGTATTGGTCCAGAAATAATTCTTAAGAGTCTATCTGCACTCAGTTACAACAAAGATATCAAGATATACGGGAATAAACAAATTCTAAAAAAAACTGCTCAGGATATGGGTTTATTAAACAACTACCGACTTATTCATAATACAATATATGACTGCACTAGTAATATACAATTCAAATATGGAAATCCAACTAGAAAAACCGGACAGGTAGCAATGCAAGCTCTCAATTGTGCCTTGAATGACGCACCGGATATCCTCATCACACCGCCGATAGTCAAAGATGTAATTCGACATAACCATCCTGGGTTCTGTGGTCATACGGAATACCTGGCCAATTTTTTCAAAACCAAGAAGTTTGCTATGGTAGGCATCTGGCGCAATAAGAGGATCATGCTTTTAACAACGCATTTAGCTTTGCGCGATGTCCTTAAGAAAATCACCTCAAGAACAGTACTACAGAAAATCATCCTTCTTAACCATGGACTGCAACGATATTTCGGTCTTAACCATTCGTCTATCGGTGTCAGCTCGTTGAACCCTCACGCTCATGAATTCAGTCTCGGCGAAGACGAAAAAATCCAGCATGGTATAGAATTAGCAGCAACAACGGGTATTAATTGTTACGGGCCATATCCTGCTGATTCTCTTTTCGACCGGAGATTTGATGGTTTTCTCGCCATGTATCATGATCAGGCGATGATCTATCTTAAGTCAAAAAAGAATGGCTTGAATTTTACTCTTGGATTGCCTATAATAAGATTATCACCATTATATGGTGCAGCATTGGATATTGCAGGAAAAAATCGTGCAGAAGCATCGGGATTGACGACCGCGATTAATATGGGTATTAAGCTTTGTAAAAATGTGAGGAGATATGAAGCAAAAAACAAATGCACTAAAAAGTAGTTACATAAGCAAAGTGGCACTTGCCATCATAATTACGCTGGTCGTATTCTGTTCACGGAAAAATGAATTTGAAAAAGGAATTAGCGCGGTTCAAAAAGGTGATTATGGAGAAGCAGTTAAAGCTTTAGAGACCGCACTGAAAACCGACACCTTGAATCCGGAAATATATTTTAATTTGAGTCTCAGTTATGCGCATCAGGATTCAACCGTTAAATCCTTTAAACACTACTTGAAATTAGTTGAGCTTGACACGACAGTGAAGTTCAAGAATAATGGTCCTTTGCGGGAAATGCTTGCGACATTCTTGAAAATAGATCCCTATACTTGGAAACCGATCCCAATGAAAATGATGAACCAATTCAAAGGTGCGCTCAGCCCAGACGGCAAAATGATAGCGATCGCAGCAGCAAAAAGCGACGTGGCAAATATTTATCTGACCGAGATCAATGGTAAGGTTATCAAGAAACTTACTGTAAGCGGTATGAATACCGATCCCGATTTTTCACCTGCTGGCGACAAGATAATCTTTGTTTCCAATGCTGATGGTGATGATGAATTATATACTTATGACATTAAAACAAAAGAACTCATACAAATAACTGAGAATACTGCGCAGGATTTTTCTCCTGCTTTTTCTCCAGACGGCAAAGAGGTCGTTTTTGTATCGAATATGGATGATCCTTATAAATGGGAAATATATAAAATCAATATTGAAAAGAAAAAAGCAAAGCGGTTAACAAAAAATAATTATTGGGATGGTTTTCCTAAATTCTCTTCAGACGGACAATCAATCGTATTTTCTTCAAAAAGAAATGGTAGTGAGAATATATATATAATGAGCAAAAATGGTGGTAGTGAAAAGATCTTATACCAAAGTGATGCTGATGATAATGATCCACTATTAACAGGTCAAACACTCTACTTCAAATCAAATCGGGACGGGGAATGGGAAATATATCGTTTTGATCTAAAAAACAAGAAGTTGTTCAGGCTCACCTATAATTCCCTGCCCGATTGGAATCCAAGACTTTCTTCAGATGGTACAAAAATCATTGTCTCAAGGAAGATCAAAAAAAGATGGAGTCTTTATTATATTGATTTCAACGATCCTGTGTCGGCCGATATCCTCACCTCCAGAATAGAAAAAATCATTCACCTCCAGAAAAAATCATAGTGGCAAAGAGGTAGGAACAAATTGTTCAAAGAGATACAGCGTCAACGAGACTTAAATCATTGATGCTGTGTGCATATTACCTCTTGACAAAGTTTTAATTATATATATAATTGCAAAATGGAAAAGGAGGTATAATGAAAAAGCTTTTTGCTATAGCAATAGCTGCTTCAATGTTAAGTGGTTTGTATGGTCTTTCGCTTGGCCTCGGTGTTGCGTATGAGGACGTTGCAGAAGATGGTCGTTATCTCTGTATCAAAGGTGATATGCGTGTTCCCATTCTGCCAATTGTTGACTTGCGTGGTGGTTTGTTGAATGTGATGCTTCCTGATGGCGGAAAAGCAATAAACTTCGGAACTTGCGTTTCATCAGACCTACTCATCAAATTCCCAATGCCTGCATCATTCCAGCCCTATCTTGTTCTGGGTGTCTGGTTTAATTTGGGACTTGAGGATGCACCAGGAGACTATATGGACTTCTCACTAAAAGCTGGGCTTGGTGGCGAGATGGGTTTTGGGGGCTTTAATGCCTATTTAGAGGGTGGTCTCCATAATTTCAAATATGTAAAAGACGCCGATCCATCAACGACAAATCCTATTTACGTTCAACTCGGAGTAACATTCCCAGTTGGTATGTAAATAGACCATTATATAGTATTAAAAAGGCGGGCTTTGCCCGCCTTTTTTTTATCCGCTATTTACATCTATTGAGTGCAACGCCTGTTGAAAATCTCGAGTATGACAAGAGGCCCCCTTGTTAATAAACATACAGGGAGTCCTCTCTAGCTGCAAAAAACCAATAATAGAATGTAGTCGCCCGATCCATCGGGCATAACTTATCTCCAGCCCAATAAATTGGGAAACTACATATGCACCGCGCAATTCTCTGAACAATCCCGCACCTTTTGGATCATATTAATGCTCTGTAAAAAAATAATCCCTCTCCCCCTTGGGGGAGAGGATTCAGGTGAGGGGGTATGTTCTGGTCAAACCCAGAACTGCATATAGCTTATCGCATAATTAATCTAAAACTCCCTGTTATACGCTATCCGCTTTAAGCCATTCGCAACGTCATGTTTGATGACGTACGGAGAGAGAGGAATTTGTCCCGCCCCGCCTGCGGCGGAGGCGAGGATCCCGTTTCCTTAAATCTTAACTTTACTCAATGATGCAAACGGGAAACCCCCGACCTTGAATAACCTGATCCGACGGCTGAAGTATCCTCTGATGGCGGAGAGAGAGGGATTTGAACCCCCGACCCCTTGCGGGATACGCGATTTCGAGTCGCGCGCCTTCGTCCACTCGGCCATCTCTCCAAAGGGGGACACCCCCTTTTATCCAAAAAACTTTTGAAAAAAGGCATCAAAACTTCTTCGGATGCCTTTAATCCCCCGATTCTTCGCTCACCAACTATACGCACTTCGATCTTAAACATAGTGACGTTCGGATCTCTCTTAACCAATCCTAGAACATACGGCACCTTGCTTAAACAACACAACCAAGGGTCTTATTTTTATTACATTAAGGTGGGGCTCTGCCCCCCTTTTCCCCTACGAGGAAATTCCAAACACCAAATCCCAAATTACAAAATATTACTGTTCGAGCTTGTCGAGAACTTCCTTATCTTTCTTTTTTCGCTGTTTTGCAAAAAACTCTTTCATAAGTGCAGCGGCGTGCTCCGCCATCACCCCTTCATTGACTTCAACTTGATGATTCAACTTTTTTTCTTTCACTATATTAAACACCGAACCGCAGCCGCCGAATTTTTCATCCCGCGCGCCGAAAATAACTTTGCGCACCCGTGCCAAAACCAAAGCACCGGCACACATAATGCACGGTTCAATTGTCGTATAGACATCAACACCTTCAAGGCGCCAAGAGCCAAGCGCATTAGCCGCAGCAGTTATCGCAATGATTTCAGCATGCGCAGTCGGGTCCTGCAGCTGTTCGGTTCTATTATGTCCCCGACCAATGATCTGATTTTTATAGATTGCCACTGTACCGACCGGCACTTCATCTGCTTCAAACGCCTTTTGCGCTTCCTTAAGGGCTTCACGCATGAAAAAAATATCGTCCATTTCTGAATCCGTCCTCCTCAGAAATCCCCTCTCCTCTCTGGGGAGAGGGATAGGGTGAGGGGAAATAACATTAATGTAATCCCTTTCTGCCATTCCCTAATGGCAGATGCGGGATGCTGAATTCTTCATTAGCATTAAACAACAAATGCGAGTAGAATTCACATACGCCCGAGGCGATTCGAACGCCTAATCTGCGGATCCGTAGTCCGCTGCTCTATCCAATTGAGCCACGGGCGCGTCTATATATATCAACACTTTGCGGGCTCCTTACTTTTTACTGGAACCGCTTGTGCTCTTTTTGTGCTCTCTTCCATTTTAGCCATTTCCGACTGCAAGTGGGTCCCTGCTAACGGTAAGTATTTTGCAGTGATACTCAAGCTTTTATGTCCAAGTATTAGCTGCAATGCTCGCAAATCACCGCTTGATCTCAGGAACCTAACAGCGAAGGTGCTCCTTAAATCGTGAAATCGAAATTCAGGTATTCCAATTCTCTCACAAGCCCTCTTAAATCCAATTTTAATGTCTCCATAGGGCTTTCCATTTGATTTGGCAAACAGATATTTATCCGTTGTCTTCGGACCCAAGGACTCAAGGAGTATCAGTATAGGATTATTAATCGGTATAAATCTCTCTCGATGAACTCTTGATCCCATCAACTTAATGAATTGCTGATCCAGTAGTATATTCGACCATTTAAGGTCAAGAACCTCACCCTTCCTCATCCCAGTTAACACTGCCAGTTTTGCTATTGGTTTTGTATACGAAGGCAACACCTCCATTAGTCTTTCTTCCCGTTCCATTGTTAGAATTTGCATTGTTCGAGGATCAACCGGTAATTGCTTCCATAGATCAACGGGATTCTTAAATAAGCAGCCTATTTTAATGCCATGGTTGAGTATTTGACCTAATGTCATCACGTCAATATTTATGGTCCGCTTAACAACATCATCATCGAGTCTCATATCAACAAAATCTTCAATATCACTGAGAGTAATTTTCGAAACGTGTTTTCCTGAGAATTTCCTGAGTAGATTACCAACACTGTCCTTATTTCGAGCGACTGTTCGAGGAGCACGCCTTTTTTCACGATACTCCAGGAATTTCACAGATAGTATGTCAAAGAGCATATCCTTCAGTTCAACGATGCCGAGAAATTTCCTTGTAGCAATCTTTGCTCGTATATCAGCATCGATGTTCAAAGCCAACCGTTTGTCCGACACTCCAGTTGACTTTCGCACCACCTTACCTGTTTCGGGGGAACGATAACGAACATACCATATTCGGTCAAGTTTATAAATGCCCATCGTTCCTCCTTGTTTTTGTTCCATGGACTATTATATAAAAAGGTGTGCGGAAGTCAATAATCATAGGGTAATACCTACTTTTCTGCAAGCCGGAACTTTTGTATTCATTAGCCATTCCAGAAATTTTTCATAAAAGAAAAATAGACTGCCCTTTGTTGGTTTACAATAACAAGTGGGAGGGATTACTTCTGTAGATACCCAATCATAAAGAGTTCCACTGTTGTGTTCCAGCACATGTGGGAAAAATTAGTTAAAATTTAGTAGACACTCATAGGGTTGTGCTTCCCTCAAAAGCGGGGTATAATCAACTACCCCGAAGGAGGTAAAATGGAGAGCACAACATCAATACAAACAACCACAGAGCCAAGCCCGACACCTGGTGGTGCGGCAAAGCTGATCCGTAAGGTGCGGAAGGTCACGAAACGGAAATTCACCGCTGATCAGAAGATCAAGATCGTCTTAGAAGGGTTTCGTA
>JBARXB010000017.1:0-44589 GCA_049647165.1 bacterium
AGTAGCTCTCGACTTATTCATTTGTTCGAAGAGTAAGTAGGATAAAGCTCTTTGTATTAGTCGAGCAAGCTCGACCACTACGAAATATAAAGAGCCCAGGGTTGTTATTGAAACCCTGGGCTCTTACGTGTAGTATTTCTTCTACCTTATAGTGTTACTTTCATTTCGATCGGATGCTCAACACCTTCTTCTGTATCATTATAATATTCATAGACGCGTGAAGAACGTATCTGTGCTTTTATTGGATACTTTGCCTTGATACTATATGAAAATTCCACAGGATTTTTAGAGCTCACTTCGTCAAGGTATATGATGAGCTGACGCGGTGTAATACTGTATTTTTGGATCTTCTTGCCGACGAGTTCATCAAGGGTCGGTGTCTGAACTTCGAAACCAGGCGGGATACCAAGATCGACCATGACCATTTGCGCAGTACCTGGTTGATTCAACTTTATCCGGACATCAACATTAACCAGGTCATTTATCGATAGAGTCGTTCGGTCATAATCAACATCGATCACAAATGGTGGTTTGAGCGGTCTCGGTAGATCCTTCCATGGAATATAATAAACATTCGTTATTTCGTACATGAAATTACCTTTGCCATCGACTTCGAGTTCAATAGTATTTGCTTTGCCGATATAATCGGTCAGATCGATCTGATGCATAATATCAGCATTGTCGTTATTAATTTTCAGTTCTTTCACCTTTTCATTATTCATTTTCACAATGACATTAGCATCGATTTCTTCGGCTGAGCCACCGAGCGCGGTAACGAGTGAACGTAATGCAATAACTGTACCCTGGGTAGTATACCATAGTCCACCGGGACCTTTGGATCGAGTAATATATGTTAATGCCTTTGTGACAATATCGCTGTATTTACCAGATTTTATCAAAGCATAGGTAGCAAGACCAGTCGCCTCAATATCTGCTCCTTTGCCGCGACTAAAGGTGACCGAGGGTACATCTGATTCCCAATATATAGCATCATTGTCTTTCTTTGCCATGTTAACGAGTTTTTTCAAAACCTCCATGGTCGTTGCACCCTTTGGTTCAACCGCAACAAAAGCATTTGCAATAAGAGCAACTACATACGGGTCTTTTGCTGCATTTAGGTTGTTTTTCAGGAAAGATAACCCCTGTGATACGGCTGATCCTCGCTCACCAGCTTCACCCAGCGCCCACATGATATAAGCAGTAGGCATAATCTCGCTCTTTTGGATCTTTGTCCATGATTCAGCATGGAGATATTGTGCATCTGGTGACCAGGAGCCGTCTTTGTTTTGCTGGTCTTTTAGCCACTTGATAGTCCGGTCGATCAAACGTTCATCGATCTCATAGACCTTATTCATATCATTGAATTCCATTAAACCGTATGCGGTGAGTATCTTATTAGCCGGAGCGTCGCCGAACCAGGAAAACCCGCCGCCCTTTACTTCAAAAGACAGAAGCTTTTGATACCCAATACTTATGTATTCTTCAGCGGCCATTTCAATTTCCGGTTTTATCTGGTCAGTCTGTCGCAAGTAATCTAATAACAGGATATTCGGGTAAGTGACTGAAGTAGTTTGCTCAAAGCAACCAAAAGGCATTCTGAATAGATTATCGAGCCCATCAACTATCTGTGAATAGATGCCTGGAAAGATCTTCAGGATAATAGAGTTTGCGTCAGTTATCGTATTATCAGGAAAAGAAATTTGTCTTATCACTTTACCTTCGAGTCGGTCTGATAGGACGTGTTCAAAACGCTTGCCGTCTGGAAGCACTGCGATCATCCTTTTGATCGCGTCAGATTTTACTTCACCGTATGCGCGTACAAGAATCGAAAAATATCCAAGTTTTTTCACTTTGATCGGGAAATAGACAACTGAAACTTCATCTTTTTTCAGCAATTTGGTTACCTCGTTCTTCTCAAGAATATCAAACCAGTCTTCCTCCTGCAAAACGATCCTGATTTCTTGTTCCCTGGGCAAGTAATTATATATACCGATCGGTATTGATATTTCATCACCTTCTGTTAAGGCAACAGGAAGATCTATGTCAACAAAGAACTCCTGAAACACCTTTAACTGGGACAGGACAGAACCTAAATCACCTTTTTGTGAAGAGGCAAATGCGGTAACACGCCAGGTCGTAATGGCATCAGGCATGGTCAAAGAGAGACTTGCCTTGCCGTTTGCGTCGGTGATAAGTGCCGGCTCGAATATAAAAGTCTCGGGAAAGAATTCTCTTACGCGAGGATCTTCGCCTGGACCTTTCACGCCCAATTCTTTTTTAGCCCTACCAGTCGCGGTCTCAGAAACAACAACTGGTTTATCAGCGCCGGCAACTGCAGCCCTTGGTGCCATAGGCATCATCGCACGTTCTTCAGCCTGTACCATCATACCGTCGGCAAACCCCCAATCGACCGACCATTCATCAATGTCATCCTCATTATCAAAGGTCCCGTCCGGACCAGCCGATACGATATTGAACCAGGAAAGGTATTCGCCGCTTGTTGTTAAGCGATATCTTCGATACCAGGGGTCAAGGAGCTCATCTTCATCCATGAAACCCTCGTCAATGAGTATTTGTACACCACCTTCACTCATTGGATATTCGTTGTGTTTTGAATAATACTTGTTGATCGCTTTATAGATCCTATCTCGCGTTTCTGATAGCCTGTTATAGAAAGTGGTCTTTATCTTATCATCAGTTTCCTGTGGCGTGGTATAGTGCACGGTAAAAGGTTCTTTAGGTATCAATGTAGAAAACAGAACATTTTCGGCACGGGGTTGGATACCAATTTTCTTCACTATGGCAGGTGGTTCAAAACCATGAATTTCATAGCGCGGTTCAAGGATCTCCTTTTCCAGCATAAAATATACTTTTTCCAAACCTGGTTGTAATTCGGATACGGCAAAAACTGCCTCGTCAACGATCGCTATACAGAGTGCAGCAACACGGGGCCGACCATCCTTATCAGTCACTTTGAAGCCTATTACCCCATCTTCACCCGGCAAGTACTCGCTCTTATCACCGCTTACTTCTATTGCCAGGTCATTCGCACCATGGACAAAACAGAACCTTGTATCTCTTACAATATCACCACCTGGTGTTACGATATATGCATGAAGCCAGATCGATCCGGTCATATCAGGTGTTAAATTCAATTTGTAATCACCATTGCCGTTTTTAATGCTTACGGACTTGGTGAGCATTGTCTGATTATCTTTGATAATATCAAAATATACCCGCCCTGTTTTCTTTGTTGTGAAGAATTGAAGGTCAATATCGTCACCTACTTTGTAAATACCCCGCCCCATTCTCATTATTATCTGGTCACGGTCAATAGCCAGGGAGAATTCTTTTTCGATATGTGCGGTTTCTCCTTTGTCATCTCTCACAACGATATCAATAACGGTCATCGCCTGCTCAGGTTTATAAACAAACTCAGCTATGCCATAATCATCGGTTTGTCCGCTCATCTTTTTCCCATTGACTTCCATATTTACCTGGGCAGTAACCGGTGAACCATCCGGGTAGTTCGCCAATATATAAATGCGATTCTCCAATTGAGGCCGCAGTACACCGCCCTCGGGCACCACTGATATATTGATCACATCTTTAACGACCTTCTTTTTTAGAGATATTTTCTCACTGTGGTTTGCTTTATCGATAACCTCGATATCAACTCTTAAAAATGCATCGCCTTTTTCGAGTGGTTCTCCGACAAAGTGATCGGGTAAATCATATGTGAAATGATAATTACCATTAGCATCTGTCTTCCCATCGATGACACCCTCTTTTTGAAAACCAATATCATAACGGAATGTTGTTATTTTGACGATACCACCATTAACTGGTTTACCGAAGAAATATTGAACATCTATATCACCTTCCATGCGTTCGCCGGGCAGGTAGAAGTCTTTGTCAGTCGTCAGTGACACCTTGAATTTCGGAAGCACATACTTTTCAACCTTGACCGTCTTTTCAGTTTTCTCCGCATCAAGGATAGCACGAACCGTATAATTGCCGAAATTGACTTCGTCGGCTAATAAAAATTGAACGTAACCAGTCCCGAATTTGTCGGTCTCGATCGTTTTCTTGAAGACCTTATTGCCTTTGCTGTCTTCAATTTCGAAAAGTACACTCTTGCCTGAAACTGCCGACAGCGCAGGCTTTGCTAAAGATAATGTTCGTATATGTATATTTTGACCAGGTTGATAGATAGGTTTATCAGTAACAAGGTATGTGAGATTACCGCTAAGTAGTTTAATACCAGTTTCGTAACTGTCTTTACCGATATCCGATGATATGTCAAAAAGCAAAGTTGCATTATCAATATCATCCGGCAATGCAAAATCGGTTTGACAGGTCCCGGATCGATCGGTCATCCCTTTAAAAACTTCTTGCTCCTTATCGTCAATTTTGAGAGTAATCACAACTTTAGCATCCACTAACGGTTCGTTAGTGCGCTGATTGCTAACAATGATCCGGTAGTTGATATTTGTCCCTTTAATAAATTCATTTTGCCCGAGAATTTTAATAACCATACGGTCCTGAAGTTGATGTAGTGAGTAGATATGTGTTTCCTTTTTGAAGGTCACTTTAGCTCTAAGGATATCGTAGTCACTGACATCCTCTTTTATCTTTACCTTAATCGGCATTGAGTAGTACTCTTTGTTTATATATGCATAGCGGTAAGCACTACCAAGGACGTTATCATCGGGATCGAGTATTTCCACCTCGCATTTACCGACCCTCCCTTTCATGTCCAAAATCGGGATGTCGAGTTCCAGCGAATTATTTGTGCCCAATAGGGTAATACCGAAAAGAAACCCCAATGAAACCAGTACTATACTGGCAAAATAAAACTTATTCATATATCCTCCTTCTGCTTAATATACATTGAAAAATACGAAATATTCCAAAATGGTTGAATCTTTTATACTGATATTATAAGCTTATACAACAACGTGTCAACAAAACACTTTGGTATAGTATTAATGAGGCCTGTTCCTGAATGCTGGAGTTATTTCTGCTTATGGAGGCGCTTCGAAAGCCGCGACTTGTAGCGTGCTGCCTTATTTTTCTTTATTAGTCCATCTTGAATAGACTTATCAATTATAGACTGAACTTCTGGATACATCTTCTCAGATGCTTTCTCGGTCTTCGTTCTAGTGTACTTCTTGATTGCATCCTTCATTCTGCGTTTCTTAGTAAGGCTAGCTTTACGACGTCGTGCTGACTTTCGTATGTTCTTGATAACGCTTTTTGATTTTTTCATATGTCTATTATATCCATTCCATACGGCATGTCAATACCGCAATTTTCATCTGTTACTTTCAATCTAATACCCGATATTCTCAATCTCAAATCCTAAATCTAAAATCTTCAATCTATAAGGTCCTTGTACATCTGTAACTTCCGGATCCTGGTCGGGTGGCGAAGTTTCTTAAGAGCTTTCGCCTCTATTTGTCTCACTCTCTCCCTTGTAATATTGAACATCCTACCAACCTCTTCCAGTGTCTTTGGCATGCCATCATTAAGACCGAAACGAAGTCGGATGATCTTCTCCTCGCGTTTGGGCAGATCCCTTAATATATCATTGAAGCGATCCTTCAGAACAGATATAGCAGCACGACGCGATGGTGAATCCGCTAATGGGTCTTTTATAAAATCACCGACAAAAGACGATTCTTCGTCATCGATAGGTTTATCCAGTGATATCGGGATGAGCGAGATATTATGAGCCATCCTCACTTTATCTGTGGGTATATCTAAACGATGTGCGATCTCCTCAACGGTTGGCTCCCGACCCAAATCCTGGATCATATCCCGCTGCGCCCTTGCGACCTTATTCATTGTATCAAGAATGTGTGCAGGAACACGTACGGTTCTTGCCTGATCTCCGATCGCACGTGTAATAGCCTGTCTGATCCACCAAGTCGCATAGGTAGAAAATTTATAACCCTTTCTATAATCAAATTTCTCAACTGCTTTTATTAAACCATTATTACCTTCGCCCACAAGGTCAGCAAATTCCAAACCTCTATTAACATATTTTTTTGCTATCGAAATAACAAGTCTCATATTACCTTCGATCATTCTCTGTCGCGCACGGTTAATAAGATCCTCCCAGGTTCCTATTATCATAACCGTCTCAGTTATATTATTATTATCAACATTCAATTCTTTTACAAGAAGTCTTCTTTCTTTTGTGTATGATTGGACCTCTTCTTTGTTTCTCAACTTTGGTAATATCTTTAAAACTTTGTTGAAACGCTCGATCTTCTCCTTGAAAGTATTTATCGCAATATTAACAACAGTATGTTGCAAAGAAAGAACAGCAAATTTCCTCAAGATCCTCTCTTCTTTTTCAAATATCCTCCATTCTGCACTCTTCGAGCTGTCCTTACGGTATTTTCTGTATAGATGGATCAATGAAGTATAATCCCTTTCTATCGATTTAACACGGCGTACAAAACGTTGGCGCTCTCCCCAGAAGGTTCGTTTATCCATCATAGCTTCGATCTCGACACGTGATATCTGGTCAAGACTTTTGTGGCACAACTCAACTTGACGACAAGTTTCCAGTATTGCTCGTATCGCGCAAGGAAATGGCAAAAACTGCCGTTCGATCATTCGATAACCGGTTTCGATCTTCACAGCTAATTCATATTCCTCCTCTTTAGTGAGCAGATCATATTTGGCGAGTTCCTTAAAGTACGCCCTGATAGGTTCTTCCGGTCTCAATGATCGCTTGGGACGTGCACGTTTTACTGGTTTTTCCTTCCCATCCTGCACAATGGTAATACCCTGACGTGAGAGAACGGCTAAGATCTCATCGATTTCATCAGCTGTCGCTTTTTCAGGTAATAGCTTATTAATATCACCTAATGTTATTTTCCCCGCAGCCTTGGCTTTGTCAAATATCTTCCGGGAATATTTCAATTTACGCTCCTTTTTATTGTATTACAAATCCTGATTCAATACAGCAGCAGCTGATTTGATACGCATAAGCTCTCTCTGGTACTTTGTCACAGCTTCGTCATCACCTTTTGCTGTCGCTTCTTTGATTTTAGCTTCTATCTTTCTCTTTTCCACATCATTTTTAAAATTCGTAATAGATTTCAGAAGGTGCTGTTTGGCGATCGATTCATCACGCATGAGAACTGAATAAATTTTCTGCCGAAGCTCCTCACTAACACTTGCTAATGCTTCATCAATATCAATTTTTTCATCTTTCAGAAGTTGTTTATAAAGCCGATTAACACCTGGTTCACTGAAATCATCCTGCGTTAGTATATTTTTGACCTCAGCAAAGTGTTCACGTAAAATCAAAATACAGGCGATTAACCTTTCTTCAACAGTTATCTTTATCCGTACATTCTGTCCAAGACTAACCTTAGTTCGCCCCATAGCTTTGTTAATAGTCTCAATCGGTATATCGAAAACGCGTGATGCATACTTTAAATACCTGTCAAATCTTATAGGATCATTGATTTTACTGATTATCTCTATGAGATCTTTAATTAGAACCACTTCCTGTTCAATGGTTTCAGGCTTTGTCATTTTCTTGTAGAAATGGAAGAAATCTGATGCTGATCCAATGACCTCTTTCAATGCCTCGACGCCATTTTCATTGATGAAACGATCGGGGTCTGCATCTTCAGGAAGCAAGGTGACAAACACATCCACCTGTGCGTTAATGAGTAAACCTATCGCCCGTAATGCTGCTTTCATACCGGAAAGATCACCATCAAACAAAATGTTCACCTTCTTTGTAAAACGCGCGATCAACACTGCTTGTTTTTCTGTTAATGATGTTCCGAGTGGTGCACAAAGATTAATTATGCCGTGCTGATAGAGGCTCAAGAGGTCAAAATAACCCTCGACAAGGATTGCCTCGTTTTCAGAGCGCATTGCTCTTTTTGCTTGATAAAGACCATAGAGAATATCGCCTTTTTTAAAGATCGGTGTTTCTCGTGAATTGAGATATTTAGGCATATGTTGGTCATCGATACTGCGTCCACCAAAACCAATAACCCGACCTGAGAGATTCAGGATCGGAAAGATCAGTCGATCTCTGAAAACCTCAATATTCCTCTTGGTGCCTGATATTATCTGTGAAACCAACCCGGCTTCTAATAGCGATTGTTCAGAAATACCTTTTTGCCGTGCATAGGTTACAAAACCACCTGATGAGGGTGCATAACCCAATCGAAAATCCTGTAATTTTTCAGTACTTATCCGCCGGTCATTCAAGTAATTACGACCCCGTCTACCGATTTCTTTAGAAAGACAGGATGTATAGAACTGACTTGCAATTTCATTTGCTTCGTATATCTCTTTGTATTTCAACCCTTTGGTCGTTTCGATCTCAATACCAAGGTTCTTGGCCAATACTTTCACGGCGCTTGGGAAATCCATCTTTTCATACTCCATGAGAAAATTCACTGCATTCCCACCTTTTTTACAGCCAAAACAGTAAAAAATTCCTTTATCAGGGCTTACATAGAACGATGGCGCTTTTTCTGAATGAAAAGGACACAGGGCACGGTAGTTCTTACCGACCTTTTTTAGTTGAATATACTGAGATATCAAACCAACTATGTCGGTTTGCCTTTTTATCTCTTCAATCTTCTCTTTTTCAATCATTTCTCAGAATACTGCTGATTCACTTTTTCAATATCTTCAGGACCAACCCAATAAAATATATTATCCAGACAGACTTTATATTTTCCCTGATGCACTTCAACGACTTGACCAGTCCTTTTAAGCTGTTTTACCCGCACCATTTCGTTTAATCCAGGATAGTAGGGTACAATATCCTCATCTATTTTGAGTCTTTCCTCGAAAAATGTCCGTGCATCGTGCACAATCTCAGGTTTTGGTCCTGCTTTCTTCAATTCTTTGATCAACTTTTCAATACTTCTTTTAGAAATAATCAATTCACGCTTGTATTTTTCCTGTAAACTGGATAACTCTTCTTTTTTCCGTCGATTCAATGTGTTAAGCTTTATTTCGTATTCATTTATGAGATTTGACAGTCTGTTTTTTTCTTCCTTGACCGCCTTGAGCTCCCGTGACAGATCTTCGAATAATATATTCACTGACATTTTGTCCTTATCCAGATGATTTATTGCATGTTCAATGATAGACTCAGTAATACCAAGGCTCTTTGCTAATTTTATCGCATTGCTCGGTTGTGGGATACCAGCGATGAATCGATAGGTCGGCCGATCAGTAAATTCCATCCCTCCATTCAGCATATCCTGACGTCTGCTCACAAATATCTTTAATTCTTCATTATGCGTGGTCGCTAAAACCGTATTGCCGCGCCGCGCATAATGCTCTAAAATAGCTGTAGCTAATGCTGATCCTTCTTCTACAGATGTCTGACTCATGAGCTCATCGAGCAAAACCAGGCTGTTTTCACTCCCGTCTAAAGAATCTTTGATCTGTTTTATATGCGCGGCAAACGTTGATAGATTCGATTCTATGGATTGCTCATCGCCAATATCCGCATATACTTCATCATAAAAGGGCAATGTGGTCCCTTCATCAGCAGGCACGAACAGACCGCATTTAGCCATAAGAACAAGAAGACCTATGGTCTTTATGACAATAGTCTTGCCACCAGCATTAGGTCCTGATATCAAAAGGATTTTCCTGTTTCCATTCAACTCCAAGTTTAATAAAACAACATCATCAATCAGTTGCTGCAATACAGGATGATAGCCATTAATAACATTCATATTATCTCTGAATACAGGCATGTTTGCATTTAACTCTCGCGCATACCGCACCTTGGCATAAAGCATGTCAAGATCAAGCATCGTATTAATATCAGTTTCAATGCTCGATTGATCAGAGCGTATCAGACCAGTTATATCTTTGAGAATACGTTCTATTTCGTCTTTTTCAAGACCATCCAATTCGCATAGACGAGCGCCAAGATCCGTTATCTCAAGCGGTTCAATGAACACGGTCTCACCAGTATTGGAATATGCATGGACGATCCCTTTAATGTCATTCTTAAAATTCCTGAGTACGGGCAGGACATACCTTCCTTCTCTTTCCACAATATTACTCGCGGAAAAAATTGTCTGACGAGCTATCAGTATTGTATTTAATATCTTTTTGACTTCGTTACTAAGTTTTTTTTTCTGTTTTCGAATTACAGACAAATTCTGGGAAGCATTGTCGAAAATCTGTCCACTATCGTCTATCTTATCTTCTATCTTTTTCACGGTCTCCTGATAATCGCCGAATTTACTGAAGTATGATTTGATTGTAGAGGAGCTGTATTTTTTTTTCAGATCATACAAAAATTTAAACCAATTTTTTAATGTAATCAATTTATCCGCTGATAAATATTGTCTTGTGGACAACTCATTATCCAAGTAACCCGGTTCAATCGGGCAGTACAAGTTTATAGATTCACCGCTTTTCATAATGGTGTTTACCCGATCTAATTCAGACTGGGCTTTGTCTTGTGTTGAAAACGGCAATAAATCCCTCACCCTCTGCTGAGTAGCAGTAATCTGACAGTAATCGGCGAGTATATAAAGGACTTTTGGGAGTTCTAAGACCGTTTCTGCATGGGTCCTACCTATAGTTCCTCCCGTTGCCGCTTTAATTCCTTTTTGCGAGCCGCAATAAAGCGTCTTTTTCTTTTTTCGCTCGGTTTTTCGTATACTTCGTGCTTTTTTACATCTCTTAAGATGCCAGCACGTTCAACCGACTTACGAAAGCGACGAATTGCATTATCAAAACTTTCGCCTTCGTAGACAGTTACTTTTGTCATGTAATTACACCTCCTTTCAATAGATATATTATAGTAAAAAATAACATTTTGTCAAGGGGCTATCTAAAAAAGTTACGAGAATACGGAGTTTTATTCAGAAATCTTATGCCAGGCTGTTCTATAGTTGTTTAAAATTTGAACACCGGCAGATGTACCTATGCGATTTGTGCCCGCTTTGATGAGTTTTAATGCAAAAATGTGGTTTCTAATTCCACCTGACGCTTTAATACCAAATTCAGGGCCTACAATCTGCCTGAGAAGATGAATATCCTTAAGATTTGCACCCTCCTTGGAAAAACCCGTTGAAGTTTTAACAAAATGTGCACCATTGTCCATGATAATACGGGCTGCAGTCTTTTTCAACTCATCGCTTAATAAACAAGTCTCGATTATGACCTTAACAATTTTACTATCAGCAGCAGCAACGACTGCATGTATCTCTTCACCAACAAATTTGAAATCTTTGCTGATTAATTGACCGATATTCAGTACCATATCAATTTCATCACAACCTGCCCCGATCAAATCCTCAGTTGCAAATATTTTTGTCTTGGTCGATGAAGCACCTAATGGAAAACCAACGACACTGCAGACTTTTATATGCGGTGGTAATACTTTTCGTGCAAGAGATACCCAGCAAGGATTAACAACGCCAGCATAGAAACTGTATTTCTCAACATCGTACAGAAAGTCCATGATATCAGTCTCTGTAGCTGAAGGCTTTAGGATCGTTTGGTCTATATACTGATTAAGATTTTCCATGTATCAAGGATATACGATTATGAGATTATGTCAACCTAATAAGTATTAAATCATGTAGGTGCGTGGGGCAGGTAATTACCTGCCCCACGCAAGACTTATCTAATTAAAACTAACTTTTTCGTTGATGTGAATTCGTCGCTTGTGAATCTGAAGAAATAAATACCGGCGCTTACCTGACGATTGAGATTGTCAGTACCATTCCAGAACTTACTGTACATACCAGGTTCGACTATACCATCTTCTAATGTCTTGACGACCTGCCCCACGCTATTATATATTTTTAAGCTCACCTTGGTAATATTCGGTATGCCATACATAATTGAAACGGTTTTGCTAAATGGATTCGGTATGGGATTTGCCAATGAGAAATGGAATGGAATGAGTTTACCAGATTCTGAAACACCGATTATTATTTGTCCATCGATCACAGTAAACGTACGCATGATTGCTGATCCCCAGTTTGAGGCAATATCCTGACCTCGTAGCCAAAGTGTACAAATATCAGTAATTCCAGGATTGTACACACAGAGCATTGTATCTCCAACTGCTTCTTGTATCTGGTTGAACGAACCATCTAATGCAAACATGGCATAACCACTGCCTGGCGAAGCAGGATTAGAACCCAATGACCATTCAGCCGCTGCGATATCGCTTAAGCCACTGAGAGAATCGTCAACCGCTGCGGCGATCGGCAGGAGTAGATTTGCTGGTGTCACGATCATGGGATTAGTTTGAACAACAATAGACTGGGGTAATACCTTAGGCCCAATAAAATCATTCCCTGGTATGCTTATCGTGAAATTCGACGTTGCATCAGCTCCTTTCATCGACGGATATACATCCTTATCACATACGGTGACGCGCACCTGGTAACGCACACCATTATTCAAACTGCTGATATCCCACGAATACGGTGACGTTACTCCAGTGCCAGATATTATGCCAATCCAAGTTTGTCCTTCATCTGGTGAATATTCGAGCCAGGTCGTGTCGATTGAAGCACCACCATGGGCTGAAGCGGTCCAAGCGATTGATATCGGACTTGAAGAATAAGTTTGACCACCTTGTGGCGAACTGAGCGTGGCATCTGGATGGTCATGACCGATCAACCAGATAAACATATTATTCAGAATATTCGCTCTTATCGTGCTACTCGGATTAGTCGTATCGATCTGCGTGATCTCAAAAGCATTGGTAACCACCCGGGTTTGATGTCCACCCCATACACCGTCACCTGATGTCCCCATGGTATTCTGAGACACCCATTTAATAGCGCAGGAATCATTTGGACTCTCACCGTGCCAGACATATGAACCAGTACCGGGAGCACCAGTACCAGATAGGCGTATTGAATCACCAGCTGCTCCATCACGGAATGGATGATAAACCACACCACCTGTATAAGAACCTGATATCGGGTCGCCAGATATGCCATATAGAGTATTCCAACTCGTCTGTGTGATATCACCTATATACCTGAAATGCAGATAGTTCTTACAAAATAAAGTATCTGCACTCGGTGAATTTGCCCAGGGATCCCAGCCAATGTCAAAACCGGTCATTGCAAAACGAGCACCACCATCATGGTATACCTTCATGCTTTCTTTTTGAGCCACAGTCCAGACAGGATAATTACCACCTGAACCACCAGTCTGACCAACCTGGAAATAAACTGCCTTGTACTCCTTGAGCATATCCCTGACAAAATCACCATCTGACTTGGTCTGCCACCAGTTATACGTCCAGCCACCATAGTCCAGCGCGTCTCTCAGAAAATCACCGTGGATAAAAGCATCGTCATAACCGTCACTATTGAGCACAACAACCAAAACATCGATACCTGAACCACCAGGTTTGGTCGTAAATGAATAATGTTGACCACCATTATCATCATATGCCTTATTACCACGGAAATCAACTGACTCTACGTCGTAGTAATAAATCGTCTGGTTGCTTAATCCGAAAACCCGGACACGATGTGGTATACAATAGGGTGTATCTACTGCTACGACCTGATCCAGATTACTTGGATTTGTACCATAATAAACAGTCTGATTTGCATTTTCATTCGTTGTCCAACAAACTTCTGCTGATGTCGCCTCGATAGTTTCACAATGTACACCACTTATTAGAAAGTACGAAGCATCAACACCAGCCCAGGTTGTCGATGTAAACGACGGACTTGCATCCGCATAAGAAGTTCTTATCGTATCATCCTGGCAGACGGATAA
Source organism: bacterium (assembly GCA_049647165.1). Lineage (GTDB taxonomy): Bacteria > Hydrothermota > Tepidihabitantia > SM23-42 > SM23-42 > JAUVZL01. The sequence continues at coordinate 13,792 of JBARXB010000017.1, forward strand.
CTTACCATCACCGTGTACTGGTTTGTGAAAGAGTAATTCAAACTGGCCTTTAAATACATACGCGCTCTCGGCAAGTTCATAACACCATAATGTCTCTGGCTGGGTTTCAGTCAGATCACCAAAGTATACAACGCGTACCGAGTCAATGACTCCGGTTGAACCATAATTTGTATCCTCAACACGCACCTGCACAGTATCGACGACAAAATCATTTGCACGGTAGACTGGCTTGTCTAAACTTACAATCCCAGCGACAACACCGCCATTATAAGTAATCACCAGACTGAATGGCTGCGGTCCATACGGTACATTGCGCGCATATATGCTCACCTGATAATTACCTGACGATGGACTGTTCCGACGTACACACTCGACAACGTTCAATGAATCACGACCGGCTGGATTAGCAACTGATTGACCACCTGAATACTGGTTACCATTATAATAAGTTCCGCCAATAGTCACAACCAGATCAAGGTCATTGACGAGCTGGGTCAAAACGGCCGGGTTGCCCGGGTAATCTGTCCAGGACAAAGCTATTTTAAGATTGTTAGCACCTGACGGGAGATCAAAATGATAATCCACCTGTTCACCAGTCATCATACCAACTAAATTATCTACTAATAAAGTCTTACGCGCTTCACCAACAAAGTAGAGGGTTGAATCAAGGTCGACCCTTCCCCAACCAATATTATTATCTGGTACAGTATAAGAACCGATATTTGGATCAGCTGAGTTAACTAATATTGCCTTTAATAATGATGCGCTAATGAACGGGAATGAATTAGCCGCAATCTTGCGCCCGGTCGGATACCAACCTTCGCGTAAATACTGCCTGACCAAAGCCGCTGCACCGGCAGCACTCGGCGATGCCATACTCGTACCGCTCAGGCTGGAGTAATTACTCGACCCGGTCGTCGAAGACACAACGTTCTGAGCCGGAGTAAGGATGGTCGGCTTTCGTCTGCCGTCAACACATGGACCACGACTACCCCACCCATAGATCTGTGTATACTGAGTACCCGCGCCATTAACCACTCCACCAACTGATACGACATTCTTAGCAGATGCTGGTGCACCGACACTATATGCACCGGGACCACTATTACCATTAGAATAACATAGGAGAAAGTCTTTGTGCGCCCACATAAACTGATCAGCACCAAAGCTCGTTGACGTATATGCACCAGCTGCGTCTGCACCCCACGAATTTGTACTGACATATGCTCTGGTCGGTGGATAGTAGCGATCATATGATCGTATATATAAATCATTAAGGTCACCGAATGTATAGATCGATGTACCTGTATTATCACCACAATCATTAAAATACACTTTTGCTTTTAAAGCGATACCATCACGATTAGAAGAAGCATGGGTCGTATCATCACCGGTTAGCGTACCGACCGTATGTGTACCGTGGTAAACACCACCGTCACCAAAGACAATATTTGACGCTGCACCTGAATCATAGGCAACGATCGCATTATGTGAAGGATAATAACCCCATGTACTTATCGCCGCACTGCCTGAACGATGCATATAATGACTCGTATTTATTCCTGAATCCGTATTATTAACGATCTCACCTTCACCACGAATACCTTTGTCCCAGATATTTCGCACATTTAGCTGCGCATCCTGGACAATCCACTGCACATTATTATTGTGCATGACCGGCTGGATATACGGCTCGATCCAGTAAATACCTGAAATACGCGCCAATGCATGAATATTATTTTGACTGGCCACACCATGAATCATCTTATTAATACCATTGTCCGTTATCTGAAACTGACTGCGACCTGTGATTAACTCAACCTCAGATAAAACTCCATTGATATCCGCATCCATAAATAACAATATCGTAACCCTGTGTTCCTCACCAACCCTTTCGAATAACGATGAAACCTTATACGCGGGTTGATACATACCAACCCAATTCACAGATGCATCACCACGTACCTGCTCAACCTTATCCATATCTTCAATCCTGCAAACAAAACCATAATGAGGAACGTAAAAATGAATAATAATACCCAGGTTACTCAACCAGGACTTCTGCCTCTCGTATATCGCCTCACTAAACTGCACAATATAATAATTAGACTCCTCAGCACGATACTGCATCTCCGGTGGCAAATAAGGCTCACCAGCCTTACCTAAAACTTTTGTATCAAACGATATGCCATTAGAGAAAGTTATCCTGCTAGCATTCCCATACGTCATCGGTATAAATACGCCATAGGTTTCCTGCCCAATACGTGGCACCACATCACTGCGCACGACCAGTGTATTTATATTTTGTTGCTGGTTATTATACAAAGGTGCAGCATTAACCTTCTTTATTAGTGTCGTTGCTGCAGCGCTAAGAAAAACAGCAAACACTAATACTGTGATTAGAATTTTTTTCATGTCATCCCCTTACCAATTTTTCCAAATCTTTAATTTGATAAAAAAACCACATATCCCGGGCTGATCGAGAGATACCCTCTTCCTGATCCACCTTGACCGACACCGGGGAAATAGTTATTTATAATATAATCACCTCCTGTCATATTATTTAATCATGACAATTTTCTTGATCTTAGTGAATTCATCAGTAGAATACTTGATAAAGTATATGCCTGAACCAAGTCTACGATTTAATTCATCTCGACCATCCCAAGACAGCGAGTAAATCCCTGGTTCCTTTTTCCCATCTATAAGGACTCTCACAACTTGTCCAAGACAATTATAGATCTTTAGACTAACTTTTCTCGGATGCGGGAGAGCATAGGTTATTTTTGTATTCTTTACAAAAGGATTGGGTGCCGGGCTTGAAAAAGCATATGCCAAAGGAATAATATCAAAACCTTCATCAATACCGATGCCAACTGGCACTCCATCGATTAAAGTAAAGGTTCTATAAACCCACTCACCCCAATTTGGATCTTCAGTTGGTGCATTATCACGACCTCTTACCCATAGCGTACAGACATCTGTATTACCCGGTATATAACTGAATCTAATTGCACTATTTGCCATCTCCTGTATCTCATCCCACGCACCATCATCTGGATACATCGGGTAGGTTCCAAAACCACTTATGCGCCACTGGGCAAGACTGATATCACTCAATCCAGTCAATGAATCGCTTATTATTGCAGTTATCGGCAAGAGTGTATCGGTCGGCGTAACTATCTTTGGGTTGGTTTGAACTACTATCGATTGAGGTAAGACCTTGGGACCGATATAATCATTACCCGGTATATTGATCGTAAAATTCGTTGTCTGGTTAGAACCTTTCATAGATGGGTAAATATTGCCATCACACACAGTGATCCTTACTATATAATTTGGCCCATTAGTCAAACTGCCGATATCCCACGAATAGGGCGATGTTACATTCTGTCCTGAAGCGATCTCTACCCAGGTTTGTCCTTGATCTGGTGAATACTCGAGCCAGGTCGTATCAATAATCGCACTACCGTAAGCAGACGATGTCCATTCTATGGATAACGGACTCGAAACATAGGTCTGCCCGCCTTGCGGCGAAGAAAGCGTCACATCTGGATGATCATGACCGATCAGCCAGATGAACATATTATTTAAGATATTCGCTCTGATCACGCTGTTCGGATCAGTCGTATCGATTTGCGTGATTTCAAAAGCATTGGTCACAACCCGGGTCTTGTGTCCGCCCCATACACCATTACCTGATGACCCCATGTCAGATGTCGACTCCCATTTGATCGCGCACGAATCATTGGCTTCTTCGCCGTGCCAAACATATGACCCGGTACCAGATGCACCAGTACCAGACAACCGAATTGAATCTCCTGCTGCTCCATCACGGAATGGATGATAGATCACACCACCGGTGTATAAACCGGAGATCGGGTCAAGAGACATTCCATACAAAGTATTCCAACTTGTCAAGGTGATATCGCCGATATACCGGAAATGGAGGTAATTCTTGCAGAATAGAGTATCTGCACTCGGTGAGTTTTCCCACGGATCCCAGCCGATATCAAAACCGGTCATGGCAAAACGCGCGCCGCCATTATGGTACACTTTCATGGTTTCTTTCTGGGCAACAGTCCATACTGGATAATTACCGCCTGAGCCGCCTGTTTGACCGACCTGGAAATAAACCGCTTTGTACTGTTTCAACATATCCCGAGAAAAATCGCCGTCTGATTTGGTCTGCCACCAGTTATAAGTCCAACCTCCGTAATCAAGTGCATCGGTCAAAAAATTAGCGTGTTCAAATGCATCATCATAACCATCGCTGTTAAGGACAACGACCATGACGTCGATCCCAGAACCACCCGGCTTAGTCGTGAATGAATAATGTTGTCCACCATTATTATCGATTACTTTATTACCGCGAAAATCACTCGATTCTACGTCATAATAATAAATTGTCTTATTGCCCAAACCTGATACGCGTAAACGATGCGGTGTGCAATAAGGCGTATCGACTGATACAACTTGATCTAAATCAACTGGATTAGTACCGTAATAGACTGTAGAATTCGCATTGTCATTTGTGGTCCAGCATACTTCTGCTGATGTTGCTTCGATTGTTTCACAATGTACACCACTTATTAGAAAATATGAAGCATCAACTCCAGCCCAGGTTGTCGATATAAACGACGGACTTACATCCGTATAAGAAATTCTTATCGTGTCATCCTGGCTCACGGATAACTCGCCATCACCATGTACTGGTTTATGGAATAATAATATGAACTCACCCTTGAATACATAAGAACTCTCCGCGAGTTCATAACACCATAATGTCTCTGGCTGGGTCTCAGTCAAATCACCCTGAAAAACAACACGCACTGAATCAATCACCAATGCTGAACCATAATTCGTATCCTCAACCCTGACCTGTACAGTATCGACGACAAAATCATTGGCCCGGTATACTGGTTTATCTAAACTCACAATACCCGCGACTGAACTTGCACTATAGCTGATAACTAAACTAAAAGGCTGGGGACCATATGGCACATTACGGCCCAGGATACTCACTTTGTAATCACCGGCTGTAGGGTTGGCACGACGCACACACTCGACAACGTTCAATGAATCACGACCGGCTGGATTAGCAACTGATTCACCACCTGAATACTGATTACCATTATAATACGTGCCACCGACTGTTACAACAAGGTCCAGGTCATTTACGATCTGGGTCATGACCGCGGGATTACCAGGATAATCTGTCCAGACTACAGCGATCTTAAGATTTCCAGCAAGAGCCGGTACACTGAAATGATAATCAACCTGCTCACCAGTGAGGATACCCGGCGTATTATCGATAAGTAATGTTTTACGTGCATCACCGGCAAAATAGAGTGTTGAATCAAGGTCAACCCTGCCCCAACCGATATTATTATCAGGCACAGTATACGAACCTACATTTGGATCGGCTGAGTTAACGAGTATCGCTTTTAACAATGATGCACTGATAAAAGAAAATGAATCCGCGACAGTCTTACGTCCGGTCGGGTACCAACCCTCGCGCAGATACTGCCGTATCAACCCAGCTGCACCAGCCGCACTCGGACAGGCCATGCTCGTACCGCTCAACGAACCATAAGTGCTCGAACCTGAAGTTGAAGAATAAACGTTCTGAGCCGGAGTAAGGATAGTCGGCTTTTGTCTGCCGTCAACACATGGACCACGACTACCCCACCCGTAGATCAGTGTATACTGAGTACCCGAGCCATTAACCACTCCACCAACCGATACGACATTCTTAGCAGATGCTGGTGCACCAACGCTATATGCACCAGGACCACTATTACCATTAGAAAAACACAGTAAAAAATCCTTATGCTGCCACATGAATTGATCTGAAGTTAAACAGGTCGTTGTATATGCACCCGCTGCAGCAGAACCCCAGGAATTAGAACTGACATGCGCCCGGGTCGGCGGATAATAACGACTATACGATTTAATATAAAGATCATTAAGATCTGAGTATGTAAAGATAGTATCTGAGGTGTTATTGCCGCAGTCATTAAAATAAATACGCGCATTCATAGCAACACCGTCTCTGGGTGATGAAGCATGCGGTGAATCATTGCCTGCCATTGTGCCGCAAGTATGTGTACCGTGCCAGGACGCACCCGAACCATCGCCAAAAACAATGCTCGATCCTGCGCCAGAATCATACGCAACTATAGCATTATGTGACGGATAATAACCCCAGGTACTGATCGCGGCACTGCCTGAACGATGCATATAATGACTCGTATTAATACCCGAATCTGTATTATTCAATATTTCGCCTTCACCCCGGATACCCTTGTTCCAGATATTGCGAAAATTGTATTGAGCATCCTGGACTATCCACTGGACATTATCATTGTGCATTACCGGCTGAATATATGGTTCTATCCAGTAGATCCCTGGTATTCGAGCCAGTACGTTGACATCAGACTTATTGACCGTGCCCTGGATGATTTTGTTGATACCATTGTCCGATACTTCGAATTGGCGGCTATTCGTGATCAACTCTACCTCGGTTAGGACTTCGTTCATATCTGCATCCATGAATAATAATATCGTTATTTTATGTTGTTGACTGACCCGGTCGAACAAAGATGATACCTTATATGCAGGCTGATACATTCCCACCCAGGTAACCGTGGGATGAGCACGCACCTGGTCCAGATCATTAATATCCTCAATAGTGCAAACAAAACCATAATGGGGTATATAAAAATGAATACCGATACCCTTATTACTCAACCAATCCTTTTGATTGCTATATAATGGACCCGTAAATTGCACAATATAATAATCTGACTCTTCTTTTTTATACTCCATACCCGCGGGTAAATATGGTTCGCCACTTTTGCCCAAGATCCTGGTATCGAATGAAATACCATTGGAAAATTCTATCCGGCTTGCATTACCGTAAATTACCGGGTTAAAAACACGCTGCACTTCTTGTTTTATTACAGGTATCACTTCATTATTTACAATTGGGACTGGAGGTTCCTGATAAATACTGATCTGTTTTTGTACTGGTATGTGATAAACTTTAGTTACATTGTTCAGGGCTTTGGCAAAAAGTATTAAGAACGGAATTAATACAAATGAGAATTTTCGCATATCTCCTCCTCATCCAATACTATTAAAAATTATCTTAAGACTTAAGTTTGTTCCTTAAGATATTCTAACGATATTTCATTATTTGTCAATATCTTAGAATCTTTAACCAAGAATTGTAAAGTGAAATACTACTCTATTAACTCGGCGATCGGGGTCCGGCCTTTCACCCCTATGATGATCACTTTGCCCAGGAATCCAGGCTTTATCTCCTGTTCAACGATGATATCATTATTACCACGCGTCTTACCCCGTGTCGCTCTGTTCGCTGCCGGTCCTTCAAAAAGAACTTCATAAGTTCTATTGATCATTTTTTTTGCTTTTTTCTTCACTATCTCGCTCTGAATATCGATGATCTTTTTTAGCCTTGTCATGATCATTCGTTCAGGAAGAGATTCATATTGAAATGCTTTAGTCCCTTGCCGGGCTGAATACCGATACATGTAAGCATCATCAAAACGCATTTCATGTAGCATATCGACCGTCTCTTCAAACTCTTTTTCTGTTTCAGTAGGAAAACCTACGATTATATCGGTCGTTATTGTAGCCTGCGGAATCATCTGTCGGATCTTCCCGACGAGCTGGTGATAATCGCTTTTATTATATTGCCGGTTCATTAATTGCAGGATACGATCACAACCTGATTGCAGGGGTAAATGAAACCACTCACATAAGTTATCGTGCTTTGCCACGGTATGAATAATTTCATCATTTAAATCTTTTGGGTGTGAGGTTAAAAAACGAAGCCTGATCAACCCAGGGATCTCGACTACCTTATTGAGCAAGCCGGCAAAGTCTATACCACGGTGTGCATACTCATTCACGTTCTGCCCCAGTAGCGTGATGTCTTTCACGCCGTTCTCGATCAAATGATTGATCTGGGCTATAATATCATCTACCGGTCTTGAACGTACTCTACCGCGAACATACGGAACAATACAGTAAGAGCAGAAATTATCACAACCCCGCATAATAGATATGAAATCGACAATACCTGTACGCTTTGGATAGATCTTATCATAGACTTCCCCGGACAATTTCGTATCGCTAATTCGTGTCTGGTTCTTGTATATCTCATCTAAAAACTTACTGATATTGCGATAGGAATCAGGGCCCAGTACGAGATCTACAAATGCATATTGTCTAATAATATTATCAGCTATGCGCTGTGCCATACAACCGACTACGACGACTTTTCGATCGGGTTTATCAGCCCATTTTTTTAGTGATGATATGTGCCCAAGGGCACGTTGTTCTGCATGTTTTCTTACTGAACATGTATTTATAATATAAATATCGGCACGGACAGGATCCTCAATTGACCGGTAGTTGTTATTCTCCAAAATTTCCGTTATTATCGAAGAATCATTCTTATTCATCTGGCAACCGAATGTTTTAATATAGAATTTCTTCGGTGCACTTCGGCTTTGTTCAGTATAAACTCTTGATTTTGATTCTTTCGACATCATGATTTTTTATGCACTTATATTGGCATTTAGCTGAAATTCGATGGAATAGCCTTCTTTTGCCTGTTCTTTTGTAGAAATGCGAACCATGTTAGTCTATTTGATACCACCAAATACCGCATTGAGCTCATCAAGGGTTTTAGCCATGTTAAAAGATTTCTGTTCATTTAGTGTCAAGGCGGGAAATAATTCATCCTCAATTCTGGACATCATTTGTATTATTATTCATGTTAGTTACCTCCTAAGTAACTATCGTAAATTTTTATACAATACGGAGTTTACACATTTTTTGGTTTTTATCAAGCAAATAGCCGCATTAAGGGAAATAGGCTTTGAACCCCCCGATTGCTGCCGCCTATCGAACTACACCACCCTTGTTATGGGAAAAATCCATAAGTTCCTGTGTCCTTGCATTCATCCAACCTCCGTAGAATTTCTCAATACCTGCAAATATGTATATATAATTTATACGTATGTGTCAATGTTTTTGTAACTGTTCAAAACTTGGTGGAGTAATGTAGTCGCACGATTCATCGTGCAAAATGTAGGAGTACATTAGCTTGCTAATGTGTTGTCGTATGGCCATTTCTCTATACAACTTGACGAACAGAAAATGGCGCAACTACAAGTCTCAATTGAAAATTGAACAGTTACATGTTTTTTCGCCCCGTGAATCGGCGAGACAGTTAAAATACTTTAAGGAGAAATAGATATTTTTTCTTTTTGGCGGAGTATCCAGGGATCTGCGATTGACGGAGGGACCTATAAATTCAGTTAAGCACTATTACCCTCCATCCCAAATTATCTAAGGTTTTTTTGTTATCCTCTGATATAGAATCTTTCTCAACCGCCAAACACAATAAATGCCTAGGGCGGCTACATTTGTATAGAACCAAAGGTCTTATCCTCTAAGACATCTGTGATCTTTACTTTCACAAGCGTCTTTTTATCATGATCGCCATTAACGTCTACCCGAATATAGTTATCAGTCAGTCCTTTCTTAGATTGGGCCCTCGATTCCACGATAACATCGAATGTCTTATTGATGAGGCTTTTCCTGAATTCAAAATTTTTCACCTTAATAAGGTCTTTGAGCTGCCACAGCCTCTCTTTTTTTGTCCTGCGGTCTACTGGGTCTTCAAGAGAGTAAGCGCTGGTCAATGGTCTTGGTGAGTACGGGAAAATATGTAAATGAGTAAATGGCTGGGTCTTAATGAACTTCGAAGTATTTAAAAATTCGGCAGTTGTTTCACCAGGAAAACCAACAATGATATCCGCGCCAATTGCACAATCATTAAAATAGCCTGTTATCAATGATATCGTTTTTTCAAGGTATCGCCTATTGTACTGTCGGTTCATCTTATTCAGGACACTATCATCCGCACTCTGTATCGGCAAATGAAAATGGCGACAAAAAGGTAAATCTTTCAAACATTTTATGAGCTCTTCATTAATGAATCTCGGTTCAAGCGATGAAAGTCTTATACGTGGCAGATAAGATATCTTGCGCAATTCTTTTAATAGATATACTAATCGCTTACCCATATCAAAACCATACAGTCCTATATTCGCGCCAACGAGCACTATTTCCTGATAACCACGTGATACTACCCAGTCGATTTCACTTATTATCCTCTCCATTGATTTACTTTCAACCTTATCCCTTATTTTGGCAACGATACAGAAGGAGCATTTCCCATTACAACCGTCTTGGATTTTAAGAAAGTACCGGGATCTCTCGGGTTCGGGGAAAATACCTTTGATAAGTTCATTGCGCTTTACATTGTCGATTACTTCATCAGCGGTGGAATATTTCTCAGGTGTTAGGCGACACGCACAACCAGTGGCGATGATCTTATGACCAGGATATTGTCTTTGTGCTGACCTGAATTTTCTCAGCGATTTGGTCTCGGCTTCTTTAGTAACACAACATGTATTTATTATTATAAGGCCTTGTTTGTCAGCATGTTTTTTCGCCAGACAAAATCCTTCATACTGATTGAGTTTACAACCGATATTTACGAGTTTATGCAAATGTTCAGGTATGTAAGTTATCCCCCGTATCGATCATAGCGAACTTCTTACGGGATCTATTCAGCTTTATCTAATTCTTCTTTTTGCGCACCGAGAATATCACCGATCGTGAATTTATCGGTGAGCTTGGGCTTCACCGGTTCCTTTTGCTTATCCGGAGGTTTTTGGAGTTCCTTCTCGCTGAGAATGATCCGCCTCAATCTCGGGTTTATCTTTCTAATGATAACTTCGATTTCTTCACCTAATTTGTATAAATCCTTGGGTTTCTTGCCACGCCGCGCAAGGTAGTTAGCTGGAATGAATTCTTCAATACTATCTTCCAACATGAGCCTTATCCCCTTAGGTAAAATATCGCTTACCTTGCCTATAACATTGGCACCTTCGGTATGGCTATCAGTGAATTTGTTGAACGGGTCTTCCTTCGTATGTTTAATAGATAAAGAAATTCTACGGTTCTTACGGTCGATCGTGCGAATTACGGCATCAACCTTCTGACCCTTTTTAAGATAATCAGAAGATTTTTTAACCTTTTTATCCCAGAAAAAATCATTTACATGGATCAAACCCTCGACTCCATCGATTAACTGTACAAAAGCTCCAAAATCTTTAAGATTAGTTACCTTTACTATTAATTTTTGACCTACTTCGAATTCTTCATCGACCGTTGACCATGGATCAGGTTTAGTCTGTTTCATACCCAGTGAAATACGACGCTCATCACGGGCAATAGATAAGACAACGGCTTCCACAATATCGCCCACTTTCAGTATTTTTGCGGGATCCTTGATATCTTTTTTCCAAGACATCTCGGATACATGCACGAGTCCTTCAACGCCTTTTTCGATCTCAACGAACGCACCATATTCCACAACACTCGTAACTTTACCCTTGATCGTTGTCCCGACAGGGAAATTTTTCTCGATCTTTGCCCAGGGGTGAGGAGAAAGTTGCTTTAGACCAACTGCTATACGTCCAGATTCACGGTCCATTACTAAAACCTTAACTGTGATCTTGTTTCCAACTTTTACGACCTCAGCCGGATGCGTTATTTTTGACCAGGAAATATCAGTTATGTGGAGCAAAGCATCGATCCCACCGATATCGATAAAAGCACCGAAATCAGTTGTATTACGTACCGTACCTTCGATAAGGTCACCGATCGTTATTTTACTGAAGATTTTCTTGCGTGCCTTTGCTTGTTCTTCTTCTACGGCAAGCCGCCGGGAAACGACGATATTCTTACGCATCATGTTGATCTTTACGATTTTTACACCGACCTTGTTGCCGATCGCAGCATCTATCTCGTTTTGTGATTTAAACTCAATCTGTGAACTCGGCAGGAAAGCTTCCACCCCGATGACATCAACGGCAAAGCCACCTTTTATCCTCTTCTTCAAAATCGCCATGGCAAGCTCACCATTTTCATAGAGGTGTTTTATTTTATCCCAGGCGAGCTGAAAATCTGCTTTCTTTTTTGAAATTACTGGAAATCCATCACGGTCTTCATAAGCTTCTAAAAATACATAAACGTCTTTACCAACTGTTGCATCATCGACACTGGCAAATTCTTCCAATGGTAAAAAACCTTCGGCTTTGAGCCCCAGATTTAAAAGAACACCATTTTCTGTTCTTCTAATTACCGAAGCTTTTATAATCTCGCCCTCTCTTGCCGTTATAAAGGATGCTTCAAGAAGCTTCTTCATTTCCTCTTCTGAATAACTTTTCATATCGTGAGAATCCTCCTTTGGACAGGTTTGCTGTCCAAGGTTTTATTATATCGAACGTGGGCTGCTTGTCAATAGGACATGAAATAATATTTGACTTTTTTAATTATCCCGTTATTATAAGATGCTTTGACACATCTAAGAATTCTAATGTGTTCTGATTCCTACTACCCACATCCTGGTGGCGTTTCCGAATATATGCATTTTTTAAGTAAATATCTCAGACGATTAGGCCATGATGTAGTGATCCTTGCACCCAGCTACCCGACGGTTTATCAGGATGATCCTAATACCAAGAGAATTGGTCGATGCTTTTTGTTTAAGGCAAATATGGCGACGATTACTATTACCTTCCACCCTAAACTACCGATTCTGGTAAGAGATTATATCCGCGAGCAGCACTTTGATGTAGTCCATACCAATGGTCCCCTGGGATGGAACCTGCCCTACTGGGCATTCCACTATTCAAAAGCGGTTAATATAGCAACATTTCACACGACATTTACTGGAATAAACCTTTATAAATATGCAAAACTGCTGTTTAAGCACCGCTTTTTGAAAAAGATGCACGGTGCTATATACCCATCAATAACTGCCTGGAAAACAACGCATCCTCATTTTGCAATACCTTATAAGATAATCCCTAATGGTATCGATACAGAAAGGTTCAATCCAGATGTTAAGGCACTCGATAAATTCCCCAAGGATGTGCCAAAGATCCTATTTCTTGGTAGATTAGACCCACGCAAAGGACTACATCATCTCATCGCAGCTTACCCCAAAATAAAAAGCAAAATCCCTGAAGCAATACTCATCGTTGTTGGTTCAGGGAGTTCAGTAAAACGCTATAAGAGCTCCATACCGGCTAATCTTCGTGACTCCGTGTACTTTGAGGGTCGTGTACCAGCGCATCTTATCCCCCGATACTATGCAACATGCGATGTCTATGTTTCACCAGCAACCGGTGGTGAGGTTTTTGGTATTGTCCTGGCTGAAGCTATGGCAACGGGAAAGCCGGTTGCTGCATCTAATATACCTGGTTATAATAATGTTATACAACACGGGGTAAACGGTGTGCTCTTTGATTTCAATGATCCTGAGAACATTGCCGATGAGGTTTCACGTATCCTCTTGGATAAGAAACTACAAGATAGTCTTAGTAAAAACGGTCGGATATTTGCCCGGAGAATATCCTGGAAAAATATCGCCGATCAGGTATCTGATTATTACAATGAATTAATAAAGGAGATAAAATGATATACTATATATTACTGGCATTGGTTGCCTTTCTCATGTGTGCCGGACCAAAAGACGCACCGACAGCAGTACAGCAGGAAAAAGGTACGTACATGCATATCCAGGTCAAAAAATATGGTGAAATAATCATTAAAATGCATAAAGATGAAGCACCAAACAATGTAGCTAATATTGTTAAACTTACTAATAAAGGATTCTATGATGGGTTAACGTTTCACCGTATTATCAGCGGCTTTGTGATACAGGGCGGCTGTCCGCGTGGTGATGGCACAGGTTCACCAGGTTATCGTATCGATGACGAGATTTCACCGAAATTAAAGCATTTGAAAGGGACTGTGGCCATGGCAAATAGCGGTCCCAATACAAATGGTTGCCAATTCTATATATGCCTTGAACCATTACCTCGTCTTGATGGTGGCTATACTATTATTGGTAAAGTATACAAGGGCATGGACATTGTCAATCGCATCGGGGGTATTAAAACGGATGCTATGGACCGACCAGTATCACCAGTTATCATGGAAAAAGTCTGGATCGTCGAGACAAATTGAAGCGGCGCCGTGAGTAAACCTTTTTACAATGATACTCATCTAAAGGTCATAGAAGGAGGTACTGAATGAAGAAAAATCTGTCGATTTTATTAGGTCTTTTGGTATTGGTGTCATATGGTTTTGCTCAGGAATTTCATACTCAGAAAAAATTCCAGCAAGAAATGATGCAGGATAAAGAACCAATGATGAGAATGCAAATGCTCGATCTGAGTGATGAACAGCGCGGGGAAATAGAAAATTCAAAGTATGAACTCGAGAAAAAAACGATTCAGTTGCGGGCGGATATTCAACTCAAACACCTTGATCTTCAAAGAGAAATGAAAGCTGATAACCTAAACCGCAGCAAACTCATGAACCTTACCCAGGATATCAGTAACCTGGAGTTAAAGATAAAACAGCTTAAGATAGATCAGAAACTGAAAATACACTCTATCCTAACGCCTGAACAGCGTTTACAGTTAAAAGATCAACCGAGAAAGGTTATGATAAAAAAGGAAATAATCAAAAAGAACTGTGAAGGAAATTGTCAGGATTAATTTTTCTAAGCCTCCCCTGTTTCAGGGGAGGCTTTTTTTCAAGAAAAATATACGAATGAAATACCCACGGATAATTTTATATTGACTTTGCCAGCGCATAAAATATAATTATGCGGTGCTGAGAAGTCTCGCGGTAAAAATTCCCCGGTTCATACTGTTCATATTACTTATAAATTTTCTATTAAGAATATGTGCAATGTTTTTGCTCGACAGCTATACCCAGCCGCAGGATTGGGAATATGGTGATATTGCAGAAAATATCGTAGACGGATACGGTTTTTCACTAATCAGCGAATTCAGCCATAAACTCGAAACAACATCGAGTCATGCACCGATTTATCCTCTTTATCTCAGTGTATTCTATCGAGCGGGTCAAGACCCGATGATAATCATTATTATCTTATTCATACAAGTAATACTGTCATCGCTCACGGCTTTGATCTTTTATAGAATTTCCTTAATTATATTCAACAAAACAGCAGGCTTATTGACCGCGATCGCAATATCATTTTATCCACCACTTATCTATTACTCGGTAAAACTCACACCCACCGTCTTTGTCATTTTTTTTATCGGCCTAACTATTTTTCTATTCCTGAAAACAGAAAAAAAAGAATATAGAATGGCTATGATCGCAGGATCGATCATGGGAATATCGATATTAGCAAACCCTATTACCTTTACGTTTTTGCCTGCTGTATTAATATGGTATCTAAGGAAAAAACAAATAAATTTTAAAACACTGATTCTAGTCGTATTGTCAGCGGTAATAATAATGGGTCCCTGGACAATAAGAAATTACGCGGTGCATCACCGAATTGTACCGGTAACGACTCAGTTTGGTAAAAATTTCTGGATTGGCAATAATGTAAATGCGACCGGCACTGACTACTACCGGGTTGTCAAAAACGAACCGGATAATATGGTGCTCATGACAAATACACTGCCAAGAAACATCAAAGACCGTCTAGCCTGGCTTTCTGAGATCGAAAGATCTGACTATTTCATCAAACAGGGAAAAGAATTCATTAAGCATAACCCAGACAAATTCGCAATTTTGTTGCTGAAAAAAACATATTATTTCTGGTGGTTTACGCCACGGGAAATAAATGGTTCTTCAGATGCACTCAAGTACCGAAGTATGTACATTGCATTCTATTTACCGCTTCTTATACTCGGGTTCATCGGTATTATCATAGCCATGAAGCGACGATATATCAAGCATTCACTATTACCTGTTGTCGTAATAATAATTATCGCTTCAATATATATCTTCACCCATGTAGGTTTAGCAAGATATCGCGCGCCGGTCGAAGCACTTTTAATTATTTTCGCGAGTGGTTCGCTTGCAGTATTTAAAGAAAAAATCAACAGGAAATTATTATCCAAAAAAGCCGTATGAGCTGAATGATATTGACATTAATATCATTATGCATATCATTTTTTTGATTTCTTTTATTTCTATACATTAAGGGGGTTAAATGTCACGAATACTGAGTGGTAAAGAACTGGCTGAAAAAATGCGCCAAGAAATGCAAATCGAAGTCGCTGCGCTCAGAGAAAAACATAATATAGTACCTGGACTTGCTGTAATCCTGATCGGTAATGATCCAGCTTCTATGTCTTATGTACGAGGTAAAGAAAAAGCATGTGAAAAAGTTGGTGTAATATCCAAAGGGTATAAGTTCGATGTAGAATTTCAGGAAGCACAGCTCTTGAACCTCATTGAAGAATTGAACCATGACCCTAAAATACACGGTATCCTAGTTCAGCTTCCTTTGCCTGATCATATCAATGAAGAAAAGGTTATCTATTCTATCGACCCTAAGAAAGATGTCGATGGCTTTCACCCTGTAAGTACCGGGAAAATGATGATCGGAGTACCTTGCTTCCTACCCTGTACGCCGCACGGTATTCAACAACTTCTCGTGCGGAATGATATTGAGATAGAAGGTAAACATGTCGTGATCATTGGTCGAAGCAATATCGTGGGCAAACCATTGGCTATGATCCTTGTCCAAAAAAAGCCCGGTGCTAATGCTACTGTAACGATCTGCCATACCCGTACAAAAAATATGTCCGCGATCACGAAAACTGCTGATATCCTCGTTGCCGCAGTTGGACGACCTCACACGGTAACTGCAGATATGGTAAAGGAAGGGGTTGTCATCATCGACGTTGGTGTGAATAGGGTCGAAGACAAAACAAAAAAGAAAGGTTACAGGTTGATTGGTGATGTCGACTTCGATGAAGTAAGTAAAAAAGCCAGTGCCATCACCCCGGTACCGGGCGGCGTCGGGCCCATGACAATAACTATGCTCCTTCAGAATACAATCCAATCGGCGAAAAGACATGCCGGTATCGAAGAAACATGCTAAAATTCAAACCATTGACCTTTTGCTGCAGTAAAAAAATCATAACGATCATCGATCAAACACGACTGCCAGAAAAAGAATACTATATCGATCTAAGAACCGTCGATGACGTATTTGATGCAATAAAGACCATGAAGCTGCGCGGAGCCCCGTTGATCGGTATCGCCGCTGCTTACGGTCTTGTCATTGCCGCTCGCAAGAACAAAATCGACCGTATTGTCGCTGCCGCAGACTATCTGGGGTCTGCCCGACCTACCGCAGTTAACCTTACCTGGGCGATAAAACGAATGATCGACATTGCCCACAGATCACAAAATCTATATGAAGAGCTCTTGACCGAGGCACAGGCGATAGAAAAAGAAGATCGCGATGCCTGCCAGAAAATCGGTAAATATGGCAGCTCCCTATTAAAACAAAATGCTAAGTGTATGGTTTATTGTAATGCTGGTGCATTAGCCACAAGCGGCATAGGTACTGCGCTCGGTATTATCTATACAGCAAAAAGCCAACATAAGGATCCAATTATCTATGCCTGTGAAACAAGACCTTTGCTGCAGGGCGCACGGTTAACTTCATGGGAGCTTACCAAAAATGATATCGAGACCTTTGTGATATGTGATAATATGGCCGCTACTTATCTACCTGAGATGGACCTGGTCCTGGTCGGTGCAGACCGTATCGCATCAAACGGTGATACTGCCAATAAAATCGGTACTCATGGTTTAGCAGTTATTGCCCGTTATCATAAAATTGATTTTTATGTAGCCGCACCGCTCTCTACGTTTGATTTCAACATTGATAAGGGTAGCGATATACCGATCGAGATGCGTGCCGAGGAAGAAGTCAGCAAGTTCAATGGCACAATTATCCTCGCTCATCAAACAAAGGTCTGTAATCCTGCGTTCGATGTAACTCCCGTTCATTTGATAACTGGAATTATAACAGAAAAAGGTATTATAAAAAAACCTAACCGAGCTAAAATACAAAAAACAAAAAATAGTACCTTGAACAAGAACAGGCGATTTCAAGCCGGTTCGCAATAAAATATATGGTGCCACTTCTTTTTTTCCTGATCGGTGTTGATTCACTACCACCTATCCCCGATCTTTCACAGATATTGTTCCCAGAACCACACTTATGGTTTCAACCCGCAAAAAGACATCTTGAACTCAGCGTCTATGGTGGTCATTATTTTGGCGGCAACTGTGATCTTTTTTTTGATAATCTTGATTTATTCTTACAATACGAGATGTGCGAAGATTGGGATTCTCTTTTGACCGCTACTGGTCAAGCATCTTACAATATCACTTTACCTCATCTTTTTTTGAAACCATCGATAGATGGTTTTTTTCACAAACGTAATGATGAATACCGCTTCCTGGCTCCAGAGCTCGATGCGATAATACAACTACCATGGTCATTTTTCTCAACCGCAGTCAATGCGGAATTATGGCAGATCAACACAATTAACTATCAAGAGTACACTGCTTCAGCCGATGTAATTTTTGACCGCGTCATCTATATGCCTCATTTTTCGATAAGTGGTATATATTCAGGAAAAAAGCTTGAGCCAACGATAACTGGTAAATTGCATATGAGTCGTGTCCATCTCTCGATAGGTTCGCTCTTATCCCGGAGCTTCCCTTCACCTATCTTTCATATACAATATCTTGAACCAACCGTAAAAATCGGTGCAAAATTTATGAATGGTGCTTTGTCACAAACACTTAAACAAAGATTCGACCCATCGCTGCCGCTTCAATATCGAATATCGATTCCCACGGAGAGCCTTAAAACCAGTATTACTCTCGATTGCAGTCTCGATTTCCATAACCAGATAATCGCATGGAGTGCATCATACAATGGCTGGTATGAAAAAATCACGCCCGGTGAAGGTTTTATTATAAGCAGTAAAAAAGATGTCGAAGAACTGAATTTTTGCGTTGCGATAAGAAATAGTATCACATCGCAGGATATGCACCTCAATAATTCATTGAACATAATTTACACCTGGTTGGATTCAGCAATTGCCTTTATCCCCCGGCACGCAGTATATGATACCCTAATTATAGCAATGGGTCCTCTCGAAATTACTGCATCAGCAGTACAATATACACGCCGCCATGGTGTAACACACATCCTACCTGCTTTATTTATGATAAATCCGAAACTTGGTTATTATTATAAAGGATTTATGGTATTTTTCAATGTTAATAATGCTACTGATGAAAAAGAGGAAATATTTGATGGTTATTTTTTGAATGGACGTCAGTATGTGGCAGGTCTAAGTTTCGATTATTCGTTTTAGAATCAATTCAGGATTTTGATTTTAACACATCCATCATTTGTTTGTGTATCAGGCGATTTGTTCCAAGCACTTCATCACTGTAGATATCAAATTTAGCACCTTTGAAATCAGTGATTATACCACCTGCCTCACTCAAGATCAAAGAACCCGCTGCTTGATCCCATGGGGAAAGTTTGAGTTCCCAATATCCATCGAATCTGCCACATGCAGTATAGCACAGGTCCAGTGCCGCCGAACCTAAACGTCTTACTGCCTGGGCGCGCACGGCGAAGTTGCAAAAGTGATTCAAGTTATTTTTAGTTGATGTCCTTATGTCATAGGGAAAACCAGTGACCAGAAGTGCTTGTGACAGTCGGCGGACACGAGAAACGTTTATTTTTTTTCTACCTTTAAATGCTCCCTTATTTTTAATCGCCGAAAATATCTCCTGACTGTTCGGCTCATAAACAACACCGAGAAGAATATCTTGTTCACATTCCAGGGCGATTGATATCGCCCAAATCGGTAAACCATGAGCAAAATTTGTTGTACCATCAAGTGGATCAACGATCCACTTGAATGATGCTTTCTCATTGCGGCTTACGCCTTCCTCGCTGAGAATACCATATTGAGGATATTTCTTTATTAATTCGCTAACGATCATATCCTGCGATTTCTTATCGAATTGGGTTACGAGATCCACTTCCCCTTTATAATGAACCTGTTTTCGGGTTGTAGCATTTTGCGCGATATGATTACCAACTTTTCTTGCAAGATCAATAGCGAATGCAAGCGTACGTGTAGCTTCCCTATGTTTCAGGGATTTACTCCTTGTTCTTTGCCTGTTTTCTATCATCTTCATCGCGATTTACAGGGGAATGTGTTAAGGGTCTTATTTTTCCACATTCCTCCTTGCATAACCTGCCATATTTAGATCGGCTATCAATAACAATACCTTTCTCAAAATAGGTCACAGCCCTTTCAAATTCATATCTCTTTACCTCAGTAAGACCCAAATAATAGTATGCTTCCTGTAAGTTCGGACCCAGTTTGAGCGCTTTTTCGAAAAATTTCACAGCATCATCAAGCATTGCGCGCTCGTGATACACCAAGCCCAAATAATAATTCGCATATAAAGATGCCATTCTGTCCTTCTTTTGTCGTGCGGCTTTACCCAGATGTTCTATCGCTTCACCCCAGATGCCTTTTTTATAACATATATAACCGAGATTATTGAGTGCAAAGGCATTTTCCGGATCAATAACAAGAACTTTTTGCAAATACATCATCGCATCATCATATTGTTCCTTATCCATTAAAGCGAGACACATGAAACCCAGCCCTCTTGTATTAGTCGGTTCTATATCGAGAACTCTTTTTAGCACTCTTATCGCTTCATCAAAGTCCTCCATAACAATATGGTTCCAAGCGCGGTCAAGCAAGGTAGCCAGATCAAGCTCAGCCGATGTCTGTGACTTCACGAAAGAATAGAATTGACCAACTCCCATGTGTTTCGATTTATGTCTTTTAAATTCCTGAACGATGGTCCGTACATCTTCCTGTGCTTTGTTTAGCACTTTGAGTCCATTTACTATACTAACATAGATTTTTTTGATCTCATCCCTGATTACCCGGTCATCTTCAGGTTTGAAATGTTCAACCTTATCTTTTAAAGCATCAAGACGTTTCTGCAGATCTTCAATCATTTCTTTCATGGTTTTTTAGTTACGTACTCAAAAATCTTATCCGGGATTAAACTCAACGGAAGAACATGATCGACCGCACCGGTATTGATTGCCGACTGTGGCATACCGCCAATGATTGCATCATCAGGGTCTTGAGCGATCACAATACCGTCGTGATTTTTTATCGCCTTTATTCCAATCGCACCATCGTGTCCCATCCCGGTCAGAACAATACCCAACGTGTTTTGCTTGAAGACCGTAGCCATGGACTCAAATAATATATCGGCTGATGGTTTAACACCGTGTCTGGCAGGTTCATCACTCAACACTACCTTGGTTCCAGCATCATTGACCTTTATATGACAACCACCCGGTGCAACGAGGACTTCTCCATCAAGGATCAGATCACCATCCTTCGCCTCTTTAACGACCATACTCGCTCGTTCGTTCATATGAAGGGCAAGAGTAGCCGTGAAATACCTTGGCATGTGCTGCACGATAATGATCCTTAATCCACACTTTGCCGGGAGTGATGGTATAATATAATTAAGTGCACGTACGCCGCCAGTCGATGCAGCTATACCTACATAGAGATCCCGGAAAGTTGAAATCCTTTTTTTGACTTTGCTTTTTAAAATTTCCGGTAGTTTCGCATCGCAAATACTGTGTAGCTTTTCCAACAGTTCTGACTTATAATTGTAAAGGTCAATTGAAATAGGACCGGATGGTTTTGTAAAGAAGTCTACTGCACCCATTTCCAGTGAACGAATCGTCAATTCCGCACCATCTTTTGTATGCGCTGACAACATAAGCACTGGGGTTGGTTTTGAATCCATAATTTTTTCGAGTAATGATAGACCGCTCTCGCCGGGTAATTCATAATCAAGGGTAATAAGGTCAGGTTGTTGTTTGTTGAACTTAGCCCATCCTTCGACAATATCACGGGCATAACCACATACTTCAAAATCACCTGATGAGGTAATAATATCCCCGATAACCCTTTGCATCAAGATCGAGTCTTCAACAATGAGGATCTTCTTCTTCATAGTATTTTTTCACCGTGCCGGTATGATCTCACCTTAACTTCACCACTTGTAAGGTTAAATGATATTGATCTACCCCAGTTACCAAAGACATCCTCAGCGATTATAGGAATATCTAGTTTGTTCAGTTCTTCTCTTGTTTTTACAACATTCCTCTTGCCGATCGCGTGTCTCTCAAAACTTTCAAACATAGTTGCACCACCGACTATCTTTGCTACGATATTATCCCTCGAAGCACCTATCTGAGACATTTGCTTGAGCATTTCAGCAATAGCGTTTCGTGGGTATTTAAGACTACTATCGCCCCCAAACGGTAATAAGCAATGTGCCAGACCACCTATTTTTCTTGTTTCATCATATAGCATGATAACTATACAAGAACCTACCCCAAAAGCTGAAAGCCTAACCTCACCTTGTTCTATCTTCACTTCGCCGATACCCACCTTTTTTTCATTCATCACTACTGGTAAATAACCTGCATAGCCCTTTACTTACCGTCCTAAGACAATTATCCTTTCTTTTGATAAACATGTTCAACTCGACTGACAGGATTGAATAGATTAACCTCAGGGATACCTATAAGCAGTTCAACCTTGCCGATAACCAAATAACCATCAGGACTCAAATGATCGTAGAAATTCCTAAGGACAGTCGACTGAGCTTCCCGACCAAGATATATCAATACATTACGGCACACTATCAGGTCACAAAGTCCAAAAGGTGGAATCGCAAAAAGATCAGCATTAAATATTGTAACCTTGGCTTTCACTGCGCTGTCGATCAAATAGCCATCGGGAACACGTCTGAAGTATTTTTTCAGGAGATCTTTTGGCGTATATTGAAAGGCAATGTTCGAGTACTTCCCTTGCTGGGCGATATCTAAAACTCTATTGTCAATATCCGTACCATATATCGTTACATTTTCAAGCATCTTACTCTCGGCGGCAATTATCGCTAAAGAATATGGTTCTTCGCCTTGCGCGCATCCTGCGCTCCAGAAAATAAATTTATCTTTTTTCTTCTTCAATTCGGGAAATATGTAGTCCTTCAAAAAGAAGAAGGTCTCAAGGTTCCTGAAAAAATATGATAGATTGATAGTAATAGTATCCACTAATTTAGGCAGCTCTTCATCGTTTTTTCTTAGATATATCTCATACTCAGAAAAATCCTTGATATCCAAAGCTCTCATTCTAACTCGGATGCGTCTCTTAAGAGGTTTTTCTTTGTAATTCTGACATCTAAATGAGGTTTTTTGCTCAATGTACCTGATTAGGTTTTGAAAGCTATTTTCCACCCGATTTCTTTAGCACTTCGATGTTACGATTAACAATAGATTCCGATGGATTCAGCTGCTGAGCTTTCCCCCAAAAAACTAATGCATTTTCAGGATCGCCCTGGCGCAAGGAAATATTGCCCAGTTTAAATAAAACCTGCCAATCCTGGCTCTTCGCAGGGATTTTTTCGTACAGCTCTTTCGCAGCACCCAGTATCTGAGCTTCATAATAAAAATCCGCAAGATTTCGACAGACGACTTTGTCTCCTGGATCTGTTTCGAGTGCTTTCCTGTATAATTTCTCAGCATCTTCAGGTCGATCGATGCTCTCGTACAAAACTGCAAGGTTGTTCCTGAAAAATGAGAACCTTGGGAATCTATCGATCGCATCATTCAATAATGATGAGGCTAATTCAGTATTCCCTTGTTTTAAATGAATTAATGGTAGATAAATATATGGACTGATTATTTCTGGTGACTTATCGATTATTTCCTTGAAAATCTCAGTGGATCTCTCAATATCTCCAAGCCGGAAATCAATAATGGCCAGGGTGGTTTTAACCCGCATATTATCCGGAGCAAGCTCGACCGCCTGTTTCAGATAGTCCAACGCCTCATCATGAAATTCTAATTTTAAACACACATAGCCTAAATTACCAAGCACTGATGCTCGATTATCCTGAGCCAATGCTTTTAACAAATTATCCCGCGCGCCGGTATAATTATCACGCATCAATTCAATGAGTCCAAGATAAAACAGGGCTTCAGCATTCTTGTCGTCGATATCGAGTATTTTTTTATACTCGCGTTCAGCTTCATCGAACATCTCGGTTTTATAAAAAGCAAACCCGAGGTTTTTGTATTCCGATATATCACCCGTAGTTTTTTTTCTCTCTAAAGGCTTATCCGGTTTTTCCAATAAACCCGCCGAGAGCAAACCGTAAATCGTTCGGCAAGTTTCAAAGAAATCGAATTTTGATAGTTTCAAAATATCGTCGATCGATCTCGTACCATCAATCAACTCAAGTATCTGTTGTTCTTCAGCTGTCAGTGGTATGTCTGTGGCATCACCTTTATGTGCCAGCACGGTTTCAAAAGAAGGGATCTTATTTTCGATCTGCCGCCATTCATCTATTCGTCTTGCTCCTTCGAGCAGGAGTTCCTGGGCGGACAACTGAACCGTATATTCTTCCCTTGATGGCAGCAGGTCAGCTTCGAAATTGAAATATCCTGTCTCCCAGGTTAGCATGGTGAATATTGTCTGTTCGATCTGGCCTTTTAGCTCGTTCTCAAGAATATCCTTGGTTAATGCATCTATCTCAATAAGTATCTCACCCAATCTCTTTTTCTTTGCCGATTTCTGGACCTCTAAAGCTCGTGACAGAGTCTCATTATCAATGATCTTTTTCATTATGAGAATATCACCCAGTCGTTGTTTTTTGTTCAATATCGTGGCATAAATGATCCTGCCGTCTTTAATAAATATATTCCCGAAGTTCCTGCCATCGGTCACTGATAGACAGCCGGATTTACCAGAATATGTAAGCAGCTGTATAACATCAGGTAATGAAGCTTCAGTTAAAGATCCCTTAATTGCCATTTAATATCCCTTTAGAAATTATCTTCAATCAATTCACCTGGAATCTCTTTTATTATGAACCGTTCTTCCCTGATTTCTTTGAGTGGCTCACCTTTCACTGGTGCCGATCCGATTTTTTCTACAGTTTCATCGACGTGTTCTTCTGGTTCACGATCCGTTTTTTTTGCTTCTTCTTCGCCCGGCAGACCTAATGATACAACTGCCGGCTCATCAAGACTCTCATCAGGCACATCGGCTTCTCCGGCTGTTTCTGGAGGTTGCTCATCCTCTTTGTCAGTAGATACGATCTGGGGCTGCGGTATTTTCTCGCCGGGTAATCCCAGGGAAACTACCTCTTCAGATGCTTCATCCGACACATCCTCAGATACTGCATCATCTATCTTTTCAGGTTCTGTTGTTTCCCCAGCTAACCCGAGGGAAACTATCTCTTCTTCGACCGGTTCCTCTTCCTCTTCGACCGTTTCACTGATCTTCGCAACAGGTTCTGCTACAGCTGTTTCTTTATCAAAGGATTCTATAAAATCGTCGATCGCCAAATATGAAGCAAATTCAGGTAATCCAGCTTTGATTATCATTTCAGCCTTATCGTCTTCGACCTTTGTTCTAATATAAGCTTCGGCAACTTCGGTGCACGGTTCTTTCAATCCGGTTTCAATCCCGAATTCAAAGATTGATTTCTCATCCTCGGACAGAACATCTCCGGATGGGAAGGTTGCGGAACTGAATATGACCGCTTTACTATTATCTATATAACCCCTGATCATATCGAAAACTGTCTTGCGTGCCCTATCGTCAAATGAAAAAACACTATGAAAGTTGTCTATTATTAACACATCGCATTCACCAGATTTTTCAAGCTGCTGAGAGACGTCATCATCTTCAAGATCTGCAAAAAGTACTGATTTGTTAGCTGTTTCAAGGTCGATCTTAATTTCGGTCAAAAACCTTGTCCGGCCAGTACCATCTTTACCATATATTACAAAGGGGTTGAATTTCTCTCCAAGATGCTTAACGACTTGTTCTTCATATAAACTATACGCGTCCTTGTTACATGCACCGAAAAAATAGTCTTCAAATGCTTTCTTAGTCTGGGAAGCCTTAACTCTTTGTTTTATCTTTGATGTAAGCTCATCGATCTCATCGACATTTGCAGTAGAAAATAACATCGATTCGATCTTCATCGCTTCATCTGGGAAATCATGAGTGTCGAGTGAACCGAATTCCTTTTGAAGGTCAATCAGCCTTTCCACCCTTTTGATGAATTCATCATAAGCTTTTTTGAATTCACCAAGGTCACCTTCTAGTAAAGGTTTAAGAGCAGAGGTGTCGAAACCCTTCATCTCCCATATATAAATCTTCTCTTTATACTCTTCACGCTCATCGAGTCTTTCCGATACATTGGCCAGAACTTCGCTCGCATTTTTCTTCAATTCCTCGAGCAAGGAAGAAACCGGGCTATATATGCCTTTTGGATAAAATTCCTTTAATATCATACGGACACTATCAGGGTCTAATGATAAGCTCCCCAGCGATGAATAAGCAACGATTCGATTGATCATACCCTCAATCTTACGTATTGAACCAGTAGATATCTGGGCAAGCTCCAGAGCCACGGTGTCCGGTAAAAGGACTCCGGCTTCATCAGATTTCTTTTTAATCATATCAACCAACGCTATCTCTTTAGGAGGTAGGATATCACAGACAAGCCCACCTTCTATACGTGACACTAATCGAGCATCAAAACTCTTTATATCCCGAGGTGGCGCATTGCCTGAAAAACATACCTGCCGGTTACTTGCTAATGCCGCATCAATGACACCGAGCAAGGCATTATGATAAGTGTCGGCTATCATTTGCAGGTCATCGACGACAATGGCACAATCGAATACCTTTGTTTTATCCAGAGCATCCTCAAATTCTCCGGCAGCAAAGAATTTGGTCGAGTTTTTTCCATTCAATTCGTTTTGTATCGCCATCAAGAAATGGGTTTTTCCCAATCCTGTACCCGCGTAAACATAAAGAGGATTAAAGAGCTCACCCGGGAATTCTATTATCTTCTGAGCGGCCAGGTAAGCTACCTTGTTGCCTTCATACACGAAGAAATTTTCAAAACCCTGTTGCCGTTTCATTTTCCGTTTCTCAAAATGCTCTCAGCTCCTATTGAAAAATCTTTACTCGCAACTTTAACAACACCGGCTAATGTCCGGTCATCAAACAAAGAAACAAGCAAATAATCTTCCTGGACTCCTATATAATAAACACTGAATTTCTTACCTTCCTGAAGAAATTGGTTGAAATGTTTTTCACCAACGATTCGAGCCAGTTCCATAGTCGAGTTGAATACTCCACAGGCCAACGCGGATATAGCCAATACGTCAAAGGAACGCACAAATCCTTTTTGCACTAATAGCTGACCTGACGAAGTAACAAAGATCGCCCATACAATATTCGCCTGTTCGCAGAAATCAGCTAATAAACCATCGAGTTTATTAGCCTTTTCGCTGCTTATTGTAATAGTCCGCGATTTCTCCATTTTGCGAAAATTATAATAGACAATTCAACTAAAGTCAATAGTTTTGAGCTGTAAAAAGGGTTGTGGAAACGACTTAATCAAACCTGAGGCAGATTATCCATCTGTTTGCGGACGGTAATCTGGCAAATCGACTTGAGAGTATCAAAAACGCCGATCCCACGGATCGCCACGCTCTCAAAATACGTGTACCCATCGTGGTTTATTTGCAATTGCAGATCACTTATCGGCACGATATTTGGTAAATCACGTTTATTATACTGAATGACCATTGGGATATCTTTAAGGCTCAGACCATAACTCTTCAAATTATCATGCAAATTATTGAGACTTTCAATATTCTCATCAACCCGTTCTTCTTGTGAGTCAGCGACGAATACAAGACCATCAACGTTTTTAAGGACAAGCTTGCGTGAAACATTGTAATAAATTTGCCCGGGTACAGTGTACAGATGATGGCGTAATTTCCACCCTTTCACACTACCAAGGTCAACCGGTAAAAAATCAAAGAATAATGTCTGATCGAGTTCCGTGGCAAGACTCATCATTTCCCCCCGCCGGGTTGGAGCCATCGCAGAGAATATCGTTCGTAAATTAGTGGTTTTACCACAAAGACCAGTACCATAATACACGATTTTGAGATTGAGTTCCTTCTTTGCAAAATTTAAATTAGCCATCAAGCTCCTTCTCGATTATATTAAGCCTATTGTCTATTGTATAAATATTCGTGCCATCTGTCAAGAGCGGTGCTGGATTACCTTCACCAAATGGTACCAAGGGCTGCAAAAAACCTATTTTTGTGCGTTCGAACAAGAAAATAGGCTGTGTCTTCAAGCTGAGCTCTTTTTCAGAATTATCGAGTATATCATCATTCGAAAGATAAGTGATCGTATCATCAGTAAGTTTATCTAAATGTGATTCAGACATCGTAAAACCTGCGGCTCGGCTATGACCGCCAAAGTCGAGGAATAACGGTCCTAACTTGTTCAGCATCTTGAAAAGATCGATCGTATTACTGCGCAATTCACCAAAGCACATATTTTCTTTAAGACCGATGACGATCGCTGTTCTTTTGTACTGTTCTTTCAAACGCGCAGCGACCGAACCGAGATAATGCTGTTTTGAAAAAGGGATAATCGAAAGAATAGCTTGAGGATAGATTTTTGCCGCTGCGATAGCTGCCCGTAGTAATTTCTCAACACCCTGCTGGCGTTCTTTATTTACCTCCTGTAAAATGCCGACAATTTCTGATACCCTTTCGAAATCATTACTTAAGAACACTTCAACACCAAAATTTGGATCTACATAAGCAGCTGATCCGATTGTTGAATTGAGTTCACGCGGGAAAACCGGGAGATCGTCTTCTTTGTTTTCTCTGAAGTATTTCATCCATGGCTTGTCTAACTTGTTAAAGAGCGTCAACCCATATGAACTGAATATTCGATTCTCATCCAATAAAGCCACTCGATCTGACAACGTGCCGAGCATGAGTAATGGAAAGAAATTCTTTTTGAGTGAATAAAATTCCTCGGTCTTTAATTTGAAAGCTTTTTGGTAGAGACACTGAGCGAGTTTGAAACTAACGCCGACACCGGCAAGTTCACGGAATGGATAATGCGACTCAGGACGTTTAGGATCAACCGCCGGCGCTGGGAAACTAGACCGATTTGTTTCGTGATGATCACAAACCACTAATTTCAATCCAAGTTCAGCAGCGATCTTGAAATTCTCCAGACTGCTTATGCCAAAATCAACGGTAATAACGAGTTTGACACCTTTTTCTCGGTATTCCCTGAGCACTTCCGGGTTAAGGATATAACCATCCCTTTCACGAACGATCGGGTAAACAAAAATCCTTTCGTGTTGTCCTTTAGTGATATCAATGAGACTTTGATACATGATAGCGGCAGCAGTATAACCATCCGGGTCGTCATGACAGTATACGAGTATTTTTTCATTCGTTTTAATAGAAGCCATGATCATATCGACCGCTTCACTAATATCCGGTATTAACCATGGGTCATGAAGATCTGCGATGTCCGGGAATAGAAACTTTTTGGCTTCATTATATGCGGGAAAGCGAACAGCAAGAATTTGTGCGAGTTCATGCGGGATATCAAAATCCGATGAATATTTCTGAGCAATCACCTTGTCGATAACCGGATAATTCTGATTATTATGCATTTTCCCCTGGATGATCACTCCCTACGGTATCATCTTTCTCAATCAACCCTCTTACATACTCTTCGATTGTTCCTCGCTCTCTTGGCAAAAGGAGGAAAACGCCACGGAATTGATTCAAAAAGGTCTTTCTCTTGAAAGGACTGAGTAGTATCCCATTCTTGCCGCGGTAGACCTTTTTAAATTCACTAAGACGCCGGCGCTGGGTAATGAATATGTTCTTAATCGTTACATATTCCTCATCTACCTCATAATGTGACGGGAAAAAATAGGAATACAACGAGACAAGTAGTATTGCAAAGCCGAGCAAACCCCAGAAAACACCATAGAAAACTGCAATAAAGACCAGAAACCCGACAATAAAAACCAAACTCAAGATGGTTTTTTTATAATTCTCGTATGCTGGGTGAACCGACCACTTCATCAAGAATCGTCCAGGGTTAATCGGCAACGATACCCGCATCGTCCCACGTCTAAAGGCAACATATTACAGGATATTGACATTAACATATTAAGAATCGCCCAGAGTTATTAGGCAACGAAGCCCGCCCTGCTAAATATAAAATATATGAATCTTGTTATCGATTTGTTAATCTGGCGAATTTTCTGTCCTTTTAATATCATAATTCTTGTTTGTTATTTAACGAAGCACTTATATTTTTCTATCAACCGATATCATTGCGCTTTGATTATACAGAAAATCGATGAAAAGTCAATTGTTTTACAAAAATAGACAGGGCCATTCCCCGGTCAACGTCTGTCATTCCCCGGTTTAACCGGGGAATCCAGTCCCCTCTCCAGAATCCCATTCTCCTCTCCCTGCATCCGAATCTCCTCTCCAAAATCCCAATCTCCTCTCCCCTTTAAGGGGAGAGGATTAAGGTGAGGGGTATACCGGAGTCACTGCAAAGGCGCCGCTTGAAGCACCTCACCTAAACTTTTCAGCATCAACATATAATATAATGTAAATTGTCAAATGTTTAGATTTGATGTTATGAAAAAATTGCACTTTTGGCAGATAGGGTTATACTTTATGAAGTGGAGGTGCAAAGATGAAGTATGTCGGGATAGATTTTCACAAAAATTATTCGTTTGTGACAGAAATGGACGAGGGTGGTGCGATTCAGCGCCAGGTAAAAC
>JBARXB010000018.1:0-28921 GCA_049647165.1 bacterium
TGGGCAGGCAATACCGCAAATGGGCAGATACCCTTAGCAAAGAAGTCACTGATATAGCAAAAGAGTTGGTCGAAACTTATGACAAAGACGGTATCGATCTTTATGTTAATAAAGTGCTTGATTATGAGTACTGGTTTGAAAGCACTTATGACTCGCCGGTCAGGTATCAAATCGACTATGTCTATAAGAAGATACACATTCCGTATAGAGGCAAGATCCATTCGTTTGTACCTTTTGATCCGGCACGTGAGCTGGCTTTCGAAAATGAAATGTTAGACCCTGACGGAAAAATGGAAATACTCGGCTCTCTGGCACTTGTCGATGACGCGATCAAGAACAAAGGATATATCGGTGTTAAAGTATATAATTCGCTTGGCTACAAACCATTCCATAATGCAAGTGTTGATCACCTGCGCAGAAAAAGGATCAAACCACATAAAAAATGGGGTTATGATGTATTCAAAGGCGAGGATTATGACCGTGTCCTGGCAAAACTGTATGATTACTGCGTTGAAAACGACGTGCCTATCACTGCCCACTGCGTAATGGAGGGCATTGAATCCTATCATAATGCAAGCTATCATTTTGGCAAAGCGATATTCTGGCGCGACGTCCTCAAAACATGGCCCGCCCTGCGCGTAAACTTAGCTCATTTTGGCTGGGGGCGACTCGGCTACCACTGGAAGAACAGCTGGGTTAAAGATATCTGCAAAATGATGACAAAGTATGACAACCTCTATGTCGATACTGCGTGCCATGGGATTCTAACAAAACAAGACAGCCAGCGGTTCAAATCAGATTATGAATCTATGCGCCGCGACCTGAGTGATTTTCGAGGCAGGAATTTTTGGACCGAGATAAAAAAAAGAATTCTATTTGGCATTGACTGGCACGTTATCAAACGCAAGGAAAATTTCGAACATTTTATGGAAAGATACATCGAGATATTGAAGCACAATAATCTTTTTTCAGATAAAGAGCTCGAAGACTTTCTCGGTGGAAATGCCCTGAGATTCCTTGGAGTACTGCCAGGAGGACAAAACCGCGATAGACTACTAACATTCTACAAAAAACATAATATTAAAAAACCAAAATGGTTCATTTGAACTAATCCCGCTTTGCGGGAAGTCATTGGGTCATTAGGTCACTGAGTCATTATGATTAATAACGTTGTTTTACGCCTTACGACTTACGCACTACGCTTTATCTAATCGTTCCCTTCTATATGCAGTTTGTATGCGCGCATTTCGCGCAGCAATGGATCATCTATTGCGATGTCTGTGAATTCAATGTAAAGGTAATCAGGATAATAGTCTACCGCACCAACGATTTTAGCTAAATAGACATGACCAAAACGATACGCGTATCTTAGATAATGACCGTCGAATAAAGTCTCAACCTGCCCCATAGGAAAAATCGGGTAGTCATTAGTCAATTCACATAACCTGCGATGTAATTCAACATATAGACTGTTTATTAAAGAACCATTATATTTAAAGTACCCGGCTTTCCGTATCGCATCGAGGTTGAATTCAATAAGAGGATTATCTCGATGTATTTGATCTTTGTATTCTCTTTTCTTGTTTTTACACCAGCGATACTGGTAGGCCAGCATTTCAAAAATGCCCACGGTTTTCTCGTCTTTGTCTTCTTCACGCGCTGCTTCTGAGATAGCAGGTTCGAACTCACCCGCACTCGCCTTGAAAGAACGAAGTACCTGGATAACCCGGTGCTGTCCGTACATGTAGAACCTGTTCTCAGATTTGCATGAGTCCACGATATTCTCGAACAGGTCGTGGAAATAATCACGCAGCGTGAGATATCTATCGACCGGGGTCCTGGCGATCACCCTAACAGCATCATCTATACCCTGTTTCTCACGCTTTTTTAGCACCTCAACATCGAGTTTTCCTTTTGTCAAGTACATTAGCAATTTAGGAGATTTCTCATTGATCGTTTCAATTATCGTTGATTCCCATTCGGTCGGTTTCATTTTCGGCAGCTCGCGCAATATACAATAGCGTGTGTCCCGGATATCCTTATTATAGGCCGCTGTGCCCCAGTGTGTAGTCTCACGGTCAGTATTGATGCGGTGGTAATTATACTGGGAGCGGTCTAACAAGCGCGCGCGGATAAGTTCCCTATTGATATCTTTGTTTGGTTGGACAACACGTGTCCGATGTATTGTTCTGAGCACTACAATTATGAAAATCATCATGCTCAGAGCAGTAAAAAATGTAACCATCGTGACCTCCTTTTCGATTCGCTTATCATCGGGTGGAAACTGAAAAGCGAGGTTTTGAATTTTGGTTACTGATATTTTGTGATACAAATTGCGTATTTCAATAAATAAGTATTAATATATTATAATGGTAAATCAACACTCCGCAAGGGGGCAAAATTATTCTTAAGTATGTTTAAGTCTAGCGTCCCAACGCTTTGTGCTTTTTGGTTTAGTGGAATTATATTTCACCGGTACTGTCTTTATAAAATGATCGCTGTTTTTCAAAGATTAAAGGGGCTCGTGCAGAGCCCCTCTGATTTTTCCCGGTAAATGGTTATTTCACGAGTATTATTTTTTCGATGGCGGAAGCGTCATCAGTCACTAACTTGCAGAAATATATACCGGATGGAACCGCATTCCCACGCGTGTCCTTTCCATACCACGTTACGGAATAATCGCCTGCAGCCTGTCGCTCTCTCGCCAACTGCGCAACCAACCGACCCTGAACATCATAGACTGATAGATCTGTAACAAGTTCTTTGCTCAGCACGTAGGAGATTGTCACGTTGCCCCGGGCAGGTTTTGGATGACATGCCAGGAGCATTATCGGTACGGTATTCTCGTATCTTTCCTCTGCACCGACAGTTAGAGTCCAGCGCCACATACCAGCACCATCAGTGCCGGCATATAGATAGTTGTCATGATACAAGCCCATTGATGTCACGTTGGTCACGAGCAGCCCTTCATTCATTGCAGTCCAGTTTGATCCACCATTGGTGCTGAAGTAAACGCCGCTGTTCGTTCCGGCATAAATCGTGGTTATCGTAGAAACATCAATAACGATCGAGGTCACTCCAGTGCAGCCCGTGTTACTCCAGTTCGAACCACTATTGGTTGATTTAAACACTCCGCTTGATGTTCCAGCATACAGAGTACTGCTGCTCACGGGATCTATCGCGATATCGTTCACCGTACCGCTCAATCCCGTACTTGACTGCGCCCAGGTAGCACCTGCGTTCGTGCTCCTGTACAATCCGGTGTACCCGCCCGCATATACCATATTCGAATTGGACGGATCTACCCGTAAGGCATTGCAGGTACTATAGGATGTGGCGAGCGTATCACGCATCCAGGAAGTACCGCTGTTTGTTGTTTTTGATATTGCCATATTGTATGTCGACACATAGACATGACCGCCGCTGTAAAGAACCGAACTGTTGTTGGGGTCAAAGACCAAAGCGCCGCCATCTGCATAATAACTATCCAAGGCTGAGGACCAGACGGACCCGCCGTCTGTGCTCTGATAGAGCTCAGCATTGCCTCAGCCCGAGCCCTCAAGCGCGTAGATTATATTTGGATTGGCGTAGTCAACGGCAAACTCGCAGATATCACCACAACCGACAGGAGTTGGGAGTAATGTCCAGCTCGAGCCGCTGTTCGTGGTCTTATAGACACCGATTTCCTCAAAGGACGTATACACGGTTGAGCCAGAAGACGGCGCAACTGCGAAATTGAGAATAGTGCCGATATTCAGGTTATTGGTAGAATTAACCCAGCTCGTACCGCTGTTGATCGTTTTGAATATTCCAACATTATTACCTGCAAAGACGTTGCTGCCGCTCAACGGACTCATGGCAAGAGCATATACATAGTAACCCGTCATGCCACTGTTTGAAGCAAACCAGGATGCGCCGGCATCGGTCGTCTTATAAATATCATAGTAACCGCCGGAGTATGCGATATTCGGAGCAGCTGGGCTTGTGGTCATCGAGTAATTATAATAATGGGTAGATGCCTGTGTCCATGAACTTCCACCGTTGGTCGAGCGATAAATACCACCCAGGTACGTACCGGCATACACGATACTCGAATTCGTCGGATGAACCGCCAGCGAATAGACATAGTACGATGACGTCGCGATATTGTTCGTCACCACATTAAAACTGGTGCCACCATCCGTTGTTTTACATATGATCGGATAGTAAGCGCTGTCTACCGGGTGATAGTAGTACCCACCCGCGTATACTGTGCTGGGATTGCTGCGGTCAACTGCAATGCTGTAGCCGCAGCCCCGATCTACACCCAAGGGTGTCGTGCTCCAGTTTGCGCCGCTATTTGTACTCTTGAAGAACGCTATTACCCATTGACTACCATCCCATGACATACCCGAGGCATATATGATAGATGGTGTAGTCGGATGCACCACTATACCATATATGTACTTGTTGCTCATTGGCGTGTTGATCCAGTTCGCACCGCCGTCTGTCGACCGGTAGATGGCATGACCACAGCCAGTATAGAGCTTATTATCATTGGCCGGATCAATAGCCATACAGTAAACCTGTGTCGGGATTGCCCCCATCGTTGTCCAGGAAGCACCTGCATCCGACGTTCTTGCTACGCTCGTAGGCGAGGAATAAGATGAAACATAAGCGATATTATCATTGGAATGCGAAACTACCACCGAACGGACATAACCACCATAAGGACCAACCGATTCCCATGCAGCAAAACCCAGACAGCAAAACAGCACTATCATACTGATTACATATTTTAATCGCATAACTACACCCCCTCAGTGTATCTTACACTATCTTTTTACATACCTTCTATAGCATCAATAATACATTTATGTTACATTTCTAATTTCTATACTTAAGTATATATATAACTAGTAATTTGTCAAGAGGTTATGTTCTTTATTATGGGGATCAGCTCCCCATCTCTCCCGCTGTCATCGTCCGACTTGATCGGACGATCCAGTACATTTGGAAAGTACCAAGGGGTCAGGTCTTGCAATCAAACATCAGCGTGCTTCCATTCCCCGTTTCACCGTTTCTCCGGGACTCCGATGCTTTTTTTCCATCTTCGGATTCTTCAACCCTGTTTTTAACTTGTTGCGTACTTCTCGCTTTACACGTGCGGCAAGCTTCTGCTCGTATTTTTTCAAGAATTTGACTACTGCATCTGGGTTATGGACAGCCAGCACGCGCAATGCCCAGGACATTGCCTTTGCTACCATATCATCATGGTCACTCGTCAGCATTTTGCAGATCGCAAGGGTGCGTGGAACATCGCCGTATCCGCCCTGCGATCGCACATTAAGCGCGACCGTGCTGACTAATGCTGCGCGCCGCCACCAGCGATCTTTGGAGCACGCCCACCTGCGGATCAATTTATCAGACACCTGTCCATTAAGCCAGGCCGGTCCTGACAGGATGCGTGCAAAACCATCGACCGTCCACCAGCTGTTAATACCTCGACCGAAGTCCTCGAGTTCTTTCTCTCTCATACATTGAAACGCAGCTTTGTGATCTTTAATCAGTTCATACGCTGCCCACCGGTGTTTGTATTTATTAAAAAGCACGCGCGCAAACTCGAGTATGAACTCTGGTTTTACCTGCCTGAATTTCTGGGAGTATTTACGGCGGATCGCCCGCGCATTCGGTGTGTTCAAAACAGCCAAGGCACGGATCTCAGCGTCAAACTCAGCAGCGATCTTTCTTACATCATTTAAATGATGCTGTTTACCCATCAATGTTGATCCCAATTAGTGTTTGCAGTAAATCGCCATTAATATTTAAATATATTGAAGACGTTAAATATTTTTCATTATCAAAGTATGAGAATAAACAACAACCATCTTTTATTATATCAATAATCTCTTTGGCTTCGCCCTCAGGCAGGGCTGGGCAGCCCCAGCTTCTCCCGATCCTACCGTATTTTTTCGCCCAATCATCACTAACATAATTTGCACCGTGAATAATTATTTGCCTAATACGCGCATTATCATTGTAAGAGGAATCTACGCCATCGAGTTTCAGTGAATATCCGTGTTTGCCATAGTACATTTCACCTGTTATGTAAAAACCCAGACTACTCTTCTGGGTTCTCGGTTCATTTGAAAAATATTCTGCAAATTTATTTCCTGTATTTTTCCCGTGTGCGACAAGCGTATGGTACAAAAATTCTTTTGAGCCCAAATCTATAACAAAAAATCTCTTATCATTAGCTGACATTGTATAATCAATGACACCTATGATATTCTTATCAGACAACAGATGGTTAGTTCTCATATTCATATACCCGATCATTGCCAATCGAAATATCCTGTAATCTAATTTGTTAGTTAATTTACACTCTTCATAAATTTTTTCCATATAGTTTTCGAATTTCTCTCTGTCGGTTTGCTCATCATGAACTGCGCTCAATGGTAATGCAATCGTAGAAAACTCAAAAACATGGAAATTCAATAGAACAAATGCCAGCATAATAAATTTTCTCATCTCGTTTAAAACCTTAGCACTGCTCCTGCGAATACATAATTGATCCATGCAAAACTATACACTACTTCGACGTCTGATCCGCCTTCAAGTACACGATATCCTAATTTCAGTGCTGCATTTTTGCCAAGATCACCCTGGAGGGCTAATGAAACATCCTCTGCCCTGCCCTGAGGAGCCGCAAGCGCATCACCATCCAGAACGAGTGCAAACGGTTCTAGAAAATGCCAGGTTAGGTTGAATTTTATCAACGGTACAAAACCAAGATCGGTTTTCTCAGATGTGCGGGTTGAATCAGCAATGCTAATTAAGGCATCACGGATCTTAATGGTCAGCCCTATACCAAAGTAAAAATTATCGGAAAGATATCGGAAATATTGATATGTAAACCGGTATGAATTGAACTTATATACAGAATTTAAAGTAACATTAGAATCAAATGAAACACCTTCGAATATTACTTCCCGGTCGATGTTGCCGCTCGCTTGCAGTCTGAGCGGTGCAATAAGCACTGAAACCATATGGTTCTTACTGAAATAATATGAAAGCCGGCCCCGAATAAAAAAGGCAGGGTCAGTTTTCAGCTCATCAGATAAGGATATCAAAGTACCGGTACTTTTCGGGATCTGAACATCACTATAACTTACAAACATCCCGCCTGACTCAATATCGACTTCAAATCCTTCAGATGGATATGTGTATAATACACTTACGGATAAAATCAAAAATAA
The DNA here is from genome assembly GCA_049647165.1 of bacterium. Classification (GTDB taxonomy): domain Bacteria; phylum Hydrothermota; class Tepidihabitantia; order SM23-42; family SM23-42; genus JAUVZL01. Next base: position 7,239 of record JBARXB010000018.1, read on the forward strand.
TTTAGCTAATTTACCTTTCATAACAACCTCCTAGCCATTTAGACCGTTACGTCGTTCAATTCGTTAAATCGTTATATTTCTACCTTATTCATTCCATCTTTCAAGAGATCAATCATAACCCATCACCGAAGAAAAGCAAGTAAAAAGGATCATGCACAGCCCATATTGACATGCCGTGATCTTTCCTGTATTATTATGCCGCATGAAAATACCATTTCTACTCAAGCTCTTCTTAAGTATTGCCCTGTGCCTGGGTGCAGGTTTTATGGGATCGATATTCACCACTTCGAACATACCGACCTGGTACGCATCCCTTGTAAAGCCTTCATTTTCTCCGCCGAATTGGCTATTTGGTCCGGTCTGGACCCTGCTCTACATTCTCATGGGTATTGCTTTTGCCATAATATGGCGGCGATATGGAGTATTAAGAGGCGCTGGCTTTGCGATGACCGTATTCCTTGTTCAACTGGTATTCAATATCCTCTGGTCGACTGCCTTTTTTGCCTTGCACTCTCCACTGCTCGGTCTCATCGACATTATCATACTTTTACTGTTAATCATAGTCACGATAATATATTTTAGTCGGATTAGTTATATTGGAGCTTTTTTGCTTATCCCCTATGCACTCTGGGTGTCCTTCGCAACGATACTGAATGCCGCAATCTATATACTGAACAAATAACTAATTATTGGACACATTAAGCCTGTTGTCTAGACCAGCCATGATCAGAAGGAGTACAGCTTCACATCCTGTACATCAATCTTAGAGATTCTCTGGTCCTTTGAATATCGGCTTATCGCTGATCCGCAAGTTCTTAATATGTACTTTTTCCTGGTTGAGCATACCCTCGGATAGATTGTCATACGTGCCGATCTTGACAACCATTTCGTTAACATTCCCTATACTCGCAATGACTCCCCGATTCCAACGAGCATTCTTCAACTCCCCTTCTGTTCTTTCAATTTCATCACCTGTGAACAGCACAACAGTACCAACCTTCAATTCATTCTGCTGTGCCGGGTGTGATTGCAGTGAAATAATCGCCGTGGTATATTTTTCACCTTCCCCTATGTCAGGGCTTCCAGCCAAGGTAGTTACCTCGTACTGACCATCTTTTTCCTTTTCAAGCTTGCTGGGATAAAACTGTGCCGCGCTGAAACTCTCCTGCCACATAAGCGCTGCCAGGACAACATCTTCACCAAGATAATCCGGCACTTTTGGAGCTGCTGGCGTTTCTGCGGTTGGTTCTGGCTGTTTTTCTCCTCCTCCGCAGCCAAATGCAATACACAAAAGAAAAAACAGTGCAGCAATGTTAATTATGGTTTTCATATCTCCTCCTCTTATGCTATTATATTCAAAATACGGAACTAATCAAGCTCATCTCAATTCTTCAAAAGTTGAAATCCATCTAAGCTTGGTCTCGTATCCGATTGTATCACCTCAGTGAACTGAAGAAGGACCATATCTCATCGCAGGCATTAATATCCAGTGAAGTTCTTCCAATCCATTTCTCGTTCAGATATTGCCAACCTCCTGGCCAGGTATGCCCGCCATCTACGACCTTAAGCAATACAACTTTATTGCCGGTTTCAGTATTCACATATTCTTCACGGATTACCCGCGTGCCGTCTTTGGGATCCCTGTCTTCGAGCTCCTCTATCTCGGAAACATCAGAACAACCGTTTCTCGTTACGAATATCCTGATCGTTTCATCCGTAGAAATGATCTTACCCCGTTTTTTGCCCAGGACCTCTACTTCACCTCCGTTGTACGGGACAAGCGGATCAGTCGTTCCATTAACAAGTAAGATATTAATGGGCGAACCATTCATGTGAGCACCCTTCGTGACAAGCGGAATACCGGCACAAACCGGAGTAACCGCCTTGACTTGATCTGCTAATTCTCTTGAGACACGAATACTCATAAAGCCGCCATTTGAAATCCCGGTAACAAATACCCTTCCAGGATCTGCCCTGAACTCCTGTTCCATACTTTGAATGATCTTGGAAAGAAACCCGATATCATCGATATCGTTCTCATGGGCATAAGAGATGGGATCTTGTCGTCCATCATTCCAGCTTTTTCCAAGCCCCTGCGGATAGACAACCAGAAAGCCGTGCTTATCAACCAGTTCATTAAACCTGCTCTTTGTTAGCCTGATCATTCCTTTGGCAGTACCTCCTCCCCCATGCAAAGCGATAAGCAGGGGAATCTTGTTTAGATTTTCGTGGTGCTTGGGTATATGAAGAATAAAATCCCGCGAATACCCATCATGCTCTAAGTTGATTTCAATGTCTCTTTCAGTAAGCTCTATTCGCGGAATACCGGTGCAGAAGATAACAGCTCCAGTGACCATCGAAAATACGATTAATAACCAGATAAAATTCCTTTTATCCATATTATTTCCCCCACGAAACTCACTCACATTTGTTATTTAATGTAAGTGTGAATTTCAGTGTCCCGTTACCTTTTTTAAAATAATGGGCTCTTTTGCTTACACCGATACGCCGATGTTTATCCCATAGCTCGTTGAGCAGCGGGGCTCCCTTTCTCCGATACTCAACGAAGCTTCTCTCCAAGCTCTTCAGCCCACAGCTTTACCTTTTCCGGATCATAATTATCAGCTTGTTCTTTACCAAACATCTTCATACGTCCGCCAAATGCTTCCATGGCAAACGGTTGGATATGCGGATGCTTTTCCAGTACCTTAATGCAATAATTTTCAAGTGCTTCATCATGTTTTTCCGGGTCACCGGCAGAACAAGCAGATAAGAATATGACTACTTTCTTTCCTTTGAAATCATTTTTCAACATCTTCTTTGCACGACCATACCACCTGCCTATGCGGATCCCACTACCAATGAAGATATTATCATAGAGCTTGATGTTGGGTGATTTGTTTGCTTTTAAATTTACAACATCCACCACGTGCCCAAATTTTTTCTCTAAAACCTCGGCAATGATAAGCGCAGATTCACCTGTAACACCACCTCTTGTCGCAAATGCAATAAGTGTTTTCATCTATTCTCCTCCACATTATGTGCGAAAATTATACTAATAGTCACAAGGCCTAACCCCACGTTTTTACTTACTCAAAAGCGGTACGACAATGAGACAATGGGCACGTTCTGCTGTGACCTGTCTTTGATCAAAAAATATGCGGGATTGACTGCGACGTTGAAATGGGGTGTCTCGGCGCTGCTGTACTTGGTCGATCGTTTGGCAAATACCTTGTAGCAGAAATAGGTAAGCGGCAGGTCCATGGCCAAAAAGATAGCCGGATACGAGCGCGCAAGATCCTCGCTTTCTGTAAGCGCTATGAGACCGCCGGTTGCACTGTGGGCAAGATAAGGTATCAACCAGGTGAAAACACCTGCGCCGCAGGACAGATCATAATCACGGCTGAGTTTCCTGCCCAGTAAATAGCCCACGCCGTAACCGGCAAGCGAAGTTGCGGCATAAATGCGCTCGTCGCTCTGTTCATCCCGGTGTAAGTCATACGTCGCCAAAAGGAGTGGCACCAGTTCGGCACCGATGATCGCGGTGCGCAACTCGAACAGGGCATCGCCGTACGTGAGATTTTCTGAATGCCTCGAGAGAATGAGCGAGGTGTATCCTTCAAATACGGACAAGGCCGTACCGACCACCGCAGCATCGTCGACGTTTTCCCAGGCATCATCGTTTTCCCATCCGACCACCAGTGTTCTTCCGGCAAAATAGTGATAATAACCATAAAAACAGTGATTGAATTTTCGCTGGAACATACCCGGTGTGAAACCCATTTTCTGACCGAGCGCGAAATCCACCAGATTTTCAGCGAGACTCACCGGGAAAATGGCTCTTTCCGACTGGAAAGACACACCGCCGTGCACGGCGCCCTCGATACCGCCCAGGTACGCACCCAGTGCCGCACCGCCGGAAACGCGCATTTTCGAAGTAAGGAAGAAAACGGCTGACGTGTAAACAAGCGGCGTGAAAAGACCGATCGTAAGTGCACCCTTGTCTTCCATGCCGAGTGCCAGGGGCAAAGACCATGAATACAAAGCGAGCCCGTGCAGGGTCTGACCGATAAGATGCGGCAAGCGGGCGTTCTCGAGTATCACCATTTTCACCCGACTCGCTGTCAGCAGAGTCTGGTATTCATCCGCAGTCAGTTCTTCGACCAGTCTTCGGTCCTCATAAGTAGCTTCGACAATGTAACCGCTGTCAGCAGAGAGATACAGCTCGATACGCTGGGGCAGTTCTTCAAAGAGCGCCGCGAGGATACTCTCGGTCTTGCGGTCAACTTGTATTCTGGTAAGTGTTTCCTGGGCAAAAACCAGGCTCATAAGTACACAAAGCAATAATACTCTCTTCATCATTCCTCCTCTTTTTTTTATCTGGGGAATTATATGGTTGATGTATAGGAAGTCAAGTACATATCTACACTGCGAATTACATGATGGCTTGGTGAATCATGGATTCTCGTTGATGGTTCCTGGTATCTAACACCTATCTGGTTTAGTATCTATTTGGATTTTGTGAGCTCTTCCATCAAATCTGTTTGGATCTGTTGAATTTCCAGTAGTCGCTGCCACTGGTTCATTAATAAGTGATCCAATTTTTCGTGAAGATGACGAATTTCCAGTTCAGCCTTAAGATTGACAACGTAGTCGTGCTCGGCTCGTATACGATCTCTTGTTTCCTGACGGTTCTGGCTCATCAGAATGACAGGAGCTTGAATTGCTGCAAGACAGGACAGGACAAGGTTAAGAAGAATAAACGGATATGGATCAAATGGTCGCCAGATAAGCAACAAGGAGTTCACCCCGATCCACAAAAAAAGCACACAAAAAAAGGAAATGATGAAAATCCAGCTGCCCGCAAAATCGGCGATTCTATCCGATGTTCGATCTCCAAGAGAAAGTTTTTGTTCGGACTCTACATTGACATTCTTAGAGACGAGGTCTTGTTCTTTTATACTGCTTACTACTTGCTGTTCTAATGTTGATAATTCACCTTTATTCGTTTCAAGAACCTCCCTCACATATTGTGCCCGAAAGCGATTGAGGTCGGATTTACATATGAAACCCTCGGACGACCAGTTAGGATATTCCTTCTTGATCAGGGCTGCAAGGGGTTCGCGGACTATCCCCGCGGGGATAGCATCGCGTAATTCCTGTTTTTTACTGCATATTTGACAGACTATCGGTTCTTGTTTTTTCTTTATCATAACTCATTCACCTCTCTTTCACAGTTTTTCGCGCTTTTTTTCATTGTTGGCATTCAACAAAAAATATATGTTTTACACTTACGCGGAAAACCCTTTCAGACATACACCAATCAATTTTTACCTGCAGAATTTTATGATAAGATAGAGTCCAAGTCAAGAGTTCTGCTTTGAAAATACCTCAATAACCTGATCATCTTTGTTAATTTCTTTCAACAGCATCTTCATTATTGTTGATGTCGGTTTTAATTTTAAAAGATCACGATGAGTAGGATACTTCACTGACGGACCCGCATTCTTCACCAGCCACTTGAGGTTATTTTTTATCCTGTCAAGTGATAGCATAATCTGTGTCGATTTGTCAATAATACACAGACATGAGGGAAATTAGTTTGTTCACCAATTCCTTTTTGTCTTGAGGAACGCTATCTCGCCTCTCTTTTTTAATATACGAAGATTCATAATGTGAGCGTCCTCATGCACACCTTTTAGAAAATCCAATTTTTTACATTGTTCGAAATCGCCGCATTCCCAACAGCCTTTGAAGCCTTTCTTTATACAGCATTTCCTTATTTTACAGAACGGATTACCGCCTCCGTCGCGGCAACCCTTGTGACAGCGGAATCTGACCATTGCACCCAACACCTGATAGCAGCAAGCGTAATCCTTGTATATCTTACCAAAACTCGTACCGGCCATAAAATTGGCGAATCTTTCATAGCGCGAAGCCCTGAGCTCTTTTCTCAAATCACGGGCAAGATCCGGGATCTTTTGCACAAATCCATGACAATCCAAGCAACATAAACCACAATAAGCAATTAATTTTTTGCTGACTTTTTTATTTTTCATTCTATCCTCACGTCTACCCTCTCGAATCTCTAAATAAGACCTACTTTATTAAATATTACTTATTTCTTAATCAGAGTCAAGAATCTGATTAATCTGGTTCTTTTAGTTTATTAATTCTCTTTTGTTTTTTAATTGCGCTCTACACTTTACTCCTTACTCCCTATTTATCCCGTGGATTCTCGGTATGCCTGAAGATCCCGCTTTGCGGGACTATCTTTTCAGCGCAGCGTGTTTTCAGACGCGCAGCGTCATATCTCCAGCGTAGCGTGTCTTCAGTTTGGTGTAGTCGCCCGATTCATCGGGCATTGTCTGATAAACCCCGCTCCTTTGTAAAGGACGTGGGTAAATCAGACAACTACAGAGCAGGCTCAATGACTACTTTTATTCTTATTCTTTCTTCGTAGTTCTTAGTGCCCATCCCGATACTCCGTTTCTCCCATACTCTATCACACAGAGACGTTTGCCCCTTGTCAGTGAAAGAGAATTGTATACAATAGTCTAATACAATGAACAGGACAATCATCGACATTATATATAGCATGAGAAAATACCATCGTGAGCGAATATAACTGATATCAGACCGTCTATGAAATTATTTTTTCGCGCCTTTCATTATAGAAATTATCGACTGTTTTTTAGTGGACAGAGCATCTCGCTCATTGGTACATGGATGCAAAGGATTGCACTCAGTTGGCTGGTCTATAGGCTAACACATTCACCTATTCTGTTGGGGATTACCGGTTTTAGCAGTCAGTTTCCTACTTTCATGTTCGCACCTTTCGCCGGTGTTTTTGCCGACCACTGGAACCGCCACCGTATCTTGGTCATTACCCAAATACTGGCAATGGTTCAAGCATTGATCTTGGCAACTCTTGTCCTTACAAATACAATAACTGTACCCTACATTATAATACTGAGTATTACCCTTGCTGTAATTAACGGTTTTGATATACCGGCACGTCAATCTTTTATTATTGAGATGGTGGAAAATAAAAATGACCTTGGTAATGCAATCGCACTTAACTCTGCGACGTTTAATTCGGCACGCCTGATAGGTCCATCCATTGCAGGTGTTCTCATCGCAGTAGTCGGTGAAGGAATATGCTTTCTTATAAATGGTATCAGTTATATCGCGGTCATCATTGCCTTGCTTTTGATGCGATTAAAACCCAGGCAAAAAGTTACGACAAAAAAACATGTTCTCCATGAATTGAAACTTGGTTTAATTTATGCCGTCAAATCGGAAAAAATCCGATCGATATTGCTCCTGCTGGCCCTGGTCAGCCTTGTCGGCATGCCATACGCGATTCTAATGCCGATATTTGCGCAGGATGTTCTTCATGGTGGTCCTTCGACCCTCGGATTTCTTGTAGGGGCCGCTGGTATCGGAGCACTGATTGGTGCTGGGCTGTTTGCCTCACGGAAAAATGCCAAAGGTCTTGAAAAAGCTATCCCTCTGGCTACAAGTACCTTTGGTTTAGGATTAATTGTGTTCTCATACTCACGCATTTTGTGGCTCTCCATGATATTCATGGTGATAACCGGTTTTGGAATGATGGTCCAAATGATATCGAGTAACACTCTGTTACAGACTATTGTCGATGATGATAAAAGAGGTCGTGTAATGAGTTTCTACGCCATGTCATTTATGGGTATGGCACCTATTGGAAGTCTATTGGGTGGTTGGGCTGCAAAATTAATTGGCGCACCAAACACATTGTTGTTTGGCGGGATCATATGCATCATCGGAGCTATATTCTTTATCTATAAGCTAAGATTATTAAAAGCAATTACCCACTCCATAGGGAAGGTTGTGGGCATTAACTATCCTGGAGATATTCCGGGCTTTTAACTGTTCTTTGCTGATGATCAGGTCTGTTTGGTTTCTTTAATTTGTTTTATGGGTCATATCGCGGTACGCTATACTCCTTACTCACTACGATTTTTTACCTTTTCTCCCTACGCTTTACGCATTACTCACTACTTACTGCAGTCGTTTCTCCCATGCTCCGCTACTATCCTTTCAAAGTTACTTAATTACCTAATAACATAATGACTATTATTTTCTATGATTTGCAATTAGAATGGCTTGACCCCAATTTCTCTCCCTGAATGATACCATTGACACTGTGGCAGATATGCTGTATAGTGTTACACTAATATGAATAGAGAATTGCACAAGCGCCGATGTAGCGGCCCCGTTTGATACATCATGAAAATCCTTTTGGTCTCTCCGCGTTCATCAGAAAAAAACTTGCCGGTCGGATTGATTATCCCGCAACTCGTCCCCCATGAAGGTTATCCAAAACACAGAACCATGCTCTCATTGAAACGTGTTGTCCAACTGAAAAAACCATTAACGGATCAAGGTTTCCCGGGTATTCTCTTTCGAAGATGATCCGAAAGCTACTGTGAAGCAAACCGAAAGAAAACGTCTCAAGCGAATTGCCTTTATCGGCAACTACCTGCCACGTCGGTGCGGTATCGCAACTTTCACGACTGACCTTTGCGAATCGATCGCGTCCGAATTCACCAAACTGACCTGCTTAGCCCTGGCCGTCAACGATGTGGAAGCTGGATATAACTATCCGCCGCGCGTTCGTTTTGAACTGACCAAAAACGACATAGTATCTTACCGACGCACTGCGGATTTCCTCAACATTAACAACATAGACATTGTCTCGCTGCAGCATGAGTATGGCATTTTCGGGGGTGTTGCCGGCAGTCATGTACTCGCGCTCTTGCGCGAACTGCGTATGCCGCTGGTGACAACCCTTCATACGGTTCTCCGCGAGCCCGATCCGAACCAGCGCAAGGTGATGCTGGAACTGATTCGCCTGTCTGACCGGCTGGTGGTCATGAGTCAGAAAGCCGCAGAGTTTCTGCGTGAAGTCTACAAAACACCTCAAGAAAAAATCGAGATAATCCACCACGGTATTCCGGATATTCCATTTGTCGACTCGAATTTCTACAAAGACCAATTTGGCGTCGAGGGAAAGATCGTCTTGCTTACATTCGGACTGCTGTCTCCGAACAAAGGTATCGAAAATATGATCAGGGCTTTACCGGCGGTTCTGGAACGGTATCCCAAAACCGTTTATGTCGTGGTTGGTGCGACGCATCCGGATACCCTTAAACACGAGGGTGAAGCCTATCGCCTTTCTTTGGAACTTCTGGCCGAAGAATGCGGTGTCGAAAAAGGAATTATATTCCATAATCGTTTCGTGAGCCTGGATGAACTTGTAAAATTTATTTGTACGACCGACATCTACATCACACCCTATATTAACCCGGAACAGATTGTCTCGGGGACTTTGGCCTACGTTGTAGGGGCGGGGAAACCGGTAATCTCGACTCCCTACTGGTATGCCCAGGAACTGCTCGATAATGACCGGGGTGTGCTCGTTCCTTTCAATGACCCTGGAGCGATTGCGACCCAGGTGCTTTACCTGCTTAAAAACAGCGTCAAACGGCATGCGATGCGTAAACGGTGCTATCTCCTTGGGCGGGAAATGATCTGGCCGGTAGTTGCCAACCATTATTTGAAATGCTTCAAGAGTGCATATGAAGAGAGGATGCGGCGCCGGCACGCCATTTTCGTAGCCAAGACATTGAGTCAACGGCCACTCGATTTACCCATTTTGAACCTTGGCCATCTGTTCGCTTTAACGGATGATACAGGTATACTCCAGCATTCTGTCTCAATTGTGCCCAATTATAGTGAGGGCTACACGACCGACGATAATGCCCGGGCTTTAGTCCTGACGACAATGCTTGAAGAGATCATGCAAGACACCGAGCAGAAAATTGATAAACTCGCTATCCGCTATCTGGCTTTCCTCATGTATGCATATAACCCGGGACTTGGTCGGTTTCGCAATTTTCTTTCTTACGATCGCCGCTGGTTAGAGGATTGTGGTTCTGAAGACAGCCATGGACGCGCACTATGGGCACTGGGGTCGGTGTTAGGCCGTACGAAATCCCAGAAGCTGCGCAGCGTGGCTGGTCAGTTATTCAGCATCGCCCTGCCCGCAACATCAAAATTCAGCAGCCCGCGGGCTTGGGCTTTTACCTTGATAGGCATCAATGAATACCTGCGAAGGTTTTCCGGAGATAGGGCTGCCCAAAATATCGAAGCGATTCTTGTCGAAAAATTGATGGACTTGTACAGACAGAACAGCACGCCGGATTGGCCCTGGTTTGAAGACATTCTGTCCTACTCGAATGCCAAGATACCTCATGCTTTGTTCTTATGCGGGCAGAGGCTGATGAATAACGACATGAAGGATGTAGCACTCAAAGCCCTTGATTGGCTGATAACAGTCCAGCAGTCCAGGGAAGGTCACTTCGAATCCATTGGCAGTAACGGCTTCTACTGCCGCGGCGGTGAACGAGCTCACTTTGACCAGCAACCGATCGAAGCCTACGGAATGATCCTCGCTTGTCTCGAAATCTACCGGGTTACAAGCGATGAACACTGGTACAAAGAAGCGGAGCGTGCCTTTGAATGGTTCTTGGGTCGCAACAACGGCCGTCTGCCAATATACGATACGACTACGGGCGGGTGCCGCGACAGTTTGCACTCGGACCGAGTCAATGAAAACCAGGGCGCGGAGTCAACCCTGGCTTTTCTGCTATCGCTTCTCGAAATGCGCCAAGCAGAACATATTCTAGCCATTCCAACCCAGGAGTAAATTATGACAAAAAACCAACCCAAAGAAATTTTTCAGCGACACCCCAAAAACCCGATTCTCGTTGCCCGGGACTGGCCATATCCTGTTAACAGCGTTTTCAATCCGGGGGCGATACTATTACCCGATGGTATCACGCTGTTGCTGTGTCGTGTTGAGGATCGAAGCGGACATTCGCACCTCTGTGCTGCCCGTTCGAAAAATGGTATAGATTGCTGGCAGATCGATTCTCAACCTACTTTTATGGCTGACCCTAAAAACTATCCAGAGGAAACCTGGGGTATCGAAGATTCGCGCATTACCTATGTCCCTGAATTGAATAAGTATGTAATTGCCTACACATCGTATTCGACTGGCGGACCTGGTGTCTCGCTAGCTCTGACCAAAAATTTCCAGCAATTCGAACGACATGGTTTCATCATGCTTCCTCCGGATAAAGACGCGGCACTCCTTCCACGACGAATTAATGGTCATTGGGTATTGATCCACCGGCCGATGACTGCATATGGGAACCATATCTGGCTTTCTTATTCACCTGACCTCTATCACTGGGGCAGACATCAGTTAATTCTCAAGGCGCGGCGTGGTGCCTGGTGGGATGCTGATAAAATCGGTCTTTCACCACCCCTGATCGAAACGTCAAAAGGTTGGCTTATGATTTACCATGGTGTGCGGCGAACTGCAAGCGGAAGCCTATATCGATCGGGTCTTGCCCTTTTTGACCTTGAACAACCAGAACGATGCCTGCTGCGCAGTAATATATGGATCTTTGGAGCCGAAACACCCTACGAACGCGAAGGAGATGTGCCGAATGTAACATTTTCCTGCGGGTACACGATTTCACCGGATGGCGATACACTCAATCTATATTACGGCTGTGCGGATAGCAGCATTGCCTTAGCCAAAGCCAGTATTCAATCTCTATTGGATTGGTTACATAAATACGGAAGCCCTCCTGAGGAATCCCGGGAATAAGAGATATATTTGTATATTGAGTTCATCGAAATGCGGCAGTATTGACGCAGATCCCGAAGAGCTGAGGGGAGTTCATCGAAATGCGGCAGTATTGAGTTCATCGAAATGCGGCAGTATTGAGTTTATCGAAATGCGGCAGTATTGAGCAAAGGGCTTGGTGCTAAGAGCATAGGGCAAAGCGCCCAGTGCAAAGTACACAGTGTCCTGTTGTTTACTTAGCTTTTTTGGTCTTTTTTCTTCACCGGGACTCCCCTGCTCCGTTACTATCTTTACATAGTGACCATTCTGCCAAATGGTTTGACCCTAAATACGCAATTCTATATCTTAATACCAAGAGTAACCATATCCGCGCCGTGCGGGTAAATGCAGGAGTCGTGATATCATATCTTTAAAATCCTCTGCCAGGGAGTATAATGGTGTAGAGAGATCGATGGATGCTGCGACGAGATATTCTTTGTCGACATTAGCACCGAATTGCAGTGTCAGGACATCTCCAAAATCGTACCCTAAACAGAAATAGGTTTTCTGAAAATCGAAAACCGGGTAGTAACTAAAATCCGTGAACGGTACACAAGCGCTAACAGAAATCCGCTTCCACCAAAATTGTTTGTTGTATTTCTCTAATTTTTTTTGGATCTCGTTTATCCGTTTGTCAGCACGTGACGGCAGCTGGAACCCCGTCATATCAGACAAACTCTGCAATTTATGAATATCGTCGACAATGTCCCGTGAGTTCGGAATCTTGGGATTGAGCAGATTCAACTTAAACGAAATGATCCCGTTCAAGAATGTGGTATCATTTTCGCTATCAACTGTAGCACCACCACCAAGATGCAATTCAAAATGGATTCGGTTATCTGCAGCATCCTCGATCTGATAGGTAAGGTAAAGCATTTCCTTCATGACATTATACTGATTCATTCTATCCACCACAGGAACTGAAGTCGTGTCGTTTACATCAAAAAACCCGTCAATCTTTGGATGCCAATATCCCGGATACTCCGAGGTCTGGCCTGATATCGTACTCACACATATTATACACCCTATCGTTATTAATATTGGACAATACTCTTTATACCACATTTATTCCTCCTCTGTACAATTATCTTTGATTTCAAAATGAAGTCAAGGACCCGTGGGGGCAGGTCTGATACAATCGTAAGGATTAATACTTCCAGCTCCTTGCAGCATTTCTCAACAGTTCTATAGAACTCTCCTCTTTCTCCTTTGCAAGATATCTCTGGCTTGCAATGATCACTGCCTCTTCAGTTTCGTTCTCTTTGCAGTGCTGGCAGAACGGCACTGCAATCGTCCATTCTTCAACAAATCCCTCTGCTTCGTTAACTACCTTTCTCAATTTAAAAGCCAGATCCACGCGTTCACCGGAAAGCAGGGGCAGGGATTTACCGCATTTTGCGCATTTTTCATCCTGGAGCAGTATTTCCGAAACAAACCCTTATCCCTTATTCCCATTCCTCTAACCTCTCGATGTCTCTTCCTTCTTGATCAGGGCAGAGAGGATAACCGAGACAATACTCACAATGAGCGCGCCAAAGAAAGCAGACCAAAATCCATCCACATAAAAACCGACATGGAACCAGTTCACAGCAATAGCCGAGGAAAGCCACAAGGTAAGCCCATTGATCACCAGAACAAATAAGCCGAGTGTGATGATGATAAGCCCGCAGCTAAGGAATTTTAGTATCGGCCTTATGATCGCATTAATGAACCCCAGGATGATCGCCATCACTGCATAAACGAACCAAGCGCTTCCTTCAACGCGGATGCCAGGCACGAGCCATGCCGCCACAAAGAGCGCAAGACTAGCAATTGCCCAACGAAGAAGTAATTTCATTTTACTCTCCTTTTTTTCTCCTTAACTAAAAAATCTCACAATAATAATTTTTTTTATCTATCCCTCTACTTCTTGGTTCCAATATTTACTCTCCCTTTCGCCGATAACCTGTTTCTCCCATACTCCGCTACTGTCCTTTCAAAGTTACTTAATTACCTAATAACATAATGACTATTATTTTCTATGATTTGCAATTAAAATGCTTTGACTCCAATTATCTATATTAAGGTTCCCCCGCACCGTTATTTTCTCTTGCCCTTAACATCTTTGGAAGCAATGAGTTTACTCCACTTACCGAAGTCCGTTTTCCATTTGTGATTAGATCGCTCTCTACATTTGGCAAATTCTTTTTCTTTATACTTATTGAAGTCATCCCACGAACCACCATTTACCTTACAAAAATGTTTGATTACTTCATTCAAATTAAGATATCCCTTCATGGCAAGAACCTGCGATATTCCAAAGTGCTCTACAGCATAGCACATACGACAGATCGCTTTAAATCCTTCAAGTTTCTGAATATGTTGTTTATCATCATAATGCCACACTTCATGGCACACGACTTTCTTCTTGCTGCCACAAATCTCACAAGTATCATCTGCTTTTGAGATAGTCTCCTCACGAATCTTATTCCATTCAGATTCTGGCATGCTCTTACGAATGCTGGTTTTCCAACAGGACTCGGGAATAAGATCGATCGTAAGTTTTGATCGTTTGCCACTCATATTATGCTCTATCAATCACTCAATTACTTAATAACTTAATAACTCAATGACTATTCTTTTATTTATATAACTTTTTTACCCTTTCCTTAAATTCGGTTAATCTTGCCTTATTTCGTTCCATCTCTTTTTCAGTCCGTTCGCGTTCTTCCTTTGTTTTCTGAAGTAGTTCAAAGTATTTTTTATTGGTTTCGTTTATCACTTCTTCTACAATTCTTTTATGTTCTTCAAGATTATCATCGAGGTTTGCAACAATAATTAACGAATTATCCAAAGTAAACATTCTTCTATTGGCGGATGGTTTTTTACCTCCATACAAACTTACGCATATTCCTATCCAGGTCTCATCTGGACTGCATGATAATACGAAGGGAAGCTCAATATATTGGGGATTTGTCGAATGTTGTTTGATTTTACTCTCATCTATGCCAATGACAGTCACTTTATCGGTATTCATAACAACTCCTTTTGTCTTTGTATCTATATTAGCTAATAAATTATATTTAATCAAATAGAATTGTCCAGTGGGTATGCATATTTTCCTCCACTCCCCATCCTCATTTAATTATCTTGAATTTTCGATCTAAGTCAACCTTTGTGCCGAGCGATAGGCGCATAGGGCAATTAGGAGCACATGCGGGGTCAGCCCTCGAAATTCGAAACTATCTGTTGGATACCAACTGCCCATACACTCCATCTCAGCATAGTATAATACAACTTTTTGCCAAATCAAGACAGATAATTCGTCATCTCCAACTGAATTCTAATTTCGAGGGCTGATCCCATTTCCATTCCAGGTGCTCAATATTGACAAATAACTAATTATTGGATATAGTCAAACAGAACCATTTTTATCATCGGTGCCCCACACTACATGCGATGCATTCAGTTAGGTTCTGACAGGGGTATTAAATCGAGAGGAGGTTAAAAATGTCTACTATAAAAATTTACTTACTGGCATGTCTTGCCTTAGTAAGTCTGATCTATGCTCTGCCAGTGGAGCAGAATACTGCGGAAGCAGTGGCAAAATCCAAACTAGTTCGTGATGATCACCAGAATGATCATTCGATTTATTTCCTCACTATCATAGAGGATGACGAGACCGGTTCTGCACTGGCCTATGTATTTGAGCTGGACCCGGCTGGTTACATTATAGTGGGAGCGGATAACAGGCTCCCGCCGGTGATTGCTTATTCTTATACAAATCTGTGCCATAATGAACAGCACGATAAGAACATTCTTTTCGACCTGGTCAAAAGAGACATCACAGCACGGCTTGCTCATTCTGATATTATCCCAAGGGAAATTCAGCTTGAACATGAAAAACAATGGCATGAATACCTGACCGGAAATTTCGTTTTGCTGGATCCTGATCTGCAGCAATACTGGCCGCCGCTGGGATCAACGCCCACTGGCGGGTGGCTCATGGAGAATTGGAACCAGAGTGCACCGTATAATATGTACTGTCCCATGGACAATATTGCTGGCGCGCGCAGTGTTGCCGGATGTCCGGCTGTAGCTATGGGCGCGATCCTCAATTGCCAGGAAGAGATCAACGGCACGCGTTTCGATGACAACGATGATTACTACCATAATTATCATGAGTACTACTGGATAGACGATGATCACCTGGCGCACGATTTTCCATCATGGCCCGAATTAAATGTATATCTGGATACCCTGGAATATCACTATAACAACGCGGTCCCACCTACTTCATCTGACAAAGCTGCCCTTGTATTAGCCAGCGGCTTTGCATGCCATCAGGTGTATACAGCATCAGTTTCCGGTACTTTCGGTGTCAGCCAGGCAGCAACTGCTTACCAGAGATTTGGCTTTGATGAATCTGAACTCTTGTATGAAACTTCTGACAGCTTATTCGAGAGATTATCTCAGAACATGAAGGATGCCAAGCCGGCACATCTGGCCATCGTGGATCAAGGACCGACCTATGGACATAATCTTGTTATTGACGGATACAATACCGATGATTTCTACCACTTCAATTTTGGCTGGAGCGGCGGCTACAACGGATGGTATCAGTTCCCTCTGACCGGCATGCCCTACAACATGAACATCATAGAAGGGATCATTCTCGATATCGGTGAAGGTCAACCAGGGATTGAAGAGGAAAATGATATATTGTCGGGTGGATTTTTTCTCACCCTTGCATGCCTGAGCAATCCGGTTAGGTCAGACCTCAGCCTCTGCATTACTTTGCAGCAGGCTTCCCATATAAACCTGACTATTTACAGCATAACAGGCCGGCTTGTGTCCATACTGGCAGACCGGGAGTTTGGCTCCGGCGTGCATGAATTTCACTGGAATGCCGATGGATTAGCTTCAGGAGTATACATAGTCAGTGCAATGAGCCATCAGGGGATGGTATCGGAGAAGATCATAGTACTGAAATAAAACGCCGTACCATGTTCATGTTGTAGAATTGAAGTGACCTGCCACTTTATAAGTTATTTTACTTTTATCACCTTTCGAACTATTTTCTTATCGATCTCCACAAAGTAAATGCCCGGTCTTATTTTATCCGGTATCACAACCCGTCCGGTGATATCAAAGATCTTACACTCCTTACCTTCGGGGAGAATAATAGGACCTGTGAAAAAAGTAGGTCCAATTACATCTGTATGGGTGAACGTACTTAAATGCTCTCTGACTCCAAGTGTATCCGGTTCTGTTTTTATCAGATAAACATCTTCGGCCCCAGCTCCATATGAATTAGTGGAACCCACAATAATATAACTGCGATCAGGCATTATCTGCATATCAAAAGCCGCTTCATTAGAGTCGCCAGCATAGACACCTGTCCAAACACTATCACCCCATTCATCCAACTTAACCAGGTAAATATTACTTCCGTACGTACCTCCATATGAATCTGTCCAGCCTGTAACTATATAGCAGTTATCTGCGGTCTATTTACCTGCGTAAGCCCATTCAGTATATTCACCACCATAATTTCTTGTCCAAAGGGTATCGCCATTGTCATTGAATTTGACGATTAGAAAATCGCCGTAAGCAGCTCCGAACGATTCTGTATAGCCAGCAATTATATAGCTCGTATCATCAAACAACTCAACATGAGATGCCAAATCAGACATAGCCCCGCCATACAATCTTGTCCACAAAGAATCTCCCAGGCTGTCTATCCTGACTACATATGCACCGGAATTTCCAAACGAACTGGAAAAACCAGCGATAATATAGCCTTCATCATAAGTTTCACGAACCGCGTAAGCGCCATCGGACAGCGATCCCCCATACGTTTTCGCCCAAAGCTGATTGCCAAGCGAATCAGTCTTAATAATGTACACCTCATCCCCTTGACCAAATGATGACGACGTGCCAGCGAGCACAAACCCATTATCCGGTGTTTTACAGAGTGAATAGCTGTAGTCATATTCATCGCCGCCATAAGTCCGCGTCCAGAGTGTATCCCCCAATGCATCCGTCCTCACTAAGTACACATCGGCACTCCCCGAACCAAAAGAGTATGTATGCCCAGCAATCGCGTAGCCATGATCTGGTGTCTCTATGACAGACCAGCCAGTCTCATCATTAACGCCGCCATATGTTTTGTCCCACTCGAGATTACCTGCAGCATCCACTTTTATGAGGTACATATCACTACCACCAGCGCCAAATGAACGCGTCCATCCCCCAATTATAAAACCGCCATCCGCTGTTTGTTGTATCGAATAACCCATGTCGTTTCCTGCTCCGCCATAAGTCCGCGTCCATAGTGTATCCGGTGCTTGCGCAAATAGAAATGTGGTGGTCAGCATGAAAATAATAATTTTACTCATTTCCCCTACTCTCCTAATTAATTATCATAATATCGTGCGTCCTATCAAAATAGAAGATAGCGATGTACCTATTTCTTCACCTCAGGCAATAATTCTCTACCCAATAGAACATCAATGACTTCTCCCTTGATCTCCTCATAATCGTGGATATTCTCATAAAGTTTATACGTCTCTCCTTCTGACAGAATAAAAAGATCCTGTTTGTCGAGGTCTTTCACCATCGTTTCCATTAAGGCATAATCATAATCTAATCCACTCTCACCAACATTGGGATCAGGTTTTCTAAAAGTAATCAGGAAAATTATCTCGACAAAATCGATTCTCCGGACGATCTCATCGTTCTTCATAATATCAAAACGATAGATCACGTCAGATTTTTGATTATATTTCTGTGGCGTGTAAGAAACTATAATATAGTCAGCACACTTAAAATCTTCTTTTGGCTCTATTTTCGTGTATGAAACTGTAGTATAATTGCCCTGCCACTGTTTTTTTGACATACAACCAGTAAATAAAAAACTACATAACAATACCAATATTGCACATGATAGAGATTTATTCATCTCTCCTCCTCTTTCATGTTTTGATTATTTTTATGCATGCGTGATCACTGCTTGTTTTTAAATACAGAATATATACACCTCGCGGATATTTTTCGAAAGGTACTATGATCGTATTCATTCCAGCGATCGTATTATCATACCTTATCGCATCAAGCAGGCGACCCATACAATCATATATACTAAGAGAAATATGATCTGGTTCGCACAGGAAGAACTCAATATTGCATTTATCAGCAGTGACAGTTGGATAGCATTTTAGGAACATCCGATGACTCGCAGAAATTTCTAATTCATCTACAGATGTCACGTATCCTTTTGCGTAAGCCATATAGTACTTATTAATTATATAATCATATTTACCATAAGATACGTGCGGTTGATCATTGCTGTCTATGGCAATTCCAATAAATGAACTCCAGCTCATAGCTGTGGAATCAATACGACCGCATAGGTGCCATGAACTATTTTTTTTATAGCAGTACCCTGCCCACGATGTCATGGCTCCAGCATTATAGCATATGTGCGGATCATCATTGCTGTCCAGGTCAAGGGCAACTCTTGTATCGAGCAATGCATATCCAAGAACCCCTTCTGAATGCCATTCAGCACCATCATACCATGTATAAACGAGGAAGCCGTATCCGTCGTGCGCAACGCATGGATAATCTTGTGTCGTTAATGCCAACGAAACCGGAATACTCGCGTCGGGAAATGGTGTTAAACAGGTTTTGTCCCATTGATTATTCTGCATATCATAACTTGCAACTTTGAGTGTACAATAGGGCGCAAAGTGCTGTTGGAAAGCAATAATTGGATTATTCTGGCTGCTAAATTTGAGCGAAGGACTCCAGTCACTCGGCGCCTTTCGCAGGTTTGCATATATTGTGTCATATTCAACTACGGACGTATCCCAAATTACACCGGTATAGTGCGCGTATTTTATATAGTGGATTGAATCAGGGACATTCCAAGCAATATATGCAATCCCCGGCAATCCGCATGTATCAAGATCAATGGAACTGGTTATATCCCAAAACCAGTTGCCTAACCATCCATTGATGACATCAACTGTATCTATATTCCATATCGAACTGCTTTTATGAGCATACAACAAATACGTTTTATCTTGCGATGTATCGCGCCCGCAGTAGCAAAGATGAGGATCATCTATATGGTCTACCGCTATAGAAACACCATAATATAATACGAAGCAAGTATCAATGGCTTCAGTGTACCAGATTGAATCATACTTTACTGCATAATTAACGCATCTTAAACCGCTATCAGCAAAAACTATATGCGGATTATCATATTGATCTAAGGTTAATGAATTGAAAATATATTGACTGTATTCAGGAATCGAATCTATATGCTCTATTTCCCAGGTTACCTGACACCAGCCTAATGTGGATGCCAAGAAGAATACACAAACTATAGTTCTCACCACACCCCCATATGATTATCTTGAATTTTACAGAAATGTCAACCTCTGTGCAAAGGGCTGGGGAAAAAAGCGTAGAGAGTAATGTGTAGAGAGTAAAGTGTAAAGAGCGACCTGGTCTGTTTGGTTACGAACACGAATAACGACTCACGATTACGATTTAATCACTTAATGACTCGATAACTTAATGACTATTCTTCTGAACGGTTTGCCTATTTACTCACTCTTTTGTTCCAATGTAGGTTTAGTATCGATCATTTTTCGAAACGCTTCTAAGGCCCGTGGAATAATATTTACAGGGAATCTGATACCATCCTTAGTCCAGCCCTTATATTTTTCAGTATTCAACCAAACCCTAAGATCGACGCCCAGTGAACCCTTATAAACAGATGCGTGAACAACAAGCTCGCGATTCGGAGATCGTGGAATTCTTAAGAATTCTTCGTCCTGGATTTTATCTGCCTTATCGCGAGCTTTTTCAAAAGCATTTTTTATCTCTGGCAGCTTTGCCGGATCAAACTTAATGCCCTGTTTTGTAGGACCGGTATATTTCTTGGACTTAATGAATTTCCTGATATTAGCCCATATTTTATCCTGGAAATAATCGTAGTAAAAAACGATCTTGACCGACTCCGTCATTTCAATGGTATCAACTACTTGTTCATTATGTTCTTCTTTCATTACCATAACACCCTCATTATTTTAGCATAAACTATAGGACTTTTCAACAACTTTGTTGATATTTATCCCTTATATTTTTCCCCATTATGCCATTTTAAGATTTGTCAAGTTTCGAGCCTGTCCTGTTAAATATTACATATTATTCAATCATGGTCAAGAATCTGGTCTATTTGGTTTCTTTGGCTTTATCTAGTCTTTTTTGTTACTTCAGGACGCCGTTACTCCCTTTCTCCGATACCCCGATACTTTCTTTTTTCCAATTTAACATCTAACATCTGCAATTAAAATGGTTTGGCCCTATTTCCGATACTCGCCTTACGCTTTACTCTTTACGCTCTACGCTCTGTCTCGAGGTTTGACCCCATTCATTCCTTGAACCGCTGACCCCACATGTGAGTTATTCCAGTTCTTCAAGTAATTTTTCTGCCTCTTCAAAATGGTCCTCTCGGATCATCAATATTGATGGATCAAGTAATGGTACATGCATTGCTTGAAAATGCTCACCTTTAAAATAGTAATCAATCTTTGCATCATCAAATATTGATTTAATAACTGCAATTTCTGCGGTATTAAAGAGTGCCTTAAGTTGCTTATATGGTGGTTTTTGCGGCAACTCTTTTTCCTCTGGTAGCTTATCAACAAGCGGCACATCACAATCAGCACATACCGTAAAACCAGACCTGTATTCAGCTTTGCATTTAGGACAAAACATTATTCCTCATATGTAGATTTTTCCGTTACTCAAAAAAGATCTGACCCCATACTATAATTCTCAGCAACCTACCAGAACAATATCAGTTATAGTTTTAATCATCCCAGAGCCGGAACGGTGGGTACTGGTCAGTCATAAGAAATGCATATGCGGCAACGCGGTA
>JBARXB010000019.1:0-28727 GCA_049647165.1 bacterium
GGTTCAACAAATAAATAAACTACAAAAGCAACTTGACTCAGCATATCATAAAAAGTATAATGCCCTGTTCAATTATGAACAAGAATAGTAATATCACTCGGGGTAGATTTTATTTTGATTAAAGACGTAAACTCCAATTGAGACCCATGGAGAATTAGTTGATCTAACCCCTTGACAACCTCTTAATTTTTGTTATTATTTATAATAATAGGCTTAAGCCTTCATTTATTGAGATTGAAGTTTTTCTTTTGTATATAGAGGAGGTTTTATGTGTAAAAGATTAATTATGCTTTCTATCTGTGTAACCACAGTAGTATTCTCTGGCAATGTATGGCTTGAAACAACCCATAGCGACTTTGCCGACGGTGTTTATGATAATACGATTTATGCATCACACCGAAACGGCGGTACAGTTGAGTTCGTGCCCCGATACGATATGAATAATGATGGCTATATTGATATCGTTACCTGTGATATTGGCGGATATGTGAAAATCCACTGGGGCAGTGCCACAGGCTATACAAGTGGTAGTCAAACAGCTTTTCCGGCAAGTGGTGCAGGCAATTGCGACATTTCCGATGTAAATACTGATGGTTTTTCGGATTTTATTGTCAGTCACTGCAATTCAGTTTCACGACTATCGATATATTGGGGGTCATCTACCGGTCCGTCACCCAATAATGTCTTTAGTATCGCGAATTCACCGTCCGTTCCAAATGAAGTCGCTTATACTGCAGATCTCAACAAAGATGGTTACCTCGATATAATCATCGGAACGTATTACAGTCTCTCTACGGGTTCAATCTTCTGGGGAAGTTCAGGGGGTTTTTCGCCTTCCAATAGAACTGATCTCCCAACTGCTTTCGGAGCACATAATACTGAAGTTGCTGACCTGAATAAAGATGGGTGGTACGATATCATTTTCGTTAATAACAGCAGTTCAGTTAACTATATTTATTGGGGAAACATAAACGGCTATACGTCAAATAATATGACTTCTCTTACTGCTCCTACTTCAACGCCACACGGAGCTTCAGTTGCTGATTTAAATGCTGATGGATTTCTGGATCTTATTTTTACCTCAGTGTATGGTTCTCAAAGCTACATTTACTATGGAAGTTCAAATGGATTTCAGCCCTATCAAGCATTAACCACAGGCTCAACATATGGTGGTTCTGCAGTATGCAAATTCAATGAAGACCAGTATTTAGACATAGTCTTTTTCAGAGGCTGGCCAAGTGCACTTAAACCGATAATATATTGGGGTACTTATTCTGGTTATTCAGATAATAACCGCACTGAGATCGGCAGTCCCACCTATGGTAGTGGCGGTTATGTTGCAGACTTTAATTTCGATGGCAGTACAGACATCTTTGTAAATAGCCGCAGCAGCAATAGTCCAATCTTCTGGGGACCAGATTTTCAGCTAGCTACAAATATTTCAGTAAATGCTGACCACCATGCACTCTTTCGTGAGATTGGTAATATCTATAACCGTGAATATTATGAGGATTATATTTCTTCAGTGTTCGATGCTGGGACCTCAACAGATTGGGGTACTATCGATTGGATAGGCAATGAACCGTCTGGATCATGTATTATTGTTAATGTACGAACAGGCGACACCCCGATGCCTGATCAATCCTGGTCAGAATGGGTATCGGTCAATAATGGCGGTTTTATACCGGCAAATTTGAGTGCTCGTTATATCCAGTACAAAACATGCCTTTGCTTTGCAAATCCATGCTATTTACCGATGCTGGAGGAAATTAGCATCTCCTATGGTGCAATGATGCCCATTCAAGCTGAGATTGATATCAAACCTGAAGTCATTAATCTGCAAAGCCACGGAAAGTTCACCGCATTTATTAAACTACCCTATGGTTATGATCTCTTTGATATCGACCAAGCAAGTATTATGTGCGAAGGAGCCCCAGCTAGGTTCGGACACCCCACACCACCAAAGTATATCGCTAAGTTTTATACTCAAGATCTTGTAGGTGTTATACCAGGACCAGCTGTTATTTTTACCGTTACTGGTCAATTGTTCAATGGTACATGTTTTGTCGGTTATGACACAGTGCACGTCATAGGTCATGAAAATACACTCCTCAGCATAACACCAAATCCCTTTAAAATACAAACATCGATCACAATGTCCTGTCCTGCTTTAAGTGATGTTTCAGCCCGGGTTTATAGTGTAAACGGTGCTTTAGTGCGTGACTTCGGTGTCATTAAAATGTCAAATGGCACGGCAACAATCATCTGGAATAGAAAGGACAATCTAGGACGTGTAATGCCGGCAGGTGTCTATCTTTTCAAAATTGAAGAAGAAACATCTTCAGTAACAAAGAAAGTGGTTATCCTGAAATAAGCTGAAAAATATTCTATAATCGAAATACAAATAAATACTTCATAATGGAGGGAGAACAATGAGCATGATGATTCTGTTCGTTTTTGCCCAGAGTATATGGATGGAAACGACCCAACAGGATTTTGCCGATGGCATTTTTGAAAAAAACGTTTTCGTTTCACACCGCAATGGCGGTGCTCTTGAATTTGTTCCGCGTTTTGATTTAAACAACGACGGATATATAGATCTGCTTACAGCTGATGCCAGCGGTTCTTATGTTCGTATCTACTGGGGAAGTAATGATGGTTATTCGGAGGATAGTGTTAGTCTGTTTTCAACGACAGGAGCAGCGAACTGCGACGCCGCCGATTTAAACCATGACAACTACCCTGACCTGGTAGTAGCTCACCGACTGACGCCCAAACTCACGATATACTGGGGATCACCAACTGGACCGGATTCTTCATTTTATTTTGATTTCCCCACTGTAACTATGGGACGACAAGGGGTATTTATCGCAGATCCTAATAAAGATGGTTTTTTAGATATCATTACATCGCAAGAATATATCCCAGGATATAGCTCGATTTTTTGGGGAGATAGTATTGTCTATAGTCTTGATAGACGTACTGACTTACCCTCAACTTTCGGTGTACATAATATTGAAATCGCAGATTTCAACTGGGATAGTTGGCTTGATATTCTCATCACTGAATATCTACATCCACTCAACAGAATCTACTGGGGAAGCACATCAGGCTACTCGCCTTCTCAATACACTCTTTTACCTGGACCGGGAAGTCATGGTACCTCAGTAGCTGATTTGAATAGAGACAGGTGGCTCGATTTGATATTCACTGCCTGGAATGGCAGCTCGTGCTTCATTTACTGGGGGAATACATCTGGTTATACAACTGCCAACATGGATACGCTATATCCAGGTAGTTGTTATGGCGGATCTGCAATCGCTGATATGAACGCTGACGGTTTCCTGGACATCCTGTTTCATAAAACATCAGGGCAACAGCAAATCTATTGGGGTAGGACAACGGGTTATTCAGATGACGATACGAGTTATGTTGGTTCTTCACAAACCGCTACTGGAGGTTTAATCGCTGATTTAGATTATGATGGCTATCTGGACATTTTTACTAATTCGTTAGGACCGTATAGTCGCCTATACTGGGGGCCTACTTTCTCAACGAATATCCAATTATCAGTCAGCGACGATCATCACGCTATGTTTCGCGAAATAGGCAATGTATACAATCGCACATATAATGAGTTCTACATATCTTCAGTCTTTGATGCTGGCGACACGGTTAACTGGGGTACAACAGAATGGGATGACAGTCTACCGACTGGAACAATAATTGATATGATGGTGCATAGCGGGAATACACCTTCCTTTGACTCAACCTGGTCCGGATGGTTCATATCCAACAATGGTGACTCAATCCCCGACTCCCTAAATGCACAATATATCCAGTACATGGCTTTGTTGAAATATACTAACCCAGCTTACCTGCCGTGCCTTTATGAAGTCCGTATTTCCTATGATACTTTGACTGGTATAAATACTTATAATGAACCGTATTTTCAAAATCCCGTGCGAATATCCCCTAATCCCTTTGTGATAAATACGAAAATATCATACATTGTTTCTGAGCCTAAAAGCACAGTCACCATTAGAATTTACGATGTAACCGGACGTATTATCAAAACACTCATCGACCATAAACATGGATCAGGTAACTATGATATCATTTGGTCTGGGGACGATGACGAAAATCGACCGCTGCCTGAGGGTATCTATTATCTAACTTTTCAATCAGATAATAAAACTGACAAAAGGACCTCTTTCAAAATAATACACATTAGAGAATAACAGAAAGATTGCCACATCCCGCTTCATATAATTAATACCAAATAGGAAAGCGGGACTCGCAATGACAGGACAAGATTGGCACTGGATTGCCCGGTTCCCGTACGAACTTCGTCCTACGGGACAGGCAAGTCGGGCAATGACCTTTTCTTTTATTGTTATCCGGTTTATTTGGATAATCTTTGGCATGTTTGTCATTATTCGGTTTAGCCGGATAATCCAGGGGGAAGGTGATGTGCCTGGATTGCCCGATTAAATCGGGCAATGACAAGAAAACGGTCGCTCGCAATGACAGGACAGTGACACAGAGTCTTGCTGTAAGTGTTATCGGAGATCCCGAAGTACTGAGGGGAAGTATTGAAAGATTGAAAATATCGAATGTAATGAGATGCACCGTCCCTTGGTTTTTATTGACACTCTTTGTGAATTCAATATAATAACTATACACAAACTAAAGGAGGATAATGAAAAAAATCGATTATACTTCACCGGAAATAGGACCAAATGCAAAAAAACTTATTGACCGCGATAAAAAGATCATGTTTGGCGCGCATACCCGAACCCGTGAGATACCCCTGGCAGTTGATTATGCAAAAGGAGCACGCATTACTGACCTTGACGGTAAAACATTCCTTGATTTCGGCTCGGGCTTCGCAGTCGTCGGCACTGGTCACTGCCATCCTGATGTGATAAAAGCAGCGACTGAACAAATGCAAAAGTTGATCCATATTTCCGGCTGCGATTTTTACTATAACTCACAAGTAACGCTTGCTGAAAAATTATTTGAAATAACACCGGGTGATTTTGAAAAAAGGGTCTATTTTGGTAATTCCGGTGTCGAAGGAGTGGCTGCAACTTTGAAGATCGCCCGTCACTATACAAGGCGACCCCGGTTGATAGGTTTCTTGGGCGCGTTTCATGGCAGAACATTTTCGGGCATGACGATGTCCGGCAGCAAAAAGATCCAGCGCTCGCACTTCTCGCCATTGATACCTGAAGTAACTCATGTCCCTTATCCTTACTGTTATCACTGTATATTTAACGAAACATATCCAAAATGCGTAAGAAAGGAATTTGACGGTTTGCCGATCCCTTACTGCCTTTCATACCTTACCGAGGTAATATTCGTCCGGCTCGTCGACCCTGAAGATGTCGCTTTGATACTCGTTGAACCTATCCAGGGTGAAGGCGGATATATAGTCCCACCTGAGGAGTTCTTACCTGCCTTGCGTAAAATAGCTGATAAATTTAATATTTTGCTCGCTTTTGATGAAATACAATGCGGTATGGGTAGAACCGGCAAGTGGTTTGCCTGTGACCATGTCAATGTTATACCAGACATCATTATTATTGCTAAGGCGATCGCTTCAGGCTTTCCTATGAGCGCAACGGTCAGCCGCGCTGAACTTCAGGACCCCGAGATCGATGACCGTGCCTGGCGACCGGGCGCGCATGGTTCTACTTTTGGCGGCAATCCGGTTATCGCTGCGGCCGCAGTAGCTTCATTAAAAATAATTGAAAACGGTCTGATAAAGAACGCGGCCGAGGTCGGTGCCTTCCTAAAACAAGAGCTTATCGATTTAATGAACCGCCATCAGATCATCGGTGAAGTACGCGGTCAGGGATTGATGATCGGTCTTGAATTGGTGAAAGATAAAAAGACCCGCGAAACCCTGCCGGATATCGTTACTAAAAACGGTAAGAATATCAAAGAAGTTATTACTGGTGAGTGTTTTAAACGGGGTTTGATCGTTTACGGAGCTGGTTTCAACTCTATACGTATGTCACCACCACTTGTCATCACTAAACAGAATGCTGAGGAGGCTTTGAAAATTATCGACGAAGTCATCACCCATGTTGAGAAACAGCTGCAATGATGAATCCGAGCATTTTTAGAGAATATGATATCCGGGGTCTTGCTGATACTGACCTCACCGATGAAAATGTTTACGTTTTTGCCCGGGCAGTTGGAACTTATTACCGGGCTCTTGGTGAAACGAAAATCATCGTTGGCCGTGATGTTAGAATATCATCACCAAGGGTTTCAGAAACTCTTCAAAAAGGTCTCAGGGAATCAGGTTGCAGTATCATAGACATTGGTGAAGTACCGACGCCGTTATTATATTTTTCATTATTTCACTATAATATCAGCAACGGAGTGATGATAACAGCAAGCCATAATCCAAAAGAGTTCAATGGCTTCAAGATCTGCCGTAATAAAACGACTATCTACGGCGCGGAGATACAGAAAATTAAACATATACTGAACAAAGGGGAATATGCCTCGGGTACGGGTAATAGCGAAAAACTCGATATCATACCAACCTATATCGATTATGTAACTGATCAGGTTAGGATCAAACCCGGGCTCAAAATAATCATTGATACTGGTAATGGTACATGCGGTCCGATCATTGATAAAGTCATGACCAGGATCAAGGCGGATTACGATATATTGTATAAGGAACCAGATGGTAATTTCCCAAACCATCTTGCCGACCCGACTGTTGTTGAAAACATCACCATCTTGATCGACAGGGTAAAAGCTGGCGATGTTTCATGTGGTATTGGTTTTGACGGTGACGGCGACAGGATCGGCGTGATCGATGAAAACGGTGATGTTATCTGGGGTGACGTGCTGCTGGCAATATATGCTGAGCCGATATTGAAGCGTATGCCGGGTGCTAAAATAATATTTGAAGTGAAGTGTTCCAAAGGACTTATCCAGCGTATCGAGGAGCTGGGCGGCATCCCGCTCATGTACAAAACCGGTCATTCTTTGATCAAAGCAAAGATGAAGGCTGAGAACTCTCCACTCGCTGGAGAAATGTCCGGACATATATTTTTCGCTGATCGGTATTTTGGATTCGATGATGCGATATATGCAAGTCTGCGTCTTTTAGAACAACTAAGTAACAACAAAAAACTGTCTGAGCTCGCGGCCAGAGTTCCGAAGTATTTTGCAACGCCAGAGATACGGATTGAAACAACCGACGAGAAGAAATTCGAGATCGTTGAAAAATTAAAAAAAGATTTTGCACAAGAATATAAAGTTATCGATATTGATGGTGTCCGAGTGGATTTCCCTGATGGTTGGGGCCTGATAAGATCATCAAATACTCAGCCGGTTCTTGTCTTAAGGTTTGAAGCAAAAACCAAACAAAGACTTGAGGAAATCAGGAATTTGTTCTTTGACAAATTACAGGGGATATAGTGAGAACGAATAAATTTGCCGGGGGTGAAGGATATTTAACTCCTCACCCTAACCCTCTCCTCAGAGAGGAGAGGGAAACTGTCGGGAAGTTCTCTCCTCCATCTCCTCTCCCTTTTCAAGGAAAACGCACACACTCAATTTCCTCTCCCTTTTCAAGGGAGAGGATTAAGGTGAGGGTTTATTAATAAAACATTAAAAACACATATCGCAAAATACTTACGCAAAAACTCAACAGATGCTGAAAAGAAATTATGGAGTAAATTAAGAAATGGAAATTTAGCTAATCTTAAATTTAGAAGACAAGTAATAAAAGGACCATATATACTTGATTTTTACTGCCCTGAAAAAAGATTGGTGATTGAAGTTGATGGTGGACAACACTATACTAAAAAAGGGAAATTAAGCGATAAAATTCGTAAGACATCCCTTAATAAAAATAGCTTGAATGTAATCAGATATTCAAATAGACAAATTTTATTGGATATCGATGTAGTATTAAAAGATATTTTGAATAGGGTGAAGGATATTTAACTCCTCACCCTGACCCTCTCCTCAAAGAGGAGAGGGAATTCGGTGGAGTACTCTCCTTAAAGAGGAGAGGGAATTTGGTGATTTCTCTTCTCAATTTCCTCTCCCTTTTCAAGGGAGAGGACTAAGGTGAGGGTTAAAAAACAAGGAGGTTTTATGACTTTTCTTATATGTGCAGCTTTATTGTTCGCTCAGACCAACGATGTATTTCTGCCCAAATGGATGACTCCAGAAGAATACCTGAGGATCGATGAGATCGGCGAGGGGCATATCATAACCGCACCGCCAAATTGCTGGGTCGAAACACCCGGTGAATTTGAATTTTTAAGAGGTGTTTTTATTACCTGGATATACGGACAATATAACACTGTTTTTCGTGAAATCGTACGAGAGTCGAGCGAGGTATCCAAAGTCTATATCATCGTAGGGTCGGGTGTTGAGCAACAGAATATTACTGATTATTTAAACAGCAACGGCATACCGCTTGATTCAGTAACTTTCTACGTATGGTCGAGAAACTCGATCTGGATCAGGGACTATGGTCCTTGGTTTATGCGTAAAGAAGATGATAGTGAAGGTATTGTGGATTTTCAGTATAACCGACCACGACCTCAGGATGACACGATACCCTGGCGCATCGGTCAGCAATGGGGCATACCTGTCTACGGTTCACCGCTTGAACATGCCGGAGGTAATTTCATGGTCGACGGTTTAGGTACAGGTTTTGCAAGCACCTTGATCTATGAAGAAAACTCTGGCTATACGCATGCTGAGATAGATTCGTTGATGCTTGAATACAGCGGACTTGAGCAATTTGTTGTGTTGCAGAGGATTAATATCGAGTACACCGGACATATAGACCTTTGGACTAAAATTCTTAACGATACACTTGTCATGGTAGGAGAATATGCCTCAGGACATCCCAACTATGCCCTGCTCAATAGCAACGCTGACTCGATAAGCCATTGTAATAATCGTGAAGGCAAACCCTACCGGATAGTCCGGATACCCATGCCCTGGTCAACATCGAGTGCACCCCCCTCATATCTTAATTCCCTGTTTGTCAATAATAAGGTGCTCGTTCCACTCTGGAATGAACCGGAAGACGATACCGCAATTTTTATCTACGAACAAGCACTGCCAGGCTATGAGGTCGTGGGAATCAATTGTTCACAGATGTCCGGTTCGGGCGGAGCAATCCATTGTATAACAATGCAGACACCAAACCCTCATTTCATCCACATTAAACACTATCCACTTACCGACACCAATGATACGTTGAATCCTTATCGTGTTCGGGCGCGGATCACCACTTCAAGTGCTTTAATAACGGATTCTACACTTGTTTACTATCGAGTTAATAGTGGTTCATTTACGTCGACATCACTTGCCGCAGTCGTTGATACACCGGGAGTTTATGCAGGTAATATACCAGCACAGTCGGCTGGTGACACTGTTTCCTACTATATCCTTGCCAAAAATAATGACGGTATACGACGAACTTCACCAATTCATGTTCCCCCACAGATCTATACATTCTTGGTTACCGGCAATCCTTATATTGCTGAACAGCTTAATGCGTGCCCTTTATCGGTTACGTTATTATCCTCTAATCCAGCACGTTCGTCATTGAGTTTTTCCATCATGCTTGAAGAATTGACAAATGTAAAAATTGAAATCTATAATGTCCTTGGTCAAAAAATACACGTTGTGACTGATAAGCTCATGCATGCCGGCAATCATGAAATTCACTGGAATTTTCGTGATGAAACGAACTGCGAATTAACTCAGGGAGCTTACTTTTATCGCATTATTACAAAAGGATGGAAAAAAACCGGAAAAGTACTGCTGGTGAAGTAACACGCCTTTGGCTGGAGACATATTCGCATACGCGAATCGAAGATACACTTCGTTGAAGACACATTCGCATGCGCGAATTGGAGACACGCTGCGCTGGATACAAGAAAGCATGGGGGAACGGGTGAAGCGGAGAAGGGGAGAAAAGAAGAATAAAGAGTAATGAGTAGAGCGTAAGGAGAAAAGAGAAAAAACTAGATAAATAATAGTGATTAAGTAATTATGCCTGCCCCGTAAATTCAGTTGTATCGGTGATTGAGTAATTAAAAAAAAGAAATGAACGCTCAAAACGTTTCAATATTGATTTGGTAATAGTTTTTATCACTGTGTCATTCCCCGACTCGCTATAGTCCTGAGCTATCTATGTCGAAGGAATCGGGGAATCTAGCAACACCGTTAACTTCTGGATTATCCGGTCAAGCCGGATAATGACAGAACTAAGCGTTATTAGCGAACTAAACGAATAGCAGTCATTAGGTAATTGCAAAGAAATAGTCATTGTGTAGCTGAGTAATTAAGTAATTAAAAAACCAAAGGAACCAAAAAGACTAAATAAACTAAAAATCCCTGATGTTCCGGTTTGCTGATATACTTCCCACTGATCTTCTGATATCCTAACAGCCTAATACCTGTGTGTTTTACGTGCCTGCTTACATCCCTGGCAACGGAAACCCTGTTATTGATTGAAAACTTTCTTTGGTTTTCTCTGATACTTTATTTTTCGCATCGCTGAAAGCAGCAAGTATAAGGTCTTCTAACATTGATTTATCTTTATCCTCGAAGACATCTGGCTCTATCCTAACAGCAAGTACATTCTGCTCACCATCCATTTCGACCCGGACCATACCGCCACCTGCACTTCCCTCAACTTTGATCTTCTTTAGCTCTTCCAGAAGTTTCGCCTGCAACTTCTGAGCTTCACGCAACATATTTTTCACCTGCGGCTCCCTTTAATACATCACCGAATTTCTTCACTATCAAACATAGTTTTGATAGTTTCAACAAAGTCATTCTTTTCTTTCTTTTGCACCGTTATGTCAATGGTAAGTTCAAAATCCTCCTTCAATAGTTCTTTTAGAGTTTTCTCAAGGGTTTCCTTATTCTTTTCTAATTGCCTTTTAGAGAAATCATTTTTTGCCGAAATAATGATATTCTTACCTTCCTTCTTTAAATCTGCATCATGAACCACCCCAGCGAGTTTCGGGCTACTGCTTTGTAATTTCTTAGATAATTGCTCTTTCAGGCTGGTTTTATTACCCGGATTTGCTTTACTTTTTTCTGCTTTTTTAACATGCGCGGACTCGTCAGAACCGCACATATTTAAAACCAATCTGCTTAAGAGTAACTCCATTACAACCCTGATGTTCACTGACCTTCTCACAATTTCTTCAAATCCAATACATGTTTCGAGCATCATGATTAATCTCTCCCGATCCAATTGAATATCTTGTGAAGCCGCGACCTCATCCTTGCTCAACTCAATGAATTCTTCCGGCAGTCCAGTTTTAGCAAGAAAAATAGCTCGTAGGTAGCTGGTGAAACCACGGTATATTTCAATCGGATCCGCACCGTCTTCAATGCCTTCATTGAATAACTCTATTACCTGTTTCAAATCTTGGGCTAACATATGTTTGAGTAGCTTGATGTAGAAACTACTACCAAGAAAACCAATCAACTTAAACACATCTTTCTCGGTAACTTCACCATCAACAAATGAAGTAAGTTGTTCAAGTATACTCTCCCCATCACGGATGCTTCCATCTGCTCGAACCGCAAGATAATGCAGAGCATTTGGGGTTATTTTAATATTTTCCTGCTCGGCAATTGCACCAAGACGTGAGGATATTTCTTTTATTGAAAGCCGTTTGAATACAAAACGCTGACATCTTGATAATATTGTCGTGGGTACTTTCATAGGGTTTGTCGTGGCAAATATAAAAATAACTTTGGGTGGTGGTTCTTCCAGGGTTTTAAGTAAGGCATTAAATGCTTCCTGGGTCAACATATGCACTTCATCGATAATGTATATCTTGTAGCGGCCATGAAGAGGTGAGTACCTGACACCCTCTCTTAAATTACGTATCTCATCGATACCTCTGTTCGATGCACCATCGATCTCAATAACATCGAGATTCCTGCTTAGCGTGATCTCTTTACAGGATTGACATTTTTGACAGGGATGAATATTCGCTCCCTCATTACAATTCAAACTCTTGGCAAGGATACGTGCTGTTGTTGTCTTACCGACACCGCGTGGTCCAGCAAAAAGAAAAGCATGGCCGATGCGACCACTCTTAACAGCTCCTTTGAGAGAACGCGTTATGTGACTTTGTCCGGTTAACTCATCAAAATCCTGAGGACGATATCTAAGAGAAATAACTCGATGAGTCACAATAACCTCGTTATACTCGGTAAGGTCCGGTCGTGCACTCCCTTTGCCAATCCACTCAGGAACAGCAAGGCAAAGAACTCAGACCAGGCACCCTTGTGACCAGCCCTTGCCTGCTTACCGCTGCTTCTTTCCAGACCTGACGGAGTTTGTAGGTGGAACCATCACAAGACCCGATCCTCAACATCCTTCAACTCCTGGCTGTCAACCCTGAAAGTCTTGACTCAAATGAAGTCTTCGACCCCGCATAAGCGGATTTCGGGTCATTCCACCAGTTGGCGGATTTCAAGGCACCGCTAGCTCCCCGCCTAGCACGACCGTTGTTAGCGTACAAAATCGGTTCTTTCAAAAAGAAATTCGCTCGGTTTGATTCCGCAGGTTCCAATACCTATTCTTACCAACATTGTCTGAAAGTTTTCTACATTTTTAAGATTAACTTCAGCCAACCTCTGGTAATCTGGTACCATCATAGCCATACTGAGCTCATCGTCTTCTGCCCAACCATTCATCTTTATAACAATATCTCTTGCGACTTTCGGGTTTCTTGTGATATAACTGAGTGTTGCATCAATGGCATTCTTAACTCGAATTGCTGCAAGTCTATTCTCTTCTTTCACAAAGTTCTTACGCATTACAATAGCCGCATATGGCATCGATGGAACGACATAATAAGAAATCACACCTTCCATTAAAACCTGATTACCGTTATATACAAGGTAACCACGATAGGGATCAATAACATAAAGCGCGTCTACTTTGTCATCCGCAAATGCAGTAATAATTTCATGAGTCTGTAAAGGTACGGGTATAACTTTTGTAATTTTATCTTCAGCCATTCCTGCTATGATCAGATTAATCAAATAATCATTCCCAACGTCATATCCTAATCGCTTACCCTTGAGATCAGATAATCTGTTTATCTTTGTCTTTGCCGGTATGACGATCGCATCCAAACCCTTACCAGACTTGATCTCCATGGAACCACATGCCTTAATCGTGTCGCCATTAGTTGCTGGCGAAATCATCAGCCAGTACCAGGAAACAGCCGCGATATCATAAAGACCATCTTTTAAACCCTGCAGGGGATCTCCCTGGATCTCAACAAATACAGGAGCAACTTTTTCTAAAGCAAAATACTGTCTGGTAGTATCCTCTTCTGCTATATAGAATGGCACCGAGGCGTATGATTCATCAACACCGATCCTGACTTCTGAGGGTAGGGATTCCTTATACTGCGGATAACCAACAACAAATAAAAGAGCTAAAGCTCCAATAAGGATAAGCACGTTCAGCAGTCTTTCTCTTGTCTTGATACCCATTACTGCTCCTTCTGTATTTTCTCTGCTTTTTGCAGATATTCCAGGGCCTTTTTCGTATTGCCTATTTCACGGTAGCAAAAAGCAAGATTATTTAAGGCATCTACGAATTTAGGATTTAGCACCAATACCTTGCCTTCAAGTATATCAATCGCTTTCTTATAATCCTTAAGCTGCATTTTAATCACACCAATATAAAACCATGAATATAGTGCGTCTTCTTTTATTTTAGTGACTCTCTCAAAATAAGCGAGCGCCTCTTCAAATTTATTTGCCCGAACATGCAATTCTCCAGCATAAAACAGTGCATCAACATCATCGGGCATCAAATCCAGACTTTTCATTATGTAACTCAATGCCGCGTCGTTATTCTTGAGATTATATTGCGAAATGCCAGCCAAATAATACGCCATAGCCAGACCCAATGTTGTTTTATAGAAACTGTCGATATTCTTTTGATACGCCGCGAGTCCACCATCGAAACCGAGTTTTACTTTAATCAACTGATCCAGTTCATCATTATTTTCTGCAACCCATAACTTCACTATTTTCTGCGCTAACAGCTTGTCTATTTCCGGAAGATTTTGGAAAACAACCTTGGCTACCGCTTTATATTTCTTATCGTAATTTTTAATAGCAGCATCGAATTTCACAAGTGCAGAATCATATTCTTTCTTATCGAAAAATGCCTTACCGACGAGATAGTATACCTGTGGGTTTTCAGGATCTAATGACAATGCTTTTGCATACGCATTACTGGCATTCTCCTTCTTTCCCATAGCAGCATAAATCCCTCCTCTAAGGATGTAGACATTTACTTTACTTGGATCTATAAGTTCACAAAGTTCTAAGTCTGCAAGCGCTGCTTCATACTTTTTCTCCATCTCAAGCGCAACTGCAGCATTGTAAAATGCTTGCCAATAAACCCCGATATTTTTCGTATCTTTTAATATCCATTTGACCGCACTCAGTGAATCGGCTTTGATCGCGTCGAGAAAGGCGACACTTACTTCTGTCCAGTGAAGGAGACCGATTTCTGCTTTAGCTAACAAACAGTATAATTCATAATTACTTGGATCATTTTTAAGACCGATTAAAACTTGTTCTTTAGCTCTTTGATATTCACCACGTTCAATGTAGATTCTTGCTGAATTTATCTCGGTTGTTGGACAACCTACAAACAATATTAACAGACCCAACAAAAGTAATTTTTTCATCTTACCTCCTTAATGATTATTCTAATGATATTTTCTGGAAAGTCAATACCAAAATAATGCTTGATTTTTCGGCGATTTTGCATATTATTAGGCGATATGTATCTTGTCAGTATAACCAGCCTATTTTTAACGATCATGACAAAACCGTTGATAATAGATTCAATCATATATGCTGTTGATCTGTCTAAAATGGAGCTTCGGGAACAGACCATCACTGGTTCGATCATCGACTACAGTCTTGATGACCATTTATATATATTGACCTCGCGGTATTTGTATAAAATCGACCCGGATTATTTGTCGATCAAAGATCGTATCCCGTTACCGCAGCGCTTTAATTATATTACAGCTAATTCAGAATATATAATCCTGGTTGCAAATGGTGAAATAATACTTCTGGATAAGAAAAATTTAGCTTTCAAAACTGGTATTGGCATTGAATACGGTGATTATCGACCTATGACCACGGTCAATCACATAATTTCTGGTGGTAATAATATGCTCCACTTGACTGCTAAGTCCGAAGGTAAAAGTGTAATGAAAATATTCGATCTGGTCACGGGTCGTCTTATCAAGAAAAAGACTATAAATGAGGTACGTGCATATGAATATTCCCCTAATGAAAACCTTATTATTATACTTGATGCCAAGAACAAGATCGTTTCGTATGATCTAAAACTGAATGAAAAGAATAAATTAAATTTGGATATTGATGGGGATACATTTATAAGTTATGAAAGTGGTTTTTTAATCTATAATACAGAAGGCATTTTTTTCATTGCCAAAGCAGGCAACATAATTGACTTTCAACCACTTCCTCTTACAAAACAGGAGATAGTCGAGAAATTTCTATTCGTTACAGATCATGGTATTGTTTACCTGGATTCATTAACCTTGAGACCCAAGAAAATATTCAAAGGCAAATCAGATTTCTTAAAACTTTTCAGAGTGCAGTCGGAAAGGTCTGACTACTCCCTCGCTCTTGACCAAAACGATGATTTTCATTTACTCGATCTTAGTTTGATGACCAGTATATCATTGACTGAGTCAGAAGATAAAATGACGGAGAAAATCACCGAATTAAAGCCGGTCAGCACTGATTCAATTTGGTATTTCCAGGTCGGTGCATTTTCAAATTATCATAATGCTCAACAAATGATCACTGAGTTACGGCAGCGCAATATCCCGGTGTTTATCGATTCCACGGGTCTTTATCGTGTTAAGTTCGGGGGATTTTATGATAAGTCAAAGGCGATTGAACTTATTGAACAGATTAATCTTGACGGATGGTTCGTTTTCCAGAACAAAATAGAACAAATGGACGATGTCGAATTCTCAATTGGTATCGAGAAATATATGTTAAAAAATGGTGTTATAATTAGGAGTAACTAATGAAAAAAATTATAAAGACATCAGAGGCGCCAGAAGCAATAGGACCTTATTCACAAGCTGTATCAGCTGGTGGTTTTCTTTTCACCGCAGGGCAGATAGCTTTTGTGCCTGGAGTAAATAAGATGGTTAATGGTGGTGTGGCAGAACAAACTACGCAGGTTCTCGAAAACTTGAAAGCAGTGCTCAAAGCAGCCGGTGTAGATATGTCCAGTGTTATCAAGGCAACTGTGTACCTTACCGCACCAGAGCATTTTGCTCCAATGAACGAAGTATACACTCGGTATTTCACTGAAAGCTTTCCGGCTCGTGTTGCGGTTTTTGTGAAATCCCTACCCAAGGGAGCATTAGTTGAGATCGACGCTATCGCTAAATTATAAAGCGATCGAAAAACAACTGGGCATCAGATTCAAGAAGCGCAGTTTGCTTAAACTTGCTCTTACTCATTCTTCATATCTGCAAACAAGAACGAACAAGGTAAATTCCAATGAAACCCTGGAATTTCTCGGTGATGCCGTTCTGGAGTTGATCGTGCGCGAATTCCTCCGTGCTAAATACCCTGATGATTCTGAAGGAATGCTGAGCGAAATGAAGAAAAAGTACACTTCTACCGATGCACTTTGCAGCACCGGTAAAAGACTCTGTTTAGGCAAATCCTTGATCATGGGTAAAGGCGAAGTACATACTGGTGGCAGAAACCGACCATCGATCATTGCCGGTTGTCTTGAAGCGATAATCGGAGCGCTTTATCTTGACCGTGGCTTGGATTATACTGCAAAGT
Organism: bacterium; assembly: GCA_049647165.1. Lineage (GTDB taxonomy): Bacteria > Hydrothermota > Tepidihabitantia > SM23-42 > SM23-42 > JAUVZL01. The sequence goes on from JBARXB010000019.1 coordinate 16,930, forward strand.
TTGTTAACAATATTTTACTCAATAGAAGAATAAAACAACACAAAGACCACAAATCGATATTGAACCGCTGGGCATTGAAGAATCAACGGCACATCAGTTATTGTGTTATAAAGGAAGTAGGAACTCCACATAATAAAAGATTCTATATTAATCTTTACATCGACAATAAGAAAGTAAGCCAAGGGTCAGGAGCAACAAAGAAAAAAGCCGAACAGGAAGCGGCGAAAATATTTCTTAAAAAGAATGTCAAACATACTGGGTTGTAAACACCATATATCGAAAATGCGTTGTACGGTTGCGAAATGCGATTCGTTGTCGATTGTTGTTCGTCGCGTTTCGCAAACGAATTACGAAACCGTATCGCTCTTCGTCTAACGCAACCGATTATCGATAATTATTCCTGGATCATCCGGTCAAGCCGGATGATGACAAAAGACCTGGGTCATTGCCCGACTCCCCTACCTGTCATTCCCTGGCTTGACCAGGGAATCCAGAGACATATCGAATTCCCCCTGGATCATCCGGTCAAGCCGGATGATGACAAAAGACCTGGGTCATTGCCCGACTTGCCTGTCCTCTGGTTTAACCAGGGGAATCGGGCAATCCAGTAATCAAATCATAATACAGATCCTTCCAGTCAGGATTATCTTTTTCAACCAATTCCAACTTCCATTTCCGATTATATTTCTTAAGTCTTTTTTCTCTTTTGATTGCATTTTCAGGATCATTATATTGTTCGAAATATACTAATTTGCTTACACTATACTTTTCTGTAAAACCTTCTACAAACTCCTCTTTATGTTCCCATACCCGTCTTATTAAGTTGGATGTTATTCCAATGTACAAAGTACCATTTCGTTTGCTTGCCAGGATATATACATAATAACTTTTATCCATATTCCCCCTGGATCATCCGGTCAAGCCGGATGATGACAAAAGACCTGGGTCATTGCCCGATTCCCCTACCTGTCATTGCCCGACTTGCCTGTCCTCTGGTTAAACCAGGGGAATCGGGCAATCCAGTAATTATTTTAACAATACCTTCATCCGCATCGAGTTCAATCAGCGAACCATCAGGGATAAGAGATATTGCGTTTCTTATGACTACCGCCGGAACACCGAGTTCTCTTGCTACCATCGCGGCATGACATATAACCCCACCAACCTCAATGACGATACCTGCGGCAATTGTAAATAAAGGAGTCCATCCTGGGTCAGTGTGGTTGGTCACCAATATTTCACCTGGTTTTAATCGCACGCTGTCACTGAAATCATTGACTACTCTTGCTCGTGCTCTGACTTTGCCAAAACTGAGCGGTTCTCCAGATAAGACCGATGATGTCTCGGCAGGTGCGAAAATTCTCTCGCCACTTTCAAATATGATATCAGGGACTTTGGCATGCTTGTACATTTCCCACTCGCTCTTTCGCTTTTTGACTATCGTCATGATCTCAGCTTTTGTAGCACGCTTTACAAGGATATCATCAATATCATGCAAGGTAAGTAAGAATATATCCCGATGCTTCTTAATATACCCTCGCTTAATCAATATGTTTTCTATTACGAACAACTGGTCTTTGATCTTTGCCATCACGCGCAGATAGGGGTCTTTGCCATTTTCCCGAAGCGGCATGAAAGCTTCAAGCCTTGGCAGAAAAAATTTCAAGACGAATCTTTCATAGGCTTTCATATTATCCAACAGCGCTTTGATAAATGATTTACGGTCTATTTGAGCTGCACGTATGTTTTTCGCCGTCAGTATCATACGAAAAACCAAATCTTCATCCTCACGCCAATTTATACTTGCAATATCAAACTCAGCTGGACCCCGATGACCGAAATCCTTAATAAACTGCTCAAAACTATTTCTGAATTGTTTATCGTTTTTATACAATGATTTTAACTTCGTTAATGTTAATTTAGCCTTTTTTTGATGAGCAAGATTGGCAAGTTGCCGAAGAGCCAGAGCCATCTCACCTGTCTTATCGAAGATACCGATGATCGCCTTACGAGCGATAATAGCACCCTCCTTACCCATTTTCACAGCTAATAGCTTACTTACAAGGATGAGCGACAAAATACTTAAAAATAAACCACCAAAATAGCGACGGGCAAATTTTTCAGTGATATAGCGCATCCATTCTCTTGTATTCTTAACTCCAGTCCTCATATCATTTGATATTTCCAACTCAATAATTATGTCATTCAGAGCATCATGAGCCTTTTTGACTCTTATAGACATCCAGCGGAAACGGCAAAAACTAAGCGCAATATAATACGATAACCGCACCAGCGCGATCGTACTAAACCAAAACATCGACAGTGGTGGGATAGGATTCTGAATATTCTTTAGGTCAACCGCTCTAAATGCCTGTGCCATTTGAGGATCAAGGGATTTATCTCCTTCCATAAAATCCAGGATCGGACCGATCGATTTTCCATAAGCTATTGTATTATTCACATTCCAATATAACCGACCAGATATGAGCTCGACCGGACGGAATTCTTCATATTTCTTCTTATTTACAGGCAGTCCAAATACATTCATAACGATATATGGAAAAAAAATTTTATCGAATATCGACCACCCCATGGGCGACATGGGGTCAGGGATCGTTTCTCTCACATTCGCATTGCACCAAACTTTGCCTTTTCGGCGTGGTTTTGCAGCAAAGACCATGACCGGGCGTGATTGTAATATATAGATCTTCCCTGCTGCAATCGCCCATTCAATGTCTTGAGGAGCCTTGAACAACTGCTCTATTTTCTTACCGATGCGAACGAGTTCTATTGCTTGTACTTGAGATAAAATATTTTCACCCTTACATTCAATCTTACCTTCTAAATTGACGCGATAACGGGTCGGTGTGATCTTACCGGAAACGAGTTTTTCACCCAGACCAGAACAACACTCGATCAATATTTCGCTCACAGAAAAAGGACTCTGTGTTACCATGACACCGCTAACATCAGGTTCTAATTGTTTCTGGATAATCACTGCCATATCGCCTGAAGGCAGATCCATGTGCTCACGGTATTTCCTGACTCTTTCGTTATCCACGGAATTCCAAGTACGAATAATAGCTTCAATACCAGAATCCACATCTTCAATATTGAGCGAGGTTGTGTACATGCCGGCAAATGATATACCAGGCATATCCTCTGCAGTGCAAGAAGACCTTACGGCTACAGGTCCTTTTATGAGTATGGATCTCAAGATTTTGCGTAGTTCTTTATCCAGCTCTGGTGAAACTTTACCGTGTTTCCGATAATCTCGAAAACTGTCCGTTGTAACAACTACAAAACCGGGAACTAAAAAGTGCTTCTTTAAACGAAATAGGTTCCGTGCCTTGGTACCGATTTCTTCTGGTCGAGCGTCTTTGAAGTTATTTGCCAAAAATTTCATTTTTCCATATCCGAGGTCAGCTGATTCTCCAGTTCCTCGATTTCATCTGCCAGTCTTTGATATTCATCAAAAAGTTTTTTTGATTTCCGGGGATTATTGATCAAACCAGGACGTGAAAAAGATTCCCTCAGTTTATGACGACGCGCTTCTTTATCAATTATTTGCAGTCGTAGTCTTTCCTGCGGGGATTGTTTGGTCTTCTTTGTCGATTGTTTATTCTGTACCTGAGGTTGTTTTTTCCCTTTTTTCCACAAATAGTATTGATAATCACCCGGATAATCATACAGGCAGCCGTCTCTTAGTTCAATGACCCGGGTTGCAAAAGATGCTATCAAATCACGGTTGTGGGATACCAATATTGTAGTTCCGCCATAAGCTAATATTGCCTGCTTAACAGCATCGACCGAATCCCGGTCAAGGTGATATGTAGGTTCATCAAGTATCAACAAGTTTGATGGTTTTATCATAGCCTTTAAAACCACGAGGCGTGTTTTCTCTCCACCGCTCAGGACATCTATCGTTTTCTCAACATCACTTCCCGAGAATAAGAACAGCCCTAAAAATCCACGCAGATTTCTATTCACCTCGGCTGAAGCATCCTTAGCAGCTTCCTCAAGGACTGTGTTAGATGGAATAAGACGCAGTAAAATCTCATGTGAAAAAGCACCGATCTCTATCTTTTCGCTGCTCTTTTTTGTGCCGTAAGTCGGCTTTTCATCACCGGTAATTATACGACATAGCGTGGATTTACCAGCACCATTCTTGCCGATCAGTGCGATCCTATCTCCTTTTTCAATTGAAATATTGATATTAGTTAAGATTTCTTTGTTATTATACACCATCCCTATATCTCTCAACTCAATGATACGCTGACTATGAATTGGTTCGACCGGGAAGCTAACGCGAATCTTCTTTCTTTCCGACTCAACCTGGACAAGCTCCATGCGCTCCAAATACTTTTCCCGGCTTTTTACAAGCTTTGCTTTTGCTTTATTAGCGCGATTACGTGCAATGAAATCTTCTATTTCCCTGATCCTTCTTTGCTGTGTTTTAGCATGCTGAATAATACGTTGTTTTCGAATCCGTGATTCCCGAAGATACCCGGTATAATTTGTACGGTAGTAACGCGTTTCTCCAAAATCTATTTCATAGATGCCAGTGGTTCCTTTTGGCGTCTTTAAGACACGGTCGAGAAAATATCGATCGTGTGAAACAATCACTATCGCACCCTTAAAATTGTCCAAATAATCCTCAAGCCATTCAATAGATTCAATGTCAAGATGGTTTGTTGGCTCATCGAGTAAAAGTAAATCGGGTCTATTCAAAAGCAATCTTGCCAGAACGATGCGCATCTGCCAACCACTCGAGAATTCTTCCACCGGTTTATTATAATCATCATCAATAAAACCAAGACCATGAACAACCTTGTATGCTTCAGCTTCGTAGTCATAACCACCAAAGCTATGAAATTTATCTTCTGCACGGGCATATTCGTCTAATTTTTCCTTGGAATGCGGACTTTCCTCTATTGATTCGCCAAGCTCGGATAGCGTATCAAGATGACTATGAAAGTCTTTAAGGACTTCCTCAAGCAGTGTTTTACCACGGAGCACGATCTCTTCCTGGGGTAAAGAGCCGATCCTGAAATTCTTCGACTTGGCAACATTACCCTTTGTCGCCGATATTTCTTGAGATATTATACGCAATAGAGTGGTTTTTCCAGTACCATTAGCACCAACAAGACCAAATCGGTCGAATTTGTTAATATTGAGGTTAACGCGTGAGAATAATACCCGTTCACCAACAGAATAGCCAATATCGATAAGCTTAAGCATCGTCTATTTTAATGGAATCTGTCCTCAAGTCAATACAGGGACGGTGCAAGACTCGGTGTCATTACCACTGCAAATTTGTTTGTCATTGCGAACCCATTGTAAATGGGTGTGGCAATCTCTGATGATACAGAGTCTTGCACCGTCCCTACCTAAATTACTCCTTGACAATTTTACAATTGTATGTATAATCATTGAATATGTTAGCATATACAATATGCAGCGTATAAGCTAACGTACGAAATGTTGTACTCATCCTGTTACTATCAGGAAAGGAGGTGGTACAATCATAAATACAAGGTTTTCGTACTGGAAGGTGGCATTAGAAAAAGGAGGCAAAATGAAATATGCCATAACAATAGCGTTGATGTTGTCGCTATCGTTTGGATTGGTAACTGAGTCATTCAGATATCAATCAACTGCTAGACTATGGGAGGATGATTATGATCTTCTCTTTGACCCTGCAAGGATTCCGGAAATCGAAGGCGCCAGACTCTGGACTAGCCTTTCGAATTTTGTTACGGGTTCTGAGGAACTGTTCTCCAATGGTAGTGTCCCGTATTTTCTCATCGGGGGCACAAAGAACTTCGGGAAATATTGTCCCGGTCTTGTTATAGATATGACTTCTGATAAAGATGCTCTTTACACTGGTCTTGACGATCCAAATGGTAACCCAATATATGGTGAAGGTCAGGTTACAACCGTAGACTATAATGTGTGGAATGATACGCTTGGTGAATTCGAATACAGCACAACGACAACTGAAATTAGAAAGGCATTTGACAAATCAAGTGCTCAGGATTTCTATATCGGTGTCGGCACAGACCTGACCGGTCTGCGTGTTGGTCTTGGTTTTATGCGCAATACGATGAGCACGACAGTGACTGATCCTGCCAATAATGCAGTCTATAACTATTTCACTACAGATCTGCTCGAAGATACTCTAACTCATCAGGACACAGCTAATATTGCTGGTGATGATAAGTACAGCTCAACACAGAATGAGATCATCCTGAGTGCCTGGCTCGATAAAGAGAAATTCTCTTTGGGTATGGATGCCCGTTATCGTATGTTAAGTCTTGATAACGAAGAAATAATTTACGGCGATTCAGCCTCATACAATCATCCAGCACATCCCAATACTGATTATACTTTGGCGGCATTTGCTGATTCTTCATTAGAGCCTGAATCAGGCAGCCGTATCTCGCTGAACTTAAAAGCCTTTTATGATTATAATGACTATGCGCAGGGTAGATACTATATCGGTTTCTACACTGAGTCAGTCAATTATGGTGATGATGCCATGGCTTATTACTGGTCTGGTCGTGAAGAGATCTATGGTGACTATACCTATGATACGACAAACACATGGACCTATTATGACGGCGGTCGCAGTACTATGGGTTTCCGCGTCGGAACCAAACAGCTTTTTGACGTTTCAGACAGGTTCAGACTCGGCTTTGGTTTTTTCTGGGGCATGAATTCATATAATGATTCTACATCAGCCAGAGATACATCAGTAATAGTACAGGTCTATGATGAAACAACAATGGGTGATACATTGGATTATCGTTATACTGAGTGGGAAAGCGAAACCTGGAGTACGATAAGAGAAGGTAGCTCCAATATCTTTACTATCCCGGTCGGTATTGAATTCAATCTAACAGACCCATTTGTCTTCAGACTCGGCGCTGTCCATACTATTACCAAGAATAATATCACCACGACGAATGTTTTGGATGACTGGGGACAGAGAGTGACAGAAACCGTGGTGTTCGATACAACCACCTACACATATGAAGACCCGAGTGCAATGCCTGAAAATACTGAAGAAATTGATAATGAAACAAATCCTGCAACGAACTACTACTATGGTGTGGGTTGGCGTGTCACTAAGACTTTCCAGCTCGACTTAATGGGCTTCAACGATCTTACTGACATGACAAACTGGAGACTCTCCGCAACATTACACTTCGACTAAGTCGAATAATAAAAAAGGGAAGGGCTCTGTCCTTCCCTTTTTTTATCCGCCCTCAATAAATTGAGTAACTACACAAGAGAAAAGAGCCAATAAATTGGCAGACTACAAGAGGGACATTCTCAATAAATCGAGTAACTGCAAGGGAAACGTTCTCAATAATTTGATTAACTACACAAAAGATAAGAGCCAATAAATTGGCAAACCACAAAAGCAACATCGTAAAAGAATTGCTTTACCACTTTGACATACATTTATCAAACCATCCCGCATTCTCCGGAGAACCTCGTTCTCCGAGAGCAGGCTTTCCCAAACCCATAAGCCATCTCAACTAATGGACTTAAATCAATACCAAAACCTCATTAAAAAAATATATTACACCAAGGACTCCTCGAGAGGACTAAGTAAGACTTTCAACTGGTTAGTCGAGGAGATCGGTGAACTTACACGGGCAATAAGAAAAGGTAACCGTGAAAAAATCAAAGAGGAATTTGCTGATTGTCTTGCCTGGCTTCTTTCGGTTGGTTCGATTCTCGAGATCGATGCTGAAGAAACGATGGAAAAATATACCCACGGATGCCCGAAGTGTGGCGAAACACCATGTGAGTGTGAAGAAAAGCGTTTTTCGTAAGTCGTAATTCGTACTCGTCAAAACAAAAAGGAGGTATAATGGGAAAAAAGAATATTAGAACTGTATGGGATATGAATGTTTTTAAATTGGCTCATGAATTAACACTCGAAATTTATAAAATTACCAGCAAATTTCCTAAAATCGAACTATACGCATTAGCCTCACAAATGCGAAGAGCTGCATCTTCAATACCGATGAATATTGCTGAAGGAGCAGCCAGGAATTCCAGGGCTGAATATCGAAGATTTGTTTCTATAGCAAAAGGCTCTGCAGGAGAAATATCCTATCAAATCATTTTGAGCAGAGACTTAGGCTATATCGATCCAGACAACAGCAAAATTCTATCAGATAATTATGATCGTATTGGCAGAATGCTAACACGATTAATTCAAAGCCTTGGTTAAAATGAGAGTTATTATGAAATACACGAATACGAAAAACGATTTACGAATACGTTTTTTCAAAAAAAGAAAGGAGGTTTTATGAACTTGATTCTGCTTACCGCGATCTTTGCCCTGGCACCACCCGGTCAGGTGCGAGCATTCGATTCACCAAATGACAGAGGTGGATCAATCTCAATTGAGTGGCAATTATCGCAGGATGATGCGCTTCTCGACGGCTATGAAATTTACCGCAGCGAAGATGGCGTCGAATTCGAACTGCTTGGCTTTATTGGCAGAGGTCGCCAGTTTTATGAAGGTAATTCAGAAGACGGCAAGACCTACATCTATAAGGTAGCTGCATTATCAGACACTATTAGAGCTTTCTCAGAGCCGTCGAATGAAGCAATGAGTAGTCCTCAGTGGATAAATCTCGCTAAGATCAATATTTTCATTGCAATGTTCCTTTTTGGTGGTATTATTCTGTACTTCATTTATAATGCACGTAAAGGTAAAGAACTCTTCATAAGAAAGATCGCGGGATTGCAAGCGGTTGATGATGCGATTGGTCGCGCCACTGAAATGGGAAAACCAATACTCTATTCGCTCGGACTCGGTTTTGTTGAGGACATTGCAACCATCGCCTCATTAAACATTCTCGGTGAAGTGGCAAAAAAGTGTGCTAAATATAATACACAGCTCATATGCCCAAATAACCGGCCGATTGTCTATACGGTAGCAAGCGAAATCGTCAAAGAAGCATACACTGAAGCTGGCAGACCTGATGCATTCGATCCGGACAGTGTCTATTTTCTAACCGATTCGCAATTTGCGTATGCAGCTGGTGTTAGTGGAATCATGGTTAGAGAAAAACCAGCAGCGAACTTCCTCATCGGTTATTTCTATGCTGAATCACTCATCCTGGCAGAAACCGGTGCATCAACCGGTGCTATTCAGATTGCCGGCACTGATGCCCTGGCACAGTTGCCGTTTTTCATTACTGCTTGCGATTATACGCTCATCGGTGAAGAACTGTACGCTGCTTCAGCTTATATCTCAAGAGAACCGCTTCTTCTTGGTGCGATCAAAGGCGAAGATTGGGGGAAATTGATAATCGGTACGATACTAATCGCTGCTTCAATACTTGGCCTTCTAACAAAATTCCCAATCCTTAGTTTGTTTAGATAGGAGAATAAAATGAAAAGAACATTTCCGCTATTTCTTGTTATCATATTTGGTATCCTCGGTATTATCCCGTTTATTATCCCTCATCCAATTGTACAGAACCTTGACGAATCAATACGTAATGACATTCTCAAGATCCTTGTGGCGTTCGCCCTTGTCTTAGGACTCGGCAGTCTACTAAGAGTACACATGGACAAGATCAAACGCAAGCGGCAAAACTGGCAGTACTCCTGGATTCTGATTATTTCGTTTTTGGTAAGTTCTATTATTGGGCTTTTTGGCGGCGTTGCAGGTACCGGACCCCTGCCTACTCTTATCGGCTCATTTCATTTTGATATCCAGACTCTCTACGAAAATATCTTCATGCCGCTCGGTGCTACGATGTTTGCTCTACTTGCATTCTTCATGGCTTCGGCATCATACCGTGCATTCCGCGCCCGTTCTTATGAGGCAACTCTACTTTTGATTACAGCTTTTATCGTAATGCTCGGAATAATCCCTTTAGGATATAAGATCTCACCCCACCTGCCTTCATTCGCTCAATGGATAATGACTGTTCCGAATGTTGCCGGACAGAGAGGGATATTATTAGGTATTGCCCTTGGCATGATTGCCACATCACTCAAGATAATCCTCGGAATAGAACGCTCCTGGCTTGGAGGTGGCGAATGAAGATTGTCGAAAGATTAACAAAAATTGACCGGCGCATTATTTATCTTGTTCTCGCAATTGTAGTTGTAATCCCTTTGATCCTCCGTTCTCCAGCAAAAGTTAGAGTAATGCAACCGGTTGAAAGACTGTACGATGCTGTAGATGCGATTCCAAAAGACAAGGTATTGATCATTGATTTTGAATATGCCCCTCAAGACATGCCTGAGCTCGAACCCATGGGATTTGCACTTCTGCGCCATGCTTTTGAAAAAAGAATAAAGGTCCTTGCCTTATGTCTCTATGTCCAACCCCTTGGTCTTGCCCAGAAAGCCTTAACTGAGGTTACTGAAGAATTCAATTCTGTAGCGCAGTCTAATGCTGACAGTATTATCTATGGAAGAGACTATGTGTTTCTCGGCTGGCAGCCTCCGCCGCTCATTCCCATGCTCGGCATGGGGATCAGTATCATTAATGTCTATCCAGCTGACTATTATGGCAATAAAACCGATACGCTACCATTAATGAAACATGCAAGAAACTATAATGACGTCGCATTGCTTGTCTCACTATGTGCTGGTTCTATCCCAAGGTCATGGATTGCCTATGCTCAGAACAGATTCGGGGTAGCAGTGGCAGCTGGTGTTACGGCAGTTTCAGCTGCCGATTTTTACCAGTACTATCAGACCGGTCAGTTCACAGGACTGATGACTGGAATGAAAGGCGCAGCAGAATATGAAGAGCTAGTTGAAACCCGTTTGAATATCAAAAAGAGTAGAAAAGCAAGTGAGGCTTTACCTTCATTGACCTATGGTCATCTCGTCATGATCGCCTTCATTATTGTCGGTAATATCGGATATTTCATGCAGAAAAGGAGGCAAAAATGAGTATTTCTCTCGACCCATGGCTATGGATTAGCGCACTTTTAAGCCTGGCAGTCTTTTCTTTTCTGTACAAAGACAATCCTCTTTACAGATTTGCAGAGCACCTATTCATAGGTGTCGCGAACGGCTATGCAGTAACATTCTACTGGCATAATATCCTAATGCCAACCCTTTTTGACCCCCTATTTCGACAGGGCAGGCTTTTGTACATTATCCCATTTATTATTGGAATCCTATATTTCACAAGGTTCATACCAAGAGTCTCCTGGCTTGTGCGGATTCCAATCGGCATAACAATAGGGTATTATGTTGGAGCCTCCATACCAGCTACAGTACAAGCATTTATTATAAAACAGATTCAGGGAACGATTCTGACACCACATAATTTTCAGGCATGGAATGCTGGCTCATGGGGGATTGCATGGTCTGTAATAGTTTTCATAGGGGTACTCTGTTCCCTGTCTTATTTTTACTTCTCAAAGGAACACAAAGGTGTACTGGGCGTGACATCGAAAATTGGTATTGTTTTTGTGATGATCGGTTTTGGTGCAGCATTCGGTTATACGGTCATGGCTCGTATCAGCCTTTTGATCGGCAGACTACAATTCATACTCGGTGATTGGCTGGGGATAATACATTGACAGAACACGCCTTCGGCCCCATACAACTTCGTTTAACGGGGCAGGCTGAAGACACATCCGCCACACAACTTGGCGGATTGAAGGCACGCTGCGCTTGAGATATACTCAGCACTAGGAACTAAGAACTAGGAAGAAAGAAAAAATAAAGCTATTGAGTTATTATGTAATTGTGTAATTAAGTAATTAAAAGATTAGATGCCGTATTCGTGAGTC
>JBARXB010000020.1:0-15701 GCA_049647165.1 bacterium
GAGCTTGTTCATAAACTACCGCTCTATGCAGACCAGTTAATATTCACGGTCGCATATGGGATGATTTATACGGTTTTTCTTATCTACCTGGCAATCCTTGTTTTTGAGGGACGTGAATTTAAGTAAAAATGTGGCGTACTGCCTCACATAAATACTATAGGAGTAGGGCGTTTACGCCCGTCAAAATAATGAAAAGCTTTTCATATCATAATCCTCCGCACCTCCACATTGACAATATGTACTATATGATAACTGCATCAACCATGGATAGACAGAGATATGTGCGCGCTGTTGGTAGCAAGCAGAAATTACGCAGTGCAATCCTCGACTCGACTAAAGAGCTGAAATGTGATCTTTTCGCCTGGGTTATTATGGAAAACCACTATCACATATTAGTTAAAATCCGGAGGAGTAGGATAATAGGCAAGTTGATGAATTCGATAAATGGAAGTAGTTCCTATTACATTAATAAACTGGATAATCAAAGGGGAAGAAAAATCTGGTATAGTTACTGGGATACATGCATTAGAAACAAAAATGATTTTTTTATACGCTTCAACTATATTCATAATAACCCGATCAAACATAGATTGATCGATGCATTTGATAATCTGCGGTTCTATGATTTCTCGAGTTACATCTATTATCTGAAAACGAAAGGGCAGGAATGGCTTACAGATACGTTTATGAGTTATCCAATTACTGATTATATCGACGAGCCTAAAGGCTCTACTCCAAAGATAGGACGTTAAATATTTCATGAAGAAAATTATTCTATTCATTATGCTCCTTGCGCTCATTATCAATCTCTCATACCGCATAGATACAACGAGAACAACACATGAGATAATCGGTGAATTGATGTATTTCCCTTCAGGCCGAGCCCTACGGATTTTTTCCATGGGTTTTTATGCGCCACTCGCTGACCTGATATGGTTACGTTTTATTCAGTATTATGGTGAACACCGTTTGACCGACACGAAATTTGAGATGATGTATCATATCCTTGATATATTGACTACCCTGGATATACATTTTACTTATGCATATACCCTGGGTGGGTTAATGCTTACCCACGATGCCCAACGGCCTGATCAGGCAAGGAAGTTGCTGAAAAAAGGCATGCGCGCAATGCCGGATGACTGGCGTATACCATTTATGTATGGTTTTATTCACTATGTATTCTTACGTGAACATCGTATTGCACAGAGATATTTTCGTATTGCTTCACAAAAACCGGATGCTCCAGATGTACCCAAACGCTGGGCAGCATTTGTTACCTATTATAGGCTCGGAGATTTAAAGACCGCACTCACCTTGTGGCTGGATCTCTATAATAATACAAAAAATTCTGAGGAGAAAGCAATTGCCGAGAAGTACATTAAAAAAATAAAGATGAAATTAGACATAGAATTTTTGAACAATAAAATACTAGAATTCACAAAACAAGTTGGTCGTAAACCCTTTAGATTAGAGGAATTGGTTATCTACGGAATCGTTGACTCAATTCCTACTGAACCACACGGATGTCACTATTTACTGCGAAATGGCGAAGTGTGTTCGACGTTCCAAACCGACTAAACAGAAAATGTAGTCGTCCGATCCTTCAACTACATTCAGAACAGGTTTATCGGATAGGACAGATAAAACATCAATGAAGCTCTGAAGTTAAGAAATTGAGAAGATTAGAAACATAACTTCATTCTTTTCTTGTCTTCAATCTTTTCATAGCATCATAACTTCGTAACTTCTAAATTTCATTCTTTTCATAGCCTCATAACTTCTTTTTTTAAAAAGCTATGGTAAAACTATGGGGATCGGTGTTTTCGCACCAACGGCGGAAATGCCGTAAGAATATGCTGGTTGTCCTGGTACACTCGGAGTCATGCCATCGAGCTGATATGATGAATAGTAAACACAGCCTTGAGGTTCCGCAGGTGGTCCTGGCGGAATTGGCGGAAATCCCACGAGCAAGTTATCAATGACATATTCCCTATATTTCCGGGGATGGTCGGATCAACCTGGTTAACTCATGTATCAGGGTCTCCTGCATAAACGCCACCAGAAATCGCGGAAAATTCTTCAACTGCCATATGTACTGAATGCATATTAGCTTTAACACCGGCTTCAAGAGCCCGGCTTTTTAAGGCAATATAATTGGGGATAGAAATGGCTGCTAATATCCCGATGATCGTAACCACAACCATCAATTCGATCAAGGTAAAACCATTTGCCAATAGATATCCATGAGAATAATTCTGCTCTTTTCTGGGCAATTTCCCACTCCATGTTAAAACGAGGGGGAACATACGTTCACCCCTCGTTAAGATATTGTTTCTTCCAATGAGTAAATTACTGCCCAGACGACAACTCAAGCGCCAGAACCGCATCCACGCCATTACCAGTAATTGAGTAACTCACGACAGAATTTTGGTCAGGTGCCTGCACACCACCCACGTCAAGCGATGCGTAATAGACAGCGCCCGCATCCGCCGCGTTAAAAACAGCCGCCGCTGGAGAGTATCCAGCAGGCGCAGCAGCGGCGGAGAGTACCGGGTTCTTGAAGCTGGTCGGCAACAAGATATCAACGGCACCCACCAAAGCAAACCAGTTTGCGGCACCGGCTATGCTGCGCAAGTCAAGAGCATCCAGGGTAATCGCACCTACCTGGACTCCACAATCAAACGCATAGATACCCTCGGTCAGTGTCGAGAAGTCTTCAGCTGCAAGCTGAAGTGTATGCATATTGCTCTTTACTGACGCCTCTTTTGCTCTTTTCTGCATGCTGATGAAATTAGGGATGGCAATAGCCGCCAAAATACCGATAATTACCACCACAACCATCAGTTCGATCAAAGTAAAACCTTTCTTCATTTTTCCTCCTTGAATAATGAAGCCATTTAACCGATAACCATGATTAAATGATACGAATAACTAATCGAGTATGCCCTTGAATTGTGCATGGTTACATTGTAACCCGATTGTACTTCTTAGGCTTTGAGGCATATTTCAGCATGGTTCAGGTATAACCCTACCCATAACAAGAAAGCCCTATAAGAACATATCCATCATTTTATGTTTATTAACAGATATATTGTGAAAGATCATTTATTCTATTAATATGCAATACTCATGCCAGTTATAATATAAATAAGTCATGGTTTTTCATGGGCTTTTTAAAACAGTATGTCTCAGCAGTCCATACTGTCTCATTCTGATACACTTAAGTCTAGACTCTGTATAACAAATGAAGATATGAAGCTTTGAACTTATGAGGATTGGAAACAGAAACTTTCAGCTCTTCTCTCCATCGCATTAAGTTTCGCAATAATTGTCTCATATGTCTTGTCCATTTCTTCGTATAATTCTCGGTCTATATATTCGCAGGCGAGGCAAAAATCAAACCACGTTTGAGTTTCTGATGCTTCAGACATAGCATCGGTTAGTTTGTTTCTAAAATACGCCTCGTATTTTCTCTTTCTCCAAGCCTCACTTATGCTCGAGCATACTGATCTTGATGATCGTCTGATTTGGTTTGTTATTGAATATCTTTCCTCCACA
Source organism: bacterium (assembly GCA_049647165.1). Lineage (GTDB taxonomy): Bacteria > Hydrothermota > Tepidihabitantia > SM23-42 > SM23-42 > JAUVZL01. The sequence continues at coordinate 3,562 of JBARXB010000020.1, forward strand.
GGAAAATCTCTGGTCATTTTGAATATCTTCATTGCAGAATCAAACGCCATTTGATAAACCTCTAAATCTCGAAAATGCCTTAGTGTCTTACTTTTTGCTTTTGCTGTACTCATATCTTCTTAACCTCATATCTTCACAACTTCCTAACTTCCTATCTTCATATCTTCACAACTTCCCAACTTCATATCTTCTAAACTTCCATTTTGTCAGCTTCATATCTTCAAATCCTCAAAACTTCTGTTTGTTCTTATCTTCCAATCTTCTCATCTTCAGAACTTCCTTCTTTTCAACGTTTCTTTTTTTTCTTGGTTTTAGTATTTTTTTTCTTTTCTGGTCTGAGTCTTCTATAAAGAGTAGCACGACCCATGCCGAGAATCTTTGCTGCTTTGCTAATATTACCTTCACATTCATCCAAAACCCGACGGATCTCTGCTTCCTGTAATTCATCAAGACTACGACCGGAACGACCACCGGGCATACCCAGATGCTCAGTCGTAATATAATATGACTCACTCAAGATCGCAGCCCGTTCTATGACATGGCGCAATTCCCTGATATTACCTGGCCAATCACGTCTTTTCAGGGCATCGAACGCTGCTTTTGAGAATTTCCTCTCCCCTAATTTCTCGCGTTCACATATTAATTTCAAAAAATGTTCAGCGAGTAAAGGAATATCTTCCCTGCGTTGTCTTAAAGGCGGCAGAACAACCGGGATGACATTGAGCCGATAGTATAGATCTTCCCGAAATCTACCGTTTCTTACTTCATCCATAAGATCTTTATTAGTTGCCGCGATCAGGCGCACATCAACGTATATTGGTTTTGTTGACCCTAGCGGCACTATTTCCTTTTCCTCTAAAAACCTTAAAAGCTTCATCTGTATTGTCGAAGGTGCATCACCAATCTCATCAAGAAAAAATGTTCCCTTATCCGCGGTCCTGAACAAACCCTGTTTATCTGTTACCGCACCAGTAAAAGCTCCTTTTTTATAACCGAATAATTCACTTTCGAGCAATGTTTCAGGTAAAGCAGCACAGGATATCGTAACGAAGTTATTATTTGAACGCTTTGAGATTTTATGAATTTCTCGAGCTATTAACTCTTTACCAGTACCTGATTCGCCTAATATAAGCACGGTCGTATCAGTAACCGCTATTTTATCGACTAACTCGAGTACATTCTTGATCTGTCGGCTATTGCCTATGGTCTGACCTGCTGATTCTTGAGGTTTTACAATATTTGCTCTTATTCGCAATAAAAGTTCTTCAATACCAAAGGGTTTTAAAATATAATCACTGGCTTTATCACGCAGGGCATTTATCGCTGATTCCATTGAACCGTAAGCGGTTATGAAAATGACCGGTATGTCAGGGTAGACTTTGCGTATTTTCTTTAAGAATGCAAATCCATCGAGTTCAGGCATTCTTATGTCGCTAATGATCAGGTCAAATCTTTCTTCTTTGATCTTATTGAGCGCGGTTTTTGGTTCAGTAGTAGCAAAAACACTATAACCTTTTTGTTCCAATGCATAAGAGAGCCATTTAATGAGGCTCTCTTCGTCATCAAGTATTATAATTTTTCTTTTCATATTAAATAACCCGACAAGTTTTCAACTATTTTCACGCAGAATAATGTAAAGAAAAGACTCTATTTACGTCTTCGGGCAAAAAGTTCAGTTAAAACGAGCTTGAGCTCAGGACTTATTCTAAATTCTCTTAGCAAGTCTTTATTCCTCATAGAACAGCCCAGATCAAAAGTCAAGTAACCAACCCTTCGAATAGGTATGGACAATGAAATATCAATACCATGTTCCGTTATATCATTCAGGTACCAGGGATTGAGAAAATAGTCAACAGAAAATCTTTCTTTGACAAGAGCCAATTTAAGCCTGTATGGTGACCGATAAACATTGGATTGTCCGTTATCAGGCCAAAATGAACGTTCTACAGTAAGTGCAAGAAAACCTCCAAGGACTTTTACCTTGGGAACGATACTGAGTGATACCCGGTCTGGCAAATCGATCGTCGAGTCAGAATCTTCACCTTCCATTGTGACATCACCAAATCCCTCATAAAACGCAGAAATATCGAATAATTCTTTAGCTCTCAGTTTAAGACCGGCAGAGAAGATCTTTCCCTCATATTTATAGTCAAAAGAATCGACTAAATAGAAATTTCCGATATAGTAGTTCCATATTTCAGACGCATTACCAAGCAGGTAAGACCCGCGCAGAGCTATTTCGCCAAGCCCAAAATCATTATTGCAATTAAGATATATCTCCTCAATTCCGCCTTTACCATCCAAATGTATATTCAGATTATCTTCATTAAAATATAGGTCAAAAGATTGGGTAAACCTTGTTTGGTTACCTATTCCAAAAATAAAACCCTTGGTTACAGGTACAGCGCATTTTAAATAGAACGGATTGGTCCAAAAAAGCCCTCTAAAATCACCATCTCTATTCAATATGCTGAACTCCGGTCGTAAAGTAACCTCGATATATGCTTTGTCCTTTAGTCCGAGAAATGGATCTTTGAAAATGCAATTATCTTCGCCAATACCTTCTAACGAGAACATCGATGCAGCAGTTAGGTAAATAAGTAATACAGCCATTAGAACCTGCCTTGCGGTGGCGATATATAACCTACTTTAAGAATATGTGAACCATTTATCATTTTGTAATTGGCAATATCATATTCTTCTGGATATAAAATGATAAACAAACCGAAATTAGAATCAGGATGTTCGATAATGTGTTGTATATGTTGTACAATATCAATTTCAAATAACGTATCATCAGCGCTAAACATCTCGAGTGCAATAAGACCACTCGTCTCAGTATTAAAATCATCGAGTGGTTCAAGCAATTGCCTGACACCAATTTGAAATGAATCACGCATGATAAAATGCTGTTCGGGAACAAAACTTAATTGAGCATAAACCGCCTTTTTATCGATCAGTGTCGAGTCAAAGACAAACTTAGCATAGTTATAAAAAGGTGTGCCTGACCCTATCCAGGATTCAGTATAAAAAGGCTCTGGACCGGTCAATATATGACAATCATCATCAAGTTGTATAGTAGTAACGACATCGTTCTTGACCAACAGAAATTGCGGCGTATAACCGGATTCTTTTGAACGAAAATAGCTGAAACCTGTATCCACCGGTATGATCATCAACCCCTCGGCATCAATTATCTCTCCTAATTCGATATAATTGAATGTAATGACCAAAGAATCACCTTTTGTTTCAACTAACCGTAACGAATCACTGTCAAAATCCCCACCTGCACTATCCCACCAATCATTATTATTTCTCTTGAACCAATTAGCCTCGCTTTCATCAAATGCATTATCCAGCAAATGTATACTGACTTTAATAGTATCATTATTAAAATTTGTATTAGTGCGTAAAATCAGCTTTATCTCATCGAGACCCTGGTATGAAGTATCAGAAAAGTCGAATTCTAACAGTATCCTCGATTCATAGTCGTTGTTCTTGCCCACTATCAGATTAAGTGATGAACCGAGGTTTTGGTAACTGTCAAATTCAGTCAAAGTATTATGAAGTGGTAATTCGAGCTCCTGAGCGATAAAATCACCCCTGATATCAAACTGCTCTTCACCGATAGGTAGTTCATTGCAACAAATAAAAACTATAACAATAAAAGGGATATATCTTTTCATAATCAGATAATATTCAAATTTTATAAGAAGTCAAGCAAAGGATATACGGCCTATATCAGATTTTTCTATCTTCACTCTTTTCTTAGCCTCCTAACTTCGTAACTTCCCAACTTCTGTTTCTTCTTATCTCCCTATCTTCAAAGCTTCCTAAATTCATATCTTAATATATTGACACATGTTTTATTCTCAATATAATTTCATAATTGTTAACTATGTAGTATTTAGTCAAAAATTGCTTTATTGTGAAGGGGAAATATGAGGTTTATTTCAGTTTTAATTACATTTATCTGCGTTGCAATCGGTCAACAACACAGCAAACCAGCTGGTATCCTTACATCAGTAAACGGCAATATAAGTATCATCCGTGTTCAGACGACCATCACTATACAAGCACATTTATTAGACTATCTTTTTGAAGGTGATACACTCGTTATCAAAGACAGTTGTTCGGCTACAATATTCTTTAAAAACGGTGCTTTACTGACCGTTGATTCAAACGGGCGTTTAGTAATAAACAGCGATGGTCGTGATACATCAAATTTATCCATCAAAAAACCCGTAAATCAAAAAAAGATGTCTGGTCTTTTTGATGATATATGTACTCTAAAACATAACTATGATGAGATGATAACAAGAGATAATGTTAAATCCGATGACACAATAAGATGCCTGATCCAATATCCTGGCAATACTGCCTTGATCAACGCACGACCAGATGTAATATGGAACAAATACCCGGGCGCGAATTGGTACACGATGAAGATACAACAGGGTTCTGAAATAGTATCAAGTATTGCTACAACTGACACGGTATTCTCATATCCCCAGCACGATGAAGATATGCTGCCTGGTAATTATAAGATTCGGGTCCTTGCCGCGCATAATAGCGATACATTAGGTAAAACTACCCGATCATTGATTATTCTCGATTCCATATCGGTCTATGATATACATCAGACTATTGAGATGATCGCAAAGCAAAAACCAGATGATTTCACATTTCATCTGTTAAAAGCTGTTTTTTTCAGAAAGAATGTTTTGAGATTAATGGCTATTGAATCATTTAGAGAACTGCTCGCTATTAACCCAGATTCTCCAATCCTCTATAAAGGTCTAGCTGAACTTTACTACGGACTTGGGATACTGGAACTTGGTGATGCATTCTTAGGATTAGCCAAACAAACAATAATCACACCACAAATTAAGGAGCAGTAAAAACGTCTTTCTCTTGACAGTTATTCAAATTTGATTATATTTACCTGTGTCTGCACACAAAAAATCAAGGCGATGAATAAATTTACCACGATCATAATGGGAGCTGGTATCGGAAAACGCATGAATTCCAAGGTTCCGAAGATAATCCACAGGATCCTTGGTAAACCGATCATATCCTTTGTCATCGACAGAGTAAAGGATATCAATTGTCCGGAGGTAATTGTCGTTGTCGGAAAGCATAAAAATGTCATAAAAGCAGAGTTGGGTCGTACTGTAAAATATGCGCTTCAGCCTATTCCCCTGGGAACTGGTGATGCTGCCAAGAAGGGGATTGCCAAAGCAACCCATAATAACATTCTTATCCTCAACGGAGATATACCTCTGATTAGCGAAAAAACGATCGCTTCGCTAATCAGCTACTATGAACATGAAAAAGCAGATCTGGCGATTCTGACTTGTGTTATGAGGAATCCCTTTGGTTATGGTCGGGTCCTAAGAGATAAAAAAAGTCGAATATCAGGGATCATTGAACAGATCGATGCGACACCAAAGCAGCAACGGATCAAGGAAATCAATGTCGGCGCATATTATGGGAACAAAAAAATTATCCTTGCTGCTTTAAATATGATAAAAACGCAGAATAATCAAGGTGAACTATACCTCACTGATATCGTTAAAAGCCTGTTTGAGAATAGAAAAACAGTCATTGGTTTTAAGACTAATGATGAAGAAGAAATGATGGGCATAAATACGAAGACAGATTTAGCCCGCGCACGTTGTATAATCAAAGAAAGATGGTCCGACCGACTGATGAAAAAAGGATAATAAAACGCGATGGCAGATAAACCATACAGCAATAAGCAGCAGAAATCCCCAGGTCGAGCGATAATCTATATCCTGATCATCATCTTAGGTATGTTCTTAATATCAATGGTCATTGTCTTCAGCAAAGTCGATCCCCAGGAGATATATAAAAAGAATGCCAATTTACGTGTAGAAGTTTTGAATGGTTGTGGTGTTGACCGGTTAGCTCTTAAAGTAACGAACCTCCTCAGAAAAAATGGTTTTAATGTCGTTAAAATCGGTGATACGAAAAATCAAGCTTTTGATGAAACAGTAGTTCTTGAACGCGGGCAAGACAATATGGTCAATGCTAAGTATTTTGCTAAACAGATCGGCTGCAAGAACGTTGATAAGGATATTGATCCAGCTCTTTACATCGATATTACAGTGATTATAGGTAAAGACTATAAAAAGATATTCACGGATGTCGAAAAAGAGTTCTAAAACGGCTGCGACAAAAGCCTTATCTGAAAAAGATGCCGCCAGATATCTGGCAAAACTTATAGATGAGAAAAAAGGGTATGATATCATTATTTTTGATCTGAGAGGGCTATCACCAATCACGGATTATTTTGTGATCTGTACTGGATTATCAGATATCCACAATCGAAATATAGCAGGTGCGCTTATCGACCATGAAAAGCCTTATCATTTTGAAGGACTTGAATCTGGAAATTGGGTTTTGCTTGATTTTGTCGATGTTATTGTTCATATCTTTTTAAAAGAAATCAGGGATTTTTACGGGTTGGAAAGACTCTGGGGTGATGCGCCTCGGATTGAATATAGCCATGATAAGAAATGAATTGAAAGACATTTTACAAAAGATGTTACCTGATGAGAAGATAATCATAGACAATGTACCAAAAGATAAACAGGGAGACTATTCGACGAATGTCGCATTCAAAATCGCTTCTCGAATGAAAGTACCCCCATATCAAACTGCAGAAAAAATCGCGGCGCAGATAAGACATGATATGATCGCAGATGTTTCTATACACAAACCCGCGTTCATCAATTTCACGATCAGTAGTAATTATATTCTGAAAAAATTGTTCGGCAAACCTGAAAGACTCGATTTTGGTAAAGGGCAAAGAATATTGATCGAATTTGTCAGTGCAAACCCTACTGGACCGATAAATATCGCAAGTGCGCGCGCTGCGGCAGTCGGTGACTCGATCATAAAACTGCTCAACCGGACCGGCTACCACGCGGTTTCAGAATACTATGTGAATGATGGTGGACGTCAATCACAACTTCTTGCTGAAAGTATACAGCAAAGGATCGAAGAACTAAATGGTAAAATCGCCGATATACCGGAAGGCGGTTATCACGGTGAATATTTGGTAGACCTTGCCCGAATGATCAAACAAAAGAACATTGAGGGTATTGATAACATCAAAAAATATGCTATCAACTATTTTGTCGACGAGCACATACGAATACTGAAGAGGTTCGGTGTTGAATTTCAAAACTGGACTCGTGAATCATCAATACACAAGAAAGGTTTTGTTAAAGATATATTAGCAAAACTAAATAAAAAGAACCTGATATATAATAAAGAAGGAGCAATTTGGCTTAAAACAACTGATTATGGTGATAAAGAGGACCGGGTAATCGTTACGACGGATAAACGCCATACTTATTTACTACCGGATATAGCGTATCACATCGATAAAATACATAGAAAACATGATCGACTGATCAATATATGGGGTCCAGACCACCAGGCTCAAATTAAGAGCCTGCAAAGTAGTATTACGGCACTCGGTTATCCTGATGATATTTTGGATGTACTGATTGTCCAGCAGGTACACATCAAGGAAGCAGGGAAATTGATAAAGATGAGTAAGCGGGCTGGGTCAATTAAAACCCTGGAGGAATTGCTCGACAATGTCCCAAAAGATGTCGTCAGATTCTTCCTGTTAATGAGATCGAATTCTCAACACCTTGATTTTGATCTCGATCTTGCTTTGAAAGAATCAGACGAAAACCCTGTATATTATGTTCAGTACGCATACGCAAGGATAAAATCTATTATAAAAAAGGCGCAAGAGCAAGGTCTTGAATATAATAATGTCCTGGGTAGACAATTTCTTAAGGAAAATGAGGAGATAATTCTCGCAAAAGCAATTCTTAAATATCACGAAGTATTAGAAGACGCAGTACGTAACCTTGAACCATATATGCTTACCTACTATCTTATCGATCTGGCGAGAACATTTCACTACTTCTATCAGAAACTCAGAGTGATCAGTGATGACAAGCAACTGACACAAGCGCGTCTCGCGCTGATAAATAGAACTGGTGAAACAATCAAAAACGGACTTGATATATTAGGTGTATCATGTCCAGAAAGGATGTAATGACAAACTCCAAGTTCCATAAATACGTTTATATTGACTTTTGGTTCCTGGAGCTTGATGTTCGTATCAATAAGGAGGTTAGATGAATCTTGCAAGTTTACTTTCAAAAGATAGAGTAATTCTGTCTCTCAAACCGGGGACAAAGGACAGGGTGATAGAGGATCTGGTATATACTATAAAAAAAGAAGCTGATGCTGAACTCATTGTTTCAACCCTTTTGAAAAGGGAGGAACTTGGTTCAACCGGAATCGGTAAAGGTATTGCTATTCCCCATTGTCGTTCACTCGCTGTGGACAAGTTGGAAATTGCAGTCGGCCGAACAACCAAACCGATCAAATTCAACGCTATCGATAAGAAACCTGTTTCTTTAATTTTTTTAATAATAGCACCTCCCCAGGATCCTGGCAACCAGTACCTTATTACACTGGGGAAGATTGTTCAAATCGCAAAAGAACTGACTAAAAAGAAAATGATAACTAAACCACAATCACCAGAAGAGTTCATCACACTGATAGATCAAATAGAGAAGGATTTAAAGAAAAGGAAGTGACATGTCATCAGAAATAATAGAGATGCATCTTAAATTGCTCTTCGACCTCGATAATTTATTGAATGACATAGATGAACCAAAATATAAAAAAATCGGCTTCATAGTAGAGGATGAAGAAAGAACTACTTTGTTAGGGAAAAGAAATGATCTATTAAAAAAACTGCCACCTGCTATCGCGGAAATCTATGAACGGCTTAAGGAAAGATATCAGCGTGCGATCGCTCCAGCTGATAACGGCTATTGTTTTGGATGCTTTCAAATGCTGCCAACCGAGCTGCTTACCCGGAGCAAGGAAATTATAACTTGTCCTAATTGTGGCAGGATTTTGTACTGGCGGAAAAAACAATAAAGCAAAAAACTTTATTATTAGTAGTTGTTTTCGCCATCATCCTTGTAAATTATATACCGCTAAGTAAGGCGAGTTTGATTGACTGGGATGAAGGTGTTTTTGCCCTGCAAAGCCAGTGGTTGGCAAGTTTTGGAATGCAGGGTAAGCCATTCAACTTCCAAACCCCTCCCCTGTATCAAATGCTTGTTGCCGGGTTATTTTGTATATTTGGAAGCAAAACATTCATATTGCATCTTATCGCCCTGATCGCTTCTTGTTTCGGTGTATATCTCGTTTTTCGTCTGACCAGCTTGTTATCATCAATCAATGATGCTATCATAGCTGTTCTCCTTTTTGCAACAACTGAATTTTTCCTATTTTTTGCAAAATCCGGATTGAGTGATGCAGTATTTCTTTGTTTTTTTCTGGCTTCTGTCCTGTACTTTTTCAAAGGCATGAAGGAAAACAAAGATGCCCATTTCCTTTGTGCGGGTTTATTCCTCGCTCTTGCAGCGTACACTAAATATTCGGCCTTTCCCCTTTTCATTTCTTTTCTTGTAATCGGTCTGATGGATAAAAAGAAAATCAACACCAAATGGTTTTTCTTTTCTATTATCTTACCGATAATACTCTTCGTACCATATGTATTATTAATGCTAAGGTTCATTGAATTTCGTGAGATCAGCACACGCCATCTCAGTTTTCTCGGTTTAAATCACTTCAAATTCCTGGTTTTCCTGTTGATCTTTGCTCCCTCAGTGTTATTTCTTTCCTTAACTCATTTATTGCGCAATATTAAAAATATGGAAAAGTGGAACGTGTATATCTTTGTCACGATCCTTATTTTCTTTCTCATGCTTGGGTTTTATTATCCCTATTTCAGATTAGCCTATCCAATCGTTCCACTTCTAGCAATACCAGGTGCGCAATTCATTGGAAATTTACGGAAATACAAGACTCTGATCACTCTTGTATTCATTCTCATATCCTTGGCGTTTGGATTCCAGACTATCAAATACCTAAGCACGGTGCCTGAAAAAACAGGTAATTTCGTTCATGATATTGCAGTCGAGGCGGATGCCGAATTCATCTATGCGGTGGTTCCGCCAAACATCTTGTATTATATTGACTTTGAAGTTGTCGTTCCTCAAGGACATCCCTGGGAACTTGCCGGGAAAATGAACCCAGGATTTAACAAACATAAAAGGATCATTAAGCCCGATGACATTTGTTTACCTCCGAATGGTAAAACGATCTTGGTTCACGCTACTGCACTCGATGAAATAAAAAAGGATTATTCTAACCTCTACGATAAAGGAATCCTGATATCAAGTTTTTATTTCTTAGATGCACCAGTTTATTATAAGGATGTTTATAATCCTCAAAGAAATATTCAGCAGCTCTATGAAGTATATATAATAGACAATGCTGCGTTCGGGGAGCAACTTGGAGACCTTTGGCTTTTTGGATTTGACCGTCGTGTTACAGTGATGTTTAGAAGGTAGCGGTTTACTTTATCTTGTTTACTTTATCTTAATGATCTTTTTTGTCCTTTGGATATCAGCCTGTTCAAGAGTTACAAAATAAACACCGGCTGGTACCAAACGTCCGAATTGATCGTTTCCAGCCCAGGATATCTTGATTAAAGGCTCATCCGGGAAATTACTAAAGGTTATTACAAGTCGACCGACTGCATCATATATCTTCACTTTCTCATTTTCCCCACTCTCGATCGAGCTGAATATTATAGATGCACATTCAGTAAAAATACTCGGCATGACCATAAAAGCAAGGTTGTCAGTTATATAAAATTCGCTATTATCAATAATACCTGGTAAATATTGGGATCGGTATGTTCCGGTATTATAGATGTCATAACGGAACTTAGGCCATTCAAAGATATCTGTCTCAAGATCAAATACTGAAAAAGTATAGTCATTGCCACCAATCATCAATTCAAGCTTGCCATCGAGATCTATATCATATAATGCAGGCGATGACTCGATGCGATTACCGAACTGAACTGGAAAACCCAGCGCTTGAGAACCATCATATGTATAACCATAAAGATTCCAGTCGTTCGATCCAAAAACCATATCAAGAGCACCGTCGCCGTCGATATCACCGACGATTGGTAATTTTGCATCATGCGTGTTATCAGGGAATCCATCCAGGGTATCACCCAGAGAATCAAAAACAATAAATCCAGATTGATATGAACATATTATCTCAGGTTTGTTATCTCCTGTTACATCAGCAATGATCGGGCTTCCTTCAATGTCAGCAACACTGTACATATTTCTTTCCCAGACAATATTGCCATGAGAATCCACCAAATACAAGTTTTCTGAGGAATCAGCATAAAAACATATCTCTAATGTTTCGTTGCCGATGATGTCACCGAGAACGACTGAATATCCCAGGTGCCCGGATTGGATGAATACAGGAAAAGGCGCCAAATAATTACCGTCGCGATCCCAGACGTATAGGGAATCGTTGCTACTGCTACCACAACAGACGATCTCGAGATCACCGTCATAATTAATATCACCAACCGCAAGTGTACCGTAAGCAATACCCGACATGTTTTTTAACAAACCATCAGATGAATAAACACCGGTCCCGTCGTGGTGGAAAACATATATATCGGCATACAAGGTCCAGATGAATATTTCTAAATCACCGTCATCATCGATATCCGCAAGAACCGGTGAACCGATCATTCGTCCAGGTACAGATTTCGGCCAACCTGGCAGACAATTACCTTGGTTATTGATAAGATATAAGTTATCAGTCGTACGTCTAACGCCAAAAACCATTTCGAATTGACCATTATTATTAACATCTCCAATCGCCGGAGATGTCCATACCTCGGCTGGGTGGATATCGAAGAAATGATATGATCCATGAACTGGCGTACCATCATAGTGCCAGGCATATACATAACCTTCCTTGCCGCAAACAACGATCTCAAGACCCGGATAATCAGGATCAATATCACCAAAGTTCGGCGACGAAAACAGAAAATCATAGACGGGCTGAGGCCAGCCCGGAGCAAGCAGGGGATTCATGCGAGCTGATACGGTATCCGACGGCAAACCAATATTCATCGATGAATCAAAAGCCACCACATAATAATAATAATCATTACCCGG
>JBARXB010000021.1:0-74979 GCA_049647165.1 bacterium
TCCCGAAACTAACAACCTTCTTTAACCTTCTGGCACCGGGCAGGTGTCAGTCCCTATACATTGCCTTGCGGCTTAGCAGAGACCTGTGTTTTTGTTAAACAGTCGCTAGAGCCCTTTCACTGCGCCCACACACCTATTTGCATAGGCGTGAGGGACCCCTTCTTCCGAAGTTACGGGGTTAGATTGCCGAGTTCCTTAACGAGAATTCACCCGAGCACCTTAGGATACTCACCTCGCCTACGTGTGTCCGTTTACGGTACGGTCACTTTAGTTTCTGACATAGAGGCTTTTCTCGGCTGAATCTCGAGACGGGTTTATGACCTTTTGGGTCTCCCTATCACACTTCAAGCTTAAGAAACACTGGATTTTCCTGGCGTTTCACTTGAAGTGCTTAGATCCCGTATTCCAACACGGGACCCATCTCTACCATCAGCGTCCCCCCATAGTTCATAACGAAACTAAGGTGGTAGCCGAATATTAACGGCTTTTCCATCGCCTACGCCTTTCGGCCTCGACTAAGGCACCGACTAACCCTGGGCGGATTAACCTTCCCCAGGAAACCTTAGGCTTTCGGTGTCTCGGTTTTTCACCGAGATTATCGCTACTTATGCCGACATATTCACTTCCAGTTCGTCGATCCTGGCTTACGCCAGAACTTCAACCTACAATGGAACGCTCTCCTACCCCTAGCATCCGTCGAAACGGATACTAAGCCGCAGCTTCGGTGATTGATTTAAGCCCCGGTATATTTTCGGCGCAAAGTGGCTCGGCTGGTGAGCTGTTACGCTTTCTTTAAATGGTGGCTGCCTCTAAGCCAACATCCCAGGTGTTTAAGTCACTTTACATCCTTTCCCACTTAACCAATTCTTAGGGACCTTAGCTGGCGATCAGGGTTATTCCCCTTTCGGCAATGAAGCTTATCCCCCACTGCCTTATTCCTGGATTTATAAGTAATAGCATTTGGAGTTTGATTGGATTTGAACCCCGAAAGGTCCTCCTCTATTCAGAGCTCTACCACTATTACTGAACATCCAAGACTGCCCCTAAAGGCATTTCGGAGAGAACCAGATATTACCCAGTTTGATTAGCCTTTCACTCCGACCCACAGTTCATCCGAGGATATTTCAACATCCACCGGTTCGGACCTCCATTCCGTGTCACCGGAATTTCATCCTGACCATGGGTAGCTCACTGGGTTTCGGGTAATATCCCAATCTACTAAATCGCCCTATTCAGACTCGGTTTCCCTACGCCTCCTCTTGGTACTTTCGTATCAAGATTAAGCTTGCAGATCAGGGTAACTCGCCGGCTCATTATGCAAAAGGCACGCAGTCATTCTGATTGCCCCTCGGAATTGCTTCCAAGGGATCAAAATTCCTGCTGCTTGTAGACGCATAGTTTCAGGTTCTATTTCACTCCCCGCCAGGGGTTCTTTTCACCTTTCCCTCACGGTACTAGTTCACTATCGGTCATCTGAGAGTATTTAGCCTTACCCAGTGGTTTGGGCAGATTCCTACGAGATTTCACCTAACTCGCAGTACTTGAGAGTTCAATCAATGAAGATTCTCGGGGTTTCGTTTACCGGACTATCACCATCTATGGTATCCCTTTCCAGGAGATTTCAACTACCCTAAGACTTTGTAACTTCACAATCCTCAGAGCACTCGGATTCAACTGAACCTCACTACACCGACTGTACAACGCTTGCTCGCTTTAACACACAGCTCGGTTTAGGCTGTTCCGATTTCGCTCGCCGCTACTTTCGGAATATCTTTTCCTCAAGGTACTGAGATGTGTCACTTCCCTTGGTTGACTTCCCGTCTCAAAGAGGCGGGATATCCCACTTTGCAGTAGGATGGGTTTCCCCATTCGGCAATCGCCGGGTTAAAGGTTGTTCGCACCTATCCGACGCTTAACGCAGCCTACCACGGCCTTCGTCGCCTTCAGATACCAAGGCATCCACCATGCGCCCTTAATAACTTGGACATACGACCTTCCGCCAAATAAGTTTTCAAAGATCAAAAATCCCGTTTAGGATTATTGCTAACTTATATTATAGTTATAAAAAACCCTTTGTCAAGGGCAACACAACTTATCATTATATCTAAAAAAAGCATTTTGTCAATACCTCAGAAATAAAAGCGGAAGCCCAACCCGCCCTCAAAATCAAAATCTGTTTCCGGAATAAAATCAACTACCGGATAAATTTCTAAAAAGATGCCAAACCGATCTATTAAATATTCGAGTCCGCCACCAATTCTCAAACCAATATGAAATTCTGTATCGTCGCCAGCACCAACCTCTTTAACCCGAAACCTACCCCCAATCCCCAAGTAAGGAATAACGTTTTCAAGCGATCGTCCTTCCTCTCCTCGAATAACTCCAGGAAAGAGGAATTGATAATCTCCCGTAATGTGGAAACCAACGTCGCCGAGGAAAGACCAACCAGCATTTATCTGCACTGCTGATCTTCTAGCCAGGAAATATTTCCCGGTAAATCCTGTTGGACTGCCGACAATTACGCCAATGCCATATCTCCCGCCAAAAAGCAAACATGGCATTAAGAACAACAAAAGGCTGTATTTCTTCATATCTTTACTCCCAACTATCGATTCTTAATGGCATTAACAGATACATGAGTTTGTCCTCTCCCTTTGGTAAAACAACCGCTGCGGTTGATTGTGAAGTCAATTGAAAAATTACATCGCTCGACGAGAGATGTCTTAATGTTTCCAATACATAGTTGGCGTTAAACCAAACCCCCAGCTTTTCTCCATCATAAACACAAGGAATATCTTCCTTTGCTTCACCTATATCTGGCGATGATGCAGAGAGGATTATTTTGCTTTCGCTAAAATCGAATTTTACATTCTTTATATGCGGGCTGGCAACCAAAGATACCCTTTTTAATGCGCCATCAAGAGTTTCTTTTTCTATCGTGCATTTACCTGAGAACTCCTTTGGTATAACTCCTTCATAGTTTGGGTATGGGCCCTCTATTAGCCGTGCGATCACTGTCGTGTCGAGAAATTTTATGCCCATCATTCGTTCTTCACTGTAAATCTCCAGCTTTTCTTCTGGTTTGGCATAGTCGATCAAATCAAAGAGCTTTGTAGCAATTATCAACTCGCCATCGGCAACTTTCTTTTCTGTCTTGTACATCGCCAGTCTAGCACCATCGGTTGTGACCATTCTCATTTCTTTGTTTTTCAATTGTATCAGGACGCCGTTCATCGGCCGGCGGCTTATATCCTTTGCTACCATAAAAACCGTGGAGTCGACCATTTCTTGAGTTTCCCCAATGCTTGTCTCGAACCATTTTTTCTCAGGGAAACTGGGAACTTCAGGAAATTCCTGAGAATCTAATGATGGGATATTGAAGTGTGCATTACCAGCAGTGATTTGGAGCTTCAATTCTTTTAGTTTAAAACCTATATCTTCCGCATAAGCCTCTCTTGTTATTTCAAGTAGTTTCTTTCCTGGTATTAATACTTTACCTTCTTCTTTCACCTCAGCAGGAATTACTTTTTTAATGAAGAGGTCGAGATCCGTAGCTTGTATCATCAGATTTTTACCTTTTGCTTCAATGATAATGTTTTGTAGAATAGTATAGGTACTTTTAGGAGGAATTATTTTAACGATGCTTCCTAAAGTTTTTGCCAAGAGATTTCGCGCAATTTTAAATTCCATATAGCCTCCTTAATAACAACATATATAATAATATATAAATATTGTTGTTGTTGTTGTAACGTGGAAATGTTTATATCTCCCAAAACCCATTAAAATACTGCCTAAACAGTATCTTATTTTGTGTATAGACGTGTGAAAAAACCTTGATAACTTTTTCATATATTTAATATATTAAGACATCCACATAATATCAACTATTTATCCTGTTAGTTATCCGCTCTAAGCGTTGAAAAAATTCGATATCACTCTTTTTTAATCTTTCAACTTTATCGATCGCATGTATTACGGTTGAGTGATCTTTTCCTCCAAAAAATTCTCCTATTTCAGCAAGCGATAGATTGAGCGATGTTCTTATTAAAAACATTGAAGTTTGTCTGGCTAAAGCCAATTTTTGTGTTCGCTTCTTACCTCGCAACTCGGCTTCACTGAAACCGAACTCTTCTATTACGTTTTTTAAAATCATCTGTTTTGTGATCTTGCTTCCAGCCCCTAAAAGGTCTTTCAAAACCTCTTCGGCAAGTTTTTCAGTAACTTCTTGCCCAGACAGTGAAGATAAGGCAAGTAGTCTAATAAGACATCCTTCGAGTTCCCGAATATTAGATTTAACCCGGGAAGCAATATAGTATGCCACATTTGACGGCATTGTGACATTTTCTGATTCTGCTTTCTTCTGCAATATAGCGATCCGGGTCTCCAGGTCCGGTGGCTGAAGATCAACAACCAAACCTCCCTGGAACCGAGAGGTTAATCGTTCCTCAAGAGTAAGTATTTCTTTTGGCGGACGATCAGAAGTAATAATAACTTGTTTGCCTCCTGAGTATAAATGATTAAAGATGTGGAAAACTTCTTCCTGAAGGCGTTCTTTGCCGTAGAGGAACTGAATATCATCGATTAACAACAAATCCTTGGTGCGATACTTTCTTTTAAAAGCCATTTGTTGGTTCTTTTGAATAGCTTCAATCAACTCGGTCATTATATTCTCGGCCTGGGTATAAAAGATATTGACCTTTTTACGCTGACGATGTACGAAATTCCCGATGGCTTGCATTAAATGGGTTTTGCCCAAACCTACCCCACCATACAGAAAAAGAGGATTGTAAGCTTCTCCTGGCGCTTCAGCAACAGCCAATGCAGCAGCATGGGCAAATTCGTTATTCTTCCCGACAACAAAACTTTCAAACGTATACCTTTCCTGGAGTTTTGTACCATCACGCGCGAGGATTAACCTTTTTCTCTTGCGTTTAGGTCGATCTCCTTGCTGTTTAACAGCCTTAAAGGCAAGCCTTAACTTATTCCCGTTGAGCTGTTGAACCGCTTCCTCCAGAATATTATAGTAGTGTTCTTCAATCCAATCAATAAAAAATCCATTAGGAAACTCTACAAGAAGAACATCCTCTTTTAATTCTACCCCACAACTACTTCCGAACCAGGTGTTGAAAGACTGAGGATTTATTCTTTCTTTTATAAGATCAAGAACATTTTTCCAAGTAGTATTTGCTTCTTTATTCATTGTTATTTTTTTCCACAGTAATCCACATAGTTATCCACATGAAATCGGGTAAAACCTCCCCAAATTTAATTACTTTTATCAAACCCTTAAAAAATATGTGTATAGTTCAAATAAAGGCGAGACAAGTATATAAAAAAAATATTAAAAGTCAAGTGATAAGTAAAAATCACCAGAATAATTTTGGCACAGAAATTGCGTTTATGGTTTTTTAATAAACAACGCAACAAATTTATACAAAAAAAGAAAAAGTAATTTCGTTGACACGAACGCTAATCGATGTATAATGAAAATATGTTTATATTGTTATTGCTTATCTTGATCGGTTCATGGGGTTGTTCAAGCTGTTGCTGTTTAGGGGGCGCCCAAGAAACAGCGTATGTACAATACGGTAAGGCCTCATTCTATGGTGAGGAGTTTCACGGAAGAAAAACGGCTTCTGGCGAAACTTACAACAAATGGGATTATACCTGTGCACACAAGAAATTACCTTTTAACAGCAAGGCTAAAGTAACGAATCTGCAGAACCAGAAAACCGTTCTTGTCCGGGTCAATGATCGAGGTCCTTTTGTTAAAAATAGAATTATCGACCTTTCCTTTGCTGCGGCCAAAAAGATAGGGATGGTTAAAGACGGTGTAGTAAAAGTCAAAGTTGAAGTTATAAGATGATTACACTGAAAGCCTGGGGCAAGGTGAATATTGGACTAAAGATCGTGGAAAAAAGAAAAGATGGATTTCATGATATTGAAACCACTCTGACGACAATAAATCTAGCTGATATCATTACATTCGAAGAAACAGAAAAGGAAATTGAATTTGTGGCTACTGGCTTGGACATTCCCGATGATAAAAACCTCTGTTGCGTTGCAGCCAGACTATTTATTGAAAAATTTAATGTAAAGAAAGGCGTAAGAATAAACTTGACTAAGAACATTCCGGTAGGAGGTGGCCTTGGTGGTGGGTCATCAGATGCTGCGTGTGTTTTCAGGGGACTAAATAAATTATATGGCGTAAATGTTCCCGAGCAATCGTTATTTGAGATAAGCCGAGAAATCGGCTCGGATGTTCCCTTTTTTATAAAAGGTGGAGCAGCTTATGCCCGTGGTAAGGGTGATGAATTAAAATTCTTTAAATTACCACGTATGGCCATGATCATATATTGGCCAGGCTATCCAATCATGACCAAATGGGCGTATGAAGAATACGACAAAACATTATTGACATCACAACCGGAAACGGATATTATAGTGCAAGAACAGAAGGGTAAAAAGAAAAAAAGTAAACCTGTTTTTAATTTGGTTAATGATTTTGAGGAAGCCGTTTTTAAAAAACACCCGGATCTTCTTGATGTTAAGACTAATCTTTTGGGGTGTGGAGCCTATATTGTCAATCTATCAGGAAGTGGTTCTTGTCTCTTCGTTGTGGTTGACGAAAACATCAGAAAAGGTGTTATGCAATACCTTGAAGGGATCGGTGCTCAGTATTTTGAAGTGGTTACAATTTAAACAATACGCTATAAGCCACAAGCTATTAGCCAAAATGGGGCGTCGTCTAATGGCAGGACACAGGCTTTTGGAGCCTGCCGTGGGGGTTCGACTCCTCCCGCCCCAGTTATGAGCAGAGGAGAATGGGAGCAATGGCGCAAAGGGGAAAAAGGATTCGAGAAAACAGATCGGGATTTGAGTCTTGGGATTTGGTTTTTCCAAAGGGCAAGGAGGTTTGATGAGAGACATAAAGTTATTTGCTGGGAGTGCCAGCCAAATATTAGCTACAGCAATTTCAAAAAAGATTAAAGTACCGGTCAGTAAATCCACCGTTCGGAAATTTGCTGATGGTGAATTGAAAGTTAAAATCGAAGAAAATATTCGAGGGCGGGATGTCTTCATTGTTCAATCTACTCATTCACCAGCAGAAAATATCTTAGAACTCTTACTTTTTCTGGATGCGGCAAAGAGAGCTTCTGCAGACAGAATAACAGCAGTAATACCATATTTTGGGTATGCACGCCAGGATCGTAAAGATGAACCAAGAGTTCCCATATCATCAAAATTAATAGCTAACCTTCTAACCAGCAGTGGAGCTGGCCGAGTACTAACCATGGATCTTCATGCTGAACAGATTCAGGGTTTTTTCGATATCCCGGTTGACCACTTGTATGCGACGCCCGTGTTCTTAAATTATTATCACCGGCATGATCTTGGCAATTATGTTATTGTTTCTCCCGATGCAGGGCGAGCGAACAGAGTCCGTGCATTTGCCCGTAGGTTAAAAACAGGTTTACCTATTGCGATCGTGGATAAACGGCGGACTGGACCAAACCAGGTTCTTGTTTTAAATGTGATCGGCGATGTTGAAGGAAAAACCGCACTCATATATGATGATATGCTTGATACTGGCGGAACAATGGTCGAAGGCGCGCAAGCGATTATCGAGCAAGGCGCCAAGGAAGTGTTTGCCTGTGTTGTACATCCTTTGCTTTCACGTAATGCTACTCAAAGAATCAGTGAATCTTGTATTAAGGAACTCGTTGTTACTGATACGATCATGCTGACTCCAGAGAAGAAGCATAGCAAAATAAAAATTCTTTCCGTTGCAGGACTTTTAGGCGAAGCTATTTTGCGAATACATAATGCAAAATCGATAAGCTCACTTTTTAAGGAGGTTGAAGAATGATAGTAGAACTGCAAGCGAAACCCTATGAAGTTAAGACAAAAGGTGATGTAAAGAGGATGAGAAAAGAGGGGAAATATCCAGCTATTCTTTATGGACATGGAGAAAAATCGAGAAGGATCTATATTGAGCATCACGATTTGAAAGGGGTCATCGATATATTGAAAGAAGAAGCGGTGATCATAAATCTCAAAATTGAGGAAAAAGACTATCTGTGTGTGATAAAATCGATACAACAAAACCCGATAACTGGTAAGTTACTCCATATTGACTTCCAGCATATCCACAAGAAAGAAGAAATAAAGACTTCTGTACCAATTCACCTTATCGGTGAAGCTCCTGGGTTAAAAGAGGGTGGTATCATGGAACAAAATCTTCGCGAAGTAGTGGTAAGATGTTTGCCAACCGATATACCATCGCATATTGATGTTGATATATCTGGTTTAAACCTTAGTGAGTCGATTCATTTGTATGACATCAATCTGCCGAAAATAAAATTCGAACTCAGTAAAGAAACACCTATTGTTAGTATGACCGTACCCAGGGCAGTCGTTGTGGAAGCTAAGCCTGAAGCCGTGGAGGTAGGTGCTGAAGAGGTGGCTGAAGGTGGGAAAGCTCCAGCTGAAGAAGCAAAGGAGGAGAAAGCAGGAGATAAGGGTTCAAAAGAGAAAGAGCCTAAACCGCCGGCGAAAAAGGGTTAGTCCCGTACGTTGTTTGGCATACGCGCTCCATGTACAACAATATAAACAAGGTGTGGGGTAAATGATTATATTTGGACTTGGTAACCCCGGATTAAAGTATCGGGCAACTCGACACAATGCAGGACACATTTTTCTTGATCGATTCGCCCGGCATAGAAAAGTAAAGTTCCGTAGCCAACGAGGCTTCCGAATTGCCAAAACGAAAATTGCTGAGCATAAAGTAATTCTGGTTAAACCCCGATGTTTTATGAATGACTCAGGTCATGCCGTTTCAAGCTATTTATCAAAAAAACAAGATAGAATAATGATTATCCTAGATGACATTAATTTACCACTCGGTAGAATTAGATTAAGGAAGAAAGGCAGCGATGGAGGTCATCTTGGCCTGCGATCGATAATAAATACCCTTGGCTTTTCAGACTTTCCACGCCTGCGCATCGGCGTAGGCCGGTCTGACATGGATATTATAAATCATGTTCTGAATCGTTTCACACGCGTCGAAGAAAAGGTTCTCCGAGAAGTGATCGAGAATGGAATAATTGGTGTTGAAGCGATATTCAGACAAGATTTCGTGAAAGCTCAGAATTACATAAATGCGATCAATATCCATGATATTGATTAGATGCAGACAGATGAAAGCTGATTCGGCGGATATAAATTATCTGTTTGCATCTGCAGAAATCCGTGTGCATCAAACATTCCCAGGGGGAAGATGAAAATAGGAATTGTCGGTCTTCCAAACGTTGGTAAATCAAGCCTGTTCAATCTTTTAACTCAAGGACATGTTCAAGTAGCTAAATTCCCTTTTACAACAATCGACAGAAATGTAGGAATAGTAATAATCCCTGACAAAAGATTGGAAAGAATAGGAGAAATAACCAAGGCTCCAAAAATGAAATACGCAGGCATTGAATTTGTCGACATTGCCGGTTTGATAAAGGGTGCATCGCGGGGGGATGGTTTAGGGAATAAGTTCCTTTCCCATATCCGGGATGTAGATCTCATGATTCACTTACTTAGATGTTTTGAGGATCCTGACATACCCCATACAGATATACAAATATGTCCGAAATATGATTATGAAATCGTCCGTGCTGAGTTATTTCTGGCAGATCTCGGGATGGTTGAACGTCGAGTCAATAAAATCAAGAAAAAATCTGAATGCCGGAATGAATTGGAGGCTCTTGATCGAATAAGAGATTCATTGAATAAGGGGCAAGTACCCGATGATACAATACGCGATTTGCCATTACTTTCAACGAAAAAGGAATTAATTGTTTTGAATTTTGATGAAGACGGCAAATCGCAGGTTGATATTGAAGGACTTGATGCATATAAAATATCGATAAAACTAGAGGAAGATATTGAAGGGTTTACCGAAGAGGAAAAACAAGCGTTGAGAAAAGATGCCGGTTTGAACCCCGCAGGTTCAGCGGGATTGTTGAGATACTCTATGGACAAGCTTTCTATCATACTGTTTTATACGATAAAAGGCGATGAGACACGAGCTTGGTCAATAAAAAAAGGTTCCAATGTACTCGAAGCAGCCGGTTTAATACATACTGATATTGAAGAAGGTTTTATTAAAGCAGAGATTCTCAACTGGCAAGATTTTGTTTCTATCGGAGGATTTGGACCTGCTCAACAAAAGGGTGTAACCAGAATAGAGGGCAAAGAATATATTGTAAAAGATGGAGATATCGTACTGATCAAATTCAGAAAATAGGTAGAATCATTCACAAGTTTTTATTTTTGAAAATCGGTTGACCCCGTTAGAGACTACGTCTCTAGCGGGGTTGACAAAAGACTGATGATCTATATACTTATATTAAAGATGGAGGAATAAAACATGGTTATATGGGCTTTTGTGATTTTTGGTTTCGGGATTCTCCTTTTTTTTATCTATCTTTTAGGGCTTTTCGGCACTTTTGCGCCGTGGATATGGAGCATTATTCTCTTTATTATCTCGGTCGGAATGCTCAATAGAATTTGGAGTAAAGAAAAGGAAGGGGAAAAAGAAAAACTTGTTCAGCGAGTAAATAAACTTGAGGAAGAACTAGGCTGTCTTCAAAAAGGAAGACCAGAAAAAAAAGATCAGGGAAGCTGATCAAAGACGATCAACTTTTCCTCAGTCATTTCCTTTATAGCAAACTCGGGGCCTTCTCTTCCAAGTCCACTGGCCTTTGTCCCACCATAAGGCATATTATCAACACGAAAGGAGGGGAATTCATTTATCAAAACAGCACCGGCATTAATACCCTGAGCACATTTCAGTGCCTTGGTAATGTCCCGGGTGAAGACACCCGCCTGCAGTCCATATTTTGTATCATTTACCTTGGTAATAGCTTCTTCGATTGTTTGAAATCTATTTACCGCAACGATTGGGGCAAAAGCTTCTTCCTTTATGACAAGGGCGTCCTCTGATACATCAAGCAAGATTGTGGGAAGAAAAATCGTATTTTCACGGCGTCCGCCCAGAATTAAAATACCCTTATGAGCAAGTGCATCTTTGCAGAATTGCTCGGCTTTGTTAATTGCCGGCTCATCGATCATCGGCCCCATTTCGATGTCTTCAAGCAAAGGATCACCATATTTAATTTGACCGACTGCGACTGCTAGTTCGCGCATTAATTCATCCGCTACAGCTTCCTCAACATAGACCCGTTGAATTGAAATACAGACCTGTCCAGCAAGCGTGAAGCCACCTTTCCGGATTTTTTCAGCAACGAGTTTTAGGGGTGCATCTTTGAAGACAATGACTGCCGAGTTAGAACCTAGTTCCATGGTGACTCGCTTCATACCACAATTTTCAGTGATCAGATTACCAACTTCCAGAGACCCGGTGAAGCTAATTTTTCGTATTTCAGAACGGCGCACTAGCCCCATACCAATAGTACTCCCTGGTCCGATCAACACAGATATACCCTCTAAAGGTAATCCAGCTTCAACCAGGGCTTGAGCAAGCATGACACCTGATAACGGGGTCTTTGTGGCTGGTTTGTGAATAATTGAATTACCGGCAGCTATTGCCGGGCCAATTTTATGACAGGAAAGGTTCAACGGAAAGTTAAAGGGTGTGATGGCAAGCACGATACCCAGAGGTACCCTCTGGTAAAAACCGACTTTGTTTGACGGCCCACCGAGATCAAAGCGTATAGTTTTACCAGTTAAACCAAGAGCGGCCAAAGACGATAGTTTCATTGTGTTTACCGCACGGTCAACTTCGCCGCGAGCTTCTTTTATAGTTTTACCGGATTCCATTGATATGACCTGTGCGAAGTTCTCTTTTTTATTGTGGATAATACGAGAGCATCGTTCAAGGATTTCAGCTCTTTTACCGGCAGGCATATTTTTCAGCATGCTAAACCCGCGTTTTGCAGCATCTATGGCTTTTGTTATATCGCCTTCATCGCTCTGTCCAAGTGTTTCAATGACATGGTTATCATATGGGCTTTTTACGGTAATTGTCTTTTCTTTTTCAACACGTTTTCCATGAAAATACATATAAACCTACCTTTTTCTTACAATGAACTTCAAAATGACTATAATTTATGAAGCAGGTAAACAGTTAAAAAGATAAAAATTATCGTTAAGAGAGTGATATTAATGCTCAAACCAAGTGAAAAACTAAAGAAACCAAGATTCACTTTCACTGTATCAAATCCAACTTTAAGGGCGCTGAAAAAAAAGTTCTTCACCGGTCCTTTCGGAAATACTCCGGATAAAAGATAAGATAGCGCGGAACCTATGACCCCGCCGACAACAACACCCACGAATATATTACCTATTCTTCTTCTTGCCATATTACCTCCTTACCATCTGGATCATGGGTATTGGGTTTTGATGCTGGATCACATTTAGCATCAAGCTTCCTAACCCAAACCAGACTTCCATCATGTAATAATGTTTATTTTTTCTCCACAATTATTGCACTTATTTCCTTTTAGCCCGACGATCATCGCCTGGAAAGATACTCTTTCAACGAGTAAATTATTGCACTTGGGGCAATTTGTATTGGAACAATCATCGGTTAAAATATTACCCAGATATACATAATTCATCTTTTCCTTTGCCTGGTGGTAGGCATACTCTAATCTCTTCTCAGGTGTTGGAGCTTTATCATAATGGTAATTAGGGTAATAACGCGAGAAATGCAGTGGGATATTTCTGTCGACAGAAGACACATAATCAATGAGTTTGTTGATATCACGTTTTCGATCATTTAATCCGGTAACGAGTAGGTTGGTTACTTCAACATGACAGTTTTTATGTGCTATGCTTATCGTACGTTTGACAGCATCCAGGTTACCACCAAGAGTTTTTTCGTAAATCTCGCTATTCATTGTTTTTAAATCGATATTCATGGCATCGATCAATGGTAATATTTCTATTAAAGGAGCTTCATTTATTAAACCATTAGTTACCAGAATATTCTTGCCCCCGGCCGTATGTATCATAGTTCCGACATCAAGCAGATATTCAAACCACATTAAAGGTTCTGTATAAGTATATGAAATTCCAATACTTGGGTGCTCTTTAAACATCTTTAATAATGTATCTGGTGTAAGGGTTTCAGTGCGTACATCAGTTTGAGATATTTCCCAATTCTGGCAGAATGGGCAACGCATGTTACAACTGTTTGGCGCGATCGATAATGTTTTCGACCCGGGATAGAAATGATAAAGCGGTTTTTTTTCTATAGGATCGATAGCGATTGAAGTTGATTCACCATAATCCATAGCCCAAAGTTTACCATCCTCATTTTTTCTGCTTCGGCATTGTCCATACTGACCCGGTTTAATTTTACAAAAATGAGGACACAGCTGACATTCGATATAGTTCTTATGATAAGTATAATATTTTGCTTCTACCCTCATCGTTTCACAATTCGTATAAAGAAATTGCGTCGTCGTCCCACACTGCAGGACTCCTCGCAATGACAGAAGCTGAAGCAAATCATTGCGAGCGACCGTAGGAAGCGTGACAATCCGCGAAGTCGTTGCGAAACCGCCATGTCTCTTGGCGGATGAAGCAATCTTATCTTTTGGAAAAGCCTATTCAATATCTTCCTTTTTTTGGCTTTCAACCCTTTGCAAACGACCATTCTCCTCATGATATATTATACCTTTAATTCCAAGAGAATCAAGAAATTTCAACCCTGTTTCAGGCCCCATTATTGCTACGGCTGTTGCTATTGCATCGGCATATGCCGCGCTTTCTGCAAAAACGGTTACCGATGCAAAACCTAAAGCTGGATATCCGGTCTTAGGATTGATAATATGAGGATATCTTTTATTCTTGATCAAGAAGAATTTTTCATAATCACCAGATGTTGATAATGCTAAGTTTTCTGTTTCAACAGTTTCTATTATTCCTTCGCCGCGGGGATTTTTTATACCGATACGCCATGGTCTTTTTTCAGGCGATCGTCCGATCAACACAATTTCACCGCCGACATTGATGAGCGCTGATTTGATATTGTGCTTTTTTAGAATATCTGCGACACGATCAGCAGCATAACCCTGGGCAATCCCACCAAAATCTAATTTCATGTTGGACATTATTATTATTGAATCTTTTTTAATCCTTATTTTTTTGTAATCTACTAATTGTACCGCAGTTTTAATATCCACGGTGTCCGGGTCCATAAATTCATGCTCATAAAATCCCCAGGTCTCAAGCAGAGGAGCGACTGATATATCGAATAATCCTCCGGTTATATGGGATATTGAATCACTTAAAAGAACAAGCTGGATAATATCCTCGGGTGCCGCAACCTTCAAATTCCGGTTCAAATCACTGACCAGACTTATATCAGAAAAACGATTGAGCAGGGAATCTATTCTCATGAATTCGTTATCAATTTCGTAAATTATGTTTTGAGCCAAGCTGTCACTGTATAAATAGAACTTAACTTCGCACCGGGCGCCGACAATGAATTTGCTGTAGGTGAATTCATTGTTTGTGCAGTGAACACAGAGAAGTAGAAGAGCTGTAGAATATAAGAGATGGCGGAAAAAGAGTTTCATAATAGTGTATTATTATTCACGATGGGATTGT
Organism: bacterium; assembly: GCA_049647165.1. Classification (GTDB taxonomy): domain Bacteria; phylum Hydrothermota; class Tepidihabitantia; order SM23-42; family SM23-42; genus JAUVZL01. Next base: position 14,629 of record JBARXB010000021.1, read on the forward strand.
ATTCCAAAATCAGTTCTTTGTCAACCCGCTCGCACCTTCTTATGTGGTTGTTCAGAACTTGGTGAACTAATGTATTTGTCCGATTCCTCCTAAGCAGTTAATTAATGTAGTTGCACGATTCATCGTGCTCTTTACCAGAGGGCGGGACTACATCGATCTGCTGAATTTTGAGCAATCACCTTTTCCTTGACATCTTTCAAAAAAAGTATATGCTTATCAGGATTTGTTATCTTCCAGCGTGGCCGGGGGATCCAGAAAAATATATAAAGATTTAATAACTGGAATCGCCGAATCCCCTGATCCCTTCGACACATAACTCAGGACCACAGCAAGTCAGAGGACAGGCAAGTCGGGGAATGACTATTTGAAATAAAAACAATATAACAAGACGCTCCATCTGTCCGCTATTACGCTACGCTCCATAGTGCAGGTGAGCTTAATCATCATCTGACTATGGATTTATACAACGCATGAATGGAAAAGGTAACAGGGGACATTTTTAAAAAATCAAAATCGACTTGGTTATTTCTATCCGGCTTGAACACTTATGTTTTTTATGTTTAAAGATGTTATGATGTTTTTACAGATAATAATGTCTGTTTGTTAAGTTCGATCGAGCAAATGGATAATAATTAGGACCGGAGAAATATATGGCAAAGAAAAAGACATTTGATGATCTTGGACTTTCTGCAAAAACACTGGTCGCAATTGACAAAAGGGGGTTTGAAGAGCCAACCGCAATTCAGGTTATGACTATTCCTGTAATGCTAAGAGATGATACTAATCTCATCGCTCAGGCCCAAACCGGTACAGGTAAAACAGCTGCATTTGGATTACCTCTGATAGAAATGGTTAACACCGATTCCGAAGCAGTTCAGGCACTAATTTTGGTTCCTACACGAGAGCTGGCCATTCAGGTATCAGAAGAAATCAATTCACTCAAAGGAGACAAGGATCTTAAAATAATCCCGATATATGGTGGTCAATCTATTGATCAGCAGTTACGCAGATTAAAAAAAGGTGTGCATATTGTAGTTGGGACTCCCGGCAGGGTAATTGATCATCTTAACAGAAAGACACTAAAGCTTGGAAAAATCGAGCACCTGATACTTGATGAAGCAGATGAAATGCTAAATATGGGATTCATCGAAGACATGGAAAAAATAATGAAGCATACAAATCCTGATAAAAGAACGCTATTGTTTTCTGCGGTAATTCCAGGAAGGATAAAGGACCTTGCGCACAAATACATGGACGGTTATGAGTTTCTTACAGTTAAGAAAGAGCAACTGACAACCGATTTGACCGAGCAAATATACTTTGAGGTAAAAGCCTCCGATAAATTCGAGGCGCTATGCAGGATACTTGATATTGAAGATGATTTTTACGGTTTGGTTTTCTGTAGAACAAGGAGTGATGTGGGTTCTCTTGCAACTCATTTAATAAATAGAGGATATGACGCAGAAGCTATTCACGGAGATATTTCGCAGGTGCAAAGAGAAAGAACTCTTGAAAAATTCAGGAAACAAAAAGTCAATGTTCTTGTAGCAACAGATGTTGCAGCACGTGGGATTGATGTTAATAACCTCACCCATGTTATAAACTATTCACTACCTCAAGATCCGGAGTTGTATGTTCATCGAATAGGTCGTACAGGAAGGGCCGGGAAAGAGGGTACTGCTATTACGTTTATTACGCCTAGTGAGTATAAGCGACTGATGTTCATACAGCGGATCGCCAAGACTGAGATTAAAAAATCAAAAGTACCAGAGGTAGAAGATATTATCAAAGCCAAAGAGAAAAAGATATACGATGATCTGATTACTATTCTTGAAAATAAGATTGACACTAAATATTATTGTTGGGCTAAGAAATTGCTTGAGGATAATAATCCGACAAAAATATTAGCTGCGATACTTAACTATTGTTTCGACGAAGAACTCAATCCCGATGCCTATGGTGAAATAAAAGAGGTTGGTGCAAAGGGCAAGCAACTTGACGGGCAGGGTAAAGCAAGACTTTTTGTCGCACTTGGTAAGAAAGACAAGATTAACGACAGAAAACTTATTGAGCTTATTATGAGCAGAGTCTCGATTAAGCCCAAGCAGATCAGAGATATACATATAATGGACAAATTTTCTTTAATAACTGTTCCTTTTGAAAAAGCAGAGAAAATCGTTGTTAGCTTTAAAAAAAGAGGTCAGAAGCCGTTAATCATCCATGCCAAGAAAAAAACAGATAATAAAGGCAAGCAACGGAAGCGCAAGCCGCGCCGTTGAGTGGCCTACCGAGATAACCGAACACATATTCCCTAATATCTATACGCACCTTTTCGTTGACGTCTTTTGAAAAAAGTATATGCTTATCATAATTTGTCATCTTCCGGCATGACCGGAAGATCCAGGGAAATAAGGAAAGATTTAAGAACTGGATTCCCCGATTCCCCTGATCCCTTCGACATATAACTCAGGACCACAGCAAGTCAGGGGACAGGCAAGTCGGGGAATGACAATTATAAAATAAAAACAATATAGCAAATCATTGCACCTGACCGCTATTCCGCTGCGCTTTTCGGTAGGTGAACTCAGGTGTTATCGCTATCATTGGTTTTCAAATATAGAAAAAATCCCCTATACTTTGTTCTTTCTGGCAATAAGATGGAAATGAATTAGAAATGAAGCAGAAATGAAAATGGCAGAACAAACAACAACCTATGTAATTTAAAGAGATTGTAGAAATGAATGCATACATAACAAGGAAATTAACACAAAAAATTCTATAAGCGTAAGGAAACAATGCCTAAGTCCAAAACGCCCGGATTCCTGTAAAGAAATGACGAATACATATCCCCAATATCTATCATACCCTATCGTTGATATCTTTTAAGAAAGGTGTATACTTATCATATAGAAATAGGGGAAATTTATATGACTAGCATAAACCGCGATCGTTATCTTATTCGTATAGATAAACTTATGTTAGCCGCACAACTAGATCTCTAAACTAAACATGCCTTCTAACGAAGCATCTGGTGCGTTTGTGACGCACGCCAACTACCTGCGTGCCTTTGCACAGTTATCCTATCCAGAATTCGAGTCGCAAGCCAATGCCTACTCCGCTATTATCAACCGCGTGCTCAATTCGGGCATTCTCCCCAGCACATAGGCAGCTGATGTCGACCGCCATCAGGTTCGTGCGAGTCTCGAAAATGCCTGGGGCACGGAGCTGCTACTCACGATTGGTGAACACATCGTTCGCGACGAAGAAGTCATCCGGCTGTCAAACAATTGGAATGTCGTCCAGGCATACTATGTGGTCTATCACGCGATCCAATCTGTTGTTGTTTCTAAAAGACAGCCGCGGCCCACCACCCATTGGAAGCCCCAGCAGTTCTATTACGAGTTTTTTCCGCGGAGCCGTGTTTGCCTGCCGCCCTGGACGCTAGCGTTTGGGTATGCGGGTCCATTGAACATCGCCGAGAATGTTACGATTGATGATCAACTCCACTCTTGGACCGTGTGTTCGGAAACGACCAGTTGGAGCTTGGCATGCAAGGCCCTCAGGACAACACGGGAAGACGCAACACCTGAGCGCATTCGGAAGAGGCGGGAGAACAAACGGGCAGTGAGGCGTCGTGAATGGCAAGACGAAGAAAACAGACGAATTCGTCTCGGTCGGAGGCCGCGGCAAAATCCACGGTTCCGACTTCCTCAGCTCACCGAAATTGAGAAGGAAGATGTACGCCGGCGACTGCGGCCCTTCGGATTGATCGACTACCTATATCGGCTCAGACTTCGTTCAAACTACGAAGATAGCGCTATGTTTATTGACGGACCAGAGGATGAAGGACCATCAGAGCAAGTCCGCAGAGATCTGTGCCTGTTGGCCGGTTCAACATCGCTTTTGTGCGAGTTGTACCTAATATCCATGCTTGGACGAGCAACATTAGTTGACTGGGCTGGGCATTGGCTAGAACGTAACACTGCACCTGGCCTGACTGCTGGTCTTGCCGAACGTTATGAACTCCTAGATGCGATAACCTGAAATCGTGCATATACTTGAATCTGATTTTGCATATAAGCAAGGAAGGAAATTTGTATGGTTAAAACAAATCATGATTGTTATTTTATTAGTGGGGCTTTTGGGGTTAAATCTTCAATCTTCACAAGATACAAAGAAACAGCATACTGAATTCTTAGAAGATCAGCAATAAAGAATTACATTATATATTATCAATGTAAAAATTTGATTCTGTTTATGCACACCTTTTTCGTTGACATCATTTAAAAGGAGTATATACTTATCATATGAGAATAAAGGAAATTTATGTCGATAATATAAATCATGATCATTGCTTCAGCAGTACAGATAAGCTTAGGCAGCGAATTTTTAACTGGCTGTGTTTAATTCATAACTTCTAAAGCATAATCATGATCGGTTTCGAGTTCAATTTACCGATTGTGTTGACTGGAATTGTCATTTTCCTTGCCCGGATAATTGACGTTTCTCTGGGTACACTTAGAACGATCAGCATTGTCCAGGGCAGAAAATGGATGGCATTTTGTCTGGGTTTCTTTGAGATCATCATATGGCTTACCATTATTTCAACGGTGATTTATAAAATAAGAGAAGTCCCCCTACTCGGAGTGTTCTATGCCCTCGGGTTTGCTTCCGGCAGCATGGTTGGCATCAAGATCGAAACCTGGCTGGCTTTAGGGCACATTATTTTAAGGGTCATCAGTAGAGAGAAATTCAAAGAGATAGCCCGTTGTATTCGTAAGGCTGGATTCTCAGTCACCACTTTTCATGGTGAGGGAAAGTACAGCACGGTTGCCGAACTTTATATTGTCTGCCATCGTCGGGACTTGAAAGCAATCCTTAAATTAATACAAGACATAGAACCAACAGCCTTCTATGTAACGGAACAAGCAGGATTAGTAAGTAAAATACACCGGTCGACATTACAACCGGTTACTGGCTGGCGAGCTATCTTGAAGAAAAAATGACGTTTTTAAAAAAGCGGATTGATCTTAGCTAAAGATTTTCCTGTATTATTTTTCTAAAGAGACAAAGGACATCCTGTGTTTTTTCCTGGCAATAAACTGAAAAGGAATCAGAAATGAGGCAGAAATGAAAATGGCAAAATACAAAATAAGTTACGCAATTCAAAGGGATTTCAGAAATCAATACATGCTTGATAAAGAAATGACGAACACATACCCTCTAATGTCTATTTGCGCTTTTTCGTTGACATTTTTTGAAAAGAGTATATACTTGTTATATAAAGATGGAGGTATGAGCATTAAAAACGCGACGGCTAGGACACGACGTGTTTCTCATTTCATTAGTACAGATAAACTTGGGTTCGGTTTTTTTTGGTAAAAAGAAGTACTCAAAGAACCATTGATTTTTGGTCGCCGTAATCATAAATTATTTTTATGTTTAAAAAGATTAAAATATCTAACAGCTTTCAGCCCTCCGAGCGAATTGTAGTATATCCAGGAGACTGTCTGGATTTGCTGAGAGCAATTCCTGATGAATCGCTTCAGCTCGTAGTTACATCGCCCCCTTACAATATTGGTAAGGAATACGAGAAAAAACTGAAGTTAAATCAATATATAGAGCAGCAAGCATTGGTAATCCAAGAATGTGTCCGGGCGCTGTCAAAGCGTGGTAGTATTTGTTGGCAAGTAGGTAACTATGTCGATAGTGGTTCTATTATTCCTCTCGACACAGTTCTGTACCCTATTTTTAATGACCTTGGTCTCAAGATGCGCAATCGTATTATCTGGCATTTTGAACATGGTCTCCATTGTACCAGAAGATTCTCAGGTAGATATGAAACGATAATATGGTTTACCAAATCCAAAGATTATATTTTCAATGTTGACCCCGTCAGGGTTCCCCAGAAATATCCTGGAAAAAAATATTTTAAAGGTCCAAAGACTGGTCTGTATTCATGTAATCCTTTGGGAAAGAATCCAGGGGATATTTGGATTATCCCGAACGTAAAGTGTAATCATGTCGAAAAAACAGCGCATCCGTGTCAATTTCCCGTTGAATTGATTGAGAGATTAATCCTTTCCATGTCCAATGAGGATGACTGGGTGCTTGATCCTTTTTTAGGCGTGGGGACGACGATTATAGGCGCAGTTCGGCATGGCCGAAGAGGTGCTGGTGCAGAGATAATGAAAGAATATATCAACATTGCCCATGATCGAATAATACAAGAACTTAGCGGGACTTTACGAACGCGTCCGATGAATAAACCTGTCTATGATCCAGAGGCAGCAGGACACAGTTTAAGAAAACCACCCTGGAAGCCACAACCGGAGCCTAAGCAATTGAAGTTGTGTGAGAAAAGATCAAGAAAGTACGGTGCAAAATGAAAATAATTGAAATTTATTCCCATTTAAACGGCCTTGAATTCCTGATCGTTCATAAACCAAATCTATGGAAAGAAATAAGGAAGGTCATCCGGTCTGTTGATGCAAAGGGCTGCAAAACAAAAATATCAAAAGAAAAGGGGATGATAGGCAAACTTCTTTATAGCCCAATTGACATGAATACACATTTTAAGAGACTCTTAAATAAGTTGGGATGGGAAGAGAGCAGGGTCAGCTATTGGGTGACGAGAAGCGAAAAACTTATAAGAAAGACACTGTCCATGGATCCCCAAGAACAGAAAAAAGAGATTGAAACTGCGGGAGAAACGCCCATTTACAGCTACAATCAAACTGATTTTGTTAAAGATCGTGCTGCAATTGAAGTTCAGTTCGGAAAGTACTCTTTTGTTGCCTACGATCTTTTCGTGAAACATCTCGCTTTTTACATAGGCGACCATATCGACGTCGGAATCGAAATTCTTCCCATGAAAGCCCTCCAAGCACAAATGAGTTCGGGGGTGGCGTACTACGAAGGTGAATTCTACAACGTTATTCGACAGGGTCGCGGCGTGCCTGCTGTACCTTTAATCATTGTTGGAATTATGCCGTGAAGGCAGTGCGAACACGAACAGGGTTTCATACAGTTAACTCAAATCGTGATTCTCATTTCATTAGTAGATAAACTTAGATTAGGCGTATAATATGGCTGAGCATAAAGTTCCAGAAATATCAAAAACCCTGCTTGATAGAATAAGACTTGTTCGAAGAGATGTTGGGAATTTGCTATTTCATTTTACCCGTGCGCCAGAGGAGAAATTTGTCTCAGTTCGCTTTCGCCATGGTGGAACCCTATCAATGCCTGGTTCTGCGTCTGCTGTTTTAAGGAAAATCTTGTATGAAGGCAAATTACTTGGAACCTCGAATTGGACTTATGGGGAAAATTGTGTGTGCTTCACTGAAGCACCAATCCAGGAATTAAATTCTATATTTTCTCTCGTTGAGATAGCATCATCTCAACAAGAAAGGCCAAGATATGAACCCTATGGCATTGCAGTTAGCAAGAAGTGGCTATTTAAGAATGGTGGTCGTCCAGTAATTTATGACCATCCAGATGTTTTTAGTCAATTCCCTCAAAGGTTGAAATATCGATTTGTCCCATATAACCCTGAACAAGGAACTGATTTTACTTGGGAGCGGGAGTGGAGAATTAAGATTGATTTCTTGGAACTAGACCCAAAGGAAACATTGGTTATCGTCCCAACGTCAGAAGAAGCATTTGAAATTGTATATGAATTTGCCAAACCTGAAGCTGATTGGGATGTTGAAGGTAGCAGTGGAGAAGGATATATAGCAGGTGTATACCACAAACCTAAATGGTTGGCTGTTTCCTTAGATTTATTTGGTTTCAACTATCGAAAATGAGTTTTAAAACACCTAACAGGACATTTCACCTAACCGTTCTTCCGCAGGCGCTCCATGGTGTCAGGTTAGCTTAGTCGTTATGGGTTATGCCATAGATTAAAAGGATTTTTTACATGGAAAACATTCCTATAAACGATACGGTAATATATGCTCTGGCTCGTTTAGTTGATGATGCCCAAAAGGAAAGAAGATATCCAAGCCATTCTGATATTGAATTTCAAATAAACAAAGCTGATCTTACTTGTGCAGACCCCAATAAAAAAGGATCTCCTGTTGGAAAAGCGAAGAGAGTTAGAGCTGTCCTTATGTGGGGTATTGAAAACAGACAAGAATCGGCTGAATTTTTTGCAGCAAGTGTTATTTCTTCAGTAAGGGCATGTGGTGGTTTTCGTAATAGCTCCCCTAATTTTGTTGGACTAGATGAGATAAGAAACCTTTCTGATTCTTTAAAACCTCTTGGTATTTCGTTGGCTGAAGATGGTTCTTTATCGCCAATATCTTTAGAAGGATTATTTGGGGAAAAACTTACAGAAGCGTTGGAAATTTATGTAGATAGAGCTAAAAAAGGAATCGACGATGCTGCTTTGGTAGTTGGTACAAGCAAAGACTTAATAGAAGCAGTTGCAGCACATGTTCTACAAGAATTATGGGGGCAATATCCTACAGATGCTAATTTCCCAATGCTTTTAGGCCAAGCTTTCACAGCGTTAGATATGAGTACTATAGCTGAAAAAGAATCCCCAGGGGAACACCCAAGGAAAAATATGGAAAGAAAAATGTTTGAACTTGCCTGTACTATAAATAAACTTAGGAATAAACAAGGAACAGGTCATGGCAGACCATGGTTGCCTGATATAACCCAAGATGAAGCAAGGGCGGCAATTGAATTTATTGGTACAATTTCTGAAAAAATGCTTGCTAAATTAAAACAGAAAAAGGCATAACAATTCGCTGCAGAGGATCAAACTCCGCACTGCCGTTGAATTCTGGCGCTATGCTCCAATAATTATGAATATGGGTAAATACCAAGACAATATCTTAGACATAATATCAAACGCAGAAAAGTATCACTCAGCGTTTTATCAATATGAGATATTTAGTGGACCGAGCCTCTATTCCCATAGGAAAAGCTTACAAGAGCGCGATTCAGATAACTTTGAGCACTATCTTAAATATGTATATGCCACGTTAGCCTCTTGGGGGATGCACAGGATGGGAAAAGGGGGATCAAAGATGCAGCCTTTCGAAATTTATAAAGAAAGTATCGTGAAATTAAGAGCTGAAATTGAAGAGGCTAAAAAGACTGACTACAAAGATATCAATGATTCCGATTGGAAGTTATTGAAAAAAATATTCAAGGGTATAAATGTCATGGCAAGCGAGACCAGCCTTGTAGGCAATTCAAAAGCTATGGCACACATGATTCCTAATATCTGCCCTCCAATTGACCGTGAATATACCCTTCGGTATCAAAGAGATACTACAAATATTAATAATGGGATAGAGGAAAAATGGGGCCTAATGAAGGAAATAATCTTTGAATTTTTTATCCCGGTTGGAAAGGACACTAATTTTATCAGCAAAGCAAATAAATGGATGTTGAGGAAGTCAGATTTTCCCTGGGATACCTCCATACTAAAAGTTATAGACAATCTTGTTATAGGGGCAGGGAAACTAGTGAAGGAAAGTAAAACGAGAAAGCATAGCACCTGACCGCTATTCCGCTGGCGTCAAAATGCAGGTGAACTCCAGCCGTCAGGACTATTATTAATTTTCAAATATACCAGAATTCCATTCGCACCTTAAATTTTCAATATAGCTATTCCCGACTTGGGTGAAATATCGGCAGTGAAAAAGTTGTGTCTGCTTTGTGGCACCGCGACTTTTTTACGCGCACACTTGATTTTTTTTGAATATGAGTTATATTGGTACGGTAAATAGACAAGACCTTAAAAATGGTCTAAGGGTTGAATATGAAGAGAAAGAAAAAAATGAAGAAATCAAAAAAATCAGTCGGTAAAGATAAACCGCGATGTGGATTGTGTGGAAAACCGAAAAATCTTACAAAAACCGAATGCTGCGAAAATTGGATTTGTGATGATGAACACACATACAAAATGTTTTCCTATGCTAAAAATAGTTGTTCCAGGAATCATAGACGTTATACGATATGCGGCTATCATCATGCCGAAGAACATTCCGGAACATGGCAGGAGTGCCCAATTTGCAGGGATTCATTTGAAACAGAAATGTATGTCTGGTACGGGACGAATGAATTCAATTTTGAAAAGTTGGAAAATCCTCCAGAATATGAACCGACAAAATGCTCGAAATGTGGTACCAGAATCATATTGAGCGAAGGGGGTTATTCATCATTAGGCAAAGAGTATTTTTGTGATAAATGTACTGAATTAGTGCATACGGAGCGTTTACAAGAACGGAAAGATAAATAATTGCCTATCAATTCATCCGGTGGTCTAAAAAACTGGAAGGCGAATTGGGGTTAAATCTCAACTCCGATGAAACACCCACAGATTTCACGAGGGCAGGCATTCATATTTTTCTTTTCATGCTTTATTGATTGAACCAAATATTTTTATTCTATCCTCAACGACTTGCTGCATCATTTCCCGGGCAAGGCCGATAATCTTTCTCGGATCAAAACCCTGAGGATTTCTTATTGAATATTCTCTGACTCCTGCAGTAAAGGCAATCCTCAGATCTGTATCTGTATTTATTTTTGCTATACCGTATTTTACTGCTTGTTTGATCAGATTATCCGGGACACCCCTGGTGTGTGCAAGTTTACCACCGAATTTATTTACTCGGTTAATCCATTTAACCTTAACACCTGATGCACCGTGTAATACAAGGGGGATTTTTACTATTTTAGAAATTTCTTTTAAAATATCGATGCGTAATTGAGCTTTACCTTTGAATTTATATGCACCGTGAGATGTTCCGATAGCAACGGCGAGTGCATCGCAACCAGATTCTTCGGCAAATTTTTTTGCCTCCCTGGGGTCGGTATAGATCGCTTCACCTGCTTTAACATCAAGATCATCTTCAATGCCGGCAAGCCTGCCGATTTCAGCTTCGACTGTTACCCTGCGCTTATGTGCATATTTGACTACCTGTTTAGTTATTTTTAGATTATCTTTAAAAGGCAGATGAGACATATCAATCATTACCGAGGAATAGTTATGCTTAATACATTCTCTGACTATTTCAGCTGAGCTACCATGGTCCAGATGCAGGACAACCGGTATTTTTGTTTTTTTTGCCATGGTAATAACCATCTGCGATATTGTTTCGATACCTGCATACCTTATCGCTTTTTCACTCGTTGCGACTATCACCGGTGCATTAAGTAATTCTGCTGCCTGTATTATCGCCTGGGTGATTTCAATATTTGATGTATTGAATGCCCCGATACCATAGTTGCCCTTGCGGGCTTGGGGAAGGATTCTATTCAAATTTACTAACATAAAGGTCTCCAGTTTTTTCCAGACACCGTTATTAATGATGCTGTAGTATATTTTGCAACGAGGGGGCGATTCGACTGAGCTCGTCGCACTCCAAAAAATTCCATAATATTTCATCTCCCTTTTTATTCATATAAAAAGTTGAGGCAAACAAAAACGAGATTGCTTCCCCCATACTTTTATCAAAAGTACGGGGTCGCAATGACAAAACTTTTTTCTCTGTTGCTCCTTGTCACCCATTCTCCCCGTCTCCGTATCATTTTTTACCCCAGCGTTATTGCCGCGACGCATGAATAAACCTCCTTAGCGCCGGCTTCTTTGAGTACCCGTGCACACTCGTTCATTGTTGCACCGGTTGTCATTACATCATCAATGAGTATTACCCGTTTTCCTTCGACACCATTTTGTTTGACCTGGAAAGCATTGAGGATATTTTTTCGACGGGCATCATCACTCAATTTTGTCTGAGATCTTGTATTTTTAATACGCTTTAAAACCTCAATATTTTCAAGGCTGTTTTCAGAACATATTGCATCAGCAAGAAGAGCGGCTTGATTATAACCGCGCTTCAGATATTTCCACCAGAAAAGCGGAACCGGAACGATCATATCGGCTTTTTTCATATAATAATCGGTTCGAATCAGATTTGCCATTGCTCTTCCTAAAAATTTCGAGAAAGACGTTTTTTTTCGGTATTTGAAATGGTGGATGATCTTATCAACTGGTGGTACAAAAATCATAAAGGAACGACCGTGGTCAATGTGCGTCTTTTTATCGCAATACCTGCAAATCAGATGTTTTTTAGTAGGTCTACCGCACCTTGGGCAAAGGGGTGATTTTGGTAATGGTAAGTAGTCAAGGCAATTATTACATAATATACCGCAGGATATTTCCACGTCACAGAGCAAGCAGCGTTGTGGCAGGAGAAAATCCAACATCGCTTTTGAGATAGTGTGGATAATACTCAATGTTTCTTTTGCAGTATTTTACTATAAAGAAAAAGGCCGATACCTGCAACAGCAACGGTAATTACCTGGTTGATCCAAAAATTCGCAGGATTCTCATAGTAGCGTATAAAGTCAATACCAAAACGGAATATCCCTGAAAATAACAAATAGAACGCGAATACTTCTCCTGTTCTATGGATTCTTTTCAGTTTTCGGTTTAAAAAGAAAAAGAGCGCTAACCCAAAGAGTGAGGAAAATATTTGAGTAGGGTGCAATGAAAATTGACTTACCGGCGAAGAACCGGCAACGCAGTGGGGTGGAAATTTTATCGCCCACGGCAGCGTTGATGGTATGCCAAAGCAACATCCATTGAGAAAACATCCTATTCTCGTGAAGAACTCACCGAGTGCAATCGCCGGCGCAATAACATCTGCAATTTTGAGGACGGATATTTTTTCTTTTTTTAAGTAAATAAAACCTGCGAGAATAGCGCCGAGAAAACCACCAAAAAACATCATACCGCCTTCCCAGATCCTTATTATGCCCAAGAGGTCATTTTCATATTGGTGCCAGTGGAAGATCACATAAAGGATTCTTCCTCCAACGATTACACCAACCATTAAATAAAAGGCTAAGTTTTCTATGATTATTGGCGAAATATTGAATTTCTTGGCGGTATTTTTAACATAAAGAATAGCACAGATAAAGGAGACTACAAGCATTACTCCATAAGAAGGCAATGCTATGCCACCGAATTCAATGAGGATAGGTCTCACTTTTATTCTTCTTTAATTTTTTTTGATTCCTCAACAATTCGTTTGGTACTTTCTTTGGGCAACTCTTCTAAATGATGAAATTTCATGTTGAAATATCCTCTGCCTTGGGTCATTGAACGGAGGCTCGTAGAATATTTATACATCTCACCTTCAGGAACCAATGCTTTGATCCGTTGGATCTTTCCTTCACCTTCCATGCCCATTATTTTCCCACGACGACTGTTCAAATCACCAATTACATCTCCCATAAATGACTCAGGGACGAACACGAGAACTTCGCAGATAGGTTCTATAAGAACAACGTTGCCCTTTTCAGCGTTTGCCTTCATCGCCATGCTCGCAGCGATCTTGAAGGCTATGTCTGATGAATCCACAGCATGATATGAGCCGTCAAACACAGTGACCCTTATGTCCGTAACCGGGTATCCTGCAAGGATGCCGTTCTCGAGAGATTCTCTAACTCCCTTTTCGACCGAAGGAATAAAACGAGATGGAATTGAGCCGCCAACGACCGCATTTACGAATTCAAAACCGGCGTCTCGCTCAAGCGGTTCCACTCTTAACCAGCAATCACCAAATTGACCATGACCCCCAGTCTGCTTTTTATATTTACCATGGGCTTCGCTTTTCTTGGTAAAAGTCTCCCGGTATTTTATTCTTGGTTTGGTAAGGTCAACACTGACACCGTATTTCCGTTTTAGCCTGGCAAGGATGATATCGAGATGTAACTCGCCGATACCGGATATAATCAGCTGTTTTATTTCCGGGTCGAATGCGAATTTGAAGGTGGGATCTTCATCATGAAGACGGGTTAGACCGGTCGAAATTTTTTCTTCATCACCCTTTGCCTTGGGCACGATCGCCATGGTAATTGAGGGTTTTGGGAATTCGATTTTTGGTAATACCCCGCTTATTTTTGGCGAAACCAGTGTATCACCGGTATGAGTATTCTTTAATTTGACAAAACCTACGATCATTCCACTGGAAGCTTGAGATATTTCCTTTTTTTCCTTACCTTTGATAAGAAACATTTGATTTATCTTTTCATCACTTGCTTGATTTGAATTCTTTACAGCTTCGCCGCTTTTTACGGTTCCAGACAGCACCCTAACATAGCATAATTCACCGAGGTGGGGTTCTACCGTTGTTTTAAAGACATAACCAGAAAAAGGTCCTTCATCAGTGCGCTTTAAATCCTGCTTGCCAAGTTTGAAATCTGGGAGCATATCTGGTTGCGGTGCAAATTCGATAACAGCATCTATGAAACTTTTAATACCGATTGGTTCTAATGCCTCACCAGCAAGACAAAGAGCTATTTTCCCCTCAATAAAACCTTTTTTAATAACTACAAGACATTCAGTTAGCTCGATCTTTTGTCCTTCAACATATTTATTCATCAGTTTGTCATCATTTTCCGCCGCCGTTTCGATTATCTTCTCAGTATATTCGGTAACTTTAGCCTGAATTTCCTTTGGTATTTCTTCATCCTTGCCTTCTTTGCCCAATCCTTTGTTCTGTACGATGTCGACTACGCCGCGGAAATTGGTGGTTTCGCCAATGGGGATGGTCAAAGGCATGACACTTCTTTTTGTTATTGTGCTGAGCGCGGAAAAGATATTATAGAAATCGGTATTCTCTTTTTTCAATTTATTGATGAAGAATATAAGCGGTAAATTTTTTTCCTCAATTTTTTGAAGCAATCGCTCAGTCCCTACCTCAATACCTCCAACAGCATCAATGACCATAATTGCACAATCCACCGCTTCGATCCCGCTGATCGCTTCGCCAATAAAATCTGAATACCCAGGCGTATCTATTAAATTTATGCTGACATCTTTATAATCAAATGTAGCTAATCCAAGATTGAGGCTACATACCCTATCAATTTCTTCTGGGTCGAAGTCGAAAATGGATGTTTGTTCGGTAACTTTTCCGAATCTGTTGTTTGCCCCGGCAAGGAATAAGAATGCATCGGCAATAGTTGTTTTACCGCAGCTGGCATGACCGAACAGACCAATATTTCGGATAGCTTTCGTGGCCATTTGTACCTCCTTTAGTTAAGCTTCTTGGAAACAGCGATCGTCAGCTGATCGCTAATAAGTTCACGGATTATATTTAGTGAGCCGTGATACATTATTTTATCTTTTTTGATCATAATCCCACCGGAAATTTCATCATTTGTGGTGATTGTAAACTGGCAGCTCAGGTTCTTGAAGAATTTTTCCAAATCAGAACCATAACGCTTCCAATCTGCTTTGCTGATTATTAATTCGCCGTCTTCTCTGCCGCTTGTTTTGATCAGGGCTTTTAGGAAATTAAGGTATTCCTTGTGCACGGACAGCTCTTTTAAAGTTTCATCAATCACCCCGTCGATCAGTTTTCTTTTTTCTGCAACGAACTTTCGATTGAGCTGGAGTTTTTTTTGCGAAACACGTCTAAGATATTCGATTTTCTTTGAAGCTTCAATATTACGTTCTATCTGGATTTTTTGTATGGCAATTTGTTCATCCTGGTTTTTCTTAATATTTGAAGCATCGGCTCGGTATTTGCTGAGAATTTCGCCGACTTCTTGTTTTGCGTCGGCCAGGATTTTTTCAGTAACTTTTTGTTTAGCCATATTATATTTTCATCTGGACAACGGCCAGGATAGTTACGATAAGACCCAGAACCGCATAGAACTCAACAAGAATTCCATAGATCATTGCTTTTGCTGCTTCAGTCGGTCTCTTTGCGACCATTTCAACACCAGCAGTACATACCTTGCCCTGCCAAATCGCAGAAACGAGACAGGCAATGGCAACCGGCATTGCGGCAAAGAAAACCTGCAGTCCTTGCTGCAATGTTAAAGCTAATACCTCGCCACCGAAAATTCCTATTTTTTGCAGGACCATGAATGCTCCAATAAATCCATAGACACCCTGGGTGCCCGGTAATGCGACAAGAATTAAGAGACTACCAAATTTCTCAGGGTCTTCACTCAAGACACCATTAGCCGCTTGAGCAGCATACCCAATGCCAATTGCCGATCCAATACCACCAAGGATCGCTGCAAGAGCACCACCTGCAATTGCTATAGCTAAACCAAAAGATTCCACCATTATTCCTCCTTTATAAAACAATATTATTTAATTTCGACATAATTGGTTTCAAACTTGAACGGTCTAAATGGCTTACTTCCACCACTATAAAATCTGCCAAAGAACTCAATATATTGTAGACGCATTGTATGGATAAATCCGCCAAGTGCATTAATTACTAAATTGAAAAGATGACTTGGGACGAGTATAAGAATTACCAAAATAATCCCGACTACCGGAATACTTGTTACCATCCACGCAATCTTGTTTATCGCTATAGCAATGACACCAGTGACCATACCCAGCGCCATTAAACGCACATAGGATAATAATACACCGAGGTAGCTTGAAATACCATAGAGGTTATAAAAGCCCCATGCAATCTTGCCTAACGCAGCCTTTGATTTTTTGAGGCGCGTTATTTCAAAGAGGACTAAAGGCACAAGGCCGTAATACGCATAACCGGGGAGCTTAATAACATATTCAAATTGAAGGAGTTGACCAGCTTTGCTCGTAACAATATACCATAAAAACCAGATAATAACTGCCCATACAACTTGGTCCAAAGCATGCAGTTTGCCTTCAGGGTGTGATGCGACGATAATTGACATAATACAAAACCAAAGCACAATTTCCAGGATCGCTTTGGCAACCATTGAATGATTAAATATCGCAAAATATAAAACAATAGCCGGGATGAGAATAAACCAAGTAAGATTGGCAAAAATCGCCTGATTGTATTCGCTATTTTTCATATTATCGACTATCTCTATACCGATACCGATCATCATATGAATAAATCCTAAGCCAAGTGCCAGGGCAATAAAAACCATTGGTTGTTCAATCGGATTAAAGAGCGTGAGAGAATTCTTAAAACGTATCAGAAAATCTAAACCAATATAATCGAAAAGATCTCCCATCCAACCACCGACCATTGCGCCGGCGAATATAGTAAGGATCCCACCAACCAACAAAATCCTGAACAAACTTTTGTCTCCGGACACCTTTTTCATTAAATACAAAGATATGAGAATTAATAATATGCCATATACCGCATCAGTTATGCACAGTCCAAACATTATCGGGAAAAAGACGGCAAGAAACGGTGTCGGGTCATATTCTTTTGAATCCGGCATGCTGTACAATTTTACGAGCATTTCATAGGGTTTACTAAATCTCGCGTTCTGAAGCGCAACAGGTGGTCGTTCATCAGGATCCCTTTCGACTTCTTCGTAGAAAGCATATTCAGCATTTTTTATCAGGATATCCAGACGCTTAACATGACGTTTGAGTATCCAGCCGATGATATTTATGGTTCTTGTTGTTTCTGGTAATGCCCCGGCTACTTCATTTTTTCGAAATTCATTAGTGAGAAGGTCGGATGCCGCTTCTAATCGCTCTATATCTGCAGATAATGATTTTTCCTGATTTTTCAAGATTTCAATCTTTTGATGGATATTTTCGACTTCTTTTCTGAAGGAATTAATGAGCTTTGTTGGTACACCAGAATGTTCCTTAAAATCAACGATCTCGCATTCATTTTCGATCAATCTGCTTTTTAACTGAGTACTTTGTTCTTTTTTAACAAAAAAGATTGTATATGATATTGGATCGATCGTGTCGATAAATTCCACAGAATGGGGGATGTCTGAGATTTTTTCAAACAGCTGATCCGAAGATTCTGAAGACGGTATGATCGCTGGCAAAGCCTCGGTTTGCTTGAAAGATCTTAAGGAACGCAGGTCTTGCTTCAAGTTGATCCAGGGTGAAAGTAACGCAATATCTTCTTCTAATTGATGCAATCTTGCATGAGCTTTTTCCCTTTCGCTTTTTACAGTTTCGAGTTCATCCACAGTCTTATTATAATTTGATGATCTTGCAGAATCTGCAAAATCATTATAATTCATCGGTCGTTTCATATTGAAGAACATTGATAGCGGGCTTCTCTTTTTGTGACGAGATAATTGGTTAAGTGCATCATTAATCCTGGTTAGATCCTCTGCTGCTTTAGAGGTTGATTCCTTCATTTCAGTAATATGGACGATGCCTTCCTTTTGTAGGTCCTGAAGGAATATGTCTTTTATGCTTTTGTGGACTACGATATGTATTTTTTTTACTGGGAGGATGGCCATTTAAGTATTATGTCCTGCACTTTCTTTATTGCACTACTTTTATTGTCTTTGAATGATCTCTCCAGGTTTTTGATTTCTGCTTGATGCTTTTGATCTAA
The DNA here is from genome assembly GCA_049647165.1 of bacterium. Classification (GTDB taxonomy): domain Bacteria; phylum Hydrothermota; class Tepidihabitantia; order SM23-42; family SM23-42; genus JAUVZL01. The sequence continues at coordinate 32,952 of JBARXB010000021.1, forward strand.
TACTTTAATATCTTTATCTGCTTTTTCCTCAGCCTGTGCAAGTTTTTTCTCGGTCAATTTGTCCCTATACACTTCAAGTTGTGCAAAAGCCTTTGATGCATTATCCCGTTCTCTTTCAAGTAGTTTTTGTCCCTCAATTTCAGCCTCTTTTTTCATTTTTTCAGCTTTTTCTTCTGCTTTTTTAATTTCGTCAATCAGTTTCATCACTGATATTGTAGTCAAAAATAAAGGAAAGTCAACCTTAAAACACGCTCTGCGCTGCTTTTTCTCGAGCCATTCGATCAACAAAAATGAAGATAACAATACCTATGATAACGAGCACGGCGGCTGATAAAAAGGACATTTGATACGAAAATATCTGATTAGCTCCACTTTTTAGTAAAATATCTACGACCGGACCAGCGATCAAGGTACCGGCAACACCCCAACTTAAAAAGAAGGTTGCATTGAAAAGCGCAAACTGTTTGCCTCTTTTTTCCGGTGGGATAAGCCGTGATACATAGGAATATGCTGATGCCGTTATTATAACCATGGAAATGCCACCCAGGAAATTACTGATAAAAATAATAATTAGCGTAGTACCGAGCATGAAGCCGAGCAAATGAATGACAGCAGTAATAGAACCAAACATAAGCAGGGCTGTATCATTGAATTTCTTTGATAGTTTAGCCACAAATATACCGCCAATAAACATAGCTAATGACTGCATATTTACAATATAGCTTAGAAGACTGCTCGATACATTGAATCCCTGGTCCAAACTTAGATATTGTGTTATTATTAAAGCAATTGAATTCCTGCCGAAATTGATAAACACCATAGCTAATAAGAAAAAAAGAAAAACCCCGGTATAAGACGACACTTTTTTTGGTTGATCTGGTCTTTTGAGCTGCTCCGCGGCACGATCTTTAATTACTTTCACGCCGCCTTCAGGGACAAAGAACATCGGGATAGTTGAAAGGAGCATTATCCCTGATGCGATGAAAAACAATAGTCCTTTGTCAAATCCCCAACCTTCATAAAGGTGTGCTAAGCCATCATAGGCAACACCGCCAATCCAAACACCGATGATTCTGCCAAGAGCACCAATGCTTGTTAGTTTTCCCTGGATTTCAGTTCGTCGGTGCTCTGGGTAGAGGTCTGAAATAATTGCGCTCCAGCCGATATTTGACATAGACCAGAAAATCTCAACGAATGACATGCCAAAAATTATGATGTAACCGGCAGCATATTTGCTCGCCGGCATAGTGTGGAGAAACCAGACAAAGAATGTGCTGATCGCGGCAAAAACTTCCCCGAGAATAATAAGGGTTCGGCGTTTTTGGTACTTATCCGAAATAACTCCCCAGACAAAGGTTTGGAATACAATATTGAGGATCATCGGGAATGTTGCAAAAAATGTGGTTTCCGTAACGCTCAAACCCAGGAAGAAACGCAGATAAATCGATAAATAACTATAAAACAAACCGCGTCTGAACATCGCCAATGCCTGGAATGATGAGATCCCGAGAAATGTACGCCGTGATTCAATATTACTATTCATGTTGATTTATAAAAGATTCAGGAAAACTATAAGCATAATGTCAAATTACAAAGTCCAAATGACAAATGAATTTCAAAGCGCTAATGTCAAATTTTTGACATTTAATATTTAGAATTGAGTATTCAATGGGCATTTTATATTTAAAATTCTATTATTATAATAGCTTTCCATACTATCTTTAGCCTAATTATACTTATACATCGAATATTACTGTTGCCTGGTAATGATCATTGACCTTGCCTATTTTAAGGTCGTGATAAGTAACATTCTTTATTTCTGTTTTGATAGAATGATGCTTTAAATCCAACCTATCGCCGTGCATCTGAGCGTTCAGCGTAAAATTTTCTATTGATATTATATATGTTTTTGGGATGAATCCATGAACAGAAAAGTTGTATAATAATTCACGACACCAGTCAACAAAAAGCTCTTCAAGAGATTCTTCTGACAAAGTAATATTGAATTGCTCTTCTTCGGTTATCTCTCCTGACAGCTGAGTTTCAAAAATTGCAATCCCGATATTCATAAACAATGCTTCGAGTGTTTGTCCATAAACCTCGATACCAAGGTCTGCAGTATGGTCCAAATATTGATAATTTTTCATAGTAGTTTGCTCGATAGTGTATTCATAAAAACCGCATTGTCAATGAAACCCATAGGATTGACATGACAGACATTGACAATGTAAGGCTATCGGGATATAATGCTGGGATTATGAGTACAATTACACAAGATAAATCATATGCTGATAATTATGAACGGTTGAAGCGGATTTGCGAGAAGAAGGGCTATATTTTTAATCCTAATCAGGATTGGGTTGTCCAGGTTATCAGACTCATGACTAATAATAAAAAGGAATTCGGGAAATATTTTTGCCCGTGTAAACAGCACTATCCGGTTGATACAAAAGCCGATATTGTATGTCCATGTCCTACATTTGATCAAGAGGTCGCTAATGATGGGTGTTGCCATTGTCGGCTCTTTTGCAAAAAGGATTTCAAGAAAAAGAAATTTGATATTCTTGAAACGATAACCTGCCCTGGTTGAGCGTCGAAAATGTCGGCTGCGCAGTTAGCGCAGGCACTCGCAATCCTTGACCGACCGACAGATAAGAATCTATTGGTCGGCGTCAACACAGCAGATGATGCTGGTATTTATAAAATCAGCGAGAATTCAGCGATCGTTTACACGATCGATATTCTTACTCCGGTCGTGAGAAACCCGTATATCTACGGTCAGATAGTTGCGGCAAATTCGATCTCTGACATATATGCCATGGGCGGCGAGCCCAAGCTCGCCTTGAATATCATGGGTTTTCCTGGAAATGGCGACCCGGAAACTATGGGCGAAATTCTACGCGGCGGTCAAGACAAAGCAAAAGAAGCTGGAGTTCTGATAATCGGGGGCCACACTTTTGTCACCGATGAAATAAAATACGGTCTTTCGGTTATCGGTTATATTCATCCGGACAAAATCATCACTAATGCTGGTGCGAAACCAAATGACCTCATTATTCTAACTAAGCCGCTTGGCTCGGGCGTGATCGTCCAATCTGTCTTAGCTGGCAAAAAGCATGGAGTGGATATTAATCCAGTTCTTAAAGCAATGACCATGCTCAATCGTGATGCTTCAGTTGCGATGAAAAAAGCCGCTGCTCATGCAGCTACTGACGTTACCGGTTTTGGATTAGCCGGGCATCTTGTGGAAATGGCTGAAGCAAGCCGGGTCGGTATTGAAATAGAACTTTCCAAGCTGCCGGTACATGAAAAAGTGATCGAGCATTTAAAACAGGGTATTGAAGATCCGGGTATCACAATGAATCTCGGTTCTTTTGCCGAGCGTGTTGTAGGTAAGGATGCAGATAAGCTACGGGCAAAATTAATTTTCAGTTCAGAAACTTCAGGTGGACTGATTATTGTTCTACCTGAAGATAAACTGGACATCTTCAAGGAATATTATAGCGGTCTGGCACCGGTCATTGGACGAGTCACAAGAGAAAACCCTGGACTCGTTACCCTGAAACAGTAAGCAGTAGGTAGCAAGCAGTATTTTATTACGCGTTATTGAATGCTACAACTCCGTTGTCTTAATTTATTTGTTATGCTCTGAGTTACCACCCCACATATACCAGCCATCATCTTTTGTGTCGCCAGTACTGATTCCGTAAAGCATACCGTTATCGCATGAGACAAAGACCATGCCGTTGGCAATAGCGGGTTGAAAGCTGATCGAGCCGTCGACCTTTTCTTTCCATAGCACTTTACCATCCTTTTCTCTGAGGCAGAAAACCTCACCGCCACCAGAACCGAGAAAGAGCTTTGCATTAGCATATGACGGTGGTGAAAAAACCCGACCGCCAATACCTTCTTCAGTTAGATCATCATATTTTTTTGACCATTTCTGCTTGCCTGAATCAATATCGAGTGCCTGAATTTCATTGCCCATCGCATTGTATGAGTAGCCATTCTTAATGACCGGTCGTGAGCCCTGGTAAGCCCAGCAGCCCGCGACTGAATACATACCGACATTGTCCTTGGCCTGACCTAATTTAGCAGCAGAAGGTGCAGAACCGAATCCCACACTCGCATCGAGTTCAGTTTGAGCACTCGTTTTCGCGCTGGCGCGACCATAGGCAAGGTAAGGAGCTTCTCTTTTCGACCAGAGTTCGTCCTGTTGCTGTTTACCATCTTTGAGATTGAGTGTTGCCATACCCTCGAATTGCTTTACATCATCACCATCTTTCTTCTCCTGGCGAAGGCTTACAAAGATTTGCTCATCATGGATCGTCGGTGCGCAGGTGGCCTGTTTTTTCTTGGACCAGACAAGCTCACCATTCTGTTTTTTATAGCGATAAACTGTTCCGTCAAAGCAGGTAATATAAACAGAGCCGTTATCAATGATCGGAGCCGAAATTAAATCACCGGCTATTTCGACATCCCAAACTTCCTTGCCTTTTTCAAGTGTCATACAGGCAAGATGATGAAGACCGTCACTGCCCGGGTATGCCATATATACATATTTATCATCGATCGCAGGTTGGCTCATAAGCGGATCACCAAGCCACTTTTCCCAGACCTTTTCACCGGTTTTTGCCTTTAATACATAGATTATGCAGGATTCGGTATTAAAAACCACATATCCTTTTCTAACGACCGCAGCTGTAGGACCATCATCACCGGTTTTGAACATCCAGGCAAATTTACCGGTTTTAGCTTCTAATGCATAGAATTCATAGCTTCCATACCCTCCGCCGACAAAGATCAAGCCATCTTCATAGGCTACGGTCGCGAGCGGTCGATCACCTGGGATCTGGACTTTCCAGCCACTGCGACCAGATTTGAACTTGACTTGCTGGGGCTGAAGGTTTTTTGGCGCTTGAGCACCCCTTATTAGATCCTCTTCATAGAAGACATCTTCCATTGCATTTTCCTTTGGCGCTTGCGGTACAGCTTTTTGCACGTCCTCAATTTGGGATATGCCTAAGCACAAGAGCACAAGGGCCATGATGATAATTCTGATTTTCATGATTTCCTCCTATTTTTTCACTTATTATTGATAATACAACACAAAGGAAAGTATATTCCATATATCCTCTTTTGCAAGATATCAATATATTGACTAATTCTTATTTTAGTTTATAATAATTCACGCTAAATTTTAAAGATTTCAAGGAGGTTATATGAGTTCAGTGCTTTTAGTTTTCTTGATTTACCTCGTTGGGATGGTTGTTGTTGGGATACTTACCGCACGTCTTGCCTCAAAATCACTTGATGATTTTATCTTGGGTGGAAGGAAGATGTGGACGCCGGTTATCGCCCTTTCTGAAAAAGGCACTGATATGTCGGCATGGCTTTTGATCGGTTTGCCGGGACAGGCGTTTAAAATGGGGATAGGTGCTATCTGGGCCGGTATTGGTGTATGGCTGGGCAGTCTTTTTAATTGGGTGGTCATAGCCACACCTCTGCGCAAGCTGAGCGGGAAATATAATGCTTTAACCGTACCCGATTTCTTTGAATCACGCTTTGACGATAAGTCTCATATGTTAAGGATAACTTCGTCGATCCTGATCGTTTTTTTCTTTACTCTTTACGTTTCGGCTCAGGTCGTAGGTGCCGGCAAGATCCTCGCCTCGACGTTTAATATCCATCAGGTTATTGGTATGGCTATCGGTCTTTCAATTATTTTATTTTACACTATGGCTGGAGGTTTTATCGCCGAATCTTGGACCGACTTTTTTCAAGGATTGATAATGGTCATTGCGCTTATTCTTATGTCGGTCGTTGGTATTATCGCAGTTGGCGGCTTCAGCAATGTTTTCGCCACGGTCGGTGCGATCGATTCAAAGGCTGTTTTACTTTCAGCGGGCAATAGCGGGACGGCTTTGTATCTCGGTTTGATACTCGGCGGTCTGGCGATCGGTTTTGGCTATGCCGGGCAACCCCATATCGTAATGCGCTATATGGCATTACAGGATACTAAAGAGGTAAAGAAAGCAGCCATTATTGCGATGACCTGGACCACATTCGCGGTTGCCGGTGCGTTATTCGTCGGTTTTTTAGCGATCCCCTTTTTACGTGGTGAAATAGCAGATCCTGAACATGTAACCCTGGCTTTTGCAGCAAAAATACTCCCGGGCTGGCTTGTTGGTTTTATCCTCGCGGCCGCGACGGCAGCTATGATGTCGACCGTTGATTCACAATTACTTGTTGCTACCTCCGCAATTACCGAGGATATTTACCATAAGCTTATCAACCCGGCAGCATCACAGAAGCATCTTGTACTTTTAGCCAGGAGCTTTACGGTTGTTGTTGCGATCATTGCGTTTGTTCTGGGATTGAGTGCTGAGCAAGCAGTATACTGGCTTGTGCTGTACGCCTGGGGAGGTCTTGCGGCGTCATTTGGTCCACCTCTCATTATGTCGCTATTGTGGAAAGGGACGACCAAGTACGGAGTATGGACCGGTATGATCGTCGGAGCCGTGACAATCGTTGTTTGGTACAACATCCCCATACTAAAAGGGATGTTGTACGAACTGATTCCCGGATTTTTCTTCAGTTTAACAGCAACCTGGATAGTAAGTCTTCTTACACAAAAACCAGGGACTGGGGGCCAAGAGTTAAATAGTGATTAGAAAAGACGTTGTAGTCGTCCGATTCATCCAGCCCTTTTGTAAAGGAGCGGGATTAATCGGGCATTGTTTGATAAACCCCGCTCATCGTCGATGGACGTGGGTAAATCAAACCACTACAATATTTGTGCAAATTGTAAAATCTGGGGTTTTATCAATTTAAAATCTTAAATCCACAATTTGCAAATGTCTTAAATTCTTCTTCGAAATCCCTGACCCAATACTTCAAAAACATCAGTTAATATTACAAATGCTTTTTTATCGATGTTTTTAATCAGGGTTTTAAAAGAAGGGGTTTCTTTTTTGGTGATAACGCACATGATAACCGGTCTTTTCTTTTTTGAATATGGTGAGTGTCCATCGAGGATAGTAACACCACGTTTCATTTTTTTGTATATTTCATCGGTTAGTTTTTGGTGTTCGCTGCTGATGATAAAAGCGGCGCGTGCATAGTTCACGCCTTCAAGCACGAGGTCGATAACCTTAGATGAAAGAAATAGAGCAAGGTAGCCCAAAAGCGCTAATTCAACAGAGCCGGTAGTAATACCAGCCAGGGTTATAACCACGAAATCAACGATCATTATCCACATCCCGACTGATAAATTGGTATTCCTCGTGAGAAGTTGTCCAACAATATCCGTGCCACCAGTACTTGCTCCGGCACGGAAGACAAGACCCAGGCCGAGTCCTAAAAGCAAACCCCCATAAAGTGCGCCAAGTATCACATTATCGGTTGGTGTGGCTATTTTGAGTGTGTAAATGAAAAAGTCGATCAGGATATTAGTAATAAAAACTGCAATAACTGATTTCACTCCAAAACGGATCCCCAGGATTTTTAGGGCGACAAGGAAAAGAGGGGTATTTAAAATTATTGTGATAATGCCAACTGGTGAGCGGTATAGGAAATGCAGTATCATAGCAATGCCGGTTACGCCACCCGGTACGATCTGGTGCGGGATCAAAAAAACCGCATAACTGAGAGCACATAATACACAACCAATGATAATGTATATTATTTTCATGGTTTTATCTATTTAAATAAAATACTAGTAGTTCTATATTATATAGAAGTTTAATTGGGCGCTAAAAAGAAATTTGTTTTTTATCATTTTTCTCAGAACCGACTTGCGCTTCACGCAACCTCGCAATAAATACTTTGATTTTCTCAAGTTCTTTCTTTTTGGCCACGATTTCTTTATCGAGTTTTTCTTTATCCGTTTTTAATTTTGAGATATTCGCCTTCAGATCATCCGTTTTTGCTACCATGATGACAGTTTCTTTTTTCTGTTTCTGAAGCGTGGTCAATTCTTGCCTGGTATCTTTTAGCTCCTCTTTGAATTGCGCCTTTTTTTCCTCGATCTCTTTATTGATATCAACAAGCTCCTGCCGTCTCTTATCCAGCTTGGATATCATATCTGTCTCAATGACTTTGGCTTTTTCTATCCCTCCTTCAACTTCAGAGTGTTTTATCTTTAAATCACCGAGTTTTTCTCCTACTTCTTCAACATTTTTCGCCATCTTCTCAACATCGGTCCTATACTTATCACGCTGTTTTAAAAGTTCCTTTGTTTCTTTCTTCAATTCGACAACCGAAGTTTCTTCTTCGTTCTTAAGCATTTCTATTTTTTCAGTAAGTTTGTTTACTCTTTCTTCACGCTCCGATATTTTCCCCTCGATTAAATTGAGTTCCTTCTTGCGCGTACCGAGCAGTTGTTTGACTTTCTCATCTTGCTCGACAGCCAATTTGATGTCTTCATATTCTTCTTTCATTTTTGGTAGGGAAGTAGTTATTTCCTGGTATTCGCCATCAACTTCCTTGAGTTTAGCCTCTTTTTCACTAAGGTCTTCAACTATCTTTTCGAGCGCAGCTGTGTTTTCCCTAAGCTCTGCGTCAATTTTTTCATACTTATCAGCTTCTGGTTTTAGCTCAACTATTTTCTTTTTTGCTAACTCAATCGATTCGCCTAACTCCTGAGCCTCTTTTTTCTTGAGGTCAAAATCTGATTTTATTTTTTCATACTCGGGCTCTATATCGCGTAATTCCAGTTCTTTTTCTTTAAGTTCTGCAACTTTAGGATCAAGGTCATCATGCTCTTCCCGTAGTTTTTCTAATTTCCCACTTAGGGCATCGAAATCTTTTTGATTTTTAGTCAGTTCTTTTTCTAAAACAGTATTTTCTTTTTTGGCAGTATTATATTTATCATCAAGTTCCTTAAATGATGTCTCGAGCGTACCGAACTCCAGCTGAAATTGGGAAATATTGGAAACAAGTTCAGCCTCTTCTTCTTTCATATTTTTAAGGTCCGCAGCCACCTTATCGTACTCCTTTTTGAGATTTGCAAAGTCAATGTTTTCCTTTTCGAGGGTTTTTTTCTCCGCAGTCAAGTTGCTAATATCCTCAGTTAGCTGCTCAAAAATTCCAGTTTTTTCTTCTATATCAGCTTTTAGCTCGGTTACATGGGACGTAAGTTCTGGTTCTTCATTCTTCATTTCATCAATTCGGGACTCATATTCTTCTTTTATTTTGGTGAGATTTTCTACCTCTGCGGTGAGTTTCTCGAATTTTGCTTCTTCGGAATCTCTGCTTTTCTTTGCCGTATCGAGTTCTTTGCCAAGCGAGTTTTTCTCCTCGTTCATAATTTTCAAGTCTTTTTCTGTTGCTCGAAGATCAGCGAGAGCATTTCTTAATGTCTGTTCGATTTCCTGGTATTCGGTCTTTAGTTTCTCGGTTTTGACCTTAATGCTGTTGTATTGTTTCTCTTGATCGCTTTGCCCTTTCTGTGTTTTAGTTAATTCTTTCTCGGCACCGCTAAGCTCCTTAGTTAGTGCGGAATAGCGGTTTCTCATTTCTTTCATTTGACTGTCTGTTTTAACCTTTTCCGCATCCATCTTCTCGAGTTCTTTCTTAAGATCTTTTACATTCTTTTCGAGTTTTTCTTTTTCGGTAGATAATTTATTTATATCTTTTTGGGTTGACTCAATCTTCTTTGTGTCTTTCCCGGTTGATTTCATGGATTCTTTCAGGGATTTTTCTTCCTTTTTCAGTACTTCGACACTCTGTTTTAAATCATCGAGTTCACCAGAGATTTCCATTTGCGAGGAATAGGTTTCAGCTATTTTATCTTCGACGGCCTTTAATTCCTTTTTCTTTGCGGCAAGATCTTTTTCAGCCTGTTCAATTTTTCCGAGTTTTTCTTCGAGATCGGCTAATATATCGACATCATCTTTTTTTGCCATTATGCCCCCTATGGTTCAGCGTAAACCATTTTAGCATTATTTTCCTCCCGAGTAGTGGGTCTGGGTAGTACTGACCAATGTTTTCCCGATGGGCAAACATATTTTGTTCTAACCAGGCCCAGGGGATGTGGTTTTATTCCGAAAACATCTTTTTGTACGGCAAGATTTTGTAATCTATGGTAAAGAAAAACACCGGGTGCTTCATCAAGTATCTTTCTTTCGATTCTCTGATATAACATATTTCTTTGATTGAAATTTCGAATTTTCCTTGCTTGATCGATATCATGATCAATATCCGGCGATGAAAAGAAGAAGGTATTTCCAGAACGGCCGCGCGATGCTGAATGGAACAAGGGATAAACGAAATTATCCGGGTCCCCATTATCACTCACCCAACCTCGAAAAGATAGTAGAGAATCACCTGCATACGTTTTCTCGATCATATTATGCCACGGCATAGGATTTATCTCGATGCGCACGCCGATCTTCATAAAACTTTCCTTTATGTACTCAGCTCGTCTTATTGTTGCTGCGGTATCAGCTATATCGAGTTTATAAATACCAGGTAAACCCTTGGCAAAGCCGCCATCTTTCAGTAAACTCATGCTCTTTTTAGGGTCAAATGAATAACCTTCCAGATGACGATTGAAAACCTTCATAGAAGGGGGGAAAATACCTTTTGCCTCGATTGCAGAACCTTTAAGAAATGTATTGACCAATTCATTGGTATTAATAGCATGGGATAGAGCCTGCCTTACCAGTTTATTGTCAAAAGGTTCTTTCTCGCAATTAATACAGAGATATTGTATAGAAAGCTCGGGTATCGTATAGAGTGATTTTGGCATTTCTGTTCTTATTCGTTTCAGTGTTTCGCCGGTTGGCTGGAAAATGGAAAGGGATCGGTTCTTGAAAAGCTCATAGCCCAAGTTTTCATCTTTTATAACGAGAAAATAAAATTCATCTATAGTAGGTCTTCCTTCAAAGTAGTAATCATTAGACTGAAGGATAATTCTATCACCTTTTTCCCAGTCAACTAATTTAAAAGGTCCCGCGCCTACAGGTATTTCCTTATCCAGATATGGATCTGCAATGTTGCATGCCAGGTTTGCCAGGATGGGGCGAAATGGATATTCTAAATTAACCTTCAACGTAAATTCATTTATAATTTCTATCCCAACACTATGTCCTTCTTTATCTTCAATTAACTCTGGGGCACCGATGATCATATCATAAAAACTATTATTCGGTCCCTTAAGAGCCCTTAAGATTGCTTCCCTGATATCTTGGGCGTAAATCGGCCGACCATTGTGGTACTTCAAATTATCCCGCAGACGGAAGATATATTCTCGACCATCTCTCGATATTGAATAATCCTGGCAGAGTCCGGGTATTATATCCGCTCCACTGCCAAATTGGAATAATCCAGCTGAACAATTACAGATTACTTGATGCGAATTGACATCTGTTTTTTGGTCCGGTTTCAGAGTCAATGGCTCACTCGATAAACTTGCCGTCAAGATCCTTTTTGCTTTGATATAGACAGGACCTTGGTCGTGCTTCTGGACGAACAGTTTCTTCAGTACATTGTTCAATTCAGAAATTTGTTTAATAACCTCTTCATAAGCCTGCCATGCATTACCCAGTTTTGTATTTTCGTTATCCACACCACTAATAATGTTGGAAATTGTTTCTGCTTGTTTTTTTTCTTCACCAAAAACACGACTGATATCATCGAGAAATATTCTGATTTTAGAATAATCTGGGGGTTTGATCTTCCCGGGGTATGCGATCGCTCGTTTTTTCCCTAAAGTATGACTGTTTTTTCGTACCACTGTCAGTTGTGGAATTATACTCGCAAATGCCTGTTCAGTTTCTGCTTCAAGCTGTACAAATTCTTCGACGATAGGTGAAATAATATCTTTATATATTGAACTTCTTCCTTGTTCAATTTTCGCAAATACTGATAAAGTCTTAATCCGCTTGAATATTTTAGCGGTTGCTGAGACAAGTTCTTCAGTCTTTCTGATCTCAATATCGATATTTTCCCCCAAATTGTTGAAACGATCATCAATATTTTGAATTTCCTTAAAAAACACTTCAATCTGTGTACCAAGATCGATAATTTCAGTCAAATCCGTACCCAGGTTTTCTTTATGTTCGTGGATTTCGTCGAGTGAATTGTATAAAACATCGATTTGCTCAGTCATATTCCCAATACTCTGATAGATCTTACTTGGAAAAAGCGGTGGCTTCTTGCGTCCCGAGAATTTCTCGATTGTTCTCATGTTTTCCTGTAAGAAAAAGTTGTATTGTTTTTCTAAATATGATATATTCATCGTTTCAATGAGGTGCGGATCCTGATCTTTAGTTGATAACATTGTGTCACTGAGGGTGCACAAAGTTTGGGCCAGGGAATTTATCTGAGTACAGTGAATAGAAATTTCGTCAATCGTATTCAACGAGGTGGTAAGTTGCTTTTTTAAAACATCGAGACCTTCTGATACACTGGATTTCAATTGATTGTTAACGATACTATTTTGTTCCAGCTGAGTTATTATCTTTTGCAGCGATGCTGTTGTGTCATCTATTGTTCTTAGAGATTCGAACGATTGCCGGAGTAATCCCCGCGCGCGCGAAGATAGTTCGATCGTCTTACTGAGTTCCAGGATTACCGGTCTGGTAATTTGCTCGAGATTATTCAAAAGAGTACTGAAATTTTGGAACGGAAGTTGAGCAAGCTTGGCGAGTGATAAACACTCTTTAGCAATAACTGCTAACCCCTTACCTTCTCTTTTTGCATGATGGGCACATATTTCTGTATTTTTAGCGAGGTTAGCGAGTGATTTAGCTGATTTCACAAAAAGATCTGCGTTATTCTGTATCTGTTGTAGCATATTGATCAATGATTTAAGTAATTCACTTATGGACAATAGCTGGTCATTGATGTCCTCAATCGTTGTTTCGTATATGGAATATAAGTCCTTTAATTTCAAAATATCCTTCTGCAATGTTTTAGAATAATCATGAATTATGTGTATTAATTCGTTACCTCGTGAGAAGTGAGCGAATAGAACTTCTAATTCACGAGTGAGCTTCTGGATATTATCATTATTTTTATTCAACAATTGTGAGACTTCATTTACATTATCCCCCAGGATTACAGTCTTTCTTAGGTATTCATTTATTTGTGTCATAGCTCTAGTAGCGGCGGAGGGATTTGAACCCCCGACACAGAGATTATGATTCTCCTGCTCTGCCAACTGAGCTACGCCGCCTCAAGCAAAATTATATCTATAAATATTGTATTGTCAATGACGATCGGACTGTACTTTCGTTTTCAGAATAGGTTAAATTATTAAATGGTTAATTTTTTTAGCAAATTACCAATTACCATTTAACCAAAGAAGTTTCCCATTATGTTCCTGATTGACTTCGACCTAAAACTTGGTATTCTTCTATGCCGATTATGCGAATTCCGATAACAATAAAATTTAGTACCCTGATATTTCTTTTAATAGTTGTGATAACGAGCGTGATATTTTGGTTTACACTGTATCGAGTAAGAGAAGCCTTAACTCAAGAAATAAAGCTCCAGGGTGAAATATTAGCGAATCTCATCGCTTTGAATGCTGAGGATCCAATAATAGCAAAGGATGATCTATATCTGGCGCGGTTAGTAAACGATGCAGTCAAGAACGAAGGTGTAAGCTATACATACATTGTTGATAGTAATCAAATCATTCTCGCTCACGACGAGATGGATTGGATAGGACATTCTGCTGATTCGATTATTAGGCCGGAAAACACATATCATGTAACGCGACCAATTGTGTTGGCTGGCAAAAAGGAGATCGGGGAAGTTCATATCGGGCTTAATATTGAAAGGATAATAAAAATAACAAATAATATGCGAATTATCCTTATTCTCATTTCCGTGATGGGTTTGATCCTTGGTACATTTGGCGCTATGTTACTTTCAAGATATTTAACCCGACCTATCCATGAACTTGTAAACGGCTTCAAAGCAATCGCTAATGGTGATCTGCACCAGGTGCTCAGTAAAAAAGCTGATGATGAGATTGGTGATTTAATGTCAGCTTTTAATGAAATGACCCGGAGCTTGATGGAAAAAGAGCAGATCAAAGATGCTTTCCGGAGATATGTCTCGCGTCAGGTAGCTGAAGAAATATTTAAAAACCCGGGTCAGTATATCGAGACCTTACGCGGAACCAGGCGCAAAGTTACTATACTCTTTGCCGATATAAGAGGGTTTACACCACTGACCGAACGCTTATCTGCTGAGGATGTTGTTACACTACTCAATGAAGTTCTAACTAGCATGACCAAGGTGATATTCAAGCATGAAGGTACAGTCGATAAGTTCATAGGCGATTCAATAATGGCCGTTTTTGGCGCACCAATTGCCCATGTTGATGATACGGATCGATCGATACATGCGGCAGTGGAAATTCAAAGAGCCATCCAAGAAATGAGTGAACAGCGGAAAAAGGAAGAACGCGAAATGATTAATGTCGGCATAGGGATTAATGCCGGTGAGGTTGTGGTTGGGAATATCGGTGCAAAAGTTCGTCTTGATTATACGGTGATCGGTGGCTCAGTCAATATCGCAAATAGACTTCAGGAAGTAGCGAATGGAGGTGAAATAATCATTTCAGAAAGTGTTTTTAAGGAGACTACTGCTTCTTATCAGTATTCTGAGCCCATGCTTATCAAGGTGAAAGGAAAAGAAGAACCGATTAAAATTTACCGGGTTTTATATTGAATTAGCCAATGATTAAACTAAATATTGCTCCGCTTAGAATCAAGAATATCGGTTCAACCTTGAGCAACAGCAAAACCACTAAAACTACCAGGCCAAAAATTCCATAAGGTATATTGGCCCAATTCAGGAGGGCAAAACTGATTCCTGTAGATAGGAGGATAGCTACAACGGCAGATTTGATGCCGGAAAAAAAGGACATTACATATTTATTATTGCAGATTTTTTTATAGATTTTTACCAATATAATTAACATAATAAAAGAAGGTATGAAAATACAAAATGAAGCAATGATTGCACCCGGTATACCCATTACCTTTAAACCGACAAAGGTTGCCGTTATCGCTACTGGTCCCGGGGTCATTTGACCTAATGCCATACCGTTAAGAAATTCTTGTGGAGTGAGCCAGGATCGAGTACTACAGACTTCGTTTTTAATAAAGGGTATCGCTGCATAACCGCCGCCGAAGATAATAGCGCCTATTTTAAGAAATATTGCGGCTAAAGTGAGCGCCTTTTTCGGCTCAAATACAAATAAAGGAACAGCAAGCAGGCAGCGCTCGACATTTTTGACATAGTCCAACATGACTCTAAGAAAACCACAGAGAAGAACCGTGAAAATGGGGTCAAATTTCACTAAAAAAAGAACCAGAGCGAAGACGAAAATAATAAGCCCCTTAATATCTTTAATGAGAACCTTCCCCATATCATAGGCAGCCCAGAGAATGATCGATGTCATAACTGCACCGATTCCCTTAAATATCTGCGCCACTCCAGGCAATGATTGATAAGTAAGATAGAACCATGAAAGAATTACCATGAGAATAAAAGAAGGTAGGAGTAAAGCGATTGCTGCAATTACCGCTCCTTTCAGTCCGAATAGGTGATAACCTATGTATTCACAGTAGTTCGGGATAAAAGGACCAGGTAACATTTGCCCCATTGCAACTGCTGTGCAAAGATCATCGTCGTTTATCAATTTTTTCTTTTTTACACATTCATTCCGTAAAATAGCAAGCATCCCAATACCACCTCCAAACCCGAAAAGACCAACTTTGAAAAGTGCTTTTGCTAATTCTTTTGGGGTTTTCACTTGTTAAAACTACCGGTTTGGTAGCCTGCAAGATCGAGGACCATAAACTTATAGCCGAGTCGCTTGAAGTGCTTTATAATGCGCTGCCGATTATCTAATATGACATTGAATTCGGTGGGATACACTTCAATACGGGCAAGAGGGAAATGTTCACGCACCCGGATTTGGGAAAGGTTTAATCGATTCAAGTAGTTCTCGGCTCGGTCGATTCGTTCCAGGATTTGTTTATCGATTCTTTTTCCATAGGGGATTCGCGATGCTAAACAGGCCATCGATGGTTTCTCCCAATTGGGGAGATGTAATTTTCTTGCGGTTGAGCGTATCTCTTGCTTGGTGAAGCCAACTTCAATGAATGGAGACAAGATCTTCAGTTTTTTTAAGGCTTTAAGTCCTGGTCGATGATCTGATAGATCAGATTTGTTGCTTCCTTCAATAACAGTGAAACCATATTTAGCAGCGATTGACTTTATATGTTTGAATAATTGAAGTTTGCAGAAATAGCAATGATTTTTTGTATTACTGACAAATCGTGGGTTTGTTAACTCACAGGTTCTAATACAAATGTGCTTACAGCCGAAAGACTTTGCCAATTTCTTGGCATTAATAATCTCTTTTTTTGGATGAATTGGCGAAGCAGCGGTAACCGCAACGACATTATCCTTCAATACATCAATCGTTAGTTTCAGTAACAGGGTCGAGTCAACACCACCGGAAAAAGCGACAACAGCGCCCGGATACCTTCTTAGTATGGTTTTTATTTTTCTAATTTTGTTCTGTGTCACCAAAGCCCTCCGCAAGCTGAGTTTCTATCTAAATGACTATGGGAGAATAGTTATGATGAATGATTTGGTCTTTAAACCAAATAAGGTAAAAATTCTTTGCTGATCGGTGGTTGTTTAACCCAACGTGCGAGTTCATCTTTTTCGTTGAAGACAATAACCGTTGGAATATCACTAACCTCATGAAACGCTCCTTCGGTTAAGCCATCTATCGTTTCCATGTCATAATATTCAATTTTAGCGTCGAACTTTTCCTTCTTCTTGAAATACTCAATTTTTTTGCGTGCATCTTTACATACTGGACACATCGGTTTTCCAAAAATAAAGACTTTTTTCATCATACCTCCTCAAATAGATAAATACCTAAAGATTCAAGAAACCTAAATACCTAAAACCCCAAAATGCCTAAACCCCGTTAGATGTTTACTGTCTGAACGGGGTAAATAACTAAAGAATCATCAAAGATACAAATATCCTTTTTTTCTATAGTGCCATGTTTGAAGCTAACACACTATTCTAATCAGGATTCCGAAAAAGTCAAGCTCGAAATCACACCGCTGTTTTTTTATGATCTCAATTTTGCTTTAAAAACAACGGTTACAAGGAGCTCAATGAAAAAACCATAAAGCATACCCATTACTATTGAGCCAAAAAGAATGAACATTTCTTTTCCCGGAACCATAAAGCCACCGAGCCCCATGGGAACACTGAGAACCGCACCCATTAAAATACCATGGAGCCACCACTTGATCCTCAGGACACTTATCCCTATTGCAAAACCAATTAAACCACGACTGATGATGGTTGACAGTATTATTGCCCAGTGAAGAGGTTCTCCGCATGAAGCGATCAACCACCAACAGACAAATCCTGATACAAACCCAAAAAGTAAGGCAAGCCAGAATCTTTTTGCATTGAACATATTACCTCCTTTTTTCAATGATCACAATACTAACCAGGATGAGGGATAATGTCAAGATGACTGCCTCATTGACGGAGTGGGAATAATGAGTAAAATGATTCCAACAGTGTTGATAATTCTGAGCTCCAGGATAAATATTCATGGGAGTTAACTTAACGCTGGAAATCGGTGTCTTATTGACATTACGGTATTGTGAAACTTTTCGTTTGTTTTTACGTATAGTTCATATAGCACTTTAGCGGGGGATTTTATCATTACTTTGATTTTTCAATGAATTTGAGTTGTTAACAGAACAAGGAGTGGTAATGAACAGGTTATTCGATGTGTTTTCTGCGCCAGCAAGATTGTTTACCAATTTAAAGGAAAAGCCAAAATGGACTATGCCCTTCATTATTGTCCTCATCGTTATTGCACTTGCAGCAGCATCTACTGTGGTGCTGACAAAAGATGCAATGATCACAAGACAGGAAGAGGTGCTTAAGGAAAGGGGTATGAACGATGAGCAGATCGAGCAGACTAAAAAATTCATGCAAGGACCTTTGCCAGTAGTCTTTGGCGGTATCGGTGGAGCGATATTTGTTGGCGTACTCTTATTATTTTTCACAGTGATACTTAGTCTATTTGTACCTGTCTTCGGAGGTACCAGTGGTTTTAAGAGCGTTCTAACCGTGGTCAGTTTTTCAGCATTGATAAAGGTCCCATCGGCAATACTTAAAATAATACTCATGGCGATAACTAAATCTCCCTTTGTGACGACATCACTTGCGCTGATCGCGTCGAATTTAGAGAAAACATCATTTGTTTACCAATTGCTGGCGGGTTTTGATTTTTTTATCATCTGGGAAATGATAGTCGTTGCGATCGGAATAAATATCATAAATGGTGTAAAAAAACAAAACGCTTATGTCTTGGTATTTTTGATCTGGTTTGTATCCCTCTTTATTGGTATCGGTCTCAGTTTTTTGCGCGGACCTGCTGGTTAAGGTCTTCTGAACATGGTTTCCAAAAACAAGGACATTAAGAAAAAATGATGGTTTTTTTACTGTTTTTACAGATCGATTCTCTATCTTTAAACGAGGCCATCGATATGGCCCTTGACCAGAGCCCGGCATACTATGAAGCCAAAATAACCTTCGAAAAATCCCGGATATTATACTATCAAACTTTAGCCAGTTTACTGCCAACAATATCAGCATCTGGAACTTATACGAATAGTAAATACCAGGGTGTTGAAAATAGTGGCTATTCAGGTAATATTCAATTGAATCAACCTCTCTTTGACCTGGATATTTTAAGTTCTGTTTTTATCGGCGGCAGACAACAAAGGGGTAGCAGCATACAGTATGATGCACAGATCGCAGGTTTGATCCTTAATCTTAAAACCGCATACTTTAATCTTATTAATGCGCGTGAGCTCCTGAAATCATCAGAAATTGCCATTGAAAGGGCCAGGGAAAACCTCGAATTAATAGAGGCAAAATATGAACTTGGTGCAGCATCGAGACTTGAGATGTTGCAGGGTGAGGTTTTTCACTTGAGTGCATTGCAGGATAGGGCAAGAGCCCGGACTCTGGAAATATCTGCCCACGAGGAACTCAAATCAATTCTCGGAACACACGAGGAAATCCACGTGATAGATACCTTAACAACACCCGACAGCACAGAGTTTCTTACGCTTGATTCGATGTTCGTTATTCTGGCATCGGTGAATTATAATATTCAGATCGCCCAGGAGTTAAGAAAAGCAGCAAAATTGGATCTGGTATCATCTTATCTAAGATTTCTGCCTAAAATTTCGTTCTTTTACGGCTATTCATATAATTCGGATTCATTGGTATTTGACTTTCAGCACATTGAAGATAATGCAACTCGTAACTATGGGATAACAATGTCTTTGCCTATATTTGAAATCAAATCTTTGATCTTCAATCACCTAAATGCGAAAAAGGAACTCGAGCTGCGGGAATATGAACAAAGGCGTATTATTTTGGAAAATGAAAAAAACCTGCGCACCACTTATTTTGCGCTGCAAGAATCTTATGAGCGAGTACATTTTGCCAGGAAGAGTTTCGATGCGGCGACTGAAGCATCTATTATTGCCCGAGAGCAATATGCGCTCGGTATCATATCTTTTTTGGATTTTTTGTCGGCGGAAAAAGACCTTTATGAAGCAAAAGTTTCATTCAAATCTGCTTTAAGTGATATTTATATCCAACGCGCTAACCTTTCTTATCTTCTCGGTCAGTCATTTAATGGAGAATAAAAAATGAAAAAGAAATTTTTATTTATTATCGGCGGTGTAGTTATTATCATTATTGTGATCATACTTAACCTTGTGCAAGGTGACAAGGGTAAAGAAGTTGAAGTAAAAATTATCGGAAAAGGAGATATCATTTCCGAAGTCACGGCTTCCGGTGAATTGCGAGCCAAGGCTCAAGTCGATATATCGTCAGAGACGATCGGGCGGATAAAAAAAATATATTTTCAAGAAGGTGATCATGTGAAAAAAGGCACCCTGCTTATAGAACTCAATGATGTTCAGGTCAAGGCAAGCAAAAAGCTTGCCCAGGCTCAGTTAAACCAAGCAGAACAGGACCTTGTTCGTGCTGAAAAGCTGTTTGAGAAAGATTTAATATCAAAGGAAAGCTACGAAAAAATTTTGTTGAGCTATGAAGCGACAAGAGCTCAATATGAGCAGGCTCTGGACGCCTATAAAAAGACCCAGATATACGCACCGATATCTGGAAAAATAATGAAGATAAACGTGGAAGAGGGTGAAACAGCCGTTATGGGCACGATGAATTACCAGGGGACTGTGCTTATGACCATCGCTGATATGTCAATGATGATTGCCGTGGTGACTATCGATGAAACAGATGTTCCGACCGTATCGGTGGGACAGGAAGTGGAAGTCATAGCCGATGCATTGCCTGATTCGACATATTTCGGAAAGGTCACTAAAGTCGGCCTGATGCCTATAACCAGTCAACTCACCACCGAAAAAGTAACTGATTTTGAAGTTGAAATAGAACTTGATAAGTTCTCTCCACTGCTGCGACCGGGGATGAACGTAAAGACCGAGATAATAACCAATGAAAAAAGCGATGTACTCATTGTTCCGATCCAGGCTTCAGGCAAACGAAAGATAGAGGGGAAAACAGCTGAAACAGTTTTTAAAGTTGAAGGCAGCAATGCAGTTCTCAGAGAGATAATTACTGGTGCATCAAGCGACACGGATATTGAAATCATTTCAGGCGTTGAACAAGGTGATACTGTTATTATCGGTCCTTATCGTGTTCTTTCGAAGTTAAAAGATGGCCAACAGGTACAATTTAAAATTGAAGAGGAAGATACTTCATCTTCTGAATCACCCCAAAGTTCTGTAGCCCCCCGAAGAGTGCTTAGAGCAATAAAGAAGAGAATATAGTGATTGACAAAAAAGCAATATGTCGAGCGGTCAATCTGAAGAAGACATATTGGCGTGGGAAAGTCGCGGTCGATGCATTGCAGGGTGTGAGTATAGAAATCTTGCCCAATGATTATGTATCGATCATGGGACCATCTGGGTCTGGGAAATCAACATTAGTTCACATCCTCAGCGGTTTGGATTCCCCGACATCGGGCGAGTATTATCTTGAGAATAAATTGGTTTCAAATTATACGGACCAGGAATTAGCAAAAGTCAGAAATGAATTTTTTGGTTTTGTTTTCCAGAGTTTCAGTCTATTGTCGAGACTTACCGCGCTTGACAATGTCGCAATGCCCCTTATTTATGCAGGTGTGAAAAAACAGGAGAGAAAAATCAAGGCTCAGACAATACTTAAGCGAGTTGGTCTTGGTGATAGAATGCTCCACCGCCCCAATGAAATGTCTGGTGGTGAATGCCAGCGTGTCGCTATCGCTCGTTCATTGGTTAATAATCCCAAAGTAATATTTGCCGATGAACCGACTGGTAATCTTGATTCCAAGACCGGAACGGAAATTATGGAACTTTTTGATAGTCTGGTTTCAGAAGGCAATACTGTGGTCATGGTAACACATGATATCAATGTTGCTAATCACGCAAGCCGGATAATCAAATTAAAGGACGGGCTTATCGAGAATGACTGAGATCTTTGCGAAAATAGCCCTTTCGTTTCAGACATTTAAAACCCATAGACTGAGGT
Source organism: bacterium (assembly GCA_049647165.1). GTDB lineage: Bacteria > Hydrothermota > Tepidihabitantia > SM23-42 > SM23-42 > JAUVZL01. The sequence continues at coordinate 54,600 of JBARXB010000021.1, forward strand.
CCGCACTTACCGCCCTGGGTATCATTATTGGTGTAACGACTGTTATTGCTATCCTTTCTTTGATCGAAGGATTGAATAATAGTGTTGCTGAGCAGGTGCAATCGATCGGTTCAGATCTGATTTTTCTTCAGAAATTTACATGGATATCTACTGGACACCGAGATCTGGAGAAACTTGCAGACCGCCCTGATCTGACACCAGATGATGCTGTAGCAATTACTAAATTGCCATCCGTTGAAATAGCGATTCCTGATATTGATCAACAGATTACCAAGATAAAATACAGAAATAATGAAGTAAGTAACCCAACAATTACAGGTTCAGATGAAAATTATTCATGGGTTAACAATCACATCATCGAAAGCGGTCGGGATTTTACAAAGGATGATGTTCTTCACCGACGACCAATGGGTATTATCGGTTCTTTCATAGCTTCACAGTTATTCCCGGATGAATCTCCTGTTGGCAAGGATTTATATATAGACGGGCATCGGATAAAGATAATTGGCGTATTCAAGGAAAAGGGCTCATTTCTTGGCAATAGTCTTGATAATTTTGTGCTCATTCCTTATACAATTTATGAGAAATTCTTTCCAAGAAGCAGAGGATCTGTTTTTTCTCGTATTTATGGCGGATATTCAATAGATATAAAACCAAAATCAGGTGAAAAAATGGAAGAAACAATCGATGAGGTGAAGGAACTCATGCGACGTAGACATGGTCTTGGTTTTGATGAAGAAGATGATTTTGAGTTGAACACCCAGCAATTACTCATGGAACTTTACCAAAATATCACCCGTGTAGGTTTTATTGCAATCGTTGCGATCGCGGCTATCTCGCTGGTAGTTGGCGGCATTGGCATCATGAATATTATGCTTGTTTCTGTGGCTGAGAGGACAAGAGAAATTGGCATTCGAAAAGCAGTTGGCGCTTCAAATCAATATATCCTTTCGCAGTTTCTTATTGAATCAGTTATGCTAGCTCTGGCCGGTGGTATTATCGGAATAGTTTTTGGTATGTTACTTGCTGCTTTAATCTCAATCGCATCACCCCTTAAAGCAGCCGTGTCTTTCTGGATGATATTATTGGGCTTTGGATTTTCCGCGTCGGTTGGGATATTTTTTGGTATTTATCCAGCCCGGCGTGCTGCATCACTCAATCCAATCGAAGCCCTCAGGTACGAATAGCGGGGTCAGGTCTTGAAATTTAAGAAAAGATCCTTAACGCGCTATTTAATCAGCAATAAACCTTGGATTTGTATCTTAAATTTCAAGACCTGACCCCAATACTGCCTTGACACAAGTATAATTTAGCGTAAAATTATTTTATATGCGAGAAATTTATTACGATGAGCTCACCGGGAGCTATAATCGCCGGTTCCTCCACTATTGGATTGAAAATGAAATAAAAAGAGCGACACGGTTCACCGCCAAGTTTGCTGTGTTAATGCTCGATATAGACGATTTCCGGAATATAAATAATAATTTTGGTCATTTAGAGGGTGATAAGGTACTCATCGAGTTCAGTCATTTATTAAACGTCAATATCAGAGAGGTGGATAGCCTTGTTCGCTACGGTGGTGATGAATATCTCATTTTGATGCCGAACACCGATGAAAATGGCGTGATCGAGCTGGCGCAAAGAATTATGGACTATCTGAATGAATCTGATATTGCCGGGCATAAAATACACTGTAGTATTGGGTATGCGATATTCCCTGAAGATGGTAACACTTCTGAGCCTTTAATTAATCAGGCAGACAATTTAATGTACAATGCAAAGAAACAGGGGAAAAACCGGATTGGCTCAAAGCAAAAGGTAGTGAAAAACCTTCAAATTCCTTCATTGGAGACTATCGGACGGGACGATGAAACAGATTGGTGTCTTGGTGAGCTTAAGGATTATGATACGCTATTTGTTGCGGGTGAAGCTGGTATAGGAAAAACAAGACTTGTACTTGAAATAAAAGAGCGAATTAATGCACCGATTTTTCTCAGAGGTAATGCATATGCAGCTTTAACAGCGGTTCCTTATCACCCGTTCAAGAATATGTTCAGTGAGATGATCAAACGAGATTTTGGTTTAGTTCAACGGGTTTTCAAACAATTACCAGCAATATCCCAAGCCGAGATTATGAAGATTTTTCCGGCCGAGAGTGCACTGAAAGTCGCATATGCAGAGAGTCTTGACAAATACAGGTTATATAATTCGGTGAGCGCATTCCTTCAAAGGATTTGTGATATTTATGCTCCAGAAAAAATAGTATTACTACTGGATGATCTTCACTGGTTGGATAAACCGAGTTGTGAATTGATGGATTTTGTGATAAGAAGTACTCATGGAAGCTGTAAGATTTTTGGAACATATCGGCTTGAAGAAATAAAGAATTCAGCAATTGAGGAGTTCTTCAACGTATGGATAAGGGATAAGCTTTATACTCAAATAACTGTTTCTCCATTAAATGAAACGCAGACTGAGCGATTATTAAAAGCGATTATGGGTAAGGCACCAGGATTAGGATTCGAATATATTTTCAAGCAAAGTGGGGGTAATCCTTTTTATCTTGAAGAGATCATAAGAGAAATGGAAAGGCAGGGAAAACTCTACTGGAATGGTAAAGAATGGGTTTTTGCCAGAAAGCTTGCAGTATTGATACCCAGTACAATCGAAGCAACGATCAATAGAAAACTTAAGTTTCTTGACCCGGAAATAAAGAAATATCTTGAAATCGCAGCTGTTTACGGACAGGAATTTGGTGCCGAAATTATCGCTTTAACCAGTAACAGAAATGTTGGACAGATCCTTGATGCCATTGATGAATTATCGAAACTTGGATTCTTGAAGGAACGTAGTCACGATAATTACTTCTTCTCTGAAGATTTGGTTCGTCAGATCGTATATAATAATATCAATCGACAGGATCTAATCAAGTATCACCGGACCGTAGGCGTAACTATAGAAACTGTTTATCGCAATGTGCTGCCCAATTATTATGAACAACTGGCAACTCACTTCATGATTGCGAACGAAGTGACCAAAGCGCTCTATTATTCCAAAGAAGCGGCTCGTAAAGCACAAGATAACTATGCGCACAGTGCAGCTATCAAATTCTATGAGAACGCTTTAAAATATGAAGATAATCTTGATGAAATATTCAAGATCAAATTTGCACTGGCTGAAACATTTTTCTTGATCGGTAAGTTCGATAAAGCGATCGAGCAGCTCAACGTCTGTTTGAAAATAGACCCAAATTCGTATAGAGTACATGAAAAGCTTGGCAATGTCTATGAAGATCTGGGTGATTATAAACAGAGTATAAAACAATATCGGGTTGGTTTGAAGCTAACCAGAGGAACTGATGCCATCTATGCATTCGAGAGCGATATCGCCTGGCTGCATACCCGTCTGGGCGACTATAATAGAGCGGAAATTGAATGTCACAAAATATTGGAGAATAGAAAACATCTAAGCAAACAAACTCTTGGTGATACCTACTTGATCTTAGGTGTCGTATATCTTCGTTCGGGTAAATTTAGAAAAGCAGAGTCATATATCAGGAGGGCGTTGAGGATCCGTGAGTCCAGTGGAGATAAAAAACGCATTGCCGCTTGCTATCTTGATCTTGGGTTGAACTATTATGAAAAATTAGATGAGAAGAAAAGTCATCATTTCTACAACCGCGCTTTGAAAATCTATGAGGAAATCGGTCACCAGCAGGGTGTGCTTATCGCGTATAATAATATCGGTGCACTTCACGCAAATTCTGACCTAACCAAGGCCGAAGAATATTATCTAAAAGCCTTAAAACAGGCGAAATTAGTGAATGCAAAACAGTCGATCGTCTATCTTTATTTTAATCTTGGTGCTATCGAATTCAACCGTATGATGTATGACCAGACGTTGCTTCATTACAAAGAAGCGCTGAAACTAGCAAAGGTTATGAATTATCCACCGGGGATTGTATTCAGTAATATTGGATTGAGTGATTTTTATCGAGACCAGGGAAAGATAAAGCGCGGTAAGATGCATTTAGAGCGAGCTATCAATGCGGCAAAACGAGTGGATATGAAGTACCTTCATCTTGATTGTATGAAAGAGGAAATAGACTACCTGCTCCTTGAGCGGAAATTGAAAAAAGCAGATGCGCTTTCTAAAAAAATGTTATCAGAGCTGCGTATGGAGCGAAAGGGTGCATACAAGATCAATAGCTTTATTTATCGTGGAAAAATATTTGCCGAGCAGAAGAAATATTCCAAAGCCCTTGACTATTATAGAAAAGCTTTTGCTTATTTAAAAACATACCCCAGTACCCGTTTGGCTGGTGAGATTTATTTTTTAAAGGGTATCGTGTACAAGAAACAGAAGAGGATCAGAGAAGCTCTGAAAATGTTCCTTGAGGCGACTAATATTTTTCGAGCTAAAGGTAATTTAAGATTTGTCGATAAGGTCGAGCAGGAGATTGCAGGGGCGAATATCTAAAGAAACGAAATGCGCAGGGATTAAGGCGTAACGTGCATCAAGTCATATAAACAGAATACTAAGAACTGGGAAGCCACAACGAAAAAAGGGGGCATTTGCATGCCCCCTTTTTCGCTAACTGAAGTTAGTAGTCTTACCAGCTGAGAACCTTGAATTCGATCCTTCTATTCTCATCACGTCCAGATTTCGTACGGTTATCTGCAATAGGCTGTGATTCACCATAACCAATTGCAATCACACGAGTCGGGTCGATATTGTGGTATCTCATGACATAGTCTCTTACTGCATTCGCTCTCTGGTATGAAAGTTTCTGGTTATAAGAATCTGAACCAACGCTATCCGTATGTCCGCTGATCTCAACCCTCATGCTGGGTTTGGCTTGCAGTACTTTAGCAGCATCATCGAGCACGGGATAAGACATCGGTTTAATAACCGCGGAGTTGAAATCAAAATTGATACCTCTGAGAACGACTTTCTCACCAACCTTGGGTATTGGTTTCAAGGTGAAATTCTGGATTTTGGTTTCATCTTTTGCCAGGACCACTGGTGCACTTTCTGGTACATAGTCAGCCGCTTCGATCTTGACTGAATAAGCTCCAGGTGGTACAGTGACCTTATATATACCAGTACTTGGATCGGTCGTGACCTTCGGGATATTAGTATCAATGAAGATCAATTGGGCAAGCAACGGTTTACCAGATTCAACTTCAGAGATCTTTCCTGTGAGCGTTGCCTGATCAACCCCGATCTTTGTCAGTGCAATATCGATGACCTTTGATTCATCTTCCTGTATCGTAACGACCTTCTCATTGAACTGGTAATTAGTCGCTTCGACGTGAAGTCGATAAGTGCCAGGATCCACTGTCACATTGTACATACCGGAAGGATCTGAATTGACCGCTGTGATTTCGGTTTGAGGGAAGGTTATTTGGGCAACGATCGGTTCTTTTGTTTCCATATCATAGATCTTGCCGATGATCTTTGACACCGGTTTTTTATTCAGAGCAAAATCAAGAACGATTTGGTCACCGTCTTTTAAAACCGTGCCCTGTTCTTTCCAACGATACCCGGGAGCCTCAACATGAACACGGTAACTCCCCGGGGTGAAAGAGGTTTCATAATAACCGACGTCACCAGTCTGGATTGCTTCTTTTTCTGAGCCAGGGAAAGACAACGTGGCCGTAATAGGTTCATTGGTTTTTACATCATAAACCTTACCTGAGACTTTGGCGATTGGAATATGGATTTCTTCTTTTTTAACCAAATCAGCACCACCGGATAGATTGAAGAAAGCTTTCCACCACATTTCGTCAGCTGTTGGGTTTATTATCCCCAGTTCAACGCCAATATCAAAGCTTACGTTTCTACTACCGAATCGCACACCCGGGGTGATCCATAAAGATTCTTCCTTTGCATCCAGATCAAATCTACCATAGGTTTCAAACATTATTCTGGCATCTTCGTGAGGGATTAGCTCGATACCAAAGGCATGTATTATATAGTCTGGTCTTACATAGTTGTTATCGAATTCAGTTTGATTGACATAAGAAGGCCTTTCATCCACCCCGGTCATTAAGTAACCACCATTAAGATGTGCGGCAAATGGACCGATTCTGAAGTCCGCAAGACCGGTGGCTCCAACATCAGGAGAATGTGGTATATGCGGGGGAAAGCTGGGTACAACTGGTGTAGAACCCGGGTCTCCAACAAATGTATCTGCATAGAATTCTTGATCACGGTAGAGTGCATTACTAAACCATTCTTCTGATAATCCTGGACCGAAATCGACATAAACATCAACTCCAAAAGCATACTTCAAAGGAGTTATCTTATCGATAATAAACGGGTAACCCCCCTTTGCGCCAATCTTAATTGACTTGAACCCAATTACTGGATCAGGATCACCGCGCTGAATCGGATAATTACTCATCTCAAACCATTTCATGTATGGTGTGAAGTCAACACGTGCGTCAATGTAATCAATGAGTGAATAGGTCAAACCAGTTGAGACATGGAAGAAATGCTTGCGGTCGGTTACACTTTGACCACCCTGGGTAGTAGACATAGCTTCATAGCGTTCCTGAGGAGCAATATGGAATGTGAGCACACCCATATTAAAAGGTTCTGCATATTGTAGCTTAAACATACCTCGCCCACCATAGATCGTTGTTTCCTGTGCTGAAAGGAGCATTGGTATTGCACAAAAAACAATTAACATCTTTTTCATAATACCTCCTTTAATGCTATTACAATCGCCAATAATGCGGCCCCAACGGGAATCGAACCCGTGTCTCCACCTTGAAAGAGTGATGTCCTAACCGCTAGACGATGGGGCCTTGTGCGTCAGAATGTACAAATTTCTGAAGGATTCATTGTCGACGATCGCCTGGTTAATTAAAAAATAATTCTCGAGATTTGAATTGGTTGCCATGATCCGGTTGCTGAGGTCTTCACCCATTGCTAAAAGGAACTTTGCGGCAATTTTCGGATTCTCACTCAAGATTTCCATAAAATCCTGTTTCTTCAAGATCAATAGCCGGCAATTTGTCTTGGCTTTAACTGTAGCAGATCTTGGTTTTTCGGTAAGCAGAGCCATTTCACCAAAAAATGACGCTTCCTGCAATTCCGATAAAAGCAAAACAACATCACCGCGCGTTAAGTATACTTCCACTCTACCGGACTCAATAATGTACATCTCATCCCCGGTCGTACCCTCTTTAATAATCACTGTATTCTCTTGTATGTCTCGAGTCTTCCATTTAACGAGCATCCAATCAATCTCCTGGGGAGTCAGGTATTTAAAAAGCCTGACCTTTGTCATATCCTTCATAGACCCATTCTATTCATATTTGGATAATTGTCAAGACCACTATTTTGAAAACTATAATAAGATAAACTTCTTCATGATCGCTAATTTACCGATCTTCAGATAACAGAAATATATGCCACTTCGTGCGTACATGCCGTTATCTGTATAGCGATCCCACGTCACAATATGCCCCGTGTTCTCAAAGGTTTTGACCACACGACCACATGCATCATAGATATCAAGCTGTGCTTGATTAAAGCCCATGTATTCTGAATTTAGAATGAATAAAATTTTGCCTGATCCTGGATTTGGCGTAATTAACAAACCTTTTCCAGAAGTCAGGCGTTCGGGGATTTCCTGAACATGAGGTGAGGTCGTATCTTTGATACCGAAAAAGGCATCCTGATCACCGAGTCTTGTATCGGTCCAGAGCGGATGAATGTCATCTATTGATGATGCGGTGAGTCCGATATATTCACCGAGAAGGCCTGCCCGATCAGCAAGGATAAAAGGAGTTTCATACTTTACCGGGTAATTACCAGTTTCCCGCCATGAACCAGCTGTTGGATCCGATGAGACCGTTGTTATTCTTTCGTTGGTAGACCAGGTCGTACCACCATCAGTCGATATTGTCAGGTACAGGTCCATGAACAGATTACCGGAATCGAGCCGTCGGTCAAGGAAAACAGCGATAATATCACCATCAGGGGTAACCGTGAGCCAGGGGTGGAACTGATCACAACCATTGTTTTGAGGGTCATCATTAATACGCATTCTCTGACTCCAGGTAGAACCACCATCTGTTGAACGGGTAAAAAAGATATCAGTATCAGTATAGCCAGATGCATCATCCATGTATGCCACATACATATAACCATTATTAGGCCCATTTGTTATATCGACATCGAGTGCTGGGAAGGAAAAGACTGTGATATTACCATTGATAGAACCAGAGACAAAGGTAACATTTTGAATTGTAATATCGCTTCCAAAAGTCTGCCCGCCATCAGTCGATATGTCCAAACGGATCGAACCGGGGTAATAATGCACCCAGGCCACATAGACTTCACTGTTTGTTCCGACTGCAGGGACTGGCCACTGGACGCCATTATAATCACTGACCGATACCGGACCGACAAAAGAGTTTCCTCCATCAGTCGAGCGGCACAGAAGGATCTGTGTATTATTGAATCTTGCCCAGGCCACATAGAGATTATTGGTATATGGACCTGATGAACGATCACAAGCGATCAGTTCCTTATCTTCAAAGACACCCGAAACTCCATTGATCACAGTAACCGGGCCATTCCACGTTGCCCCGCCGTCAGTTGATTTATAAACGAATAATCCATTAGGTTCTGAGGTTGAGTTATAAGACAGGATAACTGCATAAAAATTTCCTGCTGTATCTACGGTCAAACCAGGGTCACTATCCCAGATATATTGAGGTTCTGAAAATAGATCCTGCTCCCAGGTTAGACCTCCATCATAAGTATATGCATAGGTAACTTGGCGATATCCAAGTCTGAAATCCCGCCATACCGCAACCAGATTAGTCGTGTCAGTAGGATTCATAACGATTTGTTCTTCATTTTGTACCTGAGTTGTAGTATCATTGTTGACGCGAAGATTGAGATACGCTGAATCGCGTTGCCATATCGATCCGATAAGAAATGACGGTATTATGATACCCAAAATAATACCTATTAATGACGAATTTTTTTTCATGAGACCTCCTGAAAGAATTATATGAAGCATCATGTGTTTGTCAACACAAGTGAATTATCGAGCACAATGATTTAATAGACAGAGCATTTGCATCTTGATTTTTTCTCAATGCCAAGTATAATACCAAAGATGCGTAAAAAGTCGATATACGATACATTGAACCAAAAAAAGCCTGGTGTACTGGCACTTTTTGACCCTGATCGTATGACCATTGATCAATTGGGGAAAATGACGAAATATGTCTGCGACCGAGGTGTTGCGGGCATTCTCGTCGGTTCATCACTCCTTATGTCGCCACATCTTGATACTTTTATTGCCGAGGTAAAAAAACATACTGCCAAACCAGTAATCCTTTTTCCTGGCGGCTCGCATCAGGTTTCGGCAAATGCCGATGCGATATTCTTTTTATCATTATTGAGCGGAAGAAATGCTGAGTTTCTTGTTGGCGAGCAGGTCAAAGCAGTATTTCTGGTCAAGGAATATGGTCTTGATGTTATCCCGGTAGGTTATATCCTTATTGAGTCTGGGCATTGTACAGCAGTTGAGTACATGTCTAATACACGCCCAATCCCTCGTTTGAAGCCTGAGATCGCGATGGCGCATGCACTGACCGGTGAGTATTTCGGGATGAAATATATATACCTTGAAGCGGGTAGCGGTGCCCAGCAACCAGTCCCCATTGATATGGTGAAAAAGGTAAAAGAGACTATTTCTATTCCGCTGATTGTTGGCGGTGGTATCAGAAGCGCAGAAACTGCTCAGGGATTAATCAAAGCTGGTGCTGATTACATTGTGCTGGGTAGTATCATAGAACGATCCAAGGAGCAATTTGAAGTGATCATGAAAGGGGCGGGATGAATCCAGCCCCTTGGGAAAGAGATGACAGATAGAATATTTGGTAGCATTGTGATCCGGAATCGGGTATTATATTTAAATATTAAGTATAACAAGAAAGGGGCGGGATGAAGATTTTAATTGTTGGCGGTGGTGGTCGGGAACATGCCCTTGTCTGGAAACTGAGTAAATCAAAAAAGGTTAAAAAGATCTATGCTGCACCAGGGAATCCTGGTATTGCCGAGCTTGGAACATGTGTCAATATTCTATCGTCAGATATCAATGGTTTGGTCCGTTTTGCTGAGGAAAAAAAGATTGATTTGACTGTTGTTGGACCTGAAATTCCTCTTGCTTTAGGTATTGTCGATGAATTTGAACAGAGAGGGTTGAAAATATTCGGGCCCAACAAGAGCGCAAGCCGCATCGAAGCTGACAAATCCTTTGCCCGTGATTTCATGCACCGATTTGGCATACCGGCACCGAAATTTCAGGTATATGATACTGCATCTGAAGCCCTCAAGTATACCAAGACGATCAGCAAATATCCGGTTGTTATTAAAGCATCAGGTTTAGCCTCAGGTAAAGGCGTATTTATTGCTAATACCAAGAAAGAATATGAAAAGAAAATCGATGAAATTTTAGTACAGCACCGTCTCGGTGAAGCGGGTAAGAGGATAGTTGTCGAGGAATTCCTCACCGGACAAGAGGCTTCGATATTCATATTGACTGATGGTATGGCGATCAAATATTTACCATCATCACAAGACCATAAAAAATTGTATGACCGCAATCGGGGTCCTAATACCGGTGGCATGGGAGCTTATGCTCCTTATCCAACAAATCGCCGTGTTAGCACTATTGTTGAACAGGTTATTATTCAACCGACAGTTTTATCTTTAAGAGATCAAGGTATCAACTACAAAGGCGTGCTCTATGCGGGCATAATCATTACTTCATTAGGACCAAAGGTACTGGAATTTAATTGTCGTTTTGGTGATCCTGAAGCTCAGGTGATCCTGCCCATAGTTGAGGGGGATATGCTTGAACCGATGCTTGCCGTAATTGATGGTAGGCTTGCCGACGTTGAGGTTAAAACAAAGAATCAATGGTCGATATGTGTTGTTTTGGCATCAGGCGGATATCCATTTGATTATCGAATCGGTGAGGAAATACAGTTCAAGGAGAAATTGTCCACTAAGACAATTATTTTCCAGGCTGGGACAAAAAAAGAGAATTCAAAACTGGTCACAGCATCTGGACGGGTATTGAATGTCGTTACAACACATGAAAATTTGAAAGTGGCTAAACAGAAGGTCTATAGTGAAATCAAAAAAATACATTTTAAAGGCATGTACTATCGTAAAGATATCGGTAATTCCGGCATGAAGAAAATGAAGAGAAAGAGGCGAAAATGAATCCAGCCCCTTGGGAAAGAGATGACAGATAGAATATTTGGTAGCATTGTGATCCGGAATCGGGTATTATGGTTTAACGTCAAGTATTGGATGAAAGGGGCGGGATGAATCCAGCCCCTTGGGAAAGAGATGACAGATAGAATATTTGGTAGCATTGTGATCCGGAATCGGGTATTATATTTAAATATTCAGCATAACAAGAAAGGGGCGGGATGAAGGTTTGGATATTCATGGGCAGTAAGTCAGACAAAGAGGTTATGATAAGTGCCGAAGAGATTCTTAAAAAAGAATCTGTTCCTTTTGATACTTTTGTTCATTCAGCACACCGTGAGCCCGAAAAAATTAGAGCATTGCTGGCCAAGGCAAAGGACGACAATGTCATCGCGATAATTGCTGGTGCTGGTCTTGCAGCTCATCTGCCAGGGTTTATCGCATCCCAGACAGATATTCCGGTTTTGGGCGTACCCTTACCAAGTTCGACACTGGGTGGCATTGATTCATTGCTTTCGATCGTCCAGATGCCATCGGGTGTTCCAGTCGCATGTTTTGGGATCGGGAAGCACGGCGTGAAGAACGCAGCGATATTTGCCGCGCGGTTATACCATCTTTTAAATAAGAAGCAATAAAGACCAAAATTTATAAATAACTTCCTATGTTGATAAATATCAAAGATACGGAAGAATTTTATTCCCGGCTGATAGAAAATCTAAAAAAGGGATGGATCATAGCATTACCCACGGATACAGTATATGGTTTTGCAGTTGATGGGACCAATACACGGGCACTGGAAAAATTAGCCAAGATCAAGGAACGTGAAGAAAAACCATTTGCATTTTTCATATCAAGAAATTGCATAGAAGATTATGTTCATATTGCCAAAAGAAAGATCATGGAGTATTTTGTCCCCGGACCGATTACCGTCATATTGAGAAGAAAGATGGAAAAATCCTTGCCCGTGGGAAATAATATGATCGGTATTAGAATCCCCCAGGTTGATTTTATCATTAAACTTCTAAGTAAATATGATAACCCCTTGGCAGTAACGAGTGCAAACCGTTCAGGAGAGCTGACGCTCCATTCAGCTTTGGATATTGCTGAGCAATTCCCTGAGGTCGACATGGTTATCGATGGTGGCAAACTTATGTCCGAGCCATCAACAGTCATTGATCTTGCAAGTACACCACCTATTATAAAAAGGAAAGGAGCTGTCCCGATCCTTGAGATAGAAAAAGTTTACGGGCATAATGTAATGCTCGAGCGTCCCCTCAAGTTCAACGTGCTGTTTGTATGCAGTGGTAATACTTGCCGCAGCCCTATGGCTCAAGGTCTTCTTAAAACAATGGTTGATGAAGACTATTGTGTTGTTAAATCAGCTGGTACCTTGCCGATGAATGGTCTGCCGCCTTCAGAAAACAGTGTGCAGGTCGTTGAGGAGTACGGTGGTTCAATTAGGGGACATTTATCCCAAACTTTGAATAAAGAATTGATCAGCTGGGCAGATTTAATACTTGTTATGGGTTATAAACACTTCCAATATATTGTTGATAACCAACCTGACGCTGTTGTCAAAACCTCACTTTTAAAGGAATATAAAAGAAAAGTGAAGTACAATGAAATTTCTGATCCAGTTGGGCAGGATATCGATGCTTATTGGAAAACTGCAGAGAGTATGCTGCCCTCATTGAGGCTGGTCGCCCGTGATATAAAAAGACGATTTAAAGAAAAAGTAAGCAGTAAGGAGTAGGCAGTATGCAGTATGGGAAGAGGACGACTTACGATTTACGAATACGGAACAATAATCTGTGATTCTATGAAGGTGATCTTAGCGGGTTTCAATGTTGATCTTAATGCCTTGAAAGAATACAAGAAAAAGAATGTTATTATTACACCAGAATCGATATCAGCAGCTTATGCTCGGATCAGCCGAAGCCCTGAGTCAGTAGATAAGCTAAGACAAGAGTCAAGTAAGGAAGTCGCAAAATCACGGCGTTCAAATCGGGCGATTATTTTTCAGATGGGGCATCATTCGGTTGCCGAACATGCAGTTTTCAACTTTGACATAATCGGCATTTCGCGTATCGCAATTGAAGAACTCGAAAAATTTCGCCTGTGTTCTTATACAGAAAAATCCCAACGCTATGTAACATTAAAAGGAGATTATGTCATTCCAGAAGAATTGGCCAAATCCAATCTAATTGATGATTACTGCGATATGATAAAAGTCCAGAACGACTATTACAAATATCTATTCAAAAAGATCAGCGTCCGCAATCTCAGCAGATTTTCCGGCAAAGTGTTAAGCAAGAAGCATGCAAAGACATTGCAGAATTTAGCCAAAGAAGATGCAAGGTATATTCTTGCTATGGCAACACAAACTCAGGTCGGAGCAACGATAAATGCGCGTAATCTGGAATTAATGATCAGACGCTTTGCTTCCAATAATTTAAAAGAAATCAATGAACTTGGACAAAAATTTTATGCATTAATACACAAGATCGCTCCTTCGATAATTTTATTTCACAAGGCTAATGATTATGACCAAAAGACATATCCTGGGTTACAGAAATATGTGCGAAGTTTAGAAGTTATGAAGATCAGAAGTTCTGAACAGAAAAGAATTGCTGATGTCGAGCTTGTTGATCATACGCCAGATGGTGATACGAAGATCCTGACCGCACTTTTATTCCGGGTTTCAGGTCAGAGCTATAGACAAGCATTAAGGTATGTAAGAAAGATGTCAAAAAAGAAGAAAATCGAATTTTTTAAAAAAGCATGCTGCAATATGGAATTATATGATGTTGCTCTGAGGGAGTTTGAATATGCTCATCTGACTTATTCGCTGATCGTGTCGGCCGGTTGTTTTGGTCAGCTCAAGCGACATCGTCTCGCTTCAATAACAAGTCAGAATTATGAACCGGCTCTTGGTTTTACGATACCCGATTCAGTAACTAATATCGGTGAGGAGAAGAAATTTGTTGAGATAGCAAAAAAATCCGAAGCTGTCTATAAAAAGATCGAAAAGAAATATCCAGGACTTGGTAATTATATTTTGACCAACGCACACCGTAAAAGAGTCCTTTTAAGGTTGAACTTAAGAGAACTTTATCACATATCCCGTCTGCGCGAAGACCCGACTGCGCAATGGGATATCCGGGATAAGGCAAAAAAAATGTCCGCACTTGCCCGGAAGATCATGCCAATAACTGCATCATTGCTCGGTGGGAAATCAGATTATCCAAAGATCTATAAAGCTTTATACGGGAAAAACCCAAAGATAACAGAAGTCCCACCTTTGTAATTCTTTATTCCTTGACATACTCGTTGTATTGCTGATAATAAAACGAGGAGAGGATTATGAAAAAATATATATTGATTTTGTATATTCTATTCGTCAATTCACTTTTTGCCGCAAATTATTTTGTCGCACCGTGGGGCAATGATGGGTATAGCGGACTTTCCTGGGATTCCGCTTTTGCGAGTCTTCAGCATGCAGCAGATATTGTTGCAGCTGGTGATTCAGTGTTTGCTGAGAGCGGCGGTTATGATGTGTGGCTTCTTAAAATAGCACCCGATACTTTTGCTGTGGAGGAGACAAGAGGAAATATCATAACAAATCACGCATTTAGTGCGTCGATCATGAATGGTCCGTTACTTCTGCCTGAAGGCAAGGACTGTAGAGTCTTCGATATCACAGGACGGGTAGTGGTACCTGAGAAGACAAAACCGGGGATTTACTTCATTGAGATAAACGGTAAGATAACAAGGAAAGTAGTCAAGATTCGATAGATACTGATATAATAATAGGGGAGCGACCATATTGATTACTCCCCTTTTTATTTGTGCCATGTTGACAACAGCTAAATTACTCTTATAATTAATGTTGAGGAGAACGAAAATATATCCCTGTGGAAATAGATCGTCAATAGAATGTACCTACTAATGAAACAATTGCTACTATTTTCTCTATTCAATATGATAGTAGCCATTCTGCAGCAGAGTTCTTTATTGCTCTGCGCCTACCCAGCAGGTTGGTCGGACGACATTCTGATTGCCCGAGATACCTTAAAGAACTTACATAGTCCGGATATTTGTGTTGACAGCTACAATAATGTGTGGATTACATGGGATAATGCTACTTGGGTAGATGGTGATATATATTATTCAAAAAGAGACAGTCTTGGTAATTGTCTGACGCCGGCAACGAATGTGTCCAACAATATGGAAAGATCTTTGTTTGCACGAATTGCAGTAGATTATTCAGACAACATACAATTCATATGGCGTGCTAATACACCGCAGGGTATTGGTCTATGGCATGCAAAGTATTCAAATGATGATACAGTAATTGTGTCATCGCATATGGCCGTCAGCGGGGCTGGAGGATTAACCTCCAGCCTCCTGCCGGAGATGGCCTTAGATAAACATCAAAACATCAATATTGCCTGGGATGAGATAAATCAAGGCGATAAGATGGTATATACAAAACTAGACAGTCTTGGTGATTCAATCGTTTATAAAATCGTTATTACTCCAAGCGGATATGATGCTTACTGGGTTGGTATAGGTGTCGATAGTTTTGCAAACAGTCACCTTGCCTGTAGAATAGACACCAGTGGCGTTCCCTACAAATTATCATACTCGAAGATAGATAAAGATGGGAATGTCTTGATATCTAATAACGTACTTGCAGATGGATTAGGCCCAGCTATAGTATGCGACCGACACCAGAATATCCACATTGTATACGCAAACCAGGCCGGTCCCACCAATACACTGGAATATCTCAAGCTTGATCAGGAAGGTAATATTCTCATTGGTCCTGACACGATTAGCCCATCAGAGATCGAAAGCAGCACATATTGTCATTCAGCAATAGATTCTTTGCAGTACATACATATTGTATGGCAGGCGAGTCAATTGAATTGGGCCTGGTTGATGTACGCCAAGTTGGATACCTCAGGACACTTTATTATTCCTCCGGTATTGATAGTAGGTCGACCTTATACAGACGGGGCCATAGAGCCGAGGGTTGCTGTTGATCTTAGCAATCGTCTCCATGTTACATGGGTTGATACACGATTCACAACGAATGTCATTTATTATAAACGTGGTGAAAATGAAACTGGCATTGAAGAAAGTCTTGGGTATGTCAAGAATAATGATTTTGCAGCAACCATTCTGAATGGTCCGTTACTTCTGCCTGAAGGTAAAGCCTGCCGGGTCTTCGACATCACCGGTCGGGTAGTGGTTCCTGATAAGATTAAACCAGGTATTTACTTCCTTGAAATCGATGGAAAGATAACAAGGAAAGTAGTAAAGGTAAGATGAAAGATATTATTCTTTATATTCCGATAATCCTCATTACATCGTTAGGTTTTTTGTATTCCCAAGTTCCGGATACCCTATGGACAAAGACATATGGCGGAGCTGATAATGATCGGGGTTATTCGGTCAAGCAAACCAATGATGGTGGTTTTATTATTGGTGGTGAAACCAATTCATTTGGTGCTGATCATGGCTATCTCATAAAAACAGACGAGTACGGCGATACGATCTGGACGAGAACATACAGTGGTCCTATTACCTCGGTCCTGCAAACATATGATGGTGGCTATATTTTTACCGGAACCGTAGGACGACATATCTATATTGTGAGGACAGATTCGTTTGGGGATACGCTGTGGACAAGAGTAATTGTTCCCAGCAACAACCATTCACGAGCTGAGGAAATCCAGCCTACTTCTAATAGTTGTTATATTATTGTCGGCACGGCAACAGATTCTATGACATATGAGTATTTCGATGAAACATATCTTCTCAAAATTGATGATGATGGCGATACCCTATGGACAAAAAAGTACGGGCAGTGGTCTTGCTATGGTCAGTCTGTACAGCAGACGGTTGATAATGGTTATATTGTTGCTGGTCGTTGGCTTGGTTCTATCTATTTGATGAAAACTAATCCTCTTGGAGATTCACTATGGCTAAAACACTTAGGTGGTGGACATACTAATTCCGTAAGACAGATACTTGATGGTGGATATATTATTGCTGGATGCTATAATAACGAAAATTATACTTTTGAGCACCATGGTACAAATTATCCTGAGGTTGGCGGTGATGTTTATCTCATAAAGACTGACCGATTTGGTAACAGCGAGTGGACAAGAGTTTTTGATACTGGAATGTGGGAAAGGGGCTATTCAGTAAAACAAACAACAAATGGGGGCTATATTGTCGCTGGCCGCGCCTATCTGAGCTCTTTTGGGGCAAGAGTCTATGTTATAAGAACAGATGAAAGTGGTGACACAATCTGGACAAAGATGTATAGAACAGATTATAATAATTCTGGACAGTCGATACAACAAACATATGATAATGGGTTTATTATTACAGGCACCCTCGATAATGATTTTTGCTTCATGAAACTCGATTCTCTGGGTAATATCGTATGGACAAAAACATATGGCGGAACACCGCTTGACATAGGTTATTCAGTTATTCAAACCTCTGATAATGGATACACTGCCGTTGGAGAAACCTTTACACCTGATAGCGGACATACCAGCGATGTCTGGTTACTCAAAATAGCGCCAGATACCTTTGCAGTTGAGGAGGCGAAAGGTAAAATCACTACAAATCACGCATCTGGTGCATCAATTATAAAAGGACCATTAGTCTTGCCTGAGGGTACGAACTGCCGTGTCTTCGATATCACAGGACGGGTAGTGGTACCACAATACATTAAACCCGGAGTCTATTTCATCGAGGTCGATGGGGCAATTACAAAAAAGATAGTAAAAGTCCGATGATTTAAGGCTAGCATTATGAAATATTTCTTGTTTCACATTACGCTCTTCGTTCTACTCTCTGTACTCATTTTCGCCCTGTGCCCTTTGCTTCTCATCGCCCAGGTTCCAGATACTGTTTGGACAAGAACCTATGGTGGGGTGGACCCTGATGTCGGATTAGCTGTACAGCAAACATCAGACAATGGCTATATCATCACTGGTTGGACACGCTCCTTTGGTGCAGGTGGGGCGGATATCTATCTAATAAAAGCGGATTCGCTCGGCGATACGCTCTGGACGAGAACCTATGGCGGCGTCCTTGATGATCAGGGTCTTTCAGTTCAGCAAACCTTTGATAACGGCTACATTATTGCAGGCTGGACCGCTTCATTTGGAGGAGGTGACATAGACATTTACTTAGTACGGACCGATTCATCAGGTGATACATTATGGACAGGAACATACGGCAGTGTCGACCGTGATAAAGGTAATGCGGTCTTGCAGATCGCTGATGGCGGATTTATTGTTGCCGGTAGTTATACCTGGTTTGGCAGTGCCGATGTTTCTCTGATGCGAGTAGCTCCGAACAACTGCCCCATCTGGTGGTTTAATTACGGTGGAGATTATCATGATTATGGATATGCAGTACAAGCAACATCTGACGGCGGTTACATAATAACCGGTGAAACAAGGTCCTTTGGACCGGGCACACCGGACAAGAGCAATGTTTATATAATAAAAACAGATGCGGATGGGGACACGATGTGGACGAGGACATATGGCACTGTGGAAAATGAGGTGGGATATGCAGTACGCCAGGCGACTGACAACGGTTATATCATTGTCGGTTCTGGTCCTGATCAAGTGGGCAATCCCAGTATGCTTATTATAAAAACCGATGCAAATGGTGACAGCGTTTGGTTAAAGACATATTGTGGTGCGGGATGGGCGAATGGCTATGCTGTAGTAGAAACTGATGATGGTGGTTTTATTATTGGTGGTGAAACTGTTGATGATATCTATCTGATAAAAGTGAATGCAGCTGGTGATTCTCTTTGGACAAGAACCTATGGAGGAGACGACATAGATGCTGCACAGGCAATCCAAAAAACATGTGATAGCGGTTATATAGTTACTGGATACACTCAGTCGCTAACAACGAATCGTGATGTTTGGCTTGCAAGAATTGAACCTGAACCAGGTGTTGAAGAACAGGAAGCGGCAATTGCTGTAGGGAAGAACAATGGTGTAACCATCTTTAGCGGTCCTCTAGTGTTACCCAAGGATAGAAACTGCAGAGTTTTTGACATCACAGGTAGAGTTATATCACCTGATAAGATCAAGCCAGGAATTTATTTTATTGAGGTTGATGGAAAGATAAGCAGAAAAGTGGTGAAAATAAGATAAGAGTTATTCCCGATGCACAGGGGAGAGGTTTCAACTTGGAGATAGGAAGATGATATGTAAAAATACAGTATTGCTGATTCTGACTTTGTTGGTTGTTTCGGCAAATAGTGAGGAACCAAAAATCAGCGATTTTAGGATGCCAAGTTCCAGAGTATATGGGTTGAGACTATCTGGAGATGGTTATTATGATTACTGGGATTCGTACACCTTGGGAATTACACCTTTTTATCGTTCGCTTAATGATACAACTGAGTTTGCTTCAGCCTTATCAAGTTATTTACAGTATGAAGATAATTATGCCAGTATAAGGCTTTCCTCAAGAATTGGGATCCGTCGTTATTTGACTCCAATACCATTGTTTTTGCGTACGGAGTTGGATTATTCTTATTTTGCATACCGCCATGTGGATAGCTTTCAGTCTGATTGGGAGTTATCTGTGTATGGTGATGTGGAAATCGGTGGTGGCTTTGGACACCTAAGAGAAGGTCAGTTTGTTGCTTTAGCTCTTCATATCAATAAAATACTGCAAGAAGAAGAAGTCATAAGTGTCGATCTCAGGAGAGAAACAATTTCAGCAATTGCCAGAATCATTTCACTGAACAGGTTTTTCGCATCCATGCATGACAGATCTGAGAAATATCTCTTTCAGGAAATCGAAAAAGTTCTTTTGGCTGACCCTGCATATAATAAACCCATACCGATATACACATGGTTTAAGATGATTGAAATAGCAGATACTTATTCTTTTTATTGGTTTTCCTATGTAAACTATTGGCAAAGGATGTTTGGGACACGATTTACCATCGACTTCCTGGCATCAGACATCAGTGAGCATAATGATAATTATTCGAGAATGGCTTTTCCACTCAAGGACACGTACGATTACATTCCTTCACTGAGATTCAAATTTGAATACC
>JBARXB010000022.1:0-15693 GCA_049647165.1 bacterium
TTTATTATGTTTTTCTTGGTGACTATCCAACTTCCATTGATTTTACTGAAAAAAATGTTGAGATCCGTCGTCAACTTGGTGATAAAAAAGGTGAAGGCATCGGTTTAATGAACATCGGTTTGACCTACAGATTCCTTGGCAAGTATGCTGACGTTCTTGATTATTACAATAAAGCTAAAGACCTGTTCGAAAGCATCAATGATATCCGCTGCACAATAACTGTCTATAAATTGATCGCAAGTATGTGGATGCTTCAGAATCAAACAAAAAAAGCGCGTTCGTATTTTGAAAAATCTCTAGAGATAGCTAAAACCACTCAGGAGAGCGGTCTTGTCGGTGAAGCATTATACCGGTATGGTGAATATTTTCATGATATGGGTGATTATGAAAAAGCCCTCGACTTATATGAACAGGCAGAACCAATATTAATTGAATGTGATGACAAACATATCCTCACGGAACTCCATGCCTCATATGCCGATATATATATTAAAAAGCAAGACTCTGAAGCGCTTCAACATGCTGAAACAAGTATGAAGTTCGCGCTTGAAGCAAAAATAAAAAATAGCGAAATAAATGCATTAAGAATCCTGGGTCGTGCCCAGGCGACTGTTGGTAATGACCCAGTTGAAGGTTTTAAAAATATTAAGCGTTCAATATCCATTGCCAAAGAGATCAATGCTCTGACGCAAATGGCACATAGTCTGTATTATCTTGGAGAAACATTAGTCGCAAACAATAATTCAACTCAAGCGTTGGAGTACTTAAATCAAGCGAAAAAACTTTACACAGATTTTAAAACTCCATTTTGGATAGAGCGAACCAATGCTTTAATAAAGAAAATATCATGAGTATTTTTGCTCACTATCACTGGTCATAAAATTTTGTGAATTGGTTAAAAAAACATTACCCAATATTACTATGCTTTCTGCCATTTGCAATTTACATTCTCACTGCTTCCCGAACCCTACCCTGGGGTGATGGTGCAGAATTTTATATAGCTGTACGAACCCTCGGTATCCCACATCCATCAGGATACCCTTTATTTATACTTATCGGTCGCTTACTTTATCTACTCAACACTTCACCGTTCCTGTCAAATCTGCTACCCGGTATTTTTGCGAGCTTATCCGTTCTCTTTCTGTATCTTATCATCTTAAGGATGACAAAGGACCATCTCATCGGGATTATTTTATCGCTATTCTTTGCGTTTGGTCAAGAGATCTGGTCCCAATCAGTCGCTGCCGAAGTATATACCCTGAACCTGTTTTTCTTTATCTTTCTGATTTATCTTTTGACGAACGCCTCTACGGAAAAAAGGCTCCTCCCCGTGACATTTTTTGTCTCAGGGCTTGCTCTTACTAATCATCTTACTGCACTGCTCTATGTTATACCTATTTTTATATTTATCTTATCGCAGAAGAAAAAATCCATACGCTATCTCCCCCTGGCACTCATCCCACTAACTATTTATTTATATTTCCCAGTTCGTTCTTTGACAAATCCCATACTCGATCTTTTTAATCCGGGAAATCTTGGACAATTTGTAAACTATGTTTCAGGTAAAGCATTCCATTACCGAACACTATTCTTCTCTGGACCCTATATTATTGAACAGTTAAAACAATTCTTATATGCATGGTGGCGACAATTTTTAATATTGATTCCAGTGGGATTTTATGGTATCTTTTTTTTAAAAGACAAGAAATCAAGAAATTTGCTTATCATTATACTTATACTCATTTTTAGTTATTCGCTGCTTTATAATATCCCGGACAAACAGGGTTATTATCTGCCATTTTATGCAATATGGTTATTATTCATTGCTCTGGGGCTTTCAAAAATAGTTCCCAAACGTTTTAAAGTCGCTCTTTTTATTTTTCCATTATTAAACATTATCCTAAATTACCGGATATGCGATCTATCCAGAGAATCATCACTCGATGATCTAAGTACTTCAATATACGAAAGTCTCGTGGATAACTCGATCATCATCAGTGATGATTACTTTGTCTACTGCAGTATTTTAAATGAAGCGCTTAACAGGAAAAAACAAATAATACCTGTGGCACAGTTTTACCTACGAATGGATTGGTATACTGAACAGCTATCGCAAACTTTCCCAAATATCATAATCCCCGAACGAGTCGACGTTTTACTGCTTGCTTGCCAGGACGAACTTGGGGCTGCGAGCAAAGATGAATACGGCGATATCAGCAAAGCATACTGTCACCGGATTCAACACGAAATAATAAATGCAAATATAGACCAGACCCCTGTTTATTTCTTCATCTATGACGACGCTATCTGGCCTAAATCATGGTTCGAATTATATCTTGAAAGCCATGGTGTTTTTTATCAATTCCACCGTGATTCAATCCCGCCAAAAGATTTTAACATAATCTCGCCGTCATCAACAAAGTACCAGATCGGTAAGTTAACCAATCCTGATGCAATTACTGTAGCTAAGAAATTTGCCGCCGCATATAATCGCCGGGGTATCATCCGTTTCCAGACAAAACAGGCAGACGCGGCTATTTCTGATTTTAATAAAGCGCTGGAATATTATCCTGATTATTATCAAGTTCTTGCCAACCTTGGTATGGCATATCTAAGCATGAGTGATACTCTAAAGACAATCAAGGCATGGCAAAAATACCTAGAGGTCGCTGAACCAGGCCCCCAACATAACCGCATTAAGTCATGGTATGATCAGCTGACCAGACCTTAAGGGGACGGTGCAAGTCTGCGAGAGGGTTTTTTCTTCTGTCATTCCCCGGTTAAACCGGGGAATCCAGTCTTCTTAGTAAACATATTCAAATACTCCTCCCTTTAAGGGAGACCATCCCTCAATTCCCTCTCCCTTGAGGGAGAGGGTGAGGGTGTAACATTCATTCGCCGATTTCCTTTCTGCCTGCCCTGTTAGACACGAAGTATCTAACAATGTCATTCCCCGGCTTGACCGGGGAATCTAGCCTTATCACTGGATTGTCCAGTCAAGCTGGACAATGACAAATATACTATTGTTCTTCGAGCGAGTGAAATGAGTCGAGAAGCCCCTTACATCACCCTCTCCCTTGAGGGAGAGGGTTAGGGTGAGGGAGTAACAACCATCCATCCTTGACATACTTCACGCATTCTTATATAATCGTTTATATCACGGAGTAATAATGAAAAAAATCTGTACCATCACCCTTTTCATTGCGATTTTTATTCTAAATTGCGGCCCTGAAGACCTCACCGAACTTCATGTTGATATCGCGGTACAACCAGAGGGTGGTGAGTATGTCACTGAACTTATCTGCATTATTATTGGATGTCTTTATGATGAGGATGAAGTAACGCCGATCACTATCGAATTTCAATGGTGGGTTTCGGACACATTACAAACCATCGAAGAAATGGTTTTGGCTGACACGTACACCTTTAAAAAACCCGAATATGAAGAAAGGGACTGTTCGATTTTTTTAGAACCTGGGTACTATTTTCTCGGTTATTGGTGGATGGAGATACTTTGGACTGATGAAGACGGCACGCAGCATTATCTTGAATCAAATAAAGCACACTGCACTGGTGCACAATCGGAAAATCTCCCTTTATCCAGTCCTCTTAATGGTCAGGTAAAATTCTCCCAATAAACACCTGTTGACATTCTCGCTACTGTCCATACACTTATAGCAATATTATGCATTGTAAGAACAAGGAGGAAAACAATGATTGACATCAAAGAACTGAGTCAATTCAGAATATTCAAAGGGTTGAACGAGAGAGAATTAGAACTAATCGCCAAGATCGCAACCAAAAAGGTACATGAACCGGGTGCAAGGTTATTCGAAGAAAAGGCACTCGCTACTGATTTATATCTTGTCCTCGACGGAAAGGTTGAAATCAAAATCCGTGGTAACGAAGAAACACAAGTAGTAATCGATCAAATCGAAGCCGGTGAAATCTTTGGCTGGTCAGTAGTTGCTGAACCCTATACGTTTACCGCAGCGGCATGGACATTAGAGAAAACAAAACTAATCGTCCTCAATGGTGAAAGACTAAGGGATCTTTTTGAAAAGAATAATCATATCGGGTATCGTATCGTAAAGGAAATCACTGCAGTTGTATCAAGAAGACTAAAAGCGATGGAGACTAAATTTGTCTCGATGATGCACCAGGTTAAAGAATAAACCTCACGCTTTACCCATTAGTTTTAAGGGTATAGACAGTCAATCTGATCCAATGCAGGCAGCATTGACTAAATCACAAGACAGATTTTAGATGTTAGATGATAGTATAAGAACGGATAGAGCGGCGGTTTCCTAATTCAAAATACTACATTTTTGAATATCCTGAAAAACCAGCAAGTTGTTGAAAACAAAGGCTTTGAACGTATTCTGTGAATTCTATTTGTTATGAGGAATTCTGGATAAAACCATACATTCTAGCCAAAAAAAGTGGAAATCTTCCACAAACCTTCCACAAGGAAGAAAAGAGGGGAGTGACATTAATGTCACTCCCTTACGTTATTTTGAAATAAAACTCTTTGGAGGTATACAATTGTGTGCTTTCTATCTACTATCAGTCATTTTTAATAGTTCTGTACTCTGTGATATTTCTTTTCAGAAAATCCATTCTCCTCTCAAAATATCTATCTAAAGGATCAGCCATTAGCTCCTCAAAGTCAATCGATTTATATAAACTATCTGCCATTCTATAATAGAAAGCTACACTATCCTGGTTACCTATTTTTTTGTTATATGCATAAGTGGAGTAGCAAACTGCCATCCTGAAAAGTAATTCATCTCCAATACTGGATTTTGGATATTGTTCCAAAAGGTTTTTAAATAAGTTCGCTTCCACCAATGCCATTGGTGGTTCCCAAATATCTTCCGTTGCCATAGTCCATTCATAATCAAGCAACAGGTATTTTGCATTCGCTACGTATGGACTGTCTGGGTATTTATTAATAAGATCGTTGAGGTATCTGTAAACTACCTGTACATTACCTGCCCAATGAAAAAAAGATGGCCAAGCTGCTTTATAGTATTCTCGACCTATCAACCACAACCGTTCATGCTCCTTAATACTTTTTTTATCTGAAAGTATTTTAATCTCCTGTGCAGCTGTTTTTAGCATATCATAATCACTTTGTTTGAAAAACACTTTGTTAGGGTAAGTGTTGCGAAGACTGTCCATATAATAAATTGTACTGTCCAAAAATCCTTCATAATAATTCTGAAAAATGTGATACCGAAACAATGTATTGATGCAAATTTCATTAATTTCTTTATAATGATCCTGTTTGATTGCCTCATGACATAGTTGCATCTCACGTGAGTCATCCGAATGCCTTTCTCCATATGGTTCGAAATGTTTGAAAAATTCAGACAATGCATTTGATCCGAAGCCTTTTGGGCCATAAATTAGCAAATAATCAAAGATTTGTATTCTTTCTTTTATATCCTTAGACCCATATGCTTGAGTTCGTAACTCAACAAATGATTTGCTAGTATCAACTAGATTATATTTTTCTGCATCAAAAGGTGGCTTTGGTGGTGGCACGACTTTGTATATAACGATATCGTCTTGTTTCTTGCAGGTTGATATAAATCCAGAAGTCGATAGAATCAATAGTAAAATGGACACAGTTGCTTTCATAATGAATAAAACAATCCGAACAGATATTGTGTGTATTTATCAGAAAACTGACTCGCGAAGTGTAATTTTAATTTCTCGTAAGGATCAATTTCTACTCCAATATTAAGTTGATTCCAAATGGAATGATATGCATGACAATCATACGCATAATTAAATGTATTACCAAAACGAAATGCAATATGTTTGTTATGAAAGTATTCAAAGCCGACTGGAATCGTAAGTCCCCTCTCATATATACCGGTGTCTGTTCTCTTCTCACCATAAATTGCAGCTGCAGTAATGGATACATTTTCTAAAAGACTAACACTAGTGCCAAGTCCTGGTCTGAGAGCAAGTCGGTAATAATCGCTTTTGTCATAGAAATCTGGATGCCATGCATTTATATCTTTACGAAAGATTGTTACCCGCCCGATTAAATTAATCCTGTCTACTCGGTATCTAACAAGAGCATTTATTTGAAGATCTTGGTAGTAGCTTTCATACTTGGTAGGTTCACCTTCCCTCCAGAAATGAGTTGTATCCATTTTATACTGATTTGACTCCCAATTATTCTTTCCAGCAAGAGATACCTCCCAGTTATTATTATGTAAGAGAATGCCGATGCCAACCTCATTACTCCACTCTAAATGCAAGATTCGCGCAATTTCTGTGGAGCCGAGTGCATCGTGTGTTAAATAATGATATAAGTCTGTTCTATTGTTCCAGCTGAAATTATATTCAATTCCAACATTCATCCATTTGCCAACAGATGTAGTTAATAGCATTCCTTGTTGTCCGTATAACCATAATTGAGGAAATAGATGATCGTAAGCAAATCTATCACCAGATGCATAAGTGCGATCATCATATCGCTGCCAGGCACCGATGCGCCATCCCAAACCTATTTTTGGATACAATATTGTAAGAGCCATCAGCTCATCATTTTCATAAAACTGACTGAAGCTTCCATTTTTATTTAGATTCGAAGAACCAAATGAACGCATTTTTGAATGTAGTTGTAGAGCATCATTGGAATTATCTTTTATACCAAAAAGTTTAAGATAGGCTGGATTCCATGTTACATCAGTAATTGGATCAGACAAAAAACCGTTAAGATCACCACCTAATCCAAGTAATCGAACAGACGGTTGGTTCCAGAGTTGAAGTAAAAATAATACAAGAATTCCCATGATTCCCTCTCTTCGAACCTATTATATTAAATACTTCATAAAAAGTCAACATAAAACAAAACAATATAGAAATATTGTTACTCATCCAACACACCAGCTGTTATGGAAATAAAAAAATACTGGTGATTTTGTAACACTACGGACGAGCATTCCGTAGCCCTACCTTAAAAGTTATATTTTTTCAATGTTCTAAATCCATAATAGGAAATTTGAGGAAGATTTGTGGAAAAAAGCTTAACAGAGGATAAATCCATAGCCCTATCGAACCTTAATTACCTTCTGTATGATCTTTCCATCCATCTCAATAAAATAGATCCCGGGCTGCATTCTCTCAAGTGCTACAGTACGTCCAGTGATATCGAAAACTCTACAGTTTTTGCCTTCGGGCAGGAGCAAGGATCCGCTGAAAATATTGGGTCCGACCACAGTAGATCTAAATGATTCGTAGGCTTCCTCTTCACAGCCACCTGGCCAAAAAAAGTAGTAACAATATACTGGATTGTCAGTGAGCACACCCTCTGTTTGAGGCCATCCACCCGCGTCTTTATCTAAGACATAAGTATAAACTCCATGGAAGAACATGCCCCCAAGATAAAATCGAGGGTATACAGTAAAGTAATCCTCATCCATACACTCACCAGGATTAGCACCTGGTGAACGCGTATTGGTGAGGTTAGAGTAAGGTGTCCATGTTAATCCACCATCAGTTGATAGAGCACCAAAGATCTCGCCATTAACATAACCACCAGCGGAATAATCAGTATAGTCATCATTACCACCCCAAAGGCACAATAAGTTGCCATTTAGAATATCAACTGTAAGCTGAGGCTGATCCGCAGGCATTCTCCATGCACCGTAGTCACCATAACCACTTACATTGATCCACCAACCGCCAGGTTCACTATAATATGTACTAGGACTACTGACGACCGTTATCGTATTATTTACTTCATCCCAGTGGAAAATCTTCGAGGCATCATAATAATTGTCAGTTACTTTCCGACCTGCCCATGAAATATGCAAATTATCATCAAGATCAAATACGGCATTGACACAACAAAAAGCCCTGACGCTATCTGATGGCTGGTAATCAGTTATATTCACACGTTGTCCCCAGCTGAACCCTCCATCTTCAGAAAGCATGTACCATACATTATTATCCAGCTGTCCTGAAGCAATTGAATCCTGTATAAATTGTGTCCATACAAAAACAACTTTATCGGATCCTGCATTAATCGAGGAACGGACGAATTGAGATAAATTCGCGCATGAATCAAAGTCCGCTACTGATGTCCATGAATCTCCTTCATCAGTTGTCATATACAAATGTAACATATTCGCGTTATAATCACCAGTTGCCAAAACAATGTTTCCGTTATTAGCGACAGCTACATACGGCCAAATATGATCAGGCACACCAGGTGTACGTGGATTGTTTATCCCAATGCCCCATAGATTGCCGCCATCGATATCTATCCAACTATAGTATCCTGAACCTGGATTGTAGTGGTATGCGATGACGGTTCTTTGATTATCTGGATCTGCATCACGGGTAACATCCAGCTGTACGTATCCACTCCAAGATGGCGAGGCCTGGGTTTGACCACAGTAAGAGCTGTCAGATCTTCTCGCATTCCAGGCACAGAAACGGGTTGTCTGACCCATATCCATATACATCCAGTTGATGTGAGCTTGGAGGTATGAATCTAATGTGATACGTTGTCCAAACCCTCCGTGCGCCTGGTAATCATATGCAGTTGTCCCAATGATGACTTCTTCTCTACCGTGATTCAACACATAGGGATATGTAACCTCAACTTTCTTGCATTTTATACTTTCATCACCCCTTAATTTAAGTAAGGGTTCATGACTTGCCTTTCGTGCATTATTTGCGAAAATGAATGTCATGCAGATGATTATCCAACTAGCTACAATTCTTTTCCTCATACTCCTTCCTCCATAAATATTATAAGAGCAATTCACGTGCTGTCAAGGCATGAGATGGGCAACGGAGGGTAAGTCCGTAGCCTTAGGCATAATAAACTTATTATCTGTAGAAAATTCAGTGTCTCTTGAATGTGCAATATTTGTATGTGTCAAATATGTGCCACATCTGATCGTTTGTTAGTTTCCTTACGTTCACGCCTTTTTATCTGCCATTTTTGTCCTAGCAGTTGACCACAATAGCGCCCCGATATTCCCAGTAGAATAACAATTCCTATTATCCACCATTGGGATATCCAAGAATGAATAACTTCAGAAAAACTACTCACATGAAGTATGTAAGAAAGCTTGAACAATCTATAACATTCAATTATTACACCCCAGAGTAATCCAGACAACCATGCGTTAGACATAAACCATTTATCCACTTCTGTTTTATGTTTTTTGAAAGCAACCTGCATTCCTGAAATAGCTGCTACGACAAAAACAAATAAACACCGACGGATCAAAATATCACTCAATGTACCAATGGAAATCCAATCTAACATCCAGTGATGATAAACAACAAATATTAATACACATCCCAAGAAAAGTATTATCCAATCAAATAAATTCCACCTTTGTTTAAACATATGTCCTCTTCCCATCTGATCGCATGTTAATTCTCCATGAATTTACGAAATGAATCTTGTAAGTAACCGATACTTTCCCACAAGATCTGGACATCCTGAGATGTTGGAAACTCTTGATAATAAATATCAATTGCATAGAACGATAAATAGTAATTAAATTCCATTAGGTGTATTCGAATTGTTATGGTTCCTCCATCTATCCCCGTTGTAGGCACAAGTGGACGATCTGGAGGAGGTAGGATCACATCTAAAATTGTCATTTTCTTTAAATCCATCAAACTAAGAATTATTCCCAATTCACTTATATCATACAACCCTTTATTATTCAATTCCAAAATTAGTTTTTTCAGTTCTACAAGCGGAATTTTTTTGATATACTTTTCGTCTAAAAATAGACTTCCATCATTATAAATTATAAAATGCCAACTCTCCATAAAGTGATCACTAGCGAATTCTATAATTGGTATAGGATACTTGCCGTCAAATTCCGGTATTACTAAAACACTTTCCGGTAATGGCATTGTTTTGTAACGAGAAGCAGCAAGTTCCTCTGCTGATTTCACTTGCCAAATATACCGATCATAACTAGTAAAGTTAATATATATAAGTACAATAACAATACATGCAATTATAACTATACTGAAGTATATGTACTTGTGCCGTGAACCGGAATTATGCAGTTTCATACTCCCTCATAATACTATATCTGATTTTAGTTAAAATGTCAACGAACTACTACTCCGTGCATCTACCGTTAAAATAGGTCTATAACAGGCGAAAAATCAGTTGTTATACCGATCTTTGAAGCTGTGTGAATTTGATTGTGGAGGGTAAGTCCGTTGCCTAAGTACTGAGAACTTGTTATCTGTAGAAAATTCAGTATTTTTTGATTTACAATAATGCATTGTGTCAAATTTGTCACGGTAGCTCTGTTGTCTTATGTTGACAACCACAAATATCAATATACAATGTGCCAGGAGGTACGATGAAAATTTTCTACTATATATCTAGTATTATCGCAGTTATCAGTCTCATTTTAGCTGTTGCGGCAAGGCTCTTTCTGCTCGATAAGTCCATTTGGGGATTGAGTGCATTGTCATACTTGCGATTCACTAATACGATGTTGCTTTTTACGCTTGCAGCTTTGGTGTTTGGATATGTACGAAACAAGAAAAAAGAGTAGCGGAGGTCTATCACTGGCCTAGAGAGAATCCGCCAAATCCTTCACATATTTCAAGAGTTCATCATGCTTTTTTTTGAGTTCAAAATACAATTTCTTATAGTCCTTTTTTGAACTCTTAATTGCTGATTTACCTATTCTGGCTTTTTTCCCAGATTTCCCAATCCTTGCTTTATCCATAATTTCTGAAAATCCTTCTTCTTTCATCCATTTGTGCAAATCGACCAGATCATCATTCTCTTTCTCTTCTAACCAAATCTTTCTTGCCGTTTCAACATCGGCATGTACTCCAGGATATACTTTCTTTATTGCTTCAATGTATTGTTCTGGGAAACTGCTATCTTTGTCATTATATTTCAAAAGCTCACACCCGATATTATCCTTTTCTAATTCCTCCTTGATCTTTTCATCACCATCTCTGTAGATCCCTATGATCGGGGGGGTGTCAATGTATAACTTCTCACACAATCGGAAGACTACTTTTTTTGATATAATTTCATGAAGCTGATGAATATCTGTTACTATAACATTCAGGTTGTTCTTGAATTTACATATCATTTCAAGCATTTGCTGCACAGAATCAATATCGATAATCTTTTCCCGGTTGAGTAAATCGCGGAGTTTCTTGCTCATGGTCACATCTGTTTCGATTATAAGAATCATTTTTTCACTCTCTCTTTATTAAATTATACGAAGTGTATGGTAATTTGTCAAGATTCAAGTGTCACTATCACAGCTCTTAGATGAAAAAACACCTTCGACTGTCGATTGAACAGCATCCTCTGGAATAATCATAAGCGTAAATCAGGTATCGGCAAGATGCACAGCGGACTACTTATCCGTAGTTCTACTTCATTGACTAAACATTAAAATTCAATATAATTCACAAGGCAGAAATTAGATACTGGATGCTAGATTCTGGTGAAAAAGTAGTGCCTAGTTCTTAGTTCCTAGTGTCTACTGTTTAGGAGGTGTCCCCCTGAGCAAAGTACCGTTTGTGTAAGGAATGGTTAATGGAAATACGGATGTAACTTCGTTTGAGATCGTCATGCGCAAAGTTGGTGAGCGTAAGCCGGGGGATTAAAGGCATCCGAAAGAGTTTTGATGCCTTTTCAAAAGTTTTTTGGATAAAAGGGGGTGTCCCCTTGAGCAAGGTTCCGTATGCTTTAGGACTGATGAATAGAAGCTGGAACGTAACTGACGTTTGAGATAGTCATGCGCAAAGTTGGTGAGCGTAAGCCGGGGGATTAAAGGCATCCGAAAAAGTTTTGATGCCTTTTCAAAAGTTTTTTGGATAAAAGGGGGTGTCCCCCTTTACCCCTGTAGCTCAGTAGGATAGAGCGGCGGTTTCCTAAACCGCAGGTCGCCCGTTCGAGTCGGGTCAGGGGTATGCCAATTTTACTCGCATTTGTATCATAATGCGTTGTAAAATTAAGCATCCCGACACCTTTTGGCAGAATAGGTGACGGGGTAAGAAGTACTAGATTGCCCGGTTCCCGTACGAACTTCGTCCTACGGGACAGGCAAGTCGGGGAATGACGATATGAAAAGAAGGTAAGGACATTAAATATTTAAAATAAGGAGCAATTATGAGACAAATTAAAAGAGGCCATTACGAAAAAGATGAATTTCAGACTATAATGAATAAGGTCATTCGGTATATCGTACGCCACCGCGAAACTTCAATGTTTGTAGCTGTAATAGTTCTTATCGGCGTCGTTCTTTTAGTCTTTATGACATCGGGTCGTGAACGACAAAACCCCGAAGCAGATATGCTTTACACGCAATCAATGGGACTCGCTACTATGGGACGCTTCCAGGAAGCTGAAACAAATCTTCTCGAGCTAACTTCAAAGTATTCAGGTACACGCGCCGGGAAAATTGGTTATTATTATCTGGGCGCAATATATTACAATACCGGTAGATTTGATCAAGCACTCGTTCATTTTGAAAAATTCCTCAGTCTACAGAAAAAAGACTACTTGCTTGTCCCTTCTGCATTGTATGGCGCAGCATGCTCAGCTGAAGGCTTGAAAGATTATGAAACAGCGCTTGGCTATTACGAGAAGGTGACCCATGACAAGGAATCTCCTTTCTACTCTATGGGCATGCTTGCATATGGCCGTGTAACCGGTTTATTGGGTGACAAGGCGAAAGCCCGGGAAATTCTAAATAAGCTCCTCGAGCAAGAACCTTCCCAGGAAATCGCTACCGACGCAAGGTTTTATATCGGTTACTTCAATGATTAAATTCAGTCGATGGCCCCGTACGATTTACATCCTTCGGGGCAGGCAGTAATAAGTGAAGATTATACGGATGAAAAAACTAAAAAGTAATATTCGATGACTCATAATACCTCGGTCGCTATTCTTTGGCACTTTCATCAACCGATATACTCAAAACCTGACGATTGTACTTATCCTCTTCCATGGGTGAGATTACATTGTATTAAAGATTATTTGGACATGCTCAAACATGTTCAAAAATTTCCTGATCTACATGTGACCTTTAATTTCACACCATCTTTATTACTTCAAATCGATGATTATAAGAACAACCGTTGCACTGACCGGCAATTCAACCTTTTTAAGAAAAAAGCAGAAGATTTGACGAACGATGAGAAAGTTGAGATCCTGCAGGATTTTTTTCTCGCTAACTGGACTCATATGGTCGAAAAAAATCCTCGGTATTTTTCACTTCTTCTGAAAAGAGGCAAGAATATTGTCGAAAAAGAATTGCCTGGTATTGCTCAAAGTTTCACACCTGAGGAATTCCGTGATCTTCAAATATGGGCAAACCTTGCATGGATTGACCCAATGTTCCGTCATGAAATTGAGGATCTGTATAAAAAAGGGAAGAACTTTAAAGAAGAAGATAAGGACCGTGTGATCATACTGGAAAACAATATTATCGGTTCAGTTATCGATGAATATAAAAAAGCACTCGAGTCAGGTCAGATAGAGATCAGCACGTCGCCTTTATACCATCCAATTTTACCGCTTTTGATCAATAGTAATTTGGCTAAAGTATCTAATCCTAACCTTGCTATCCCTTTTGATATTTCATATATTGAAGATGCAAGGAAACAGATCGCCGAAGGTATCAGGGTTTTTGAAAAATTCTTTGGTCAAAAACCAAAAGGCCTCTGGCCATCAGAGGGAAGTGTGTGCACGGAGTTAATCTCTATCCTGTCAGAGTTCGATATCAAGTGGATCGCAAGCGATGAAGAAATCCTCGCGCGCAGTCTTGAAACATCCTTTCGCCGCGAAAATACAGTTATACCGAATCGCCCTGATTTGCTCTACAAACCCTGGAAGCTTGGAAATATTAATATAGTATTCCGGGACCATATATTATCCGACCTCATCGGTTTTGTTTACAGTCAATGGGATCAAAAACAAGCAGCTAATGATTTAATGGGTAGATTGGAAAGCATCGCGAGCACTTTACCGACATTTGATAAATTTATCATCCCGATCATCCTCGATGGTGAAAATGCATGGGAAAGTTATGACAATGATGGCACTGAATTTCTCGACACGTTTTACGATAATCTAATGAAAAGCAATATTCAGACTACGACGATATCAAAATTCATAGAGGAAAACGAGGTTAAAAATGAGCTCACTAATTTGTTCCCGGGCTCATGGATCGGCGCTAATTTTAATATCTGGATGGGACATGATGAAGATCACAAGGCCTGGCTAATTGTAAAAAAAATCCGCGAAAAGCTGGTAGAAAAGAACATTTCTGATCCACAGATCTGGGATCGGCTTTACATACTTGAAGGTAGTGACTGGTATTGGTGGTTTGGCGGTGAGCATATATCAGTCGTTGCCGATGTTTTTGATGAATTGTTTAGGCTTAATGCCATCTGGATCTATAAGCAGATCAATGAGGAACCGCCGCCTGAATTGTTTTCACCGATCAAAAAGATTGAAGAGATATTGACTTACCAGCCGAATGATAAAATGACCCCGAAGATCGACGGCAAAGTAACCCACTATTATGAGTGGTATCAT
Source organism: bacterium (assembly GCA_049647165.1). Classification (GTDB taxonomy): domain Bacteria; phylum Hydrothermota; class Tepidihabitantia; order SM23-42; family SM23-42; genus JAUVZL01. The sequence goes on from JBARXB010000022.1 coordinate 14,594, forward strand.
GCCGGACATATCGCGGTCAAAAGAATAGGCGGTACTATGCAGCGTTTTGCCGGATTATTCTCGATGATCTACTGCGGTTTTGATGAGGATAATTTATATATAAGATTAGATATCGCCAACCATAACCCGGCTGATTATGAATATATCATAAAATTTTACAAACCAAAGGAAATATTAATACAGGTCGGCAAACAACCCGAGATAAAATATAAAATAAAGAAAATTGTGGAATTAGCAATACCTGCTTCTTTCGTTCATATTAATGGCGAGGCAAATGTCGAATTCACAGTAACTGCTCAACAAAACGGTGTTGAAATAGACCGCACTCCATTATTAAAATTTACTGTGAAACTACGTGATGTAAAACTCTATAACTGGTCAGTGTAAAGACAGATACTAGATTCTAGATGCTGTTACCATTTCAAATTCTGTAGTGGTCGAGCTTGCTCGACTAATATTTACAGATCAAGCCTTCGTCCCGAGCCCAGGCCGAGGGGGTCTGCTACTTCGAATGAATAAAGACCAATCCATTGAAAAGGATTCTGGTTCGTAATACCCACATACTGAATATTCTCACCCAGTAGATCTGTTTTTTTATACAGGATTCTTTCTTGTCATTCCACGGCTTGCCTGTCCCGTTATATTACGGGAACCGGGGAATCCAGTTTTTCTTGCTCAATTCCTGATGCGGAAGTTAGGCATACTATTCCCTGTACCCTATATCCTGTTCCCTGAAATTCCCTCGCCCCACTTCTAAACAATCCCCCCTCCCTTTTAGGGAGGGGATAAAGGGGAGGGTGAATATCACTGCAATCTTTCCTTTGTCTTTGCCTACCCAGTCAGATAAGCAGAATCTAATCGGGGTCATTCTCCGGCTTGCCTGTCCCGCAGGAAAAAGTTCGTACGGGACCTGGGGAATCCAATCCTTAATGTACAAACATAGCGCCAGGCTGACAAGTTAACCTTTTGGAGGTAGAGCGTCAGTTAGAACCACATCCGTATGTAACATGACGACCAGTGGGGGGTTCTGAGGTCTCCACGAAGTTTTTCTTCTTTCTGAAAAGTGAGTGGAGATAAGGGGGGCTTTGCCCATCCTTAAT
>JBARXB010000023.1:0-2324 GCA_049647165.1 bacterium
GGTCGACTCAATGGCTCAGGTGAATTTAGCTTTAACCTCAAATCTCTGGCACAAGGTGTCTACTTCGTTAAAATCGATGCCGAAGACAATACCACAACTTCTAAAATCATCTGGCTTAAGTAAATAAAAGAAACTGTCGAGCGGGGGAAGAACACTCTTCCCCCGCTCGACTAACATCACTATACACAAGGAGGTATTATGAGAAAAATATACGCTTTGTTGCTGCTCTTGGTAATACCCTTAGCAGCAGGGACTATAACAAAGACGATCGTACTCTCAGAAAGCGAACTCTATTTCACTGAGGTAGATGGTTATGACGTAGTAAATATGCCCTACGATCATGATCTGGCTGAACCGGGCAATCCGCTCCTTCCGGCTAAGAGCATCTACTTCCTCATTCCATCTGATGCGGATATTGTGAAGGTCGACATAATAAACAGACAGGATATCGAATTAGATGATTCCTACAATATTCACCCGGCACAGAATCCTGTCCCCTTTTCGCGTCCTGACTTGCGCGAATTCATACCCCCCAATGACCTTATCTACTCGAGCGATGAACCCTATCCTGTAAATACCATAAGGACATACGGAACAGGGTTGAAATCAGGTTTCAGAATAGCCGGGATCGATATTTACCCACTTCATTATATCCCGAACGCCAAAAAATTGATCTTTACAAAATCAATTACCTTGCAGATCGAGTACGAAAAAAATAAGTATCCCGTGTCTCTGCTCAGCCAAACACAGTATGATGTGTTTTCAAAAGAGGTGGCAAAACTTGTTTGTAATTCTGAAGATATTGCGCGCTTTGCGCCGTCTATTCGCCGCAGTATCGATGATGTCAACTATGTCATTATAACTAGCAGTTCTTACGAATCGAGTTTTCAGGCTCTTGCTGACTGGCGCACCAAACAGGGGTGGAAAGCTGAAATCGTTACGACAACATGGATATACAGCAATTATTCAGGTTACGATAACCAGGAAAGAATCCGTAATTTCTTAAAGGACTATTTTGCTACAAAAGGTCTGGTCTGGGCATTTATCGGTGGTGATAATAATATCGTACCAGAACGCGATGCCTACTTACCCTTTTCAGGCAACTCATATATCGCTACTGACCTTTATTACTCAGATCTTGATGGTACCTGGGATCAAAACAGCAACCATCTTTATGGTGAGATGTCGGGGGATGGAGTCGATCTTTATTCTGATGTCTTTGTCGGCAGGTTGTGCTGTGCAAGTACTTCAAATGTAACAAACTACCTGACCAAACAGAATACTTTCGAGATGAATCCGCCGACAAGCTATTTGAGAAAAATTCTCTTACCAGCGGTCCAGCTATTTTCCGGGTATCACGGTAGCATAACCAATGGATATATCGCTGATACTACACCAGCAGGATGGTTTGATTGCATCATGAATGACCCACCCAACTACCGGATGCGTGATTCACTGAACCAAGGCTATCAATTCTGTCATCCTATGGCTCACGGTGACCAATATGGTTTGTATACACAATATGGCGGTACGATCTTCCATCGAAACCAAATCGCTTCTTTGACTAATGGTACTAATTATAATATATTGAACTCAATCGCCTGTTATTCCGGTGATTTTGACGAATATGATTGTCTTGCCGAATCCCTGGTCAATAAATACCCGGGCGCCTGTGTGGCAGCGATAATGAATACGAGGTACGGCTGGGGACAACCACCGAGTATGGGTCCATCAGAAAGACTCGACTTATTGTTTTACGGTAATTTCTTCAATCGAGATACTCTTGAGATCGGGCGCTGCCACGCGCGGAGTAAAGACTACTATCGAAACTCTATGCTCGGTCAGACAGTATGGCGATACTGCGGATATGAGCTCACATTATTCGGTGATCCGGCTTTGCCGATGTGGGGAGATGTCCCGGTTAATTTAACAGTGAGTCATCCTGATACAATAGGAGTTGGCAGTCAAAACGTAAGTATCACGGTTACCAGTGGTGGTTCACCGGTCAGTAATGCACTCGTCTGCCTGTATAAGAATGGCGAAGTCCATGAACGAGGTTATACTAATGCATCTGGACAAACAAGTATCCTTGTTAGTACCAGTACTGCAGGTGTGATGAGTATTACCGTTACGGCTAAAGATCATTATCCATTTGAAGGAACAATACAGGTATATGGCAGTGGCGCCACGATGCCTTATGTTGTGCTGGTCGGTTATGAGGTAGTGGGTGGTAATGGTAATGGTATGTTAGATCCGGGTGAAGATGCCGGTATTGTCTGCACGATTGCCAATGTCGGATCTGATATCGCGACCAATACCAATGG
>JBARXB010000024.1:0-8559 GCA_049647165.1 bacterium
AGAAAGAAAAAATACTTACGGCAAGTTTAGCCTTGGCCAAATCTTTTGGTTATACCACTGATCTTAGGTCAGTGAGCCAGGGGCATGGTATTGCAACGATGCAATTCTCACACTATGAACCCAAGGAACAAAAGAACGAAGAATAATAAACGCATATAAAGTTGGTTAGCAGTTTTTGTCTCCACATCATAACACTTAAGTCTTGACGATTTGCTGAAAGTCCTTATAATATTTTAGGAGGTGGTATGAAGAAATTAATTGTACTATTTTTACCGGTTCTATTTCTTTATGCACCAACACAGACTTTTTATAGTGACTTGGATTGGGGGTATTATTTTTGGCTATTTGGACCAGTGGGTCCTAATCATTCACAGGGCATGGCTGCTGCCGGATATAGTTCAATGGAGTACCGGGGCTACAATCAGTTTACCCTGGGCGGTTATCCGGGAGCAGGAACACAAATAAGTGATCTTACCTTGAGGTTGCGCAATAATACTGGGGGTGCTGGTCTTCAAATCGATATAAACCGGGTATTTTCTAATACCCCGGGTTGGGATGAATGCGGTGGTACAGAACCCATATATCTAACAAATCAAGCCGTAAGCGCTAATGCCGAAGAATACACATATTTTGATCTAACTGGAACTCAGGCTGCAGATGATTTTGTCGCGGCCTGGCAAACTAGCGGCTGGTTTGGATTCGGTTATAAAGGGTCACGTGGTTCTGCTGAACCGTGCATGCATTTCTTCTACGCTTTTTGGGCGGACGAAATGCTCGATGCCGCATTGATCGTTGAATATGTGATCATTGGCAAGGAAGAGCACGAACAAGAAATGATCAGAACACCCTGCTTGTCAGTTTATCCGAATCCATGCAAGGAGAAAGCTTATATTGACATTGGGGCAAAAAAATATACCGGTGATAAATCTAATTTAGCGATTTATGATGCTAACGGTCGGCTCCTTAAAGATTTTCGCATTACTCTCGACGCCTTACACAATACGCGGATTTGTTGGGATGGTATGGATCATTTCGGTCAGAAAGTATCATCTGGTGTATATTTTATTGAATTGCGTACTGAAGATGGAGTTCACATCGAAAAAGTCATTTTAGCACGTTAGCATTATCCAGCACATATATATTTAACAAACTTTGCTCATTTACTGGTCAAGCGATTCAATATCTTGATCTCGCTATTATCGACAACTTGCCAGTAATTTGGTCTTTTCTCGATGACTTTATCAAGCATGATGATGTCACTTTTTCTGATCGTATCGAATGCTTTGTTTACTTGACTTCTATCTCGTTTCAAACGGACAAGTTCAATTCTACCTTGCTGCGTACATAAATAACAGCGCTGCTTACCTTTTTCCCGAAGAAGGGAACTGATAACGAGAAAAGCATTTATTGGCTTTCTTGGAAAATCTTTTTGGGCAATAACCAGGTAAGAAAATTTCAATCGATCGATCTCCCGATTTAGTCCCTGGTTTATAATCTTCATGTATTCTGGAGCATGCCAGGCAATAGATTGATGACACCAATCTTTTTGTTGATGGACATCCATAAGCGGGCATTCTTCAACGTGTAAACATGGTAGTAGAACCTGGGCTTTTCCTTGGTTTATGATACTGGCGCGCAATATCATTAGCCGCCGCGATAATTGTTTGGTAGCCGGCTCGAGAACTATGATCACGCCATTATCCGAACAACTCTTTAAAAGACGTTCTATGAAATTTACCGGTATAGCTTTATCCGTGAACATTTCAGCCAGTGAGTTAGCCAAAACTATAATATTGTATTTATCGATTTTCTTTTTTAAAAGACCGTGCGACAGATCCTGGCGCAGTAATTTAAAATGGATCCGCGTATCGCCTTTTTTGATATCTTGCATCATAGTTTTACATTTTTTGAGCATTGCAAGTGATGTATCGCAGCCAGTAAATCTTATTCTTTCAAAATTTTCAAGACCGTAATAGATGCCGAACATCCCGGCCCCTTCACCACAACCGATATCGCAGATATTGAGATCAGTTTGACCTGCTAATACAGCCGGATAAAGATTTCCTATTTGTTGCATCACAACCCTTGCTTTCATTAGGTTTGCAGGAAAATTATATGCAAAATATGCATCAGAATATTTGTCAGCAGAAGGTAGTGTTTGAGCAAAGTCATCAGCGAGGTTGTACATCTGGGTTCTGATGCGGTTGAGTTTTTTGTTATGGATACGCGCAGATTTCCAGTTAAGGTCAGGTATGCCTATTAGTTCGAGGATTTTATTCTCAATTAATTCAGGTAATTTCATATTATACTGAGTATAAACCATAAGAATCTTTATTCAAGAGATTAGTTCTACTCCGTCATTCCGGTAATTACCGGAATGACGGAGTATGGGTTTTGTGGATTCAGAAACCTGTGTATCAAATGAAGTAGTTTCGTGGTCACGTAATTGATCAGCTACGGGAGTTATGTGGTGTTTGCAATTTTCTGTTCTGGCAATTAAATATTATCTGAAGTACTTCTATATACTCATTATTTCAGTAAAAGGCGAGGTTACTCTAAGGGTAATTGAATGATTATATCGTTGTTATTCTTGCCCCGGATTCCTTTAATATATCGCGCGTGTGATCGTCTGATGTCAGATAGATCACCTGATTGCCTTGATCGACGAATTTTTTGAGCAACTCAACGAGTTTGTTTCGGCGCTGCCAATCGGCAAAGATGAATGCATCATCGAGCAACAGAAAACATCCATCAGGATAAAGTTTTTTTAGCGCGGCGATTCGAAAACACAAGAGCAATTGATCCTGTGTGCCACTGGACAAATGATTTATATGGAAAACATCACCTTTTTTGTTCACGACCATGAAGTTCTTATTCTTTACCCTGACTTCAATATATTTATCAGTAACGATCTCAAAGTATTCGGTCAGGCTTTGATCACCTTTTATTATGTTCTGGATGTATTCATCGAGCTCGCTACTCATTTCTTTTAGTATTTTTCGCGCGGTCAAAGCGGCTTTCATTTCGAGTTCATACTCTTTGAGTTCTCTGCGCAGTTTATCATAATCGATAAATGCAACCCGATAGTCAGTTATATTGAAACTCGCTTTCAGTGTTTTGTTGAAAACCTCGATATTCTGCTCGAGCGTATTGATTTCTTCAGTTATTTTTCGAAGATCGTCACTTATCTCATTTCCAGAAGATAGATCCGGTTCTGTATCTTGTGGTCTTACACGCATTGTACTTATCATTCTATCCCATTTCTTATCGTCATTCTCAGATAGAATACCGTATATTTTTCCGGTTTTTTCATTGAGTTTGTCCTCGATCTTCCTTTTTTCTTCGAGTTTTTTCTTGAGGTCATCGATCTCAGCAAGACCGGTTTTATTGCGCAGCTCGGATATCTCCATTGCGGCTTCGGCTGCACTTTGTCCTTTTAATAGGCGCTTCTCATTTTTTTTCTTTTCGTCAAAAAGGGTCGTCTTTTCTATTTTTCGTTTTTCAGTAGCTTCGATCCGTTCAGCGAGTTCTTTGAGCGTAGAAATATCTGGATATAGGCGCTTTGCTGTTTTTAGCCATTTGCGCTTTGTTGTCATTATTTTTCGGACCGTGTGCTTTCGATACATATAAAAAGCAAAGACAATGAGGCTTATGATAAAAATAATCAAAGATGGGATTTTTGGTATCACGGTAATCAAAGAAAAAAGTACAAGAATAAGACTGACTGCAACGATCACCATCGGGTATAAAATAGGGGGTTCTTTTATTTTTTCCTGAGTTACTATTATACATTCTTTTAGACCTTCAGCGGTAATAAAATCTTCTTTCCTTTTGAGCTCCATCATATCTTTTTCTAACTCGATGATTTCTTTTTTCACTTCGTTGAGCTGTGCCTCATTATTCTGACCAGCTTTCATCTGTGCATTCAGTTCTTGCCACCTCGAAAAATATTCATGCTTATATCGCTCATAATCTTTAAGATGGGTTTTGTCGGCTAAATAACCCTCGTATAGTTTTGCCACCTCACTAAATACTTTGAATTTCTTGAAATTCTCGATAGATTTCAAGCGTTCATCCAAATTCTGTTGTTTGACCTTTAACTTCTGAAGTTGATCTTGTTGTTTCTCGATTTCTCCGATATCCTTGATGCATTTACCGAGCTCTTGCGCACGTTGTTTCTTCTGTTCGATATGTGATTGTTTGTCTTTTTCCCAGTCGAGTTTTTTTGGCTGTATCTTGACTGCTTCAACGATCTTGGCGTCAAGCCGGGCAAATGTTATCCCTTTTCCGATGCTGGTGAACATAGTTTTTAATCGGTCCCAAAAATTTTCGCTTGTGCTTTCATCATAGACAGCACTTTCAGAAGCTTGAACATATAGCAAACCCGCTATATCTGAGGGAGGTAATTCAATGCCTGATCTTTTGGCCGGAAGCGTATGCAGATTACCGTTATCATCGACTTTGATTTCGAATTCTTTGGGCTTGTCATAACGCAGCGTAGCAGCAGTTTTTCTAAAAAGTGAATAACTCATAACCTCAACAAGAGCAGTCTTACCTGTTTCATTCAAGCCGAAGATGCACTCGAAATCTCCTGGAGTGATCGTAAAATTTTTCAGGGGACCATACTCAGAAATCTCTATCCTATTGATTTTCATTTCAAGGTTTTGCTGAATATTGGGAAAATTATTTCAAAGATTTTCATGCGCAGATCATTGTCAAACTCGCTAGTTTTACGGACGAAATTTCTTACCATTTGATTCTGCATAATCATACCCCATGAACTGATTTCTGATTCTATATTGAGCTCTTCAAAATCGTCGGCATATTTATTTTTAAATAGCATTATCTTTTCATTGAATGCTCTATCATTTTCCGCGATATAACCCTGCACCGTTATATCGGGCATAACGCGTTGACCTCTTAGTCCATTGATGTAGGTTTCGATATTCGCAAGTAGAGTATCTTCATTACCGGGGAAAACGAAAAAATCTTTTTTCGCCCAATAGGGCGATATTTCGATTTCCAGGGATTCTATCTCTAATTTATTTGTGTCCAGGGTAATTATGTAGCAGAATCTTTTTTCTGCGCACTTAGTATCTATCGCAACGGGCGAGCCCGGATAGACAACATGCGTATTTTTATATTTTTTCTCAATAGCGCGTGTATGAAGATGACCTAATGCTACATAACGAGAGATATTCTCCAAGTTGCCCGGGAAAATAGGCATATACATTGTTTCTTCATCTTCGAGCATCGAGTAGATGAACGATTCATCATAAAGTGTACCATGGCAGAGCAAGAGATCGATCTTTGTGGGGATATTTTTGACACATTCACTGAACCGTTTATTCTGATAGGGTACTGCACATATGATCATGTTTTGTTTTTCCATGATCTCAAATGGACTTTTGTGAAACTGGATAACGTTTTGACCATAATCGTGGGTTTGGTCATATGATCCAGAGTCATGATTACCTGGTATGATCAAAAACTGTGTTTTTGCTCTTTCAAATATACTTTTCACTACCGGTCTGAGCTCAATAGCATCTGTATCCGAATCAAAGAGATCACCGGCAATGATGAAATAATCTATTTTTTTCTGGTCAGCTTTTTCGATCATCCATTCAAGAACCTGGAGTCGTTTCTCATCGCCTTTCTTCAGATGAATGTCAGCTGTATGCAGAAATTTCATGTATTAATACCTCTCATAAAAGTTACTGGAATGCTATATTGCATCCTGTAATTATAGGTATATTTAACGATTAATCAATACTTGACAGATTGGGTATTATGATGTATATTAAATGGATAGTGGGGATGTAGATGAAGGAGATTTCTCACTATAGGTTTAAGTCTCAATTCGGGGTTTGATATGGGTTATGAGCTAATTTTATTATAAACATCAAGGAGGCCGGGTGAAGAAATTATTAGTTATTCTATTTCTGATTGCAACTATTGGTTTTGCTCAACATATGATCGTACGGGTATATGTGTCTTCGTGGTCTGATTTAGCACGTATATCACCGAAATATGATCTGGATGTCGCCGCAGGAAATTATGGTGAATGGTATGATCTGGTTATGGATCAACGTGGTTTTGATCAGGTTAAGACATCGGGTTTGCCTTTTGAGATCACGATATACAGCTTGGAACACGAGAAAGAAAAATACCGGGGTTCTTATTGTTCATATAATGAAATGGTTGATTCGCTCCAGGCTCTTGTAGCCAGTTATTCCAGCATTTGTAAGCTCGATTCATTACCCAATCCAACATACCTCGGTAGGACGATCTACGGCATCAAAATATCCGATAATGTTAATGTTGAAGAGGATGATGAGCCCAAATTCACGCTCGATGGCTGTCACCACTCGCGTGAATGGGCAACGCCTCAGGCAGTTTTGTACTTTGCTGATTCCATGCTTGAGTCCTATGGTGTGGTCTCAGAGATAACCGAGATCATAAATACGACCGAGATATATTGCTGGCCCGTGATAAATGTCGACGGCTATGATTATGACTATCCAGGCCAGCTCTGGTGGCGCAAGAACCGTGAACCATTTGGCGGCAGTACCGGTACTGACCCAAACCGTAATTACGGCGGTGGCTGCTGCGGTGATGTAGATGGTTATTGGGGAGCAGCAGATGAGGGTCAGTGCAGCCATATGCCATCTGGAGAGACATTCCCGGGTGCTTTTGCTTATTCGGGTGATGAAATATGGTCATATACGACGTTCATTCGCGAGCACGGCATAACCACGGGTTTTTCTCTACACAGTTATGGTGAACAGGTCATGTATCCATGGGGGTACAAGGGTGAAGGTACGCCAGATTCCACGCTTTACGATGCAAAAGGTGCTCATATGGCAGGTATGATGGAGCGTCTGGGTAGTGGTTATTATACACCAGGTCAGTCCTATTCCAACCCCTACCCAACAATTGGTAATACAAGAGATTGGGTCTATGGATATAGCAAATACATAGCTGGCCGATCTGCCTTATTCTATGGTTCAGAGATCGGTACGTCTTTTTATCAGAGTACCAGTCAACTCGATCATATCTCACGTCAGGTCTTTAAGGCTGCAAAGTACCTCGCTGGTTTTTCCGACTCCCTGGTCCTTGTTAAAGATGGTTTTGTCGCACCGCCGATCATTTATCCGCTCGGTACAGTTGGAACAAATTTTATAATTTACTGGCATGCGGTGAATAGTTTTGATAATCATCCGACGCACTGGGAATTAGTTGAATTTGCCAGCCCTTCTATTATTGAGGATAACCTGGAGTCGGGCACGGGCCGTTGGGTATTAGAGGGTTTTACTCTTTCCACGGCTCAGTCGCATTCGAGTTCACATAGTTTCTTTTCCGGTAACCAGAATAATATGAACAATGCAGTTCGTACCATGCACCCTTATTTAGTAGAGACTGGGGACTCACTGATTTTCTGGTGCTGGTATAATCTTGAAACAGATTATGATGTTGCAGTCGCCGAGATATCGGAAAACTTAAAAGAATGGTCTTGTCTGGATAACCGGTACAGTTCAAATTCAGGTGGTTGGGTCAGAAAGGCTTATTCACTCGCTAACTGGGTAGGTAAATCAGTATACTTTAGATTTCGAAGCATGACCGACGGCAATACCCTGAATGTTGGTTTTTATATCGATGACATATCACCGGTGTGTTTATTCAATGATGTGAGTACAGTATCGTCGAGCATCCCTGATACCTCTTATTCATTTACCAACCATGCAGAAGGTGAGTTCTATTTCTATGTAAGAGGCAATAACGCTGATTATGGCTGGGGTGACTATTCTTGTCTGGAAAAAGTCGATATCGTAATAGGTATCAATGAAACTCCGGTCAATGATATTCAAACTCAGGCATTGGTTCTCACGATAAATCCAAATCCATTTAGAAAGATTACGAATATCAGATTTAGCACAGGGCATAGGGCAGAGAGCATAGAGTTGAAGATTTATAATTCAAGTGGAAGTTTGGTTAGACAATGGAACTATTCGACTATAAGACAATCCGATCAAGTCATCTGGGATGGTACAGATCATTTTGGTCGTTTGGTCCCTGCCGGTACTTATTTTGTTTCGTTGGAATCGACCGATGCAAAATATTGGGAAAAGGTTGTTCTACTGAAGTAATATTCTATTTAGCGCATCGGTCTTTGAATGTTTTAGTCGTAATAAAGGAGTTGGATGAAAAAATCTATCATCATATTGCTTTTGATCATTAGTTATATTGCAGCATATTCTGGTGAAACAATAAGACTCGTTATGATCGATCTTCCTGACCATGATGAAGTTTATAGATTGAGGAAATTCGATATAACATTGATCGATGCTGGCCAAGATTTTGCCAAAGCCCTTGTTACAGATGAAAAAATCGCCGAATTGGAAAATGCCGGATACAAAGTCACTGTACTCACAGAAGATTACCAGGCATATATGGATGAAATATTCAATAGGGGTTTTTACCACACCTATGATCAGGTTTATTTAGTACTTGATTCATTCGTAACAAATTACCCGAGCATATGCCGGCTCGATACGATCG
>JBARXB010000025.1:0-59769 GCA_049647165.1 bacterium
CCTCAAGATGTATATAAACAGGCCAACCACTGAGCACTGCTCCCTGATAATCATAGACTTTGATCGATTCCGGTGATAATGCAATAACCTCAATTTTACCGTTGTTGTCGATATCGCCAAGCACGAGCCCATAAACACCTTTGAAAAACTTAGGCCATCCCGGGACCACGCTGTTATCCGGTGCAAACGCATACACCGAATCATAACCTGCATATATGATCTCAACAGAACCCGCTTGGTCAAGGTCGGCAAGTGCGGGCTGGCTGACCCGGGAAACTTTTCTTGACCAACCCGGCGCATAGAGCACGACTGGTCGGGTGATCGAGGCGACCGCGCCCATGAGTTTCTGAGCGAGCACATCATAAGACCCCATATTCGCGGCTTTTACTTTACCTTCCGGGTGGAGCGTATTGAAATCCGCGATCATTTCTTCGAGTCTCTTACCGAGCGGACCGCTCATCACATGCCAGAACGTCACAGTCGCTTTATCTTCTTTAGAACATGAAAAAACGAAAAGAATCATTAATATTAACTTTTTCACTGGGTACTTCCCTCTACGGTTTCTTGGTTCCTAGTGCCGTTTTCAAATATTTCGTGTATCATTTTTCTAACATGCCTTCGTCTTTATTTACGCAAGTAGGCTTGATCAGTCAGAATTGGCAAATTCAGTATTTTCAATTTGCAACGGTACTACTTCCTGGTTTTTAGTTCCTAGTAAATAGCTACCACTCCGGACCGATCGTGAGATACCATTTCCAGTCATCGGTGAAATCCTGGAAATTGTAAGACCGGGCAACGTCGAGTTTGAAGATCATATACAAGAATGTTATCCGTACACCCGCGCCAAAACCCATTTTCAGGTCTTCAAGGTGAAAGCCATTATCTGTGCTGTATACTTCAAATGGATCTGAGTAAATGCCGCCAAAATCAGCGAATAGGACACCACGGATATTCCTGAATTCAATGGGCAGGGGAAATGACATGCTGAGCCGGTCAATGAACGGAAAGCGGTATTCAAGGTTGAGAAATCCCAATTTAGACCCGGAATAAGTATAGTAATCATAGCCGCGCAATGAATGCTGGCCGCCGATCGACCAGCGATCAGGATCCGGACCATAGCTGCCGGCAAGCACCAAACGCGCGGCAAAACTCGCGCGGGGTGAAAGACCGAAATACCTGCGATAATCAAATATTATGCTCCGGGTATCAAAATCACTGAACTGTGTTGCATACCCTTCAAGTCTTACACGGCGTCCACTGTGTGGACCGATCGTCCCCCACCTGACATTATCAAAGACAAATGCGAGGTTCGGATAGAACATATTGTAATTAGAATCATAGTGAGAAACTGACCTGTATTCAGGGAAGAAATCATGCCATCTGGTTTCGTAGATCTTATATGCATAAGCACCTAACTCAACCCGGAAGAATCGACTGAATGGATACTGGACAACCGCTCCACCGCCCAGATAACGCCAGATATAAAGGTCGTTGTATTCACGGAAATAATTCAGGGACTGAAAAAGAGTGAACCCAAAATCACTGCGCCTTCTTAGATACCAGTAACTGAGGAAAATATCCGAATCGGTTATACTGCCGTAGAAATTTGATGCGATCGATATCCGGTGATTACCGAGAATATCGCTCAAGGCGATCTCGCCAAGTCCGGAAAACCCAATGATCGAATAATACTGGGCACTCGCGACAAAATAATCAAAAGTAAACTTCGGTGTGTACTTCCGGACACGCGCTGCAGCCAGGTCAGTTTCCTCATAGGCATTCGGCACTGTAACCGGTTTCGGAGTTTTTGCATCGATCATTTTAGTACGCGGATTTTTCACGACACAAACATCATACCCGTAATCATTGAGGTATGAAAAAGCGATCTTCTCGCCGTCTTGTGATATCGTCGGATAGTATATACCGGTAAAAATATCGGTTCTTTTCATGACGCGCGCACTGTCACCAGAGAACCAGTACATATTGAATGCCGTATCATAATCAGCGATAAAGTACAAACCGCCCTCATTATCAAAGATCGGTGATGCGACGTATGTCGAACGCTGAGTCAAGCGTGATATGACGCCGTTTCGATAAAGAAATACCGCATAATTGCCGTACCGGTATTCGACCGTGGAATCAGGCCGGTCACTTACAAAAGCAACTGTGCCTTCGGACGATACACAAGGAAATCGATCGGTATAGATATCATTCGTGATATTCTCGATCATGCCCGACGAAATATCCAGGATATAAATATCCGGATAGCCATCTTTAACCCCGGAAAAAACTATTTCATTTCCATTCGGTGCAAATTTGGGAGAATATATCCCGTCAAGTCCGAAATTCAATTTTTTGAAAACGTCGCCGCTTTCAGATTCCAGGATATAAAGTACATCAGTTCCTTTTGATTTAGCCGCGAAAGCGATGTATTTATCGTCCGGTGACCAGGATAAGCCACCCTGATACAAATGCAGACCTTCATAGCCTGATGAATACTGCGCCTTGACAAGCTTTTTTAGAACCTGACCATCAATACTCGATATAATGTTTATTTCTGCAATGCCCGAGCGGTCGCTGATAAAGGCGATTTTATCGCCGCGCGAAGAAATAGCGGTCGAGGTATTATATATAGTTTTAGTTTTTTTATGGTCGTAAACGATACGCGAAAAATCATGAAAATTCTCCTGGAGCTCGATCTTAGGAAAATACTGCATCTGGTAATACCTCATCCACTGGTCATTGAAATCGGTGACTGTAACACCGAAAAGCTGGAGAAAAGTTTCTTCAAGACCCCTCTTTGATTTTACAAGATGAACAAACTCGCCGACTTTTTCGCGCCCGTATTTTTCCGCGACATACCGGTAAAAGGCCTGTCCTTCCTTATATATTGCAAAACCACCATAACTTCCCAATATTGATAAGGGTATCACATTGTTGTTCATTACCAGGTCGCGCATGAAGATATCGCTTTCATGATCCCAACCCAAAGATGAAAATTCCGCATGACCTTCCATAACCCAGAGGGGTATAGAATAAAAGATATCACCGGAAAATAACGCCTCCATCTTGGTCGGGAAAAATATAACAAACTGAAAAACATGAGTTAATTCGTGAACCAGGACATGGCGAAAGTCTTCGTAATCACCGGTAAAAGGAACGACCATACGGTTTTTAAGTATTTCGGTAAATCCGCCAACCGCTTCTTCGATCAATTCCAATGTGATATTGGTTTGTGAGAAATCATTTGGTGAATTGTAAATTATTGCCGGTATCGTGAAATCAACTTCCATGCCCAGGTCTTCACTGAGCATCTCATACCCATCTTCAAGTACTTCTTCGGCAAAAGCAGCAAGTTCCTCGCCGCCATCAGCAAAGTAAATATTGAAATGCTCGGTTTCAAGAACATGGAAATTGTAATTCTTGTACTGTATTTTATTTTGTCCGTAATATTGAGAAAATAATATTAAACTTGCCAATGCTATATTTATCATACTTAATTATATATTAGACCAAATGAAATGTCAATCTGTTTATCCCGCCCCTTATTGTAGTTTAAGCTTTACTAATGCGTGCGCTATTCTTGTAGAATCCAAAGAAAGCTTGTTTATTTATCTACTAACATGTGCCGAATAAGGGGCGGGATGCATTGACTCGTTTTAGTAAATCATTATAATTTGTTATGCATTTCTTTATCAGCGATGCTCACATCCGAACCGACGAAAGTTACCGGGCCAAAATGCTGGCAAGATTTCTCCATGAGAATAAGAATAAAATGACTGATCTTTATATTCTGGGCGATCTCTTCGAATTCTGGTTCGAATATAATATCGTTTTTCCCAAGGACTATTTTAAGACCCTGGCTGCTCTCTATAACCTGATCCAGGAAGGAAAAACAGTCCATTATATAATGGGCAACCATGAAGTCATGATCGGCAAGTTCCTTAAAAACTTCGGTTTTGTCGTACACCCTGAATATGCAACCGTCAAGATCGACGGCAAGCAGGTATATCTTGCCCATGGCAATAAAATAGATAGAAGACTCTGGACAAGTCTTTGGGAAAAACTCCTTACTTCAAAAGTCAACCATGCGCTGTACCGGCTTATCCATCCTGACATCGGTGTTTTTCTTGCCCAAGGCATCGCCTATCTTTCACGTAAACAAAAACGCAATCCGAATTTGCCCAAGATGTTCGAAGACCATGCCCGGGCTATGCTCAAACAAGCTGATATCGCGATACTCGCCCATTCTCATATTCCAGCTTTTAAAAGTTATCCGGGTGATAAATATTATTTGAATATCGGTGACTGGGTAAGCAACTTTTCCTACGGGGTGATCGATAAAGGAAAAGTCAGCCTTAAATACTACCGCTGATACAAAAGCTAATTTTGTAGTGAACGATTTGACACAATGCTATCTACTCGCCTTAAATTGTAGTACTCAGTTTTTTACGTAATCGGTACCAGAGTGAAGTTATTAATTTAATCTTTTTTATATTTTTTTCCGCTTCAGCACGACCGGCTTTTACGAGTTCATCGACCGCAGAAAAATCAGCCCAGTGAAAATCATTAATATCCGGTGCAATAACCAGATCGACCGGCTCGAGTATCTTCTGGTCAAGATGATAGCGCACAAAGGATTGAGCACGGCGGCTGATCTGAAATCCGGTATCAGGATGACCTTTGAATTCAGGCAGGTTGCCAAGGTAACTGGCGATCACTATCCGGGCACCCAATTCCATAACCGGTCCAACCGGAATATTATCGATAACACCACCGTCAACGAGGATACGTTCGTCCTTAACAAAAGGTGGAAAAATCCCCGGTATTGCACAACTCGACCACACTGCCTCAGCCAGCGAGCCGTTTTTGAAAATAATCTCCTCGCCCGACTGGATATCCAGGGCATTACATGTGAAGGTCCTCCTGCAATCTTTGAATGTTTTATCACCAAACAGGTCTTGAAACATTTTCCTGGCTGCTTCGGTTTTAATATGAGATTTTTTAAATAATAAACGACCGATATAAAACTTTTCAAAGACTTCTTTCTTGAATCTCTCCAGAATATTTTCCGCATCCTTGTAAAATTCATCGAGGCCAAAATTCCTGAATTCCTGAGATTCGATCAGGCTTACGGCTTTTTCTTTTAGATATTTGGCCGTACCGTCGAGTGCGTATATACCACCGATTATCGAACCGATCGATGTACCGGCAACAAAATGCGGTTTTACACCAAAGTCTTCAAGGACTTCAAGCACACCGATATGTGCCAGACCTTTTGCTCCTCCGCCGCCTAAGGCGATACCGAGTTTCATTTATGATTAGTCCTCGGCTGCCAAAGCCTGATCATTTTTGTCGAGAACATGAGCAACAACGACTTTGTTGCGTCCGGTGTGTTTTGCCCGGTACATTGCTTTGTCTGCTTTTTCAATTAGTTCTTCCCTGGTCTGAGCATCACCGGGATAGTGGGCAAGACCGATACTGATCGTTATGGATACATCTCTATCATTGATCTTGATGGCGAGTTTCTCGATATTAGATCTTATCCGTACGGCTCGATCAATACCTTTTCTCAAAGAGGTATTTGGCAACATAATGGCAAATTCTTCACCACCATAACGTGCTGCTATACCAGTACGTGATATCAGATTTGAGAGCGTTTTAATAACCTTATCACCGGCTTGATGTCCATGTTCATCATTGACCATCTTGAAGTGATCGATGTCGATCATCAAAAGCACAAAATCCTTTCCCTCATCTATTAGTTTCATCAAGCTCTCCTGGAATTGCCGGTGATTATATAAACCAGTAAGCCCGTCGCGTGCTGCTTTTTCCTTTTCTTGTTTATGGTGGATGGCACGCTGCCAAACCAAACTTAAATGCGAAGCCAGGATATTGATTGGTTCAACATCTTCAGTAGTGAATTTCTTTTTTTTGCTGTCCTCGCACCACAAAACACCGAGCAGTGTATCATCCTGCATAATAGGCACACCAATGAACGAAAGATTTCGGGTTTTCTCACTTTTTTTGAAAACTATTAATTTCCCCTGGCTTAGATCTTCTTTTATTATATAATTCCTGTGCCGGGCGATAAACCCCACCAGACCGTCTTCAAGCGAAAACTCGGTAGGTTCTTTGATATAAGTCGACTTGATCACGGTGCCGCGTTCATTCAGTTCATCGATCTCTGCGATCGATACATCATTACATTTGAGAACCTTTTGAAAGGATATTATCGCATTCGGTAAGATCATCTCGAGATCC
This sequence comes from bacterium, assembly GCA_049647165.1. Taxonomy (GTDB): domain Bacteria; phylum Hydrothermota; class Tepidihabitantia; order SM23-42; family SM23-42; genus JAUVZL01. Next base: position 6,265 of record JBARXB010000025.1, read on the forward strand.
AGACCACGGTGCAAACGCATTGCAAACTCAGCAATGGAATCAAGATAAGCAGCTTTGTACCATTGTTTTTCATATAATTGCAGCATTCCGAGCATATACCCAGCTGTTTTTACGGCTTCATTGAAGAGCTCCTTATCGTTTTCGCTGAAGGGTTCATCTTTGCGATCGATCACGAGCACACCTTCGATCTTATCGATAAGAAAGATCGGCGCGATCATGACCGATGCGATCTTTAATTCACCTTTGTAATAACCGAGCTCTTCAGGGTTCTGGTAGAATTCCTTGATAAGGACCGTTTTATCTGAAGCCATGATTTGCCGGTAGATACCCGATTTTAGACTTACCACAGCCCCAGCCCGGAATAACTCTGATTTTGAAAAACCCTGAACAAGCACAAGGTTGTCTTCACTATTGGCAAAAAAGGCTACAGAGAAAGCATTAAAGAGCTTATGGATGAATTTTATATAATAAAGTAAAGGCCTCTCCACACCCTTATGCTGATCGATCTCCTGGATCGCGGTTGTCATTGTCTTGGAATCAAAATCAGCGGGCCGAAAGACATCATCGCGCGCTTCGTACTTGATTAGCGATTTTTTCAAAAAAGCTGCATTCCTGGCATAATTCCCGACAAGCAAACCGATGACAATGATAACAGCTGCCAATATGGCAAAATGCAAAATACTTACTTCGTGGCTAAAGACCGCAGCCAGTGTTTCAACGGCAAATATACCTAAAGCAACGATCCAGTAATTAGTGTATTTTTCTTTGTAGCCTATTACCGGTAAGATGAGCGCATAAATTGTGAAAAGTGGTGAACTGAAACCACCGGTCATTTGGACTGCTAAATTCACAAGGATCGCACCGATCGTGGTGTGGAATAATTGTATTTTCTTTTGTACTGCATAAAACAAATAATATATAGTGATAACGACTGGGAAAATATAAAGAAAATAACCGGGTAGCTGCAGTTTTAAAATGCCGACGCTGCTGATAACAGCATAGATAATTGTGATGAGGAAAAAGATCTTTATTCCCATTCGATAGTTGCCGGTGGTTTCGAAGTGATATCGAGGACAACCCGGTTTATGCCCTTAACCTCATTGGCGATTCTGCGCGCAACACGCCCGAGAAATTTTGGTGGCAATCTGACCCAATCTGCAGTCATACCGTCCTCAGAACAAACAGCCCGGATCGCACAGACCGAGTCGTATGTCCTTTTATCGCCCATCACACCAACACTGCCCAGGGGCAAAAGTACCGCGAAAATCTGCCAGATGTCGTCATACATTTTCAGTTTGCTTGCCTCAGCGATGAGTATTCTATCTGCTTGCCGTAATATATCCAATCGTTTTTCAGTCACCGGTCCAACGATCCGGACGGCCAGACCTGGACCTGGAAATGGTTTGCGTTCGATAAAAGAAGGAGGCAATTTAAGTAAGCGACCAAGCTTACGCACCTCATCCTTAAAAAGAAACCTCAGTGGCTCGATGACCTTTAAACGCATTTTTCGCGGCAGACCACCAACATTATGGTGGCTTTTTATTACCGCGGATGGACCAATACCCTTGCCCGATTCGATCACATCAGGATATAGCGTGCCTTGAACCAAAAATCTGATATTTTTAATCTTTTTAGCCTCGGACTCAAATATGCGTATGAACTCACGACCGATGATCTTCCTTTTTCTTTCCGGATTCTTCACGTCGACTAATTTTAGAAGAAATCTTTTTCTGGCATTTACTACCTTGAGGTTAATACGCGAGCCGATCATCTGCATGACCTCTTCTTTTTCCCGATAACGCAAAAGACCATTATCGACAAAAATCCCGATAAAATTCTTGCCTACTGCTTTGGTCGTCAAGGCCGCAGCAACTGTTGAATCAATACCACCGCTTACCGCACATAGGACTTTGTCGCGACCAACTGCATGCTGGATTTTATCGACCTGTTCATCGACAAAATTATCCATTGACCATTTCTTTTTAGCCCGGCATACTGAAGTAACAAAATTATTAATGACCTTCTTGCCGTACTGCGTGTGATGGACTTCAGGGTGAAACTGCAATCCATAGATATTGCGTAACCTGAAGCCTGCTATCGGCGTTGTTTTAGTCTTGGCGATCACCTGGGCGCCACGCGGCAGGGATTCGACTGAATCACCGTGACTCATCCAGACATTAAAACGACTCGGGAGCCTGGTAAATAAAGGTACCGCCATTGTAGTCATAACCGCATGACCATATTCCCTTATTTTACTATGTTTTACGACTCCGCCAAGCATCTGCACAGTAAGCTGCATCCCATAACAAATCCCAAGGATGGGCACGCCCAGATCAAAGAAATCCCTGGAAAGATAATAGCGTTTCTGGTAAACGCTACCAGGCCCACCGGATAATATCAGCCCTTCGATATCTTTGTCCGCGAGTTCATTAATATCAATGAGATGGCTGTATATCTCCGAATATACTCTGCATTCCCGCACCCGACGGGCAATGAGTTGTGTATACTGAGAGCCAAAATCAATGACCGCGATCATGCTATTGCACAGTTTTTTCCAAGGCCTTTGAAGCAAGTTTCTTTAAATAACGGTCATCTGCTTGAGCCAGTTCCTCGAGCGTGGATATTAGATCCTGGGGACGCATTTTCATAAGTGTTGCGATGCCAAGTTCTTTAAGACTGCGCGCTACTGAATCATTCCTCTCCTGCAATGACAATAGAATTTCCTTTATCCAACCTGCGGCTTCAAATAAGGTTTTATCTTCAATTATTTTAAGAACCTCAATATAGACTTCATCTCCAGTATCTTTAAACCGCGGTAACAACCTGACAAATTCCTCAGAGGGCAACTTCTTTTTTAATCCTCTCAAGGCTTCGGCCTGTACTTCAACAGAAGCATCATGCAATGCCTTTAACAATCCTTCAGTATACTCAAGTCGTGTAAAAGTTTTCATCAGCTCAAGACGGACGCGGTAGTCCTTATCTTCAAGAAGGGGTTCAAGCTTTTCGGTTATTGCCGGAGTTCCGATATCACTGAGAATAGTGAGAATATTTCTTCGTAAATACCATTCAGGTGCGCCCAAATTTTTGAGCAGGATAGTGGTGCTTTTTTCACCGACATTCTTCATGATATCGACGAGTCTCATACGAATATTATAATCTTCAACATCACGTAGTGTAATGATCGCCTGGTTTACAGCGGCCGCACCAAATTTTACGATTGCGGTTCTCACCTCAGGATAGGTACCACTTTCCCAGACCATTGAAAAAAGTAAAGACAAACCAAGGGGATGTCCGGTCTCGCCCAAAAAATGTATGATCTTTATTCTGAAAGAAGAGGTAATCGCCTCTTTTGACAGGATTGTGTTGAACGGCTCAAGGAGATTGGCGCAGAAATCCTTCTGGCGATGTTCTCTGCATACATGATACAGCAAACATATATCCTCGAAAACTCGCTCGATCGCTTCGACTACGGGTTCTCTCTCAAGCCCTATGGAAATTCTCATAATGATCGTTTTGGCAATATCGAAGCTGCCTTGCCCGACAAATCGATTAGCCAGTACCGCGAGTGACCTGAGAGCAGTCTCCCGGGTGGTAACATTCTCAGAATCGAGCATTGCGAAATAGGGCTCTACGGTCATACGTAAATCGTCTTCAGTTACCACTGACGCGAGTTTGTCGCTGAGCAGCAACTTCACACCTGCATGAGCAAGGTGCTCAAAGATTTTCGGCATCGTACTCTTTAAAGCAGGAACCATCCGGGCAAGTTTGTCTTCATCCATTGCGCGCAGTAATTTATGGATATTCGTCTCCTTGTTGCGTTCGACCCAGTCAGTAATCACACTGAGCAGGAAATCATTATTCGCACCTGATAATAAGTTTAGTAAAAATGGCTGCATGTCCATGTTCTGGAAAAGCTTGAGCCGCTGTTCAGGGGGCATCATCTGGAGGATTTCGGCAACTGTCTTGCTGTATGTCTTGCGTGATTCCTCTGGTGTTTCTTCAATATGATCGACTACCTTGTCGAGATTCGCTTGCATCTCTGATACTGGTAAGCCCTTTTCGACAAATGTCTTGAGATTGTGAAGAGCGCCTAAAATATCCTCTTTTGTTCTTACTGATTGTTTATCAACGCCGGCCACCTGTACTGTCCCGCTCGTTTGAACACCGAATTTTACTGCATTTATTTTTATTAAACGCGTACCTTTTGTATCGAGCATCGTTGCTGCATCACCATACTCTTTGATCTTCATCTTTGGTGTTGCCATGACCTCTAAAAGGTTCCTTAGATCCTGAGCAGTAACCCCTGATTCAAAAGAAAGGCTATCGACTTCGATCTTGCACAATGCTTCAAGCATTGTAAGCACAGCAGGGTTCTTCTGCACATCGATCTTTATATCCTGAAAAATAACGGTCTGCTCTAAAAAAAACATAGAAAACTCGCTAGTTTGACCATAAACGATCGATAGTTGTTCTTTTAATTTATTGATAACTTTATCCATTATAGGATGACCCGGCGGGTATGATTTTGCAGTTCTAAATGATACCGCGATCTCTTTTAGGAACTCATTGACAACTGCTTGCTCCACAATCTATTGTAAACAGATTTTACATCTTGTCAACTTCATAAAAAAGTGTATAATAAAAATACTTTAAGGAGAAGAATTAAATGAAAGTTTTAATAAAGAAGAACAAAATAAAGGTGGGTATAATCGGTCTTGGTTATGTCGGGCTACCACTTGCTGTTGAAATAGCTAACAAAGGCGCAAAAGTTTATGGTTTTGACATAGACAGTACTAGAGTCAATCAGGTTAATCGCGGTATATCGACGATAAGTGATGTTAGATCAACAACATTGAAAAAACTTACAAAAAGAAAAAAAATAAAAGCAACAATTAATTTCAAGGAATTAAAGCGCTGTGATATCATCCTTATATGTGTACCAACACCGGTCAACGAAAACAAAGAACCTGACCTAAAATCAGTTATTGACAGCGCTACTGAGATAATGAAGAACCTGCGCCGTGGACAGTTGATCATTTTGAAAAGCACGACATATCCGGAAACTACAGAAAAGGTTGTTTTACCCATTTTAATGGAAGCAGGTTTCAAAGTAGGAAAGGACTTTTATCTCGCTTTCTGTCCAGAAAGAATCGATCCGGGAAATAAAAGGTTCGGTGTGGAAAATACGCCTACCGTCATCGGTGGGGTAACCAAGAAATGCACTGAACTGGCTACGCTCTTTTATCGCAAATATGTAAGCGAAGTACATCCAGTAACCTCCCCACGCGCTGCCGAGATGACAAAACTTCTGGAGAATACTTTCAGAAATGTGAACATCGCTTTGGTCAATGAGTTTGCTCAACTTTGTGAAAGAATGGGCGGTATCGATATCTGGGAAGTTATCGAAGCAGCAAAAAGCAAACCTTTTGGCTACATGGCTTTTTATCCAGGACCTGGTGTAGGTGGACACTGTATCCCGATAGATCCGTACTATCTATCATGGAAAGCAAGAGAGTATGATTTCCATACGGTTTTCATAGAGCTATCAGCACGCATCAATGAGGAAATGCCTTATTTTGTCGTTAACAAAACGATAAATGAACTGAGCAAATCAGGTGTCTGCCCGAGTAAGGCAAAAGTCCTTCTCCTCGGAATGGCGTTTAAAAAAGATATCTCTGATCTGCGCGCATCACCGGCGATCAAGGTCTATCAAATCATCAAACCGAAAGTAGCCGTGGTGAAATATCACGATCCACATGTTTCGCAACTCCGCATGGATCGCAAAATCATAAGGTCAGTCAAGTTGACGAGTAGCGAGTTAAAAAAATACGATGTCGTCATAATCCTGACCGATCATACGGCATTCGATCATGCTTTTATAATCAAGCATGCTAAATTAGTCATCGATACAAGGAATGTAATAAAGAAAAAGCACAAGAAAAGCAGAAAACTGGGTGCCGGTTAGAAAAGGCTTTCTTCATTATCCATTGGAAAAATGAGGTCATGGGATAATTGGGGTCAAATCTTTGCATTTTGTATGGTGTTTGGGATAATTGGGGTCAAATCTTTGCATTTTGTATGGTGTTCGTTAACTTCACTTCAGCTTTCTTGAATAACTCTCTCACTTTCGAGCTCTTTTTCATTTTCTCTTTAAATCGTCTGCGCAAGTGATGCACTGAAACATAATCTACATCACCTATTAGCCTGCCTATCTGTGCTTGGGTTATATCACTATATCGATATAACAGCTCCGCTACCATTCCTCTAATTTCACCCTTAACCCTACGCTGCTGTAATATTTTCCTTTTAATCCCAAACTCTCGGGTTAATGTCCCTAACACTACCTCAGGCGCTAATGTTTTGATAACCATATCACGATACGACGGCTGCTCACGCACTGATGCCCGTTTAATGTATTTCTTCACCTTCATTACAAAATCATCATCGCCTAATATTATCCTACTTTTTACTTTCTTGAACGGATTATCTAGATCCTTCTTTATTCCATCTAATACAAATTTCCGATACTCGGTACGACCTTCGATCCTTGATATGATCAAACTGTAATCAACATATTTAACTACCTTCTTCTCATCCAAATAACCATGGATACTACTCCATTGATAATCCCTGGCAAATTGCCATCGCTCCCGATAAGTTAATTTTCTTAACTTTCTTATCCGCACACAATTCAAATGCAAATAACGTGATACCTCTAGTAAATAACTATTCGCATCGATTAAATATGCCTTGTATCTACCCTGATACAAATTCCCATTACGATTATGACGCCAATTAAACCAGCCAGTATACCGGATATTAAAATGACGCATAAATTCCGAGCAATTTGCCTTTTTGGTCTGAATTAAAAGATGAAAATGATTGGTCATCAGAATGTATGCATGAAGAACCACTTGATATATTCCCAAGGATTCTGATAGATACACTAAAAATCGGTATCGCTCCTCATTATCAATAAAGATTTTCCTTCTTTCAATGCCGCGACAGGTAATATGATAAAAGGCACCAGGAAATTGTATTCTCAAAGGTCTTGCCATATTATGATTATACCCATTCTTTTTCCCATGTCAATGATTATGCAAAATGCAAAGATTTGACCCCAATTACAGGAGGTGCCGAGTAGGGAGAGAAAAACCCTCCAAACCCCACCCGGCCGCGACCCGCAGGTCGCGACCGGGAGGGGAAATGTTTCTACCTTTTAGACACCCATATCTATCGACGGTTTATTGTAGCCGAAAGTACTTAAGAATCAAGGGGGTGAAAATACCTATATTTACATCATTTATCAACAAAAAGGTCTTGCTGGGTCAATTTTGCTTTTTTCAGTTTTCTCACACTGAACACCTCACCCTCCTGAAAATCTCGCAAGACTTTTTTGGCCCTTTGAATTACCGAATCCGGTAGACCCGCTAACCTCGCTACCTGGATGCCGTATGATTGATCGCTCGGTCCGGCACTTAACTTGCGCAGAAAAATGATCTCATCACCCCATTCTTTGACCAGAAAATTGAAATTCTTAACACCTTTAAGAAAATCCTCAATGCGTGTTAATTCATGAAAATGTGTAGCAAAAAGTGTTCTCGGTCTTATTGTACTGTGCAAATATTCAACTATCGCCCAGGCTAAAGAGAGTCCATCATAGGTCGATGTTCCCCGACCGACTTCGTCGAGGATAACAAGACTATTCTCTGACACATTATTTAAGATATTTGCGGTCTCCATCATTTCTGCAAGAAATGTGCTTACGCCACGTGAAATATCATCGCTCGCACCGATACGAGTGAATATCTTATCGACAACACCGATCTTTGCTTCCTTTGCCGGAACAAAACTCCCGACCTGAGCCATTATTGTTATTAAAGCAACCTGCCGAAGATAGGTTGACTTTCCGGCCATATTAGGACCGGTGATGATGAGTATCTGATTGGAATCCCTATCTAACATGACGTCATTTGGTATATACGATCCTTTTTCCAGAATTTTCTCAACTACCGGATGCCGACCTTCAATGATACTCACCTTTTTACCGATGTTGATCTTTGGTCGCGTATAGTTATTCAATACCGCACTTTGTGCAAAACTCTGGAGTACATCGAGAATGGCGAGATGTTTGGTGGTTTCCAATATCGCCCCGGCGCTCTTTGCTATATCATCCCTTAACTCAATATACAATTCATGCTCTAATTCCTTGATTTCATCCTCAGCACTAAGGATTTTTTGTTCGAACTCCTTTAAATCAGGGGTATAGAACCTTTCTGAATTAGCGAGTGTCTGCTTCCTGATATAATTATCAGGAACGAGTCTAAGATTGGTTTTTGTTACAGCAATGTAATATCCAAATACAGAATTATAAGACACTTTCAATGAGGAAATACCAGTTCTTGCCTTTTCCGCCCGTTCAAAATCCAGGAGCCAATCTTTTCCACCGCGCGAGATATTCCGTAATTCATCTAACTTCTCAGAATATCCCTGTTCAATAATACCACCTTCATCCATGGTTGGCGAAGGACTATCGACCAAAGCATTTTCGATCTTCGCTACCTCGCGGTCAAAGTTACCGATGCCCTGGCATATATTATCAATGATTCTGCATTCACAACCACTGATCATCTCTTTGACCTTAGGGTAAAAGTTCAAAGATTCTTTGAGGGCTACCATTTCCCGGGGCATGATCCTTTTGCAGGCGAGACGTGCTGTTATACGTTCGACATCACGGATATTTTTCATAACCTCCCGTAATTCCTGCCGGAGGAATTCTTTGTTTTTCAGCTCCTCTACTCCTTCTAACCTCTCCTCAATACAAGATGTATTTATAAGGGGTTCCTGGAGTTCGCGGCGCAACTTTCGTTTACCAAAGGGCATAAGACAATTATCCATGACCCATAATAGATTCTTAACGTCACCGCCGTGGATATTCTCGAAGATCTCCAAATTTTTGCGCGTCGGCGCATCGATATACATCGCATTCTTCGCTTCAAACAGGGTAACTTTACCAATATGCAACAATGATGTTTTCTGATTTTCCTCAAGGTAATAAAGCAAGGCACCAGCAGCACCGATTGCAAGCTTGAATTCTTCAATACCAAAGCCATCGAGCGCGACAACTTTAAAATGATCGGTCAGCTTTTTATGCGCGATCTCATGGATGAAATGATATCCGTCAAGATTTGTTTGTGACAGCTCCGATTTAATCTCAACACCCTCAGGCACGATAACTTCTTTCACTTCCTTTCTCAACAGTATTTCTTCAGCCTGTGATGTACTCACTTCCCCGCATGAAAATTCACCGCTGGTGATATCACAAAATGCGATGCCCGTTTTCTCTTCATCAGGTAGACAGGCGGCAATAAACAAAGGCTTGTTTTCATCAAGCAATGAAGTTCTCAAAATAGTGCCCGGCGTGATTACTTCTACAACGTCACGTGCAACCAGCTTTTTATCTTTACTGGCTGGTTCCAGCTGCTCACAAATTGCAATTTTCAATCCATGTTTTACTAATTTTGCGATATAGGTCTCGCTCGCCTTGATCGGCACACCAGCAAGGGGTACTTTGACACCTTTTTGTATGGTTTTTGATGTTAGAGTTATGCCCAAATATGAGCTTGCGAGTTTGGCGTCTTCATAGTAGAATTCATAAAAATCACCAACTCTAAAAAGCAACAAAGCGTCCTTGTAATTATTTTTGATCTTCTGGTATTGTTCAAGGAGCGGTGTTAATTGCATGATTATGTTTCTCGTTAATTGTTATACGGCATCGCTACCCGTATGGTCATTCGTTTATTGTTTGTAGTTTGGTTTTCACGTATAACGACGCCATAAGACGATACGAACCGCTATGCCGTAAAACGAATAACAAAATCCATTTTTACCTATTTGCCTGAAATTCGTTGCTCGAGAGAAGCGGGCTCAGTAGCTTTTAACGACATTCCCTTTTATGCCTGAAGACTCAAGTTCCTCAGAAAAAGTCTTGGCTTGTTCAATAGTGGAGAATTTACCGACCCAGACACGGTAATATGTATTACCCTTAACTAATGCTTCGACAACCTGAACACTGTGTCCCTTTTCTATAATCTCATTAGCATAATTATCCGCATTGTTTTTATTACGATATGACCCCACCTGTACTGTATAATACTCTTTGGTTTTGTCGGGAGTATCTTTTGAAGGAATGATCGTTAGTGCTCTTTCACTCCATAAAGATTTGGGATATGTTTTCCTCAAATCTTTGAGAATACTGATACCCTCATCCTCCTTACCACTACTCATATAAGAAACGCCTAACCAGAACATTATTTCATCATGTAAATTTGTATCTGGATATTTTCGTAATAGTTCGGTCAGGGTTATGATCGCATTTTGATAATGCTTCATCGAAATATTACTCTTAGCGATCTCTAAATATGCAATGTCAGCATAACGCGATTGAGGATGGTCTGTTTTGACCTTATTAAAATAGTACAATGAACTGTCTGGACTGATCGACAAACGGCCCAGGTAATAATACGCTTCAGCGATCCGCGGATTGTCCTTATCTTTTGCCACTTGAACAAAGATATCGCGTGAACGTTCAAACTGCGAAGAATTAAATAATCTTATAGCTTCATCGATGTCCTGAGAAAACAGACAAAGAGGAATTACAAGGAGGGCAAGAATGATTCTATGGCGTGGCATCTTGGACATAATGATACAAATGCATCCATATTGAAACCGCATTTCTCACAACAATAATTTCCGTGCGCTACGATTTCCTCTATTTCCATTATTTTTTCTTTCAATGTCTTATCTTTAATACCTGCTTTCAACATCCGTAATCTTGGCAATGCACTGTTTGGAAAAATATCAATAAGTTTGCTATAGATTTCCTTGGCTCCTGTGAGGTCATTCTTTTTTTCATAGAGATCAGCTAGAGCAAAAGCGACGGCAAAATTCTTCGGATTTTTGAGGAAGATCTTTTCATATATCGGGATTATTTCGTCGAAAAAGCCAAGCTCAAAATATACTTTTTCAAACTTCGGAACAGCAAGAAATGCTCGGTCTGGATGCTGAGTCATTATTTTATGATAATATTCTTTAGCTTTTTTCAAATTACCTTGCTGTTCATAGTAACTGGCAAATTGATACAAAGCAGAAAAGGAGCTTGGACATATCTTTTGTGCTTTTTTAAGAAGACCTAAAACCGCTTTCTCAACCTCGGGGTCTTTCCCTTGTATGTTGTGCAAGCGGATATTGGCGAGTGATGCATAATAAAACGCATGACGCTGGTCATCTTTGAGATTCGCACCACCCTCTTCATAAAGTGCTATGCAATCTCCATAATTACCCATATTCTCATAAATACTAAGGATCATGTCATGAGCATGCTTGTCTTTCTTATCGATTTTAATGATCTCTTTCAAGAAAGAAGTGGCTTTATTGAACCGACTGGTTTCAAGCATATCTTTAACCAGCGCCAGATAAACCCTCTTTTCTTCGTGTTTTTTCAAAGTTGGCCGCGCCGTGAGTGACTGGTGTATCTGGATCGCTCTATCAGTATCACCCTTTTTCCGGTATAGATCACCGAGTCTTATGTAGGCATCAACAAGATCACTGTCAATACTTACCGCTTCTTTGAATTTTTTCATTGCCACGTTCTCGTTGTTTTCAAGCAGAGCAACGAGGGCTTCAATATATGGAGTGTACCCCGTCGCTTTTTCCCTTTTTCTATAGAAATAGAGAAAAAGAACACAGGCAATCAGTGCTACGATTAAAATTATCAATACTATCATTCTTGTTCCTCAAACGGTAGATTGCGCAATGCATTCAATTCCTTGCGCAGATTCTTATTCTCCTTACGGAGCCGGTGCAGACCGCTTCTAAGAACGATTTCTTCAGCGAGTGCAAAGATCAATACGAATATCATGCCCGTAATGAAAGCATAGAAACAAACGACTGACAAAGACATATCAATAACTTTTTGACCAAAAATATCGAGGTCAACTCGTGCCTGGGAATTAAGCACCATAAACCCGATCATAAAACCAATGACCAAAATCACAAAGACAAGTCCGACAAAGCGCATTAGACCTCCTGTTTAATGATATACAATATGGATTATTTGTCAATACGCAATTTGGTTTGTCTGGTTGCTCTGGTTTATCTAGTCTCTACGCTTTACGCTCTACTCATTACTCACTACGTTATATCAATTTCTCCGGTACACCATTATTTATCTCGTAGGTGTTTACACCAGCGGGACCCCGATACTGTCTTTTCAGTTCCTAGTTCCTAGTGTCTACTATTCCCCTTGACTCATCGCTATTGCTGGTTATCATATGGCATGGATAAAGAACGTAAATTCTTTATGAAAAAAAATATCGGTGTTCTTTACGGCGGCTGGTCTTCAGAAAGAGACATCTCACTGGGCTCTGGCAAATGCGTCATGCAATCTTTAAAAAAACAGGGATTTAAAATAAAAGGGATCGATGTCGACAAGAAATTCATGAGCAAACTCAAAGGTATTGATGTCGCGTTTATCGCCCTGCATGGCAAACCGGGCGAGGACGGGTTGATTCAAGGTATCCTGGATTTCTTGGATATCCCCTATACTGGCTCCGGGGTCCTGGGTTCTGCTATCGGTATGGATAAAGTCGTATCTAAATATCTTTTCGAGATAAACGACATACCAACACCGGATTTTTATTTTAAGGACAATATTAACATAGATGAAATCATTATAAAACTCGATTTACCGGTCGTTGTTAAACCACGGGCTGAAGGATCGAGTGTTGGAATCCATATCCTCGATACTAAAAACGAAATAAAAAAGGCGATAACGAGTATGCGGCGTAAGTTCAGGGGTTTGCTTTTTGAAAAATATATCTCCGGCATGATGGCAACTTGCGGGATACTCCACGAAACACCATTACCTGTCCTTGAGATAGCACCAAAGAAGCGTAAATTCTATGATTATAGATCAAAATATACAGAAGGCATGACTGAATATATCGTGCCGGCGCGTATACCTAAAGAGCAGTATAAGAAAATCCAGGAGTATGCGCTGAGCGCCCACCGGGCGATCAATGCCCAGGGATTTTCACGCGTGGATTTTGTTCTCGATGAAGATCACAATCCTTATGTACTTGAAGTGAATACGATCCCTGGTCTTCTTTCCGGTTCAAACCTACCGCTTGAGGCAAGTGCGAATGGACTTTCATATGATGGGCTGATCTTTGAGATATTGAAAACATCACGACCAAAATTTAAACGCTGAACATCAACATCCCTCTAATTACCGGAGGTATAAACCCTTGCTATGTACTAACCACTCTTGATCACAATTGACATAAGCAACATTTCTCGTATAATCAGTCAATAGCTTAATAGAGAAAGGAGTATCATATGTTTATATTCGGAATCATAATCATCATCGCTGTGCTGATCTTCAGGAATACATTTAAAGTTAAACCTGAGGACCGGCGTTTTCAGGATAAACTCAAAGTACGTCAATTAGCCTCGATCGGTGGTTTTGGCCTCGCTGGAATTCTCGTAATCGCTTCCTTGCTGCGCATCGTGCCACCCGGTGCAGTTGGCGTCCAGATCTTATTTGGCAAAGTACTAACCGGTTCGACACTGTCTGAGGGACTCAACATAGTAAATCCTTTTGTCGACCTCGAGATCATGACTGTTCGAACCCAGGCATATACAATGTCCATAGCCCTTGAGGAAGGTCAACGTTATGGTGATGACGCTATAAGTTCACTTACCAAGGACGGTCTTGAAGTATCCATGGATCTGACTGTCTGGTATCACCTCAAGGCATCTGAAGCAGCAACCGTCTTTCAGAAGATCGGCGCAGATTATGTCGATAAGATCGTTAGACCTGCATCCCGCACGGCAATTAGAAACACCACTGTGAAATATAATGCGGTTGAGATATATTCAGAAAAACGAGAAGAGGTGCAGACTGAGATCAATATCAGCCTGGAAAGGGATTTCCAGGAACGAGGTATTGTCCTTGAAAAGGTTTTGCTCAGAAATATAAAACTGCCAGCAAAAGTCAAGAATGCGATCGAAGCCAAGGTTGAAGCTGAACAGGATGCACAAAAAATGGAATTCGTTCTGTTAAAAGAAATAAAAGAAGCAGACCGAAAAAAGATCGAAGCTGCCGGAATTGCTGAAGCACAGCGGATCATTGCTCAATCATTGATCGGCGAACGCGGTCGAGCCTACTTATCCTGGAAATATCTGGAAAATCTCAAGAGCCTGTACCAGTCTCCCAACAATACTATTGTTATCTCCCCTTATGATAAGAGCTTCATACCGCTACTTCAGGTCAAGTAGTTTGTGTGGACATGATATCGGGTTTTTGATAGCAGCATAATAGAAAAACGTGGATTTTGCAGCACGAAGAGTTACGGAAAGCATCGTATTTACAGACATAAGGTATTTCAACAGAATCGCTAATATCTTACCGTTAGAGGAAATTCACACCTTTCTCAATGATTGTTTCAAACCGATCGTCGATACTGTGCTTCAATATGACGGAAATGTCGATAAATTCATGGGTGATGCGGTCATGGCATTCTTCGGTTCGCCGCGGCAACATGATGATGATCCCCTGCGCGCTGTGAAATGTGCTCTTGAGATCCAGAAAAAAACTGAAGAGATAAATGTGCAATGGCGCAAGTCTTTTGATTTTCTCGTTGAAATCGATATTGGTATCTGTACCGGTGAAGTTTTGGCCGGCAATGTTGGACATATTAAGAAACTACAGTATACGGTTATTGGCAAACCGGTAAATCTTGCTGCACAATTAGTCCACATGTGCCGCGACCATAATGTTGAAATACTCGTCGATGAGCAAACTTACCAGAAGACAAAAAATGATGTGGCGTTCAGGGACGTAGGAGAAAAACTCATCATGGGGTTTGTCGAACCAGTGCGGCTGTATGCACCGGTAAACCCTGGTCTGCAGAGTTGATGCGTAGCAAATACCGATCAAAATATTTCTATTTATATCGAGTAAGCCTTTCGATTTCACTCGAGACGGGCTCGATCACTACTACTTCATCAAACAAATTTTTTCAATTACTGTCTTATCCCCTACCTTGAGTCTGCAGAAATATACTCCGGGCGGCAATTGCTCACCTGAAGCATCCTGTCCATCCCACACAATATGCATAGTGTGTTGACCGCAGAACTCAAGTCGAGAAAAATCTCTAATGAGCTGGCCTGACACGCTGTAAATCACTAACTCTATGTTCTCTGCGCTTTGTAAGTTGCCGAAGATGATGTCGGTCATCTGCCTAAATGGATTCGGATATACATTTAGCGTTAGTGCATCCATCCTGCCCTGTTCTTCTAAAACTCCAACATCATGATAGAAAACATTTAACCAAGGTGGTCCATTCGACCATTCATGAGGATAGAAAACAATATAGCCGATCGCACCAATAGCCCGGTCACCGACCATTAACGAATCATCATAGTCAAGTGGATAGGATCCGGGTATGGGTACCCAAGTCATTTCATCGGGATCTTTCATTTTTATACTGCAGTACGTATTACCAACATTGTAGTCAGTCAAGAATATCGTAGCAAGATCCATTGACTGGGTCCAGCCGACCGCGGTGCCAAAGCCACCTGCCTGGTGCGTTGAATCCGAGGTTATCAGATTCCATATCAGGTTACATGAATCGCTTTCATTCCAATCCTGGTCATTGACATTCCAGAAATCCATATTTCCGTTCCAGCCGCCGCTAATGAGATACACATAGGGTGTCAGGAAAACCGAGTCAATGATCCTACCGCTGGGTACTGAAGTAATATCATACTTGAGGAATGTATTGCATCCTTCTCCACCACCAAAGGTATAGAAGAAAACATCTTCACTTGGAGCGATAATTGCCTGTCCTTGCATGAATCCAATGCCCACGAACGATAGAACTGTAAGTATACAGCCAAACCTGTAGAAAAACAACCTTATATACGACATATCCACCTCCTTATATAGATATCTTCAAGCAATTCCTGTGCCAGAATTTTGATATTTTTCTATGAAATATAATGTGTTTTAAGATTCGTCAAATGAACTTGGGAAATTCTTTACCCGGCTTGGGTATTTCTTTCCATACCTGGACTAAAACATTTTTCACCCGCTCTCTTGAAAAATTCCAGGTCTGCCCTGAACATCTTACCGATATCATTCATTTGTTCATAATCGACCCATTGATAATCTTTTACTTCATCGTGATTCATCGTGATTCTGTCATCGATCAATTTTGCTGACCACCAGTGCAAGAGATACTGCTTATCTTCAGTATAACACTCCCACACCTTTTCGATCGGTTCTACAGTGATCCCCATTTCTTCACTCGCCTCGCGTATCACTACTTGCTCCTGGGTTTCACCTGGCTCAATAGCACCGGTTATTGGACACCAGTAATCTTCTGCTTCACCTTTTTTGGCACGTTTGATAAGAAGAAATTTGTTATTGTTCTTGATAACGACAGCGACTGCTTGTTTCATTATTAGATAATCAATGCCAAAGAATGATAGACACCCGATTTACCCACGCCCCTCGTAGAGAAGCGGGGTTTATCGGATAGGATCAGGTTTTTTGTCCAATGAATTGGACGACTACAGGACGAAATGTGTGGAAGCAATTTAGCGACCCCGAGCAAAGTGTCGTTTCTGTCGGAACACTGACAACCCATCTATTAGTAATAAACCAACCGACTTTTCAGTATTCGCCCGCATGCTCACATAACACCTGCCACAAGTATTCGTTTTCGAGAAATTATCGATCAAATCAGCCTGGTTATGAAAGGGCTTTTTTTGCATGGCACAAGGGACTAAACGTCCATCAGGGTTCACCACGAGCGAACGATAGCCGGCCTGGCAATTTGGCATATAGCTACCATTAGCAAAGAACGTGTAATATCGGTTTAAAACCGTCTCCGTTGTAAATACCCGATCGGTTGTTCTCTTGAAATCAATTAAGTAATCGATCTGTTTTCTCAATAATTCAAGTTCCTTTTTGCCTGTGACCGACTTTGTTCGATCACCAGTACGCAATGGAGTATATGTGCTGAAATTTATCGTCGTATCCCATTTGACTGCATGCTCGGCCAATGCCGGTAGATCATTTAAGTTTTCCTTCCTGATAACACTGATCAATGTAATATCATTATTACGATATCGCGCGAGTTGTGGGATAAGATCATTAAGATGCTTGTACAACCCGGGCACACCGCGGTTTTTATCATGGCGTTCATCAGGATAATCGAGTGAGATCGAGAATTCATCGACACCTATTTCCTTAAGCCAAAGATATTTCTTTTTGCTCAGAAGTTGAGCATTGGTGACGAAAACGACGTGAGGAGGTCCGCCCCACACTTTTATTTCTTTGATAATGTCGAAAACATCAGCGCGTAAAAAAGGTTCACCACCCGAGATTTGGGCAAATAAAGGCTTTAGTTCCCTGACTATTTCGCCAAAACGTCTAGGAGGCGCGAGCTCTTCATTTGCGATGATACCACCTTTATCACAGTGCGTGCAATTACAATTACATGAATGCGTTATCTCTAACGATATTGCCAGAGGTTTCTTGCAGAAAAGATTGTACACGCCTTGACAGGATAGTCGAAACGCGGTGGAATAGTCGATATTAGGCATGCAATATCGCGGGTATATGACCTGCTTATCTGAGCATCAGCATTTTTCCTGTCAGACTTGTTTCATCAATATTCAAATGATAGAAATAGACACCATCTGGCAATGGATT
Organism: bacterium; assembly: GCA_049647165.1. Taxonomy (GTDB): domain Bacteria; phylum Hydrothermota; class Tepidihabitantia; order SM23-42; family SM23-42; genus JAUVZL01. The sequence continues at coordinate 24,050 of JBARXB010000025.1, forward strand.
ACCTAACTCATCCTTACCATACCACATTGCTGAATAATTACCCTGGGGTTGAGATGTGTTGACTACTGTTCTAACTAATCTCCCGTTGATATCATATATTTTCAAATCAACATGATTTGTCTTGGAGAGAGAATAGGTAATTGCCACTTGACTGGAAAACGGGTTTGGCTGATGTGATAATGAAAAAATAGACGCAGTCTCGGATTCCTCGATACCGGTGGAAAAAAAAGTAAGGCGTTCAATAACCTCTGCCTCTGTGAAATTAGGGTTTGTCTCCCCCGGATAGCTTGTAATGCAGACGACACTGCCGAAGTCTTCGGTTGGGAATGAATATTTAATGCGGGTAGTCCTTTGGAAATATATGTTCACGCCACCTGAGTCAATCGAAAAATCACATGTATCAAATGCACAAACACACAGACACTCGAAACTACCATAAGGAATCACAACTGTCCCGTAGGCATTGATAAACTGCTTACCGTGATTATCGAATCGACATTCATACATAGGTCCCATGCCAAAGTCCACCAGATATCCGTAGTGGTAATAATTGCTATCGCCATAATTCACCGGTAAAGGGACCGAATCTGCTGGTATGTAGCGAATAATATTGGATGTATCAGTAGTCACCACAGCCAAGCCAAGCATACACATAAAAGCGGGGTCAAGGTCATAATATTGATACGCCGTATCGCCATCCTCACCTGATTTATAAATCAGATTTGCATCAGGAAAAGAATCTGCAAAAGGTGTTGATAACACGGGAACAACGAACAAAACCGCACTATCTGTACCCATTGGTTGCGATGTGAAATTCCAGGTCTGCGGACCGCCCTGAGAACCAAGATCAACAGTTACCGCGTTATTAATATTTATTGTCCAGCTGGTACCAATAATTTGTGGTACTTCAGTCCAGTCAATGGTTATCTGAGCAAACAAAGGCGAGGCACTTACAAAAAATAAAGCTGCCTTGCATAATTTCATAACTCTCATCTTTTCTCCTTTCGTCTAAGCATTATAACCATTATTTGCAGTCCGTCAACGCCGATCTGTTTCTCCATGGAGTTTTCACAGAACCTGGAACGTTGACATCGAAAGTTTTTAACCTATAATATATCATGCTTAAATCTGCTTATCTTGCACCTGATGAATTCACTGCGATCACCTTAAGGGAAATGTTGAAGGGCCAAGACATACCAGCCGTGATCAAACGATTTGAAACGACCTGGCTTGATGGTCTGCCCAAGATCATGAGAGGCGGCTGGGGTGAGGTCCTGGTCGACGAGCATAACCTCGAGGATGCAAGAAAACATATCGAAGAGTTTCTGCAGGATATTCCCGAACCATAACATTGCTGGCATTTGTCCTCATCATATTCATTCAAAACCCGGCGCCTGCGCGCATCAGTTTTTGTGCGGTCGGTGATATTTTATTAGACCGCGGTATTAGAAGAAGTATCGCAGCAGCGAGCGTTGATCATCCATTTGAAAATGTTACAGATTTTATAAATGAATTTGATCTGGCTTTTTGTAACCTCGAATGCCCGGTCTCTGCGACCGGGAAATCAACCGGTAAAATATATTGTTTCAGAGCCGATACAAATTTTTTTTTAGGCGTGAAGAATGCAGGTTTTAACGTTTTTTCACTGGCTAATAATCACATAATCGACTGGGGCGAGAAATCCTGTCTCGATACCAAGGAACTCATCGAAAAAAATGAACTCTTTGCCTTTGGTGCTGGTAAAGATCAAACTGAAGCACTAGAACCTCTTATTGTCAGTAAAAACGGCTTGAGAATTGCATTTCTCGGGAGTGTCGGCACCCCATTAAAAAACGTGATCTGGCCAATAACAAAATCAGGTCCTGGGCAGGCAACCCTTGAACAGCTCACTGAACGTATCAATGTCGTGCGAAATTACGTTGATTTTGTCGTTGTCTCCATGCACTGGGGTATTGAATACGAACATATACCAAGAAGTCATCAAATTACGTGGGCACACGCTCTTATTGACGCCGGAGCAGACCTCATTATTGGACACCACCCGCATGTTTTGCAGAGCATCGAGGTATATGAAAACCGCATTATTCTTTACAGCCTCGGTAATTTTGTTTTTGACCAGCACAAATTATATCAAAGACAAAGCGGAGTTTTTTCATGTATATTTAAGAGCGGTCGTATTGATTCTGCTTGTTTTCATCCGGTAATGATCAATAACTTCCAACCCGAAATAGCTCAAGATACTGTTTTTAAAGTAATTGCACAAAAGATGAATATGATATCGGAAAGGTACAACGCTGTTTTCTTCAAAAAAAACAATCAGTTATTTATCACGGATTCGAGCTGTGTTTTGCATCTTGATACACCGATCATGCGCACAAAAACTCTGGGCATGACGATACTCGTCAACCGTAGTTCAATAGAAATGTATGATTCCAGTGGTTTGCTACATGATAAACTCATACTTCAGCCAGATCAGGAGATCAAGGATTGCTGCTTTATCGAAGATTCTGCCGGCTGCAGGCTTTTTACGCTCATCAGTCGAGCAAATCGTGCAGATGGCGACTTCATAAGCCAATTCAGGATCAATGAACAGGGTATTATACCTGAATCCTGTATTCAGAATATGAACTACAGATTGTGCAAGATACTTACCGCTGATATCGATTGCGATTCAGTCCCTGAGATCTGTATCGGCGCTTATAAGATCGGCACGATTGAAAGTTCCATTAACAACCTTCTTTTGTTCCGTTGGAATGGTGTTAATCTTCATCAAATGTATACAAGTTCAAAAAAATTAAATCCCTTCGTAGATTTTGTATTCATGGATATCGATAATGATGGTCTTGATGACCTGATCAGTCTTGAGCCCTGTCCAACCGAAACATATACCGTTGTGGTTTACCAATGGCTTGGATTTGACTTCATGAAGTATCGCGAATTGATCACCGGTCTCAAAGAAACATGGCTGAGTGATATTGATCTAAAGCAGCTGATTTCCACCGAGTAGGTTGTTGACAGAATTCATTCTGTCGTTATAATAACAAATGAGATTACGTTTTGCTCTCCTACTAATAATCCCTTTCCTGCTCAACTGTCCTAAAAAATATAAACCCGATATCGAGAGTATCGAAGTCTTGTATCTATCTTCTTTGCATGATGACATCTATCGGGATAAACCAATTCTTGCCGGGATAAAAAGACTCCCCGGCTTCAAAGTCGGGCATCTCAAAACAAACCCAGCATTTCTTGGAGTAATCATGGGTCGACTAGGGTTCTATGAATTGCTCAATAATACCGGTATAGAGTTTGTCGTCACTGATTCCCTCACCTTCTGGACCGATAATATCAACTACTTTCTGATACCCAAATCAATGGGCTATGCTATTAAAAATCATGAAGGGATAAGGTTTGCTATTTTACGAAAAGATAAGGATATCCTGACTATGGATGATGAAATAAAGATATCATTAGTAAAACAAAGAAGTGATATTCTCTGGATAATCGAAAATAAACTCATCGATATTACGCCGGTAAAAATAAATTTCTTCATCAAAGACCGCGGTCTTACAGATACCACCATGACCGCACTCAATGTTGAACCGGATTCATTATTGCTTACTGAACTCAAAGGCTTTAAAGGAATGCTTGAACAGATTTTGAATAAAAAGACCTTTCTCGAGGATAAAACCCTCCAGGAATACATCCTCTCAACAACAGCGCAAAGTGAAGGAGTCGAAGTGATCCTATATCCACAAAATCTTTTTATAAATGATATAAAGAAGGACTCGGTAAGCTTACGGGAAATTTTGAATAACGTAGTCAGTGAAATGAAATTCACCAAAACGACAATGGACAAGAAACAGATACAGAGCTTGAACATCGATGGGAAATACAAAATTTGGGGTAAGGTAAAAAATAATAACAGCGTGCTCCTGCCTGATAATTTTGGGATGTATCTATTTGATATGTTCTACAAAATGTGATCCTATGGCAACGAATATATTAAAACTCAATTGGAAAAGGTTTATTTGGGTTGCTTTCCTATTTCTCTATTCAGGTTTATTCTTCTATAACTTTTTCAGACCTTTCAACAATTGGCTCGTCACCTATGTATACACCATGATATTAGTATTATGGTTGTGTGTAGAATATTATGAAAAGCATCTTTTTTTTCAGAGCGGGTTCCTGCCAATAAAGCAATACCGATGGTACTTACGTGCGATGTTTGCATTGGTTTTTTACTCCTCTTTTATCATCGGTTGTGCGACACTTACCTGGTGGCAGAGTAATCGCATACATCTGTACCCAATCCTACAAATCCCTGGTGTGCTTTTACTCCTTTATTCCATATTTACTCGCCGGCAAGCGCTCCGCAATGCTGTCCCGGACCAGGTAAATGTCACTAAATTTTATGTTAGCTTATTCTTCTTAACAATTTCGCTGGCCCTAGGTTACAGCTCATGGTTTCTTTTCCCCTATGTGTTGTTCATAGGTTATCCACTTATTTTCTGGCAGCGGCTCTATGAACTAAAACAGTTTAGAAAATTTGAGAAATATATTTATGAGGAGAAGAAAATCAAAAAAATTGATATCAAGAATTATTCAGATCTTTGGGAAGTATATATAAATAAACATAGCAAAAAGCGAGGGAAACAATGAATTTAATCCTGAGTGCCCTGACATTATTCATGCTTAACGCCGACATTCCAGCCAAAGTATCGTTTCTGGTCGGCACCGTAACTATTGACCGAGCGGGGAAAAAATATTCTGCAGTACTTAATGCTTCACTTCTTGTCGATGATGTCGTTACAACTGGCGCGGATTCAGAATGTGAAATTCAATTCTCAAACTATGCTCTGGTTAAACTCCAGCCAAATTCCAGCGTCAAGATAGAGAGAAAAGAAGAGACCCCGAAAGGTATTTTTCACAGCATTTTTGCATCGATGGGAGAAGTTGTCTCTAAGGTCACAAAGATGAACAAGGACGACGAATATCAAATGAGAACTGATGCTGCTCAGGCATTTATCAGGGGAACAACATTCAAGACAGCGATCGAACAAGACGGCACCAGTTCGTTCAGCGTCTTTGAAGGAAATATTGCAGTTAAAAGTCTGCTCGAAGGTGCTAAAGAAATCCTCTTGAATGAAAATTTTAAATCCCAAATCAAGAAAGGCGAGTTAGAACCCTTTGTCGATAAATTGTCTGACCTTGAGATCACCGCTTTTGCCAATACCTATAAGGATTTCCTCGATCGCGGCAAAGTATTGGATGAAATGCGTGAAAAGCTAGAGGAAGAGAAGAATAAGATCGAAGAAGATCTTAATAAAGAAAAAGATGACGCCAAGGACAAACTGAAGGGTTTATTTAAGTAAAAATCACACAGAATAATAATGTCCAGTAAAGCGCTCAAAGTGCTCTTTCGAGGGTATATAATTTTAGTCTTTGTTATTTTTTTATTTCAATGCGAAAAACCACCTCATCACGACGGCTTTAGCATAGTATCCCTCTCTCCGGCGATGACTGAAATCATCTATGCCCTTGGTGCTGCTGAAAATTTAGTTGGTATAACGACTTTCTGCAATTACCCTCAACAGACCCAGAAGATCTACAAAGTCGGAGATTTTTCCAATCCTTCGATCGAAAGGATCGTAAGTTTGAAGCCAGATCTGGTAATCGTCAACCTCCCTGAACAAGCAAGGATTAAAAGAGAACTTGAGAAACTGAATATCAATATCTTTGTATCATCACCCAGGACACTTAATGATATCTATGAAGAAATTATCAAGATCGGGCGTATCGTCGACAGAAACCAAACCGCAGACTCTCTTGTGGAGTATATGAAAATGCATATAACCAGGGTCGATATACCGAATTGGCAACGCGTATACATTGAACTTTCGCCCAAACCGCTGGTGACTGTAGGAGCACCAAGTTACCTCAATGAGTTATTGGAAATGGCTGGTCTTAAAAATATTTTTGCCGACCTCAAGAAGGATTATCCGGTCGTTGCTCAAGAAGAAGTCATAAAACAAAATCCGGATATAATAATCGTGCTGCATCCAGTCTCGATAAAAGACCGAATGGGCTGGCAAGCAGTAACCGCGATAAAAAACAACAGAATCTATACACATCTAAACCAGGACCATTTGATGCGACCCGGACCAAGGTTGGTAATCGGTTTTGAGGAAATAAAAAAAATAATAAATGAGTAAATTCATACTGATATTTATCGTGCTTTTATGCGCTATATTCCTCAGTATTATAGTGGGACCGGTCGAGTTGAATTCCGATATTTTACAACTGCGTATTGCGCGTGTTATCCTGGGTATTTTTGCCGGTGGTGTCCTTGCTTTTTGTGGTGGTATGCTGCAGGGTCTATTTGGTAACCCTCTGGTCGAACCATATACCCTCGGTTCTGCCTCAGGCGCAGCACTGGGGGGTTCAATAGGTATGTTATTATTCGGCACGATAAGTCCGTTATTTGCGTTCTTCGGTTCGCTTGGGGTTGGTTTTTTTGTTTTCACGATTGCCCGCGCAAAAGGCGGGGTGCTACGCGATCGTCTTATCCTGGCCGGCGTCGTCATGAGCTTCCTGTGTTCATCATTGGTCATGATCATCATGGTTATGGGTGGACGCGAGTTGTATGAAATACTATACCTTTTAATGGGGTATCTTGGTGTCGTAATAGATTCATCAAATCGTTTTATGATAATTGCAATGATCGTTCTTTCTGGTGTCCTGCTCATCTTTCTTTACCGATATTATCGAGAGATTGACATAATATCTCAAGGTATGGAAACAGCCGCTGGCCTGGGAATAGATATCCAAAAACTTTCCATAATAATATTTCTTACTACTGCCCTGCTTATCGGTATCACGGTTTCCATCGTTGGTGCGATCGGATTTGTCGGTCTCATTGTGCCGCATATCGCTAAGTTGATATTCGGTCCAAAACATATCAGAAATTTGCCTGCTTCTTTTTTGCTCGGAGCGACTTTTCTCCTCCTTGCCGATACGATTTCACGGGTCATCACGGTCTACGAACTCCCGGTCGGTGTCGTTACATCGCTCGTCGGTGTACCATTTTTTATTTACCTGTATAAAAAACAATGAAGAGACCTATCCTGCGTAGTTGCTTGATTTATCAAACTCTTTCTTCTCTCTTTTGTAGTTGTTTGATTTATCAAACTCTTTCTTGCTGCCCGATAAATCGGGCGACTACATGGATTGAGATGAATCGGATGACTCTTTCTTGCTGCCCGATAAATCGGGTGACTACATGGGTTGAGATAAATTCCGCTCCTGTACGAGGGGCGTGGGTAAATCGAATATCTATAATAAACACCGAGGGTAAGGGTATTACCGAATGAATATCATCGAAATCCGAAATGCCTGCTTTTCCTATAATACAAAGGAGGTGTTACAGGACATATCGTTTTCCCTTGAGCAAGGAGAGTTTCTCGGTATCATCGGGCCTAATGGTGCTGGGAAATCAACTATTCTCCGGCTTATCTGCGGTATCCTTAAACCGGCAAAAGGCAGCATTATGATATTCGGAGAAACTATAGAGCGAATTGAGCGAAAACAACTCGCCAAAAAAATTGCTTTTGTACCGCAGGAAACCCATTTTGCTCTGAATTTCTCGGTTGAAGATATCGTCATGATGGGTAGATATCCATATCTAAGAGTTTTCCAAAGAGAGAATAAGATCGATTACGAAGCTCGCGATCATGCATTGGAATATGCCAATGTTCAACCTTTTGGAAAACGGATGATAAATTCACTCTCATCAGGAGAAAGACAACGCGTCGTTTTGGCTCGGGCTCTGGCGCAAGAACCGACAATACTTATCCTTGATGAACCAACCAGCCACCTTGACCTGCATCATCAATATGCAATAATGGAACTGTTAAAAAAATTTAATAAAGAGGGTATGTCAATAATAGTAGTCAACCATGATCTCAATCTAGCGAGCCTGTATTGCGAGCGTTTGATCCTCATGCACCAAGGCAAAGTGTTTAAGCAAGGGAACCCCGGCGAATTAATAAATGAGAGGACTTTAAAAGAGGTTTACCAGATTGATGTCAAGGTCATTAAACATCCCTATAAAGACGTACCCCATATTCTGCTAAAACCCCAGGGAGAATAGAATGGAAATTATAAATCACACACTTAAATTGAAAACCAAAGGCAGCGGCGACTTGATTAATATTACAGACCAGATATCAGAGCTACTGCACAAGTCTGAATTGATTAAAGGTAATGTCACGATCTTTAATATCGGTTCCACGGCAGCGATCACGACATTTGAATTTGAGCCCGGCATGATCAAAGACATGCAGGAGCTGTACGAAAAGATCGTTCCGTCAGATCAACATTACCATCATGATGACACCTGGGGTGATGCCAATGGATTCAGCCATCTGCGTGCGGCGCTTCAGGGACCATCTCTAACCATACCCTTTGAAAAAGGCGCACTCATGCTAGGCACGTGGCAACAGGTTGTCCTTGCCGAGTTTGACAACCGGCCACGCCAGCGTAAAATTGTCGTTCAGATAATCGGCGAATAGGTAAAGCATCTGGGGGCAGCCCTGAAAACTAGAAACTAACACTTTTATCCTTTTATCAAAATAAGATCTTGCCCAAATCAAATTTAGATTTTTGGCAGTATTAACAGAAACTTGGATAGATTGTTTAATAGACATTTCAGGAAACCCTCACCCCTTCGATTGTACTCAGGACAGGCCCATCCCTCTCCCTTAAAAAGGGAGAGGGTGTGTTATCTAACGGGGTTGACATCCCCATTAAGCCTCTTATAATTATATATGCATATTTTGATGTTGATAATAACGCTTTTTGCGCAGTATGACTTTACCATTGCCCGTCTCAAATATACAGGTGGTGGCGACTGGTATTCAGACCCCTCTTCTTTGCCCAATTTGCTCGAGGCGATAAATGAAAGGACGACGATAAGAGCTGCGCCGCGCGAAGAAAACGTCGAGATCACAGACCCAAAACTTTTTCAGTACCCGTATCTGTACATGACCGGACACGGTAAAGTACACTTTTCCGATGAAGAGGTCAAAATACTTCGTAACTATTTTGCAGCTGGCGGTTTTCTCCATGCGGACGACAATTATGGTATGGATTCTACTTTCCGACAGGAAATACAAAAAATCTTTCCTGAATCCCCGCTTATCGAACTCCCGTTTGATCACGGTATATTCCGTTCTTATTACGAGTTTCCCAAGGGTCTACCAAAAATCCATGAACACGATGGCAAACCACCACAGGGTTTTGGGATATTTTATGATGAACGACTCGTTGTTTTTTACACATATGAATGCGATCTGGGCGATGGCTGGGAAGACCCTGACGTGCATAATGACCCGCCAGAAAAAAGAGAAGATGCGATCAAGATGGGTATCAATATTATTGTTTACAGTTTAACCAATTGAGCAAAAGTGTCAGACATTAATCTAATTTTCCATAAAGTAAAAAAATATGCGCATGAGCAGCGGGTTGCTGATCTCATTGGCTTGCTCCTGATAATGTTAATGATGGCGCTGATCTCGATTTCGATCGCACTGCTTTTACTGAAATCACCGTGGTACGGCATGATCGGAATCCTTCCCGTGTTTTTCTACCGACCGACACGGCTGATTGAAAGAGCAAGAGTACTTGAAAATAAAATAGGCTTTAAAGGAGAGCTCGTCAACAGTATTCAACTATCTTTAATTAGCATGGACAATAAAGAAAACTATTCTCCCGAGCTGATCAGTGCTTATATCTCTGATGCCGCTAAAAAAATAAAGGCTATCGAGCCAGGAAAATACGTATCGTATAAACCCATATACTCCGGTTTACGTTTTCTTCTGATCGCTACTATTTTTGCATTGATCCACCCGGTCGTTGCACCAGGTCATTTCTGGTATGCTCTTAACCACAGGATATTCCACACTGTAGAACCGGGAACTTCTACGTTCATTGAAGGTTCATCCGTGGACATAGGATTATCCCTGGATGGTGTATATATACCAAAAAATGTTGATCTTATCATCATAAAAAATTACGAGAAAACAGTAAGAAAAATTTCGGTCCTGGATGATCTTGCCCGGGATGACATTAAATTGGATGGACCAATAGGTTATTATTTCACCTTTCTCGACAAAACCACTGAACAATACTTTTTAAAGGAGTTGAAGCAAGTATATATTGAAGAATTGAGTTTCTTTCTGAAATATCCAGCATATACAAAACTCAAGGATGATATCAAAACCGGACGGCAACTGATCGTACCTGAGGGAACTGAAGTTGTGATGCGAGGAAAGGCATCACAATCTCTCCGGTCCGGCATAATGGTCATGAAGGATACTATCATTGTGAAATGTGAAGATACTTTATTTGCTGCTGAGTTTAAGGTTACCGAAAGCAGCACAGCCATGCTCCACCTGACTGCAGCAACTGATATTAAGGAACAAATTGTTCTCTATTCAGTATCTGACCTGCCACCGCTTGTCGATATCTTCTACCCCGGGCTCAATATCTCTCTTCCTCATGATATGCAGATCGATATAGGTATCAGGTGCAGTGATGATTATGGTTTGAACAAAGCTATTTTTTATTATAAACTTGAAGAAACCCATGAAAAAAAACTCGACATACAATATAATGCTTTAGAGGATACCGTGTATTTCATATGGGATATGTCTGGAATCGGTATGCTGCCCGGTGACGAGATCGTTTACTATGCTGAAATTACAGATAATGCCGGTAAGGTCAGCAAAAGCAAATCATTCTATATCTACTTCCCGACGATCGAAGAGATCTATGAAGATGTTGATAGAAAAGAAGAGCTTGTTCAAACAGAACTAGAGGATCTAAAAAAAGAGCATACCGATGAAATGGATGAAATTTCGAGGTTACACGAAAAAATCATGAAAGAACGTGAACTCCTCTGGGCTGACCAAGAGAAATTACTCACGGCAATATCCAAGGAAAAAGACATCCTCGAGAAGATCGATGAATGGCAAACTGAATTTGAAAAAACCATTAAAGAATTAAAAGAAGGTGTGGTTCTTGATCGGGAATCGATCGAGCATCTTCAAGAGATCGCCAGAATACTCCAGGAAATCGCACCCGAGGAATTGCGTAAAGCTTTAACGAATCTACAGAAAGCCCTGAAAAAAGGACCCCAGGATATTGAGATGGCGCTTGGCGAGTTAAAAAAACAACAGGAAGAAATGGCAAAAGCTATTGAGCGAACCTTAGAAATTTTGAAAAGATATCAACAGGAAGAAAAGATCAAAGAACTGGCAAATATGGCAGAGGAACTCGCTGAAAAAGCTGAGGAAATAGACCAGGCATCCAAGCAGCAAGAGACATCAGAATACCAAAAAGAAATTAGCGATCTGCAAAAAGCAATTGACCAGCTGAGCAAAGAACTCCAGGCACTCGCTGATGATGAAGGTCTTGAGCAAGATATAAGAGAAGCATTGGAAGAACTCGCCAGACAAACTCAGGATATGGCAAGTGAAATGTCGCCCCAGCCCGGTGATATGCAAAAGAACCTGACTATGACCGCTGCTGACCTCCAGAAACTGTATGAAAAACTGACTGGAGGACGAGCTGCGCAATTAAGAGAGAAGCTTCTCGATATCGTAAATCAACTGATCGACATTTCGAAAACTGAAGAAATGCTTAGCCATGAAAAAACATTCGACATCGCTGAGCAGAACCAGATAATCAATGCTACCAAAGCTGTTGCCGAGAGCTTATATGCACAACAAACTAAGAGCCTGCACGTTACCCCGAGTATGGGCAAGAACCTTGCCAAGGCGATCACTCATATGGAAAAAGCCAAAGACGTTGCAGGTTTCCGACAGAATACCCAGGAAGCAATGAAGCAAATAAACCTCGCTTGTCTTGAAATGCTCAAAAAACTCGAGCAGGCGGTTGAGGGTACCTCCTCGACCGGCATGGATGATTTTCTCCAGAAACTCTCCGGGATATCACAGGGGCAGATGTCTATTACACAATCGATGAACGGTCTTTTCCCGATCCCGGTGAGTGGTTTGACCGGGGCACAAAAAGCCCAATTACAGAGGCTTGCTGGAAAACAACAGGCGCTGCGTCAAGCTCTTGAGACACTGCGTAATGAAGTGGGGCCGAATCAACATCAAAGCATGCTCGACAATGTCATCGAAGAAATGAAACAAACAGAAGAAGAACTATACAAGTATAAAATCGACCGCGAACTTATTGAACGTCAGAAAAAGATCATATCAAGGCTCCTCGATGCCCAGAAATCGATACGCAAAGAGGATTATGAGAAAAAACGAAAGAGCAAAACAGCCCAAGAATTCCTGGTCAGGGAAAATCCTAACCCATTACCCCAAGAACTTGGTAAAGATAAATTACGGGAATTGATCCAGCAAGCACTGCGAGAATCGTACCCCAAGGAATATGAATTATATATAAGAGAGTATTTCAAAAAATTGCTTGAGGAACGATGATATTACTATTACTCTTTTTTAATCTCGATTTAAATACGAAAATCGATAGTTTGAAAAATATAATCCATCAGGATCCTCAGTTATCATCGATCATTGAATTGAATACGTGTTATTTCCTCGCGGGAAAAGACAGTTTGGGTATTGTCCTTCTAAGAGAATTTTATGACCGCTTAGATACCTATGCCAATGCTTTGATGGCTCTGCATCTGGCTGACGACTACCTTTATACCGGTGATATACTGAAGGCGCGCAGCGAGTATCTCAGATTAGCTAACCGCTATCCCGGTTCGGAATTTGCCAATGATGCGCTCGAAAGACTCTATATGATTGAAAAAGCCCGGGTTGATACAGTCAAATTTAAATCTCTGGGCTATTCAATATTTCTTTTTCATAGCGATCAGACTGATGCGGCACGAGATAGTCTAAAACCTCTGGTAAAAACCCGGCTGGGAGATTATGCACTCTATTATCTCGCCCTTACTTACATAAAGCTCGATGATCTACCCCAAGCACTAACTGCTCTCGATGACCTCAACTCTTTATTCCCGGAGCATAAAATACACAATGCTATCTTACTCCAGGCTGAGTTGTATATTGATCTTGATAAAATAAAGGAAGCGCGCACGATTCTTGAAGAACTAATCGTACGCGCGCCAAATTCTATTTATGCGGTCAAGGCACGTGCCTTGCTTGCAAACCGTCTATAGGTTATTGCTTTTTTAACTCTATTCTACTGAAGATTCAATAGTGACCGTACCAGCAACTTTAATTGGCCACTCCAGCCCTTCTTGTCCACCAAACATGCTACCTGATGCCCGTATCGTCCCCTCGAATATCTGATCTAACTGCGATTTAGTACACCAACCAGTCGTTCGATCAAGAACCATCGAACCGCTCTGTTCTCCAGATAGATCATAGGACATCTCCATACCGCCCATCTGCGTGAGTATCGCTTCTTTATTTGATTCCACTTTCGTATAGACATCGAGTACCACCTCAGTATCATTCATTTCCTTTATCTTCCATGTATTGTTGAGGATCATTGGAAAACCTTTGCTCATATTCCATATCGCCTGCCATGAATCCCCAACTCCAACCGGTCGGTCCGGATAAATGGAAAACATGCTCTTCATTGTTTCCATGAGTGCAGCATCACCAAACTGGTTTTGCATGCTCTGTTTGATTTCCCCAGTCATTTCATCGGATGCTGGCAGATCCATATCTTTAATCATCTTGTCAATAATCTTATCCGCTCCTTTGATACTGACTACGCTACCCTGGGGCGATATCTCCATGGTAAATCCCTGATCGACCAACGATGCAAAACCCTGGGCAAGGACCGGTATCTCTTTGTTATCCTCCCAGGATTTATAGTCGATATTGCCTAAGGGACCTTCTTGCATATATCCGATACGCTCATAAACAATATCAACGACGGTATTACCCTGATCATTGATCTCTTTCACATCGTATCGGTATTCCATTATTATGACCTGGTCCATATCAACAACCTTCCCCTGGATAGTCTGTGATATCTGTTGTTTAGTTATTACCTTATAGTTATATACGGACCCGGGTTCTATATTGAACTTCAGATCTATTTTTGGTCCTGCACAACCAATGATCATCAAAATCATTACAAGCAGGAGGCCACATGTTTTCTTCATTTTCATCACTCCTTTTTTGATATCTTCCTGGCCAAATCATAAATATCCTCTGGTCCTTTAACTTCAAGAATCTGCATACCCAATTCCTGAGCCGGACGCAGATCAACATCATAGCGATCGCCGACAAAAAGGCAGGCTTCGGGTTCAATTCCTAATCCTGCGGCAGTTTTTTTAAAGAACACAGGATCTGGTTTTAGTATTTCAAAACTGTTATATGTATATACCTTATCGAATAAACCGATTAATTCAAGTCCTTCAAGAACCCTATCGGTTTGAACTTTATTATTGTTCGTCATAACGGCCAGGCAAAATTCCTTTTTTAATTCAGTTAATGTTTGCTTCAACTTTTTATCTTTATGGAGATAATCACGCGGATCAAAGAATTTGATATTCTCCTTATGCCATTCGCTTATCGGGATATTGAATGACCTCAGAGTCAGGGTGTACGGAATTGGAAATCCGCTCTCTGTTTTTAATTTGGCTCTTCGTTCCTCGATAAGATCCCGAGCACGCTCCAGAGATATTAGGTCGGTTATTGCCAAAGTATGGTATGCGGCCGCGGCAAACTGCTCTCTTATCTCATTGTTTGTATAGAGAGTACCGTCCATATCAAAAATAATTGCCTTGATCATATCTCCATTCAGTTTCTTAAAGTTTAGCGGAGTACATAATTACGGTTTTTATGTACTCCGCCTTTTTCTGTTCGATCTGTACTATAATTTAAGATGTTTCGCTACGTTTCAGTAGCCGGTTCCAGATAAAATCAACTTCTTCCTGAAATTCCCTTATCGGTACATCATCTTTCCATTTGAATAAATGACCGAATCTCCCCTGCATATTGAGAAATTCATCGATCGGTTTTTTCTCTTTAGGTTTAACCGTGATACGGTATTTACCGTTCTCATACTCATAGAGTGGCCAGATACATGTCTCGACCGATAACTTTGACACCTTGACGGTCTTTTCCGGAGCATATGCCCAGCCGAGTCTGCAGGGGGCATAAATATTGATAAAGGATGGACCATCAGCGGCGAGTGCTTTGCGGACTTTCGTAATCAGATCATTCCAGTAGCCAAATGTCGCTTGAGCAGCATAAGCCGGTTCATGAGCAATGATGATCTCAGTCAAGTTCTTTCTAAGCTGGAGCTTACCCGGTATCACCTTACCAGCAGGAGATGTTGTCGTATGAGCACCGCGCGGGGTGGCTGACGAGCGCTGAATACCGGTATTCATATATGCTTCATTATTATAACATACATAGAGTACTCGATGTCTGCGTTCGATCATACCGGACAGTGCTTGCAGACCAATATCATAGGTCCCACCATCACCGCCAAAAGCTATGAATCTTAGATCCTTGGTAACCTTACCCTTTGCTTTAAGCGCTTTATATGCAGCCTCAACACCAGACATTGTAGCAGCGACATTCTCAAAGGCATTGTGGATATAGGGAACATTCCAGGCCGAATATGGATAGATCGTCGAGAACACCTCTAAACAACCGGTTGCCGCACCCACGACAACTGGATTCTCTGCCGCCATAAGTACCTGGCGTGCAATGATCGCGGCACCACAACCAGCACAGCCGCGGTGACCACCGACGAATTTTTCTTTCTGAGCCGCAAGTTCTTTTAATTTAGCCATTATTCACCTCGCACTCCAAAATATACGACATCCTTATCAACTTTTTCTGATTTCTGTATGTTAAAAAGCTCATCATATATCTTCTCGATATCTTCTATACTAATATCTCTTCCGCCAAGACCATAAACATAGTTTTTCACAAGTGGCTGCTTTTCTGCTTGATAGAGGATTGAACGAACATCGTTATACAAATGCCCACCAAGTGTTGACATCGTATCAGAACGGTCCAGTATTCCTATGACTTTTGCTTTCGTCAAGGCATTAAGCATTGCATCCCTGGGAAACGGACGATATACCCTTGATCTAATAAGACCGACCTTCTTTCCTTTTTCCCGGAGACGATCTACCGCGGCTTTCCCGGTTCCGCCGGTCGAACCCATAGCCAACACCGCAACTTCTGCATCATCCATCTTATACTCGTCGACAATCGGGTAGTACCTGCCAAATTTATCACCAAATTCCTTTTGTACTTTTTCAATAATCGGCAGGGCATGATCCATCGCATCGATTTCTGAACGTTTATGTTCGAAGAAATAATCCTGCAGATCCAATGGTCCAAGGGTAATCGGGTTCTCAGTATCGAGCAAGGAATAGTTCAGTTTCCTCTCACCGAGGAATTTCGGCACCTCTTTATCATCGATGAGCTCGACTCGTTCCATACCGTGGCTGATAATGAAACCGTCTGTGGTGACCATACCAGGAAGGAACGCCGCTTCAGCGGCTTTAACCGCGATTATGGTCGAATCGTACGCTTCTTGAGTGTTCTCGGAAAATATCTGTATCCAGCCGGAATCTCGTGAAGCGAGTGAATCGGAGTGGTCGCAATGTATATTAATAGGGCTTGATAAAGAACGATTGACCAGACAGATAACAATAGGTAAGCGCAATCCAGCAGCGATGAAGAGAATTTCGTGCATGAGCGCCAGTCCTTGCGATGACGTTGACGTCATAACGCGTGCTCCAGCAGCAGATGCACCAACACATGCGCTGATCGCCGAATGTTCACTTTCTGCTGGCACGAATTCCGTGTTGACCAGACCGTCATTAACGAATTTCGAAAATAACTGAACTACTTCAGTCGCGGGTGTGATCGGATAGGCAGCAACAACATCGGGATTGATCTGACGCATCGCCTCGGCCATTGCTTCATTTCCGGTTCTCGCTACTATCATTTCTCCTCCCTGACCATAGTGATCGCCTTGACCTTGGGCGGACATTCCTCAGCACAAATACCGCATCCTTTACAGTATTTATAGTCAATACCCTGAACCTTACCGTCTTTAACAATGATCGACGAATCCGGACAATATACCCAGCATAAGAGGCAGTGAGTGCACTTTTCAGAATCCCAGATTGGCTTGTCACTGCGCCAGTCTCCAGTTTCGAAATTCAGACAAGTCCCTGCTCCTAATACCAGACCGATCGGAAGTTCTCTCCAGCCTTCTTTTTTCTTCTTCATGCGCTCATCTCCTCATATGCTCTTTTTATAGCTTTGATATTACCTTCAACAACATCCGGACGATTGGGGAATTTCTTTTTTAAACGGCTTTGTACAGAGGCTAACATCGGTTCGAATTCAAGTAATTTAGAAGCCTTTATCAAAGCACCAAGCATCGGTGTATTCGGTAAATCACGACCCAATATTTCCTGTGAGATCTTGCTTGCATCGACGACATATACCTTCTGGCTCGTTAATCCTAATTGCTTTTTGATATTCTCTGCGCTCTTTTGTGTATTGACTAATACAACGCCGTTGTCTGGTAAACCTTCGGTTATATCAATCGTTTCCATCAGGGTCGGATCCAGAACAACGACGATCTCCGGGGTTTTGATGCCACAGTGTTGAAGGATCGGTTTGTCAGATATCCGATTGAACGCAAAAACCGGCGCGCCCATTCTTTCCGGTCCATATTCTGGGAACGCTTGAATATATTTACCGGTTTCAACTGCAGCATCACCAAAGAGAAGGGCAGCAGTCTTTGCTCCCTGTCCTCCTCGACCATGCCATCTAATTTCAAGTAACGCCATTTTAGAACTCCTTTCTTCCTGAATAAACTTTCGATTCTCATGTAAAGTAAATCCGTTTTGCGAGAAATCAGCAGCTATACAAACCCATGGATTGGGTAGAAACTCTTGCTAATACTCGGTATTATTATACTCAAAAAAGGACAAAAAGTCAAGCCGTTCTAATAGTAGGTACTAAGAACTCGGTACTAGGAAGAAAGTGCTTTGGGGTCAAATCTCAACATTCAACATTCGCGGTTAACCTTGTCTGCTGATTACAATAGCTGCACTTTTTTTATGCCTGTTGAATGTTGAGATTTGACCCCATTAGTGTTTGACGTTATTATGCTTGACGCGTTTTCTGAGCTGATTATAATGGAACATGCGCATGATAAAGACGATCGCGGCAACCAAAAAGCTCATTAATAAAATCAAAAAAAGCGGTAAGACTATCGGCTTTGTCCCGACCATGGGCTACTTGCATGAAGGACATTTATCACTCGTGCGCATTGCGCGCAAAAAAGCGCAATTTGTCGCCGTCTCGATCTTTGTAAACCCCACGCAGTTCGCGCCAAATGAAGACCTCAAAAATTACCCAAGGAACATAAAAAGAGATAAGGCTCTTTTAAAGAAAGAAAACGTCGATCTGATTTTCTGCCCTTTGGTCAAGGAAATCTATCCACCAGATTATAAAACTTATGTTTATGTCAAAGACCTCGGCAGAATAATGTGTGGTATTACAAGACCTCATCACTTTCAAGGTGTCACGACCATAGTCTTGAACCTCTTCAATATTATTAAACCTGATATCGCGGTCTTTGGTGCCAAAGATTATCAGCAAACATTGATCATCAGGCGTATGACAAAAGACCTAAATCTCGATATAAAGATCATCACCGGCAAGATCATCAGGGAAAAAGATGGTCTGGCAATGAGCTCGCGTAATAAATATCTCTCACCCGCACAAAGACAAGATGCGACCGTGCTCTATCGTGCACTGAGACGGATAAAAGAAGATTCTAGCCAGGGATTCTCTGATCCTAAAAGAGCAAAGAAAATTATCAAACAGATGATTGAGAAAAAAAATGGCCAGATCGACTATATTGCCATTGCAAATAAAAATAATTTGCTGCCCGTAAAAAAAATCAGCAAAGATACACTGGTAGCACTCGCTGTATTCTTTGGCAAGACACGTCTCATCGATAACATAATCATATAATTTTTAAATCCCTGCTTGACAAGAGAAAACACAATGTGTATAATGAATCCGCCAATATGAAGAAGAAAGTAAAGAAAAGAAAAAAGAGCATCAATAAACGGGTTATCATCGTTGAATCTCCGACCAAATGCAAAACAATCAAGGGTTTTCTTGGTCGAGACTATACACTGGTGTCATCCCGGGGGCATATTAAAGATTTGCCTAAATCAACCTTGGGTGTTGATATCGAAAATAATTTCCAGCCTCGTTATATCAAGATAAGAGGTAAAGCAAAAATCATCCAGGAAATAAAAAAGACGTGCAAAGATTCATCTGAAATTTTCCTCGCTCCTGATCCGGATCGGGAAGGTGAAGTTATAGCCAAGCATCTCGCTGAAGAGCTGGAATCGAATGGAGCAAACATTAAAAGAGCTTTATTCTATGAAATCACTCCTGACCACGTAAAAAGAGCTCTTCAACATACTACGATCATAAATGAGAATCTGGTCAATGCGCACCGGGCAAGAAGGGTTCTCGACAGAATTGTTGGCTACTATACAAGTCCTTTATTGTGGAAAATCATAAAGGGGGGATTATCTGCTGGACGTGTCCAGAGTGTAGCATTGCGCCTGATATCTGAAAGAGAAAAAGAGATCACTGTATTTAAACCAAAACCATACTGGGTGGTAGAAGCCGAGTTCATCACCGAACGTAATGAGAAATTTCTCGGGAAGCTATGGCGTATAGCTGGCGAGGCCAGGAAGATCGAAGACAAGAAAGAATTGGAACACTTCAAGAAAGTGCTTACAAAAGGCACAAAATTCAAAGTCACCTCTTTTCGTGTAACCGAGCCAACCCGAACGCCACCACCGCCATTTATCACTTCTACGCTTCAGCAAGAAGCATCAAAGCGCATACGGTTTTCTGCGAAGAAGACGATGTATATTGCTCAAAGTCTTTATGAGGGTATCAGATTACCTCAAGGGAGTATCGGCCTAATAACTTATATGCGTACTGATTCAATCCGGGTCAACAAAGATACCCTGGAGCGACTGAGGGAATATATCGCAGGTAAGCATGGTAAAGAATATCTGAATCAGACAGTCAGGATTTTTAAAGATCGCAAGAATGTCCAGGGCGGTCATGAAGCGATCCGACCGACCAAGGTTGAATTGAATCCAGAAGACATTAAACAACACCTGACTGATGACCAATATAAAATCTATAAACTGATCTTCAATCGTTTTGTTGCGTCACAGATGGCACCGGCGGAATATCGACAAAAAGAAATAGTAGTGAGCTTCGAAGAAGTAGATTTTAAATCAGAAGAAATGAAACTGATATTCCCGGGTTACCAAATCGTGACTGGCGATTCTGTTGACCGAGGATCAGTACCAGACATGACGACAGGTGAAAATGTAGAAGTAACCGGCATCGAATTCACCGAAAAGATGACTGAGCCTCAGGCTCGTTTTACAGAAGCGAGTTTGATAAAGAAATTGGAAGAAAATGGCATTGGTCGACCGTCTACCTACGCTCATATACTCCAAACCCTATTTGACCGTGGTTATGTTATTAAGGAAAAAAGTAAAATACAAGCTACTGACTTGGGACTTCAGGTCTATGATGTAATTATCCCAAGATTCCCAGATATTTTTGAGGTTTCATTCACCGCAAAAATGGAAAAAGAACTCGACCAAATCGAAGCTGGTGATAAACTCTGGCAAGAGGTGATACGTGAATTCTACGATCCTTTTATTATAAACCTGGAAAAGATTAAAAAAGAAGCAGAGAAGATCAAAGAAGAGATAACTGTAAAGGTTGATAAGAATTGTCCAAAATGCCAAAAACCACTCGTTGTCAAATGGGGTCGGTATGGAAAATTCCTTGCTTGTTCGGGTTTTCCAGCATGCAAACACTCGGAGAATTTCGAGGTGGAAAAGAGCGATCGTAAATGCCCTGACTGCGGTCGAAACCTGATAACCCGGCATGGTAAATTCGGTAAGTTCCTCGCCTGTTCCGGATATCCGGAATGCCGCTATACTGAAAACCTCTCGCACGATGCACCATGCCCAATGTGCCACGGTGAGGTTATAATCATTAAAACACGTCGTGGTAATGTATATAAATGTAAACTGTGTGATTTTTCTGCATTCTATCCGCCTACCAAAGACCGTTGTCCACAGTGTGAGCATGGTATGGTCCTGAAACGAGGTAAGAAAGTATGCCCGGTATGTACAAAATTAATTAAGAAGAAGAAAAATGGAAAAAAGTGATAAGATAGACAAATCCTGTAATTTCTTTCCTAATCATAAAAGAGAATAGACCGATCGTTATGAGGATCGGTTTTCACATATCAATAGCTGGCGGTTTTAAGAATGTTATCGAACGAGCGCGCGAACGATCGTGCAAAACAGTGCAGCTTTTCTCGAGAAATCCCCGAACATGGGAGTACCGGGCGTTCGATGAAAAAGATATTAGTTTATATATAAAAGCTATAAAAAGTACAAATATCGCGCCGGTGTTTATTCACATGCCTTATCTCGTTAATCTGGCGTCATCTGACAAAACTCTATATAAAAAATCAGTAGCCTCGCTTATTGTCGAGTTACAAAGAGCCGCCGCTATCAACGCTCATTTCGTGATAATGCATATTGGTTCTTCAAAAGATGAAGAACAAGGGATCTGTTTAACGATCGAAGGGATAAATCAAGCGCTGCGTCGTGTTAAGAATAAAATCATTCTGCTGTTGGAAAATACTCCCAAAAGTGGAAATGAAATCGGCTACAATTTCGACCAAATCAACACGATAATAAGTGGTATTGAACCTTCGCACCGGATCGGTGTTGTTCTGGATACTGCACACGCATTTGCTGCTGGCTATCCGCTCCATACAAGAAAAGGCGTAGCGCATACGCTAAATGACTTCGATAATACTATCGGCATCGATAGATTACACTTAGTCCATTTCAATGACTCAAAAACAACTCGTGGCTCGTGCCATGATCGGCATTGGCATATTGGAAAAGGTAATATCGGTAAAGGTATGGGTTTTATTATTAACCATCATCTATTGCAAACAAAACCATTCATCTTGGAAACTCCGAGAAAAAGCCTGCAGGATGATTTAATGAACCTTAAAGCGGTAAAAAGATTCCTTAAAAATAAAAAAAATTTGTGATATATCTCTTGACCATGGCAAAAATCTGTATATCATAAATATAGTTAAAGGAGGAATAAATTGACACATGCATATACGCCAGGACTTAAAGTTCTTGCTCATACAGTATTAACAAAAGAACGCCGTCTCCCTCTACCGGGTAATATCCTGGTAAACAAAAACGATAAGGTGGCTGGTGAACAGGTCGTGGCAAGAACTAATCTCCCCGGGAATGTTCAAACACTAAATGTCGCAGGACTCTTGGGTATCCTACCAGATGAAGTTGACGGTGCTATGCTCAAGAAGACTGGCGACACGATCGAAAAAGGTGAAGTTCTTGCTCAAAACAAAGGTCTTTTCGGTCTTTTTAAATCACTAGTCAAAAGTCCAATTAACGGTGTTATAGAAAGTGCTTCAAAAATTACTGGTCAGTTGATATTGAGAGAACCTCCCATCCCGGTCGAAGTAATTGCTTATATTGATGGACAGGTCATTGATGTAATTGAGAATGAAGGTGTTGTAATAAGAACGAGTGGGAGTTTTATACAGGGTATCTTTGGTATCGGTGGTGAGACAATCGGTGAACTGGCAATGGCGGCCAAAGATCCCGATGAGGTACTCTCAGAAAATGAAATAGATAAATCATTCAAAGACAAGATAATCATCGGTGGCTCAATCGTCACTTATGATGCACTGGAACAAGCCAGGAAAGTCGGGGTTAAGGGTATTGTAATCGGTGGTATTGAAGACCAAGATCTTAAACGTTTTATGGGTTATGATATTGGAGTTGCGATCACCGGTTCTGAACAGGTGGGTTTAACCCTGGTAGTAACCGAAGGATTCGGCAAGATGAAAATGGCTGATCGAACCTTCCAGTTGCTAAAATCCCTGACCGGTAAGAAATCTTCAATAAATGGTGCAACGCAAATCAGGGCCGGAGTAATGAGACCTGAGGTAATTGTACCCTTGGCAGACGTGTCCGCATCCAAAAGAACTGCTGACTTATCAAGGGGTAGTGGTCTCGAGGTCGGCATGGCAGTCCGGATAATTAGAGAACCACATTTTGGTGCAATAGGTAAGGTCGTTGCATTGCCGGTTGACCTGCAAAAAATAGAGACCGAAGCTTCGGTGAGAGTACTTAAGGTCGAACTGGAAGACAAACAAGTTGTTGCCCTACCTCGAGCTAATGTGGAAATGATTGAGGAGTAATAATGGTTGCAATAGTTCTTTTACTGATCTCTACATCAGGCGTAAATACTCTTTTATTACCAGCATCTCCCGTCGGTATGACAACTCCCTTTTCAGTATCAAAGGATGCTGAAGCAATTTTCTATAACCCAGCGAATTTCCAAGCCCGGGATAACTATCAGATCTGGTGTTCATACAATCGTTTTTACCTTTCGATGCAGAGTGTTTCATTGGCATTAAGTAGAAAAATCAAGAACATAAATTTTGGTATTGCATTTCTTAACTTTGATTTTGGTGATATTGAGTGGCATCCAGATTATCCATCTGAAGATTCCTTGACTTATTATTCGGGAAATGATTTCACCATGGTATTGGGTGGTAGCGTACCGATCACAGCACAGGGTACGGTTGGCTTAAATCTTAAATACATATCAGAAAGTATCTACATTTATTCAAACTACGCGTTAGCTTTTGATGTATCGTTTGCTTATATTGGAACAAAAACCGGTATTACTTTTGGTGCGACAAATATCGGCTCGAAGCTAACCTTGCGCAATGAAAGCGTTAACCTGCCGGCACGCATAAGTATCGGAACCTTCTATGATTTCAAAAAATTCGTACCCAGTATAGATATTCATTACTTGGTAAACACCGCTGAATTTGAGGGTGGATTTGGCATAGATGTTCCAGTCCATAAGATCGTTAATTTAAATGGTACTGCACATTATCGGGATGTCGTCTATCCGGGATTTGGATTAGCGATCCGACCAGGCAATCTAATTATCAAGTATGCTGGAGCTCTATATCCACACAATCTGGGATTAGTCAATACCCTCGGAATAGGTTTTGAATTTTGATGAACGGTATCTGGCTTGATTTTGAAAGACCAATAGTTGAACTCGGGAAAAAAATCGAAGAGCTAAAGGGACTTAAAGGCGTTGATGAGGAAATTAAACGTCTCGAGTCCCAGGCTGAGCGATTGAAAAAGAGAATATACTCAAATCTAACCCGCTGGCAGCGTGTTCAGCTGGCACGTCATCCAAGACGCCCTTACCCATTGGATATCATTCCGCTGATCGCCGATGATTTCATAGAACTACACGGTGATCGACGTTTTGGTGATGACTGGGCGATCGTTTCAGGTATTGCTAAATTTGATAAATATAATGTTGCTATTGTCGCACAACAAAAGGGGCGAGATACAAAAGAAAAGATCAAGCGTAATTTTGGCATGCCCCATCCAGAAGGTTATCGTAAGGCATTACGGATAATGAAAATGGCAGCAAAATTCACAATGCCGGTCATAAGCATGGTTGACACACCAGGTGCTTATCCAGGTGCCGAGGCTGAAGAACGAGGCCAAGCAGAAGCGATCGCCACCAATTTATTCGAATGTTCCGTATTGCCTGTACCGATCGTCGTCTTGATCCTGGGCGAAGGTGGTTCGGGTGGTGCATTAGCATTAGCTGTTGGTGATAGAATTATTATGATGGAAAATTCGATTTATTCAGTTATATCTCCAGAAGGCTGCGCTTCGATACTGTGGCGCAATTCTTCCAAGAACAAGGAAGCGGCTGAAGCTTTAAAGATCACTGCAGTAGATCTTGCTAAGCTTGGTATAATTGACGAAATTGTAGCAGAGCCTGTGGGTGGCGCACATTTGAACCTCGAAGAAACTGCCAAAAGCATAAAGGAAGCACTGATCAAGAATCTCGATGAGCTAACCAAGATACCGGTGGATAAATTAATCCCACAACGAATCAACAAATTCCGAAATATGGGAGTTTACAAAGAATAATGGCGTTACAGGGAAACCTAGAGGATTTCGAGCTAACCGATGTATTCCAACTAATTCAACTTGGTCAAAAGGATGGTGGCCTTCGTATTCAGTCTGAAGATGACGTTGGAATAGTCTACTTCAAGGGGGGCATTGTAATTCACGCCAAGACCAATTCAATCCAGGGCGAAGCCGCTATTGATACTATTTTAAGCTGGAAAAAGGGCAGATTCGTATTCAACCCGAACGAGGAAACACTTGAGCGTACTGTTGAACTACCGATCCAGCAGGTTATACTCGAGGCCGCACGCCGCATCGATGAAATGAATAAAATTCAAAAACTCATTCCCAATTTCGAGGTTATCGTAAATATCATTGAAGTACCTGAAGCAGGTGTAGAAAAAATACATTTGAAGCCCGAAGAATGGAAAATTCTTTCTTTCGTCGATGGTTCGCGAAGCATTCTAGAGATCGCATCGAAAGTAAATGTCTCAGAATTTGAGACAGCACGTGTTTTATACGGTTTGATCTCTTCGGGGTTAGTGAAAATCGTCAAACAAGCTCAATCAATAAAAAAACCAGTTGAAAAACCTGCCGAAAAAAAGGAAGAAAAGAAAGATGGTGGCGGTCTTTTTGGGTTGTTCAAGAAAAAATAGACCGTATTCTTCAATTTATTGAATCATAACCGACTCTACAGATTTTCAATAAGCTCAAGAAAGTTCTTATATGGAATTGCAGTCCATGACTCAGCGGCGACCGCTCCTCCCGATAAGCTAATCATGGAAACCCTCGCTGCTGATTGTTCATCAGGAGCTTCATAGATATCAAGAAAATCATATGGGCCCAAGAGTGCATAATGGGCAAGAAATTTAACCTCCGGACAATTTTTCTTTACCTTCTCAAGCCATTTTCGACCTATCTCAGCACGTCTTTTTACATCTTTTGTCAATTCAGGTGAAAGCTTTGTTGCCAGTATATATGTTGCCATATTACCCCCTTATTCTATACAAGTATCCATCTCATCGTAATAATCATCGTATGTATCCATTGTTATTTTCCAGCCATCAGCCTCTTTTACTAACAATAGTTCATCATTTTCCTCACCGTATTTATCACTAACCAGTTTGATCTTGACTATAGCCTCGGATTCACCGACTTCCTCTTCCAATATTTCATATTCGAATTCATCAGGCAGATCAGATTCATCCCAGTTCTCAAACATCTCTTGACGTAACTCTTCACTAACGCATGCTGCGCAGAGTTCCTTGTCTCGATCGCGGATTGCCTGAAAAAATGTTTCAAGTGTTGCTCTGGGCGAGCTGAAATCCTCAGCCCAGCATGGTATAACAAATAACAATATTATACAACTGCTAATCAATGCGAATAATGTTTTCTTCATTTAAACTCCTATGATATATACAAATTTAACTCTTTTTCCTTCTGATGTCAAGAGAGCGATGAATACTTTTTTAGAGATCTCTCAATGGCTTCTTGACAGGCAATTTGCAATCGATATACTCTCGTAATATCGAAATGCCAAGATCATTTTACCAAAGGGTTATTGATGTAATCAGAAAAATACCTAAAGGACATGTAACAACCTATGGACAGATTGCAAAGCTAGCTGGCAACCCACATGGTGCACGCCAGGTTGCATACATTCTTCACTCATCTTCGTCCAAAGAGAACCTGCCCTGGCATAGAGTAATGAATAGCAAGGGTTGCATTGCGCTCAAACACAAACATGGCTATGAACTCCAAAAGCAGTTACTTGAAGACGAAGGCCTTATCCTTGATGAAACAGGCTGCATCGACCTTAAGCGCTATCTTTGGCAACAATAGTCTCTGCAGCCTGTTATTTATGACCCTGCTATTTTTTGTACAGGTTGAGATGCTGCAATTTTCCATCTTTATCGCGTGACTCATTACCAATAAGCTCATCAGATTCCAGCTCGGTATTGCAATTTGCACTGTATTTTTTGAGTTCGGCAGTCTTCGCATCTTTAAGTTCATCAAAGAAAGCAAGAATCTCCTTCTTGCTGGCGATCTTTGTATTTTTCTCTTCGGTGCTTATGGCATCGAGCACGTATGCTTTTAGTAATTTCTCCTTGATTTCAGCGAAGAACTTTGGATTGGCGAAAATATCAACGCATACAACTTCGCCATTCAAAGCCATGATCATACCGACCATTGCTTCATCTCTCATACCCTGATTCATCGCATCAAGGAATGGTTTACTCTTCTTTTCTACTTCGTCACTCGAGAGGATGGCACCGTACGTACCACTCTGAGACGCAACATCGATCTCAGCACATTTCTTGCTTACCTCAGCCCATACATCAGTCTGTTCTTTGAATTGAAGAGCATTCCTGACTCCTTTTGAGCCCACGGCACCACCGGATGAGAATTCAACCGAT
Source organism: bacterium (assembly GCA_049647165.1). Classification (GTDB taxonomy): domain Bacteria; phylum Hydrothermota; class Tepidihabitantia; order SM23-42; family SM23-42; genus JAUVZL01. The sequence continues at coordinate 51,620 of JBARXB010000025.1, forward strand.
TTGCCGTGCCACCTGCCGTGCTCCACACACCTGACCTCGACTTGCACTTCCTTGCCACCAGGGATAAGGATATCGAATGAAACCATTCTATCCTGTTTACCGCCGATTATGATCTCACCCGCCATAATATAGATCGGTTTAGACCCGGTGTTCTTTATCAATACGGTCGGTACTGATGCACTTGATAATTCAGAAATGATCACGACTTTGTTCTTTTGTGCCTGATCCAAAGTAATGTAATCGCCTATTTCTAATGATGTCTTCCTGAAAACCGGGTAAATGGAAAGGTGCTCGTAGGTCGTAGGACTGTGGACCATGAATTCTTCACCAAGCTCAAAAGGGAAATCGCCAGTGGCTTTACCGATCATATATGCAAGTAATTCATCGCTCGCACCAACCTTTTTGAGTTTAACGATATCCTCGGTAGATAAATCGAAGCTCATGCCTTTGTTCGCAATGTGTTCTTTGATAACCACTTCGCCAACTTTGGCCTTGAGTAGTGTGATCACATCATTCACGCTTCTTGAACCGGTAATCCCAAGACACCCAATAAGACAAGAACCAATGAGTGCGATACTCAGTATAACGCCAATCTTTCGAACCATGATATGCCTCCTTTTTCTTGATAATATCTGCAGATCTAAATCCTGCAATAACATAACTTGATTAAGAATCCCTATTTATTACTATTACAAGTATTTTTAAAAAATATTCCCGGGGATTACCGGATGAATGCTGTTACTAGGTTTTTTTTCTTGTCCGGATTTTGCTATATTTGGCTTCGATGAACGAAGCAATACCACCGCGTGGATTGAATGCGCCGCGTACAATTACCCAACGGGGTTTTATTGCTTTGACAAAATCTCTTAGTATACGATTAACCGCGTTCTCATAAAATATGCCGAGATTACGATAAGCTGAAATATATAGTTTTAACGATTTTAATTCTACAAAGTGCTTATCCGGTTCATATTCAATCGTAATTGTGCCGGCATCAGGCAAACCTGTTTTTGGACACAACGAGGTGTATTCAGGCATGGTAATTGTGATCTTATAATTCTTAAATTGATTAGGTAGCACTTCGAGTTTTGGTAACTTCGCTCCAAGACCGGCTTTGGCGTGGTCTCTTGTGTATTTTACCATGGTGTATTATAGTGCGTCAGTTCTGAAAGTCAATGGGCTCGAACTGCTACCTCTGATCTGTCAACGATTTGATGAAACGTTTCGATGTTTCTACATAGCCCAGCTGTTGGTAAAAACTATGCGCATCGAATCGCTGATCGCCACTCGTTACTTCTATACATGAACAACCATTTGCTTGGGCATATGCTTCTGCCATCTCCATCAACCGGCGACCAATATATTTACCTCGATATAACTCAGACACTACCAGTCCAGTAACTCTACACAAATTTTCTGCCCGGTGGAGTAATGGCATGATGTGTAAACTAAGGCAGCCAACTACATGATCGTGTTTTTGTGCAACAAGAATCCGGTCTTTCTTTCTTTTACTCAATCCTTTTATTTTCTTCAAGGTGAAATCATGATTCTGAGGGTAACCAAGCTCTTCTAAAAGACCAGCTATTGCCTGAGAATCCTCAGTTTCAGCATCTCTAATTACTATTTTGAGCTTTTCAGGATCCATTTTTGCCTGCAATATTTTTCAATTTATCTTGAATAAACCACCGATAAAAAAACATAAAAACTTACAATGAACAGTGCTATCCACAATGCCGCAGAAATCATGCCTCTTTCTCATCCTGAGTGATGCCTGACTTACGTCGGTCAAAAGGACATGCGCTAATACAGTTAGAACAATCCCCCCCATTATCGACCCAAAATTGATAGCACTTGTCATGGTTGACTGACCAGCGTAATATGCCTTTGTTATTCGAAGGACAAATCATATCAAACGAAGGTTCTTTTTCTGTTTGTATAGCACCGGCTTCGCAGGCATCAGCGCATTTATTACATTGTTTGCAGAATTCAGTAACCCCGAAACATATCGGTTTGTCAGGTATCAAAGGCATATCTGTGAATACTTTGCAGAGCCGAACGCAAGGCCCAAATTCCGGGGTTATGAGTAATCCTAACCTGCCTAATTCACCCAATCCAGCATCCACGGCAAGCGGTACACTCAACCCGGTATCATTACCCGTGGGGATCGCCTGGTAACCAAGATTTCTTATAAATTCGGCAAGGCAAGCAATGCAGAACGCCATTCGTGAATAACCCAGTGCGGTTTCTGCAGACGCAGCAAATGCTGGTGACATAGCGATATTTTTCTCATCCATAGCAATGGTCATAACAACCGCGGTATGAAATTCTTCGGGGATATCAACCACATTACCGTCCATATCGCGCGCATAAAGCCATTGTTTATTCAAACGGCATATCCCAACCTGCGCAGCGCCATATATACGGGCAGCTTGTTTGATATGACGACTCATTGTCTTTTTATCAGAGATTTCGTATTTACGAAGCGACGGTTTGGACATGATGCTATTTGGTGCCTGCAATCGCTCCCAGGAAAATGCACCGTGAAAGTAATCGTGTACTGTCCATCCAGCCAGGGCATGAGCAAATGATATGCGCGAATAGCCTTCTTTTTGCTGACTGATTATTTTAGTCACATTCTCATACATATCTTTCTTATAGAATGGAGCTGTCTTATCATAGAGCATACGCCCAAAGATATTATGCCTTTGATCGAAACGTACATGGACCGAGTGGTCTATCGTGTACCCTGGTTCATCTAATCTAATGATCTTATTACTTTTCATTTTATCTCACACGCTCCGGTTCGATCACTTGCATCTATTTGTATTGTTGATTCAATGATCCGATATTTTTCAGCAAGGTAATCATTTAATCTGGTGATGAGAAGATCATGGTCTGCGCAGACTCTAACTGTATCATCAAATCTCAGATGAGCTGAGAATACAAGCATGTCAGCAGTGATTGTCCAGATATGAATATTATATAGATCTTTAATTTCAGGAAACTTTTCTTTTAGATCTTTCGCTATAGTGTCGACGTTAAGGCCGGACGGCGCCATTTCAAGGAGGATTATTACAGCTTCTCTCAGGACACCCCAGGCCCAGTAAATAATAACTATTGATATACCGAGACTGACCAAAGGATCAAGGATATTCCACCCGGTAAAATGAATAACAATCGCAGCAATAACGATACCCACTGAAGATACCGCATCAGCAGCCATATGGTAGAAAACACCTTTGATATTCAAATTCTCTTTATGGGTTCCATGTAGGATCATAATGCTCGCAATATTCACAATAAGTCCTATAAGACCGATCACCAGCATACTGAGACTGAGGACATCCTCAGGATGGATGATCCTCATTATCGCCTCATAAATAATAAAGCAAACAACCATAAGAAGAAACAGACCATTGATAAAAGCGGCTAATACCTCGGCACGGTAAAGACCGTATGTTCGGCGATGACAGGGTGGTTTTCGAGCGACCAAAATTGCTACAAGGCTGATCCCAATTGCAAAACAGTGCGTAAACATATGTCCAGCATCACTGATCAAGGCTATGCTGTGTGTTAACCAACCGCCGACAAGTTCGACGAGCATTACTATTAAGGTGATTATTAAAGAAAGAACCAGGCGTTTTTCAGCCACCGTTCGATATTCAAAAAGGTGTTCAGTAAAAGCGTCTTTCATGGTCATAACATAAAATAATATTTATTATTCAAGGGGTTATCTGTTAAAAATATTTACCAGAAGAAAAGTCATTTAGGAGGATTTACAAATTCCAGTTTCGATTCACTCGAATTTGAAACCCCGTTCGAAAATTCTCATGCATACATCGACAACATCATCATTAAAAAGCACACCGCGGTTCGATGAAATTTCTTCTAAGGCTTTGTCCGTACTGAGTGCAGCACGATATGGACGGTGTGAAACCATAGCTTCGACAACATCGGCGACGGCGAGTATTTTCGCTTCCATTAGTATTTCTTCGCCGGTCAAGCCGCGGGGATAGCCAGATCCATTGACCCGTTCATGATGCTGGAGTACGATCTCAGCTACATCCCACGGGAATTCGATGGTCCTAAGAATTTCGTAGCCTGCTTGGCAGTGTGTCTTGACCAGAGCCATTTCAAGATCATTCAATGCGATCGGTTTGTTCAAAATCTCCGCAGCAACATGTATTTTCCCGATATCATGAACGATCCCCGCTACTTTGATACCATCAACTCGATCAGCTGCGAACCCCATCTCTTGAGCGATAGCTGTGGCAAGTTGGGTAACCCGATGTTGATGACCAGCGGTATAGGGATCTCTTTTCTCGGTTGTAGACGCAAGTGCATTAACCGTACCATTGAGTACAGTTTTCAATTTTTGGTAACTGTCTTTTAAATTCTGTTCGGCCTTGATACGATCGGTAATATCATCAATAATACCATCAAAATACTGCACATTACCTTTCTCACCCTTGATCGCAACGGCCGAGACTGAAGCAAAAAAAGGCATTCCGTCTTTCTTCTTGAGCTGGAGGATCTCATCTTTTACATTTCCATAGGTGAGCATTTTTTCATTGAACCTCTTGCGATCTCCGGGTATCCGGTATAATTCTGAAACATCAATTTTCAGAAATTGCTCTTTACTGTCATAACCAAACATGTTCACGATAGCTGGATTTGCTTCGATGAATTCACCTTTAGAACCGATCGTGTTTCGGTATATACCGACATTTACATTCTCAGTCAGGGTCTTGTATTTCTGTTCGCTTTGGCGTAGCTCTTGCTCCACATTTTTACGTTCAGTTATATCCAATATTTGAGCCACGGTCACGAGTTTACCTGCGGAGTCTTTAATCACCGTAGCGCTAATTTCCACTCGCCTTTTTTCCCCGGTTTTCTGAACGACATTGAATTCGTACCGGGACTTGACTTTTTCTCCTCTTTGCCTTCGAATATACCGATCAGTAACAAGGCATCGACTTTCCTCATCCAGAAATTCCCTGAAATCATGACCCATGATTTCATCGTGCGAATACTCGAGGATTCGACACAATTCGTCGTTCACATAGATGAAGCGATATGTTTCATTCACAATAAGAATACCAGCGTGTGAGTTCTCCACTATTGAGCGGTATCGATTCTCAGAATCGCACAGTGCTGCTTCACTTCGCTTACGCTCTGAAATATCCCTTGCAATGCTCAAAACTGCGGGTTTCCCTTGATACTCAATAACCCGGCTGGATAATTCAATAAGGATTACTCTCCCGTCTTTTGCTACATGTGCAGTTTCGAAAAACCTGGGACCTTTTTCCCTTATTTCCTCAATTCGTCTCATCACTAGAGCAGCGTATTCAGACGAATCAATAGTCATTGCGGTCATCTTTAAAAATTCTTCTCTACTGTAACCTAAACGATCACAAGCGGTCTTATTCACTTCCAGAAAATTACCCTGCAGGTCATGAATGAACATGGCATCGTTTGCTGAATCAAAAATCGTTCTTAGCTGTTTCTCAGATTCTTCCAAAATACTTTCCGCTTGTTTGATGACAGTCAAATCCATTGTAACTTCCGCGGCGCCGATGATCTCGCCCTTTTTATCCTTCACTGGATAACCATGCAAGAACCAAGAACGCCCATCGGATGTCGTCATTTCCATTTCGTGGGGCTGACCAGTTATCAGGGCTTTTTCAACCGGACAGTTATCGCATATCGTATGACGTTTTTGCCAAAGCTCATAGCAATTCAGACCGACTAATTCATCAGGCTTCATACCGACCGAAGACGCGGCGGCACGGTTTGCCCAAACGATTTTCATGTTTTTGTCGTGGTAGACGATGTGTTCAGCCATGCTATTGAAAACAGCGATTTTTTCCTGTTCAATTGTTTCCAGGATCTGCTCAGCAGCTTTACGTTTTTGTATTTCTTTTTCTAATATCTCTTTTGATTTTGAGATATCATCCATGCAGCGTTTGAGCCGTGCTTCCAGCTCTTCAATATGCTGCCTTTTGTCATCAGGTTGATTCTTAGCACCTTTTTCAATAGACATATTCTTTAAATATCCTATTCATAAACTATTGCTCCATAGACCAATAGTCTTTCCGCATAGATTTCAATCAAAAGAATGCGCCTTATCTGGATAAATCCCTTTTTTCACTTCATCCTGATACTGTTTAATCGCCTTTTCAATCACCTCTTTAACATTCGCATATTGTTTGACAAATTTCGGAGAAAATCCATCAAACAGCCCTATTACATCATGCAAAACAAGGATCTGACCATCACAATGAGGGCCTGCACCAATCCCGATCGTGGGGATAGAAATATCTGCGGTGATCTCTTTTGCCAATACCGTGGGAATTTTCTCAAGGACCAACGCAAAACAACCAGCTTTTTCAAGCAATTTAGCATCGGTCAGAAGCTGGGATTTACTTTCCTCTGTATTGCCCTGTAATTTGTAGCCCCCGAACTTATGGAGCGATTGTGGTGTCAAGCCAAGATGGCCCATTACCGGGATACCAATCTCTATAAGCCGCCTTATTGTATCGATAACTGGCGCACCACCTTCCAATTTAACACCAGCTGCACCCACTTTCAAAAACCTTCCGGCATTGTATACCGCATCTTGAATCGAGGTTTGATAAGATAAAAACGGCATATCTGATATTAGCAAAGCATTCTTCACGGCGTGGTTTACGATGCGCGTATGATAAAGCATTTCTTCCATGGTGATCGGCAATGTATTTTTCTCACCGGCAAAGACATTGGCGGCTGAATCACCGACCAGAATGATATCAATACCAGCTCCATCGACAATACACGCAGTTGGATAATCATAAGCAGTGAGACAAACTATCTTCTCCTGTTTCTGTTTTTTGGTGAGTATTGTCTTTGTCGTCACCATTGCCGGGAAAGGATCCTACGTGATTCCTTTAAGTCCTTTATTTCATCACAGATCAGATCAACATCCTTTGCATTTCCAATAAAATCAAACCCCTTGATATCAACAATGAGCAATGGTGAGGTATTATAGTGGAAAAAAAAAGTATTGTAAGCCTCACACAATTGCTCAATATAGCCAAATTCTATATCGTTTTCAAATGTACGGTCGCGATGTTTTATTCGCTTATAAAGAAAATCTGCTGGTGCCTGGAGGTAAATAGTGAGATCTGGCTTGGGAACATCGCGTTCGATCAAAGCATAGATCTTGTTATAAAGCTCAAACTCCTCATCACTTAAGTTTATCTCAGCAAAAATACGGTCTTTGGCAAACAGATAATCAGATATCACCCGTGAAGCAAAAAGATCGATTTGAGAGATCTGCCTTTGCTGTCGGTATCGAGACATTAAAAAGAAAAGCTGGGTGTGGAATGCGTTTTTCGCTGGGTCTGAATAAAAATCCTCAAGAAATGGATTGTCCTCGAATTTCTCAAAGATAACACCGGCATGAAATCTCTTGGCAAGGATCTTAACTAAAGATGTCTTACCTGCCCCGATGACGCCTTCAACTGCGATAAATCTTAAATCCTTCATGTTCGATTCCGTTCAGGTAATCCTGCAGTTTCTTCTTAGAACAAGGGGGAATAAAATCAGGTGCGATCTCAGCAAGTATTTTAATGGCAAAAGGACGATTAAAAAAATCTTTGTGTGGAATGGTCAAATGTAAGCTCTCAATGACCTGGCTACCATAAAATATGATGTCGATATCGACTATCCTCGGTCCCCATCGCATACTTTCTGATTTTCTCCCCATGATCGCCTCGATCTGCTTGAGTACAGAAAGCAGTTCCAATGGTTTATAGTAACAGCTAATCTCTAATCCCATATTTAAAAAATCAGGTTGATCGACCCGACCCCAGGGTTTAGTCTGGTAAACGTTGGATCTGTTTACGATCTTTATCTTGCGATTTTCCAATTCTTTTTGAGCCTTTATGAGATTATTTTTTAGATCACCGAGGTTAGTTCCTAAAAGAAGCAGTATCTTCTGCATTTCATCAATTTTACACGAAACACAACCCCGTGTCAAGACACCGCTTTTAATCATAAATAATCTACCCGAAAGAGGTTGTTTAATCATGAATAGTATTTGGGGGTGAATTTGGCTTGTCAGATTAATAAAATGGGTTATCCTCTGGATGTTTATGTTCATTTTTACC
>JBARXB010000026.1:0-12779 GCA_049647165.1 bacterium
CATGATTCGGGCATATGATGTGGGAAATGATCAGCTTTTATGGCAACAGCAGACCGCGGGACCGATCAATTCCTCGCCGGCAGTCGGTGATATCCATCCTGTACCTCCGTATACCGGTGTTGAAATCACTTTTGGCAATGACGCCGCCGAGATCCATTTGCGACGCGGTATTAATGGTGATAATATTTCGCCCTGGCCCTATACTATAGTTCCAGGTTACTTGGTGCGAACCTCGTCAGCAATCGCTAATATTAATGGTGATGCTAACTTGGATATTGTCATTGGGGCAAATAACCAATACATCTATGCATTCAGACACACAATGCAAAGAATTATACCTTATCCTTTGCGCCTTTTTGGTAAGCCATTGTCACCGGTAATAGGTGATATTGATGGTGATGAGAAAAGCGAAATTATATTCTCTTCAGATGATGGCTATCTCCATGCATGGAAGAATCCGAACAGCCGGGTTTCTCAATATAAGCTTGAGTGGCCTCAGTTTCATCATGATTATCAAAGGACCGGTTTCTATTTATGGAGTGAATAGAACAGTGAATAGAAGATGAATAAGCCTTTACGAAACATTTTTATTTGCTGCTTACTGACGATTCCCTATTGTCTACTGCTTTATGCTTATCCTCCGGGCTGGTCTGATGATATCTTATTGTCACCTGACGATCCTAAACTACGGAGCGATCCTGATCTTGACATTGATACGTATCATAATGTCTGGACGGTTTGGGATACTGCGACCTGGGTACAGGGCACTGGTGAAGTGCTTTATTCGAAAAGGGATAGTCTTGGGGCGTGTTTGATCCCGGAAACTGGTGTTTCCAATAATGCCTCTTATTCTCTTGGACCCCGGATTGCAGTTGATGGTTCGGACAATATCCAGTTTGTCTGGCGTGATCAGACGCCCCAGGGTATGGGTTTATGGCATGCCACGCTTGCCAGTGATGGTTCAATGATCGTACCCGCGCATTTGGCAGTAAGTGGAAACAATGATGGCATGCCGATCAATATTGCTTTGAACAAATATAAAGAGATAAATGTGATCTGGGATGAAAGGTCATCAGGTAATAATCAGATGAATTATACAAAACTTGATTCCCTGGGTAATCCAATAATTGCGAAGATACGGGTATCGCCTGACAGTATTCCAGCATTCTGGTCTGGTATTGGAATTGACAGCATGGCAAATAATCATCTTGCTTATCGCACTAATGCTACCTCTACGGACTCCCTAACTTATACGAAACTGGACAGGGATGGGAATGTTCTGATTGATAATAAAATCCTTGGCACTGGTCTTTTACCATCAATGATTGCCGACAGGAGTCAAAATATCCATATGGTGTATTCTCACCTTGGACCTACTTGTTGGGTTATCAACTATCTGAAGCTCGACCAGGAAGGTAATATAATTATTGCTCCAAAAACAATAAGCATTTATGAAACATACAATATGTCTCCACATATGGCAATGGATTCATTACAGTATCTACATGTGGTTTGGGAAGCTGAGTCATCCGGAACATTTCCGATTATGTATACAAAACTCGACACAATGGGTAATTATGTCATTCCGCCCATGCAGGTGGTTTACCCGCCATATACGCAAGGCGGCGGTTTGGCTCGTATTGCGGTTGACCGCAGCAACCGTCTCCATCTTGTCTGGGTGGATCAACGATTGAATCCTGGTGTTTCGACCGCAATTTTTTACAAACGCGGCGAGAATGTTGGTATAGAAGAGGCATCAGTATTCAAGAGTGCAGACTTTTTTGATATTACTATTTCTCCTAATCCCTTTATCCATGGAACGAAAATTACGGTTTTGTTTGGGGGTGTAGGGCAGAGGGTTGAGGTCATAGACTTAAAGATCTTTGATGCGAGCGGTCGATCGGTCAGGGATTTTTCACTATCTGCTGCCTACTCCACAATGCCTACTGAAGTTTTGTGGGACGGCACAGACAATAAGGGCGAGTATCTTCCGTCTGGTATTTATTTTATATGTCTTTGTCATTCTGCTGAATTCAAATCTGTACCGGTGATTTTGCTTAGATAGTCCGACAGTACGAGATGAAGGTCGTATTGAGAACTGAGGGTAAGGTAACAAGAAAGGATTAGAACCTACTTTATGAAGAAAATTATCATAATTACACTCCTCCATATTATTCTTTCGTGTTCCAATGAAGATAAAACGACCGTGACTTTCTGGCATGTGATGAGCGGTCCGCTCGGTAAGAGACTCGAAGAAATGATCGCGGATTTCAATACCCTCCACCCGGAAGGCAAAGTAAAAGCCGCAAATATGGGTTCTTATGATGCACTCGCTCAGAAACTCATGGGTGCAGTGTCTTCAAATTCACCGCCGGTCATCGCCCAGATGTATGAATCGTGGACCGATCAGTTCTTCAAAGCAGGGATCTTGTTTCCCCTTGAAGAATTTATTAAAGATGACCCCCAATTCAATATCGCGGATTTTTATTCGGTTTTTATCAAAGATAATACCTATGATTCAGTCCTTGTTTCATTACCTTTTAATAAAAGTGTGCCGGTATGTTATTATAATGCCGACCTTTTTAAATCTCTTGATATCAATGATTTCCCTGATGACTGGATCGAGTTCCGGGATGTTTGTGAAAAACTCCGGTCCAGTGGGGTCTGGCCGACTTCATGGCCTATAGATGTCTGGTATTTTTCTTCGATGCTCAGTCAAAAAAATGGTATGCTTTTTGATGAAACGACAAGGAAACCATTATTTAATTCTGAAAAAGGTATTGCGACCTTGGAATATATCGTCAGTCTTGTCCGAGACAGTCTATTGTATTTGAACCCCGGCTTTCAAAGACAAGGTGAATTCCTTTCGGGTAATGTCGCGATAATCCCTGCATCAGTTGTTTCCTGGGCATTCATGAAAGGGCAGACTTCATTTGCCATGAAAGTTGCGCCTTTTCCTCAGGGAGAGAAAAAAGCGGTCGTTATCGCCGGGACGAATATCGGTATGTTCAAACAGACGACACCAGAGCAGAAGAAATTAGCCTGGGAATTCATAAAATGGTTTCTCGAACCGGAAAATCAGGTGCGCTGGACCGAAGCGAGTTTCTATTTACCTACCCGTCGCAGTACGCTTGAACTTGCATCGTTTAAAAAATTTATCGATGAGAATCCTGGCTACGACAGAATCGTCGCGCAGCTTGATTTTGCGCGGACTGAACCAAAGGTAAAAGAATGGTTCACCGGTCGTATCTATCTCAATAAGGCTCTGGAAGAAGCGATTCGCATGGAAAGAACCCCAGAGCAAGCGCTCGATAAAGCCGCTGCAAGATTAGCTATTGAACTAGATCAATAGCTATCTTTCCAAGAGCTTTTGATATTCTTGATTTATAACGGGATTTTACTATAATTTATCTATGTTGGTGCTATTTCTTCTGACGCAAACCTGGAGTCCATATCTTGATTCATCACTTGTCTATATCGGTTTAACCAGACAAGATATTGCGCTTCGAACTGACTATGCCATATGCGATGATTATCGTTTTACAGTGGTCGATGACTTGTTGGTCGATCCTCTAAATACCGTAGAATTTGTCGTTGATATGAACAAGTTTTTCAAAGAAGCATCGGAAAAAGATATAATAAAGAAATTGACCTCTTTGTACGACTTTGATATCAGTTATAAGAAAGATCCTTTTCTAAAAACATTGACAAAGAGCTATCAATCGCTCGATCATGCATTGGCTGATACTTCATCAGGATTGCGTGAAACTTTTGAAGAGTTAACACTTTATTCTCCTGATCTTACGACGTCGATCGAAGAAGAGCGAGAGAATGAAAAGCAGTATGATTCACTCGTATCATATCTGAAAGAGAATGCCATGACAGTTGATTATCCTGACTTATTTAACGCCGGTGCGTTTTTAATAGAAGCAGTTTTGGGTTATACACAGTGGCTCAAAAAAACTCCGATGCAGTCACAAAATGTATCTGGTGTATCGGGAAACGTGCTTTATTATATAGAATATGAATTCGGTGCGATCGTTGTCGGCGATACTGGCAAAAATATTTATACGAAAGATTTTGCCGTGATCATCGATCTTGGTGGTGATGATATCTACCGATTTGGCAGGCAAATGAGCGGCATCCATTTGATCGTTGACCAGGCAGGTGATGATGTATATGAGGGTGAAGATTATGCGATCGCCTGCGGGTATTTTGGTGTCTCGGTCTTGCTCGATGAACAGGGTGATGATATCTACCGTGCGGAAAATTATTCGCTCGGTTGCGGTGTATTTGGTATGGGTTGGCTCATTGATCGGTCAGGTTCTGATATGTATTTTGGAGACTCGTTCACTCAGGGGGCAGGCGGTTTTGGTATCGGTATTCTTTTCGACGAAGGCGGTAATGACCTTTACCAGGGGGCTTTACATGCCCAAGGTTTTGCTTCGACTTATGGCGTGGGTATACTGGCTGATCATATCGGCAATGATAGGTATCTTATTCTGGAAAAATACACCGACGAAATCCGTTATCTTGATCATTATTTGTCTTTATCTCAGGGTTTTTCCATCGGCTTCCGACCTGACCTTTCAGCTGGTATCGGACTATTGCTTGAAAACGGAGGCAACGACTATTACTTGAGTGATATTTTTGCGCAGGGCAGCAGTTACTGGTATGGTGTCGGTGCGATCGTCGATGATGCTGGTAATGATACATATGTTTCTTATCAATATGCTCAGGGGTCTGGCGTTCATATTGCGCTCGGTGCTCTGGTCGATAGAGCTGGTGACGACAACTATGTAGCAAAAGGTGTATCACAGGGCTGCGGGCATGACCTTGCTTTTGGGATCCTGTACGATATCTGCGGTGATGATTCCTATGTCGCATTTGATCTGAGCCAGGGAGCAGGGAATGCCAATGGTATTGGTTTGCTCGTCGATGAATCAGGCGATGATACGTATTCTGTAAAGCGTGCCAGCAATACCCAGGGTTATGGAGATTTCAGGCGGGAATACGGCAGTATCGGTCTTCTCATCGATATCAAAGGTAAAGACACCTACTATTCTGGTAAGGATGCGACTTTGTGGAAAAAAGGTAGATATGGACTTGGTATTGATTGGGAATGATTTAGGATATCAGGGGATCAGAGGAGCAGGTGTAATCTGATGATATGATTTTATTATTATTCACTTTGAGTCAAGACATCGATTTCGAGGGTTTATATAATAAAGCCACGACACTGCTCGTGCAGTTCCAGACTGAACAGGAGTCAGCTTTTGCCAGACTTGTATCGCTGGGACAGGATTCAGTTTATGCAGATACAACGATCGCATTTCTCGTGTCGAATTTCGATACCAAGATCGCCCGAGAACGCCATCGTATGAAAGATATTTTTAAAGAAATAGGTGAACCTGCTATTGACAATATCGTTGAGAATATTGAATACCGGGGCAGTGATCAAGAAGCGCGCAGTCTGAAACAGACTTTATGGATTTTAGGTGAGATCGGCAGTGAAAAGATCGTTGAGCCGGTCGCACGCTTCATTGATGATGTAGATTGGCAGATAAGATCGAGCGCTTACACAGCCCTGGGCAAATCCAAATCAAGAAAAGCGCTTTCTTTTATCCTAAAAGGTCTGGGCGATCCTGTCGAAGTAGTCAGAAAATCCGCTTATTATGCGCTGAGTCAGATAGCAACAGTCGATGACCTTGATCATCTGCTCAAAGGTCTTGATGATGATTTTTATGGTGTTCGCTATGCCGCAATGCAGGGGTTAGTGAATATCGGGCCAGAGATAAGTGCAGTATTAATTGTCCAGGTCGGTAAACATGACAGGAGAGATTATTATATACTGGAAATATTGCGTCAGATTGAAATACCCGAACAAGAACTTTTCAATTTAACGGAACTCGTGAGACCCCAGACGCGGCTTTTAATCTATGAAATGTGCCAGTACGACGCCGTGCTCAGCAGGTTCGTAGAAAATGAAAATAACATTTTTTTAAGGAATTATCTCCTTGAAAAGATGAAATAGAAAGAGTAATCGCGTAGAATACGAAAAGACAAGGTTTTTTTAAAATTATGCAGTGGCACCCTTGACAAGTCTAGAAATATATATAGAATTTTGATATATGGCAGAGTGGGTAAAAGCAAAGAGAATGAGCGCATTTACATCGATACCATACGGCGGAAACCCCGCCTGGATCATTCTGGCCGCGGAGAACATGTCTGATGAAACAATGCGTAAAATTGCTATGAACCTCAACCCCTTGACCGATACAGGTTTTGTCCTGCCTGAATCGACCAAAGAGGCTGATATTAATTTACGCTTCTTTACGGGTACGGGTGAGGTCAATTTCTCTGGTCATACCGCGATCGCAACTTATTTTGCGCTCAGTGGTGAGAATTTGCTCACTATGAAAGAACCCAAGACAACGGTTCGTCAGCGGACCAAAAGTGGCATTCAACAAGTTGAATTAAGGGTAAAGGGCGATAAGATATCCCGGGCGACTATTTTATTAGCAAGACCTAATTATATGGATGCGATTGTTAATCCAGTCGCGGTTGCGAAATTTCTGGGTTTAACCCCTGATGACCTCAGTTCGGTTGGTCTGCCTTTTGATATCATATCAGTGGGTTTTTATGATTTGATCGTGCCGGTAAAATCTTTGGATGATATGCAGAGATTAAAACCCAATTTTTCAGTGATGGATAGCGTCTGCACGCGTCTTGGTATCCATGGCGTGATCGTTTTCTGCCGCGAAACCTTTGATGCCGGAGATGATGCCTTTATGCGGCATTTTGCTCCTTCCCTGGGAGTAAATGAGGACCCTATTTCTGGTGCTTCAGCAGGAAGTCTGGGTTGCTATCTGATCCGCCAAAAAATTATCACCCCGACGAATTTTACGCGAATTGTCATTGAACAGGGTTATTTACAGGGCAGGAAGGGCAAAGTATATGTTCATATTGAAACTACCCGGGATCAAATACTAAGGGTCAAGGTTGGGGGTAACGCAGTACTTACATTTACCGGTTATATCCTGGCACCATAAAATTCCTTACATATTATACATCGAGGTTTTTGTTATTTTCTTTTGATAATTTTTTAAGGATAATTTTCACGATCGCGGGATCAAGCTGACTGCCTGAAACGCGTTTAAGTTCTTCTATTGCTGCTTGTTTGGTCATTGCTTTCCTATAGGGTCGTTCAGAGGTCATCGCGTCATAAGCATCAGCAACAGCGATTATCCTGCCGATAAGTGGTATATCTCCTTTAACCAGACCTTCAGGATAACCAGACCCGTCATAAAATTCATGGTGTGTCCTGATTCCTCGAAGTGCCTCGATCAGTTCACTGAAACCAGCGAGCATATAATAACCACGCATCACATGCATTGAGATCTCAGTTTTTTCATGTTCATTTAATTCAACCGGTTTGAGCAATATCCTTTCATCAATGCCGATCTTTCCGAAATCATGCAGCATCGCGGCAACCTCTAAAACAACTTTTTCATTTTCAGAAAAACCAAGGTCATCAGCAATGCTCAAACAGTAGTCAGTAACCCTGATTGAATGTCCGTCACGATAGGGTACATTGCGGTCTATTTCCTCACCGATATCTCTTAGATCTCTAAGGGCTTTTTTTGGATTTTCGCGCAGGGTTTGGGCAACAGTACTTAAACACCGGATGATCTCGTCAAGATTGATCTTATCATCCGGTGATTTCTCCATACTTAAGTATATCAGTATTAAAATATCTGTCAAGGGAATAATTTTACCTGGCTGAGAAAGGGCGCTTGACTAGTTGAGAAAAATGGCTATACTAAACTCCATGTCAAAAGGGTTTATGGGCGGTGTCCATCCTCCTGAAGCTAAACTAACAGAAGATATTGCGATCGAAGTCATGCCCGCACCCAAGCGTGTATATATACCATTTTCCCAGCATACGGGTAAACCAGCCAAGCCACTTGTTCAAAAAGATGATGTAGTCAAGACCGGCACAAAAATCGGCGAAAGCGAAGGATTCATCTCGGCATCGATCCATGCCAGTGTCTCGGGCAAGGTTGTGGATATAAAGCAGTATCCCCATCCTGTCCTGGGCTCGGCTGATTGCTGTATTATTGAATCAGATGAAAAGGACAAATGGGTAGAGGGCGCAAAAAAGAGTTATGATTATGAAAATTTTTCAAAAGAAGAAATTCTCAATATAATAAAGGATGGGGGTATTGTGGGTCTGGGAGGTGCAGCATTCCCGACGCACGTGAAGCTTTCACCGCCGGCGGATAAAAAAATCGATTATTTACTTATCAATGGTTGTGAGTGTGAACCAAGTTTGACTGCTGACCACAGACTCATGCTTGAATATCCTATCGGCATTATCGAAGGGGCAAGGTTATTTAAGAAGCTTCTTGATGCCGAGCATTTGATATTTTGTATTGAAGACAACAAGAATAATGCAGCCCGGGTTTTCATCGATGAGGGCGAGCAAGTAAAGATATTGAAAACGAAATATCCGCAAGGTGCAGAAAAGCAGTTGATAAAAGCCGTGCTTAATCGTGCTGTACCACGCGGAGGTTTGCCCATGGATGTGGGTTGTGTTGTACAGAATGTGGGTACGTGTTATGCTGCATTCCAGGCGGTTAAGTTCAAAAAACCATTGATCGACCGGGTTGTAACAGTTACTGGTGATGGGATAAAAGAATCTAAAAATTTACTGATCAGGATCGGCACTCCGGTCATCGATGTAATAAATTTCTGTGGTGGTTTTGTTGATCAGCCCAAGACGATTATTTTTGGCGGACCCATGATGGGGATCTCTCAGCATACTGAGAATGTACCCGTTATCAAAGGTACATCAGGTATTTTGGTCAATAAAGAAATCACGATCTATGAGGAAGGTCCTTGTGTTCGTTGTGGTGCATGTGTCGATGCATGTCCGATGGGCTTAATGCCAACCGATATTTACAAACGTGTTCAGAACAAAAAATATCTTGAAGCGAAGGAATATGGTGTTTTGGATTGTATCGAGTGTGGTTGCTGTGCCTATATATGCCCTTCCAAAATACCGCTCGTACATTATTTGAAATTCGGTAAGAGTGAGGTATGGAGATTATCTAAGAAATGAAAGATATGTTGATCGTATCAGCATCGCCTCACATTAGAAGCAGGAACAATGTTTCTTTGGCGATGAAAATTGTCATCCTTGCTCTGCTGCCAGCTTTTATGTACAGCGTCTATATTTTTGGCTGGCGCGCTTTCATCATAACCGTCATATGCATTGTCTCATGCATGATCAGCGAGGCGGTCATGCAAAAGATGCTGGGTAAGAAGATCACTCTTGATGATGGCAGCGCCTTGCTTACCGGTTTATTGCTTGCCTTTAATCTTCCGCCCGGCGTGCCGCTGTGGTTACCAGTTGTCGGGAGTATCTTTGCCATTGTTTTTGCCAAGCAGCTTTTCGGTGGCCTTGGTCACAACTTTATCAATCCGGCTTTGGCTGGCCGGGCATTTTTAATGGCTTCGTGGCCTTCTTTTATGACCAAGGAGTGGCTTGTGCCCAGGGGCTCTACTTTATCTGGTATCGATGGTATCACGAGTGCGACACCTTTAACGCTCCTTAAAAATCCTGCAAATTTCGGGGTGCCAGATGTTATCATCCAACAACTCAATGAAATGACGACGATCAAAAATCTATTTTTCGGTAAAGTCGGTGGATGCCTCGGGGAAACTTCAGCCCTCCTTCTGCTTGTCGGCGGCCTGTTCTTAATAATCGTCGGTGTTGTTGATTATCGTATTGTCACTGGCTATTTGTTGAGTTTTGCTGTACTCGCTTTTGTGCTGCCAACAAAAGGCAGCTTGCCATTGCATCTTTTCTCAGGAGGACTTTTCCTGGGCGCTTTTTTTATGGCGACTGATTGGGTTACATCCCCGGTGACTAAAAAAGGACGGTGGATCTTTGGCATTGGTTGCGGTGTGCTGACCGCGATCATCCGTATATGGGGAGGTTATCCCGAAGGTGTCTCATATTCAATACTGCTCATGAATGTATTCACGCCAGCGATCGATCGTTTTACAAAAGAGAGAATTTTTGGTGAAAAGAAAGAGAAAGGGGTGAAGTCATGACCAGTACAAGATCCATAGTTATAACGCTCCTCGTTGTCGCGATCGTCTGTTCAGTAGTTTTGTCTTTCGTTTATTCATATACTGCACCGCGCATCGAGGAAACCCAGAAGGAGTTGACCCTTGCTGGTTTGAGAGAGGTGATCAAGGCTGATGTCTTCACTGCCGTGGTAACTGATACTGTGTGGGATGCTATGGATTCTGCAAACAATTTTGTGGGCATCGTTTTCCGGGTATTCCCGCAAGGATATGGTGGCCCCATTCCGATTATGGTCGGGCTCGATCTTGAAGGTACGATCACAGGCATTAGGATCGCCAGCGCAGCAGAAGGACTCAAAGAGACGCCGGGTTTGGGGGTTAAGATAACTGAACCCGAATTTCGCGATCAATTCATCGGCAAAACTTTGGAAGATGTTCTTATAAAGAAAGATGGTGGTGACATCGATGCCATTACTGCCGCAACAATTTCCTCACGGGCAGTGTGTAATGGAGTAAAACAGGGCATCGAGAAATTTGCCAGTTACTTGTGTCCGCCATTTGATAAATGCCGGGTATTTCCGGGCGCTCAGGATTTTGCCGAAATTATCCCTGAGATACTCTGGTATGCGCTCAAGGAGAGCGATACGTTAGGTATCATTTTTGTCGGAACGGTACGCGGTTATGCAGAGCAGATAGAATACATCGTCGGCCTGACTGAGGAAATGAGAATAACCGGTATTGAAATACTCTATTCAAACGAGACTCCGGGTATTGGTGAAACAATAAAAGATAAGGTGTTTCTCAATTCTTTCAAGGACAAGATTCCTGATGCAATAACCGGAGCAACAATATCCTCACAAGCCTTGATCGACGGCGTGAAAGACAAGATCGAAGAATACAAGGGCTACCTGAAATGAACCGGTTTTCGATCTTCACACGCGGTCTGATCAAAGAAAATGCAGTTCTTGTGTTGATGATCGGTCTCTGCCCGGCACTCGCAACATCAGGTACAGTACGTGATGGCTTTGGTATGGGGATTGCGGCAACTTTCGTGCTTCTTTTTTCCAATATCATTATTTCAATGATGCGAAAAGTGATACCGAACGAAGTCAGGATCCCGATATTTATCTTGATCATCTCGACTTTCGTTACGATCATTGATTATTTCATGCAGGCGTTTCAACCTGACCTTTACCGTGCACTCGGTGTTTTTGTACCCCTGATCGTAGTCAACTGCATGATATTAGGCAGAGCTGAAGCTTATGCTTCGAAGAATGCAGTGTTCAGTTCAGCACTCGACGGTCTTGGTGTTGGTTTAGGCTTTACCTTGACGTTGACGGTCATGGGTGCGATAAGAGAAGTTCTCGGTAATGGTACATTATTGGGTATGACGGTATTTGGCGAGGGATTTAAAAATGCACCGGTTATCTTCATGATCCTTCCTCCCGGAGCATTTCTTGTTATCGGTGTGCTCAAGGCTTTGATAAATAAGTATTTTAAATAGGAGACAAGAATGAAGAATCCCGCACTAATTTTCCTGGCTGCTTTCCTTGTAAACAATATCGTATTGATGCGTTTTCTCGGTCTGTGTCCCTTCTTTGGTGTTTCCAATGCAGTCGAGACGGCGACGGGTATGGGCATGGCCGTGATCTTTGTAATGACCCTTGCTTCGTGGATAACGTGGATCGTTTACCATGGTATCCTTATGCCTTTTGGTCTTGTCTTTTTAAGAACTGCAGTGTTTATCTTAACGATTGCTTCACTCGTGCAGCTCGTCGAAATGTTTTTGAAAAAGGCTTACCGCACTTTGTACAATGCGCTCGGGATCTACCTGCCTTTGATCACGACGAACTGTGCTATTCTCGGGGTCACTTTTTTAAATATCGATAATAAATTTAGTTTCTTGAACGGTACGATCTTCGCGATCGGGACAGGTCTTGGATTCATGGTCGTTATGATCACCTTCGCGGCGATCCGCGAACGGCTTGATCTCGCTCCGATAAACCCGTCTTTAAAAGGCTATCCGATTTCCTTTATCGCCGCAAGTTTGATGGCCCTTGCTTTCCTGGGCTTTTCAGGACTGTTCGGTCTCACCTAAAAAGAATTATAGTCACTAAGTGATTAGGCCTGCCCCGTAAAATGAAATTGTACGGGGTCACTAAGTAATTAAGTTATTTTTACCATAATATCTGTCATTGCGATCCCCACACTTTAACTAAAGTGTGGGGAGAAGCAATCTCATTCTTTCTATCCAATCGTAGTGGTCGCATTCATGCGACGATATTTTTTCTCCCTCTCCCTTAAAGGGAGAGGGGAAGGGTGAGGGTAGATTTCTGGAGCGCAACACCTGCCCGTTATATAGGGAGCCCTCTCGTTGCGGAGTATAGTATCACAGATCTTATCTAATTTTTTGTATCGCCTCTGCTTTCCAACGCTGCATTGCTTTTTCAGTTAATTTATATGGCAATGTGCATGTTTTTAATCCTTCGAGACACTTTTCAAAAGATACAACTCGTGACATAAGATCGTAGAGATGCGCTGCTGCAACGGCAGCCTTATCAGCAGTACAAAATATCAATTGTGTATATTTAGGTTCCAATAATACAGCAATTGATTCAGCCTCGCCTGCATGTATATTAAGTTTCTTCTCACATGCTTTTTTTATTATTTTTTCAATCTTA
>JBARXB010000027.1:0-3576 GCA_049647165.1 bacterium
GTACGAATAGGTGACTGACTCATGGTTCTAAGAAATTATATAGGTTTTTACCAGGAGGTCAATATTGACAAATAACTGATTACTGAATATAGTCAACCAGAGACAATTTTTTCATAGGTGACCCCATCTTCCCATTCAGATATCGCTTGCTTTCTTGCTGTTGCTAGATATAATTCTTAATTATATTTTAGATATTTAACAATTTCAAATATAAGAAAAACGTTAATAAAGGAGGAAAGTGATAAGAATTCATTTTATGGTCATTATTATATTAACTGTGTGTTTCCTTTCAGGTGCTAACGCTGCCGGTTTAACCGTGCGGTTTGGTGGTGGTCCTCTTTATGATGAGCGCGCCATAAATGGAGTATTAGGGGGTGGTCAGCTCGCTCTGGAACTGAGACCGAATAGGATCCCGCTGGCGTTCCAACTTGCTACTGAATACTGGACCAAGGGAATGCTCGAGTACTCCTATGAAATAGAAAGCTTCTATGCAGCTAAAGTACTGCTTATTGGATATATCGGAGATATAATGCCTTTCTTGTTTACAGAACCACCTACTACAAAAAATACATATTTGTACGTGGGAGCTGGTGCTGGCAGGATCAGTGTTCCTAAAATTGCGGATCCTGATGCAAGAGAGAGGGGCATGGCATATGATGCAGTCCTCGGTACTAATATCAGATTATTCTGGAAATTAGGTTTTTTTGCTGAAGGTAAGTACCTTTACAGCAGTAAAACTGCAAATGATATCAAAGTAATTGATTTTAGCGATATGGGCTTCTTATTGGGTCTTTCGCTTAATTTCGATCTTTAATATGTTATTATACTAATAATTCAAGTTACCAGAGAACATTGAAAAGTTATTTTACTTTACCTTAGCAACCTTCTGCCGTCTACAACTGCATCGATGCCAGAGATAAAAGATAGAACTACATTCATATTTATTCTATTTTTATTATTTTATGATCGATCTGACCATCAACCTCGACAAAATATATACCTGGTTTAATATGTTGCGGTTCGATTGTTCGTCCGGTGATATCGATGACTCTGCAGTTTTTACCATGTGGAAGGAGCAAAGGACCATTGACGATGGTTGTTGTGAAGGCAGCATTTTCAGTCGTAATGACTTCTTGTTCAGAAATACCATATGGCGGTGGGTCGAATATCTGGCAGTCTGTAGTGTTGGGAGTTCCACCAACGACAAGGATATTGCCATTATCCAGTAGTGTTGCTGAGTGATCCTCACGACCCGGAATAAGAGCATCAGTATCCTCCCAGAGCCCGGCATATGCATGGAAAAATTCACAATCTGACAAAGCGCTTTCCCCGCTAATGAGCATGACCCTTGGATCTGGATTTGGTAGTCTGGTGCAAGTATGGTCGATGCGCCCTGGATTAATATTATTAGCAGTAACAGTCCACGTTCCAGCACTGACATTATATATTTCACATTGTGGTATATTTACAAAAGAAGCGTTCTGGCCACCGACTACGAGTACATCATCAGTTATGAGCCGCACTGCGGTCAGTTTCCATCTTCGGTAATTCAATGGATTCGTAGTCGTCCATGTTTCTGTAACAGGATCAAAGATATGACATCCGGCCATGTTCATACCAAAATCACGAAAACCGCCTACTGATAATACCCTGCCGTCATCAAGAAGACATATATCATGACCCCATTGCGGTTCAGATGGTTGATTCGTCGGCGTCCAGATTTCGGTTGTCGGGTCATAGATCTCACATGCCGATATTAAAGTCATGATATCGAGACCACCAGTAACGAGCACGCGACCGTCATTCAGTACAACCGCGCGTGCATAACCTCTGGTTGTATTCAAGGTATCGGTCATAGCCCAGGTATGTGTTGTCGTGTCGTATAATTCACATGTGCCATGTCCGAGGTTATAGGGAACTCCACCGCCGATGACCATAACGCGTCCATCCTCGAGCAAGACTGCAGTAAAATCCTGGCGACCGATATTAAGACTGTCTGTAAAAGCCCAGGTTTCAGTTTCATGGTCATATATCTGGCATGTCCTTGATCCATCTCCACCAATAACAAGGACATCATCATTACCGAGCTTGATCGCGACATGACCAGTATGTCCCTGCAAAAGCGGATTCGTTGCGGTCCATTCTGCATAACTGATAAAGACTATTATGACCAATAAAAAAACGACTTTTCGTATCATGATTTACCTCCCTTATATACTTTTTTTTTACGATTAAGTATATATGGGATTGTGTCTGAAGCATGATTAACGCGTGTCCTTAAATCATTGCCCAGTGCGGAAATGGTTTGAATTATGCACGTTTCTGACTAAAGCTACGAAAATTTGTAGAATGTTTCCATATATTAGTGAAGCGCAATACAAAAAAGACAATTGACAATTGGGGTCAGGCCCCTTCGGCTCTGCTCCCTTCGGCGGAGTTTATACTGAACAAAGTGAATGTGCTCAGGACAGGCTCGAAATTAGAAACTAATTTATAAAGTAGTAATGGTGTATATACTTTTTTAAATGGCGCGACCGTACCGCTTACAAGGTGAGAACTGTCTCTATCATATCATGAGCCGTGGGGATGACCGTAAAAAAATCTACACCCGTGCGGGCGACTACGGTAAGTTCATGGATTATATATTAAAAGCAAAAGAGAAGTACGATTTTTATCTGTATGCATATTGTTTAATGACCAATCATTTTCATTTGCTTTTGGAAACCAGGAGTCCGAACATATCTAAAATCATGCACTATATTAAGGGGTCGTACACGACTTATTATAATCTTCAACATCGGCGGTTGGGGCATTTATTTCAAGGTAGATTCAAATCGATCGTGGTGGACAAGGATACTTACTTTCTGGAATTAACCAGGTATATACATTTGAATCCGGTGTATGCAGGCGTCATACAGGATCCGGCCGCGTATGCGTGGTCGAGCTATCGAGGATATCTTGGTAAGAAAGATCCGTATATTATTAAGGATGAGATAAAGCAGTATTTGGGCATGACGTGTCGAGAGTATCAGCGTTTTGTTCTTGATGGGATAAAGAAGCCAAAAGATCCATTAAAGAAAGTCTATGCGGGATTTCTACTTGGATCAATGGATTTTATAAAGGATAGACTGCAGGATCTGGAGGTTCAGCTCACGAGTGAAGAAGTTGTTCTGAAAAGGGCTTTATTCAATGATCAGGAGAAAGCAGAGAGGATCATGTATAGTTTAGAAACACATTTTCGTACAACACTTGTGCAAATAAGAACGAGTAAGAACCGACCGATGCGTGTGAAGCAGGTGTTGATCTATCTGTTGCGCGAATATACCGGCTTGACGAATCAATCGATCGGTGATATGCTTGACATGCGGTATCCCGCGGTAAGCAAGGCGGGATTGACAACGAAACGGTTAATAGAGGAGGATAAACAATTGCAGCGCACGATCAACAAAATAGTTTCTAGTTTCCAGGTCTGATGTTATGAAAAAATTGCATCCTTGGTTGGTGTGGTTATACTTAATCTACTGGAGGTGCAAAGATGAATTACGTTGGCATCGATTTTCACAAAAACTATTCGTT
>JBARXB010000028.1:0-4707 GCA_049647165.1 bacterium
ACTTTTATCGCGGTCTCTACAGCTTCTGCACCTGAGTTCATGGGAAGTGCTTTTTGATAACCGGTCAATTTACACAAGTATTTCAGAAATAATCCCATCTGGTCATTATGAAAAGCCCTCGAGGTCAAGGTGATTCTCTTCACCTGGCTTTTTATTGCCCTGGCAATATGAGGATGACAGTGACCTTGATTTAATGCTGAATATGCACTCAACATATCCAAATATTTGTTACCCTCAACATCCCAGACCCAAACACCTTTGCCTTTAGAAAGCACGACCGGTAAGGGATGATAATTACGCGCACTGAATTTGTCTGTTAATTTAACATATGATTTATTCGTTTTCACTTAACCTCCGTAAGAATAAATACCTAGATCTCTAAACAGCAGAATTTATATGAACTATTATACAAAGGTTTTTCAGTTTTTCAATAGACTGTAAATTACATTATAGGTTCTTTTTTAAAGCTACAGCACAAAAGGCAATCGCCAGAACAAAAGCGATTATTGAGATAATTCTACCAATATTGAAATACCCTGATATATACGCAAACACAACTTCATGCTTACCTGGTTCTAAAGGTACAGCACGAAATGTATAATTTGCCCGATATAACTTTTTCTCCTCTCCATCTACAAATACTTTCCAGTCAGGATGCCAGTTATCAGTCAATACTAATATCCCCGCTGAATTAGACTCGACAGCACAAACCACCTTATTTGCTTCATAACTGACGATTTTCGGCACAGCATTAGGTAACTGTGTTTCTGGAAATGATATATGAGGATCATGTTCCAGGATAACTGTCTGTCCTGGATTAAAATCAGGTGACTTCAACCTGTCCAGAATTTCAAGACCAGACAATACTTCATAATCATAAACAATATAAGCTCTTGGTAGCGTATTTTCATTCAAATAAACTGAATACCTTTGTCCGTTATAAACGAGTTTATATCTTGAGAAAAATATTCTTATTTCCTCAATAGCACGCTGAGTTTGTGCATCATATTGAGAAATATCTGCCGGCAAGGTTGGACCTATCAGGTATTTAATATTAAGCATGTCCATGAACTGGGGATACTGCAAAAGATTCGGCGGTCTGAACATTACGCTCGTGCCAGCGCCGATATATTCCTGGTATCGCTGTATCGGATTGGGGATATACCCACCAGCACTCTGAATATTGTGGTACAGTAGATGCAAATCAGTCGTATGTTCATACCATGGTGACGGGAATACACGGAATATACCTTTATCCTTGTTAATAAATCTCGTTACTTCATCCGCTGTATAATATTTTTGCGGCGCCGGACCAGCAGGCAGGTATTTCGAGACTAATGGTAGTTGGTCTATTAATGCTATTGCCATCGCTGCTGCAACAAGAATCCAGATTTTGACTTTTTGCTTCATGGCCAAGAAAATCAATACAAAGATGACAACCGCAAAAACCAAGCTGCGCCAAATGCCATTTACAAAATCAGGATAATTTGCCGCGATCCTCGATAATTTCATTTGAGCAATTTGCCCGCCCCATTCTGAATTGAGTTTAGAACCCAGTGATTGCTGGGCCGAGCGGATGATCGAATCCTTGCTCGCTGAGCAAATGACCGCCAATATAAAAAGACCCGCGACGATAATCCCTCCCACAATCCATAATTTCTTTTTAATCGAGGGGTCTTTATCGACCTTTGCTCTATTGATTACAATATTCTCAAAGCCAATAGCACCAAGTACGACAACTCCAAAACTGATCAGATAAAAAATCAAAGATGGCGCACGTGTTAGTTTAAAACCAGGGATAATTGCGTAAAATATTCTAAAGACCGGCGTATGTCCGCCAAGAGCAATAAATAAAGTCATGAAAACCGCTACTGTAAAGAATTTTACATATTGCTTTTTCCAATAGAGGATGATGGCAAGTAATGAGAATATCAATGCTACCAGACCAAAATATTCAAGATGTATCTTAAAACTATTGAAACCCCAGTAATTGTCAAGCAATCCAGAATATGTAGGTATAACTAGATCAATGATTTCACTTGGTGGCATTGACCATGAAATTGCATACTCATAACCACGTTCAACACCGCGAGCTACAGTACCCAAACCGCCGAGTACTGGTAACCAAACAGCCGCCATGAGTAAAAAAATAAACACCAATGCGATGATGCCATACCCAATAACCTTTGCGTAGTCGTTACGGGTATATTGTTTTCTTTTGGCTATAATATAATATATAACATAAGCCAGAATGAGTAATAATCCATAATAAGTAATTTGAAAATGACCCTCATAAAACGCAAACGCTGTGACGAGTGCGGTCAGAATAAAGTAAACAAATTTCCTTGTATTCAAACCACGGTGTACACAAAAAAGCATAAGTGGGAATAATGCAATACTGGCTGCCCGACCAGCATGACCGGCATTTGGTGTAGTTGCTAAATTACCAATGAATTGGTAAACAACAGCACCGAGCGCAGCTGAATACTTTGACAAACCGATCTCTTTAAGGTACAAGAATGTGCCGAGCGCAGCAAGAAAGAAGAAAATAATAAATGTTATCGCTAATACGACATTTGGTGCAATAATTGCGCGTAATTGTGCTAGTGGTGCGAGAGAACCGCCTACAGGTGATCCAAGTACTGGAACTCCGCCAAACACATGAGGATACCAAAGAGGCATTTCGGCTTGCTGTTCAGTCCACTTTTCAAAAGGATAGCCACCCAGCAAATAATCTGAACCGGCTATCATCTTATCTGGATTTAGAAAAGATGCGAAATATATTAAAGGAAGGAGCAATAAAAGAATGACGATGATCTTATCCCAGTGGGTCTCTATAAAATTTGGCTTAAGAGTCTGGTTGATTTCCTTCTTCTTCTTATGCTTCTTACCCATTACTCATCCCAAGTATAGATAATTTAACTGCATCGTCAAGTAACTTTTATCCAGCATTATCCTCTTTCTCCTTACGTCGTATCAACAAACCGATAAAAAATACAACAACCTCAAAGACCGTTATCCAAACACGAGAAACAAAACTAATGGCAATAGCAAGTGGAGTAGGCATGATAGTAGATAACATCAAGGTAAGTACCCCCTCACGCACACCCAATCCTGAAGGAGCGAAAAGAACGATAAATCCAATTATCCATGATAGGGTGTGAGCACTGGCTAGTACGAATATGTCTGAAATGGGTACTTGGTAGATTGCATTTATCAGAAAATAAAAACCAGCGATCTGTGCAATCCATAAGCCGAAGAAGTAGATTGACATCTTCAGTATTTGAATATATCTGACAGAAATTTTAATTCTGGGACGTTTCAGAATCCGTAATGCGAGATTTGACATCCATGTCAGGATTGTAGGATGCATGATTATTACAGCAATAATTACCAGTACAGCCGCAATGATAATGTTATTGATTTTGTAATTACCAGTTAGCACAGTGCAAATCAGAAAAATGATACTACTTGTAACAAGCAGTAGACAAGTTTCCAAGACCATACTTATGGCAAGACTTTCCCCTTTTAATTTTTCATTTTTACCGACATACACCCTACCGACCATATACCACACGCGCCCAGGCAGGTATTTGGCGATTTGAGTCGTTGCGATCATCCAGGTGGATTGAACAAAAGATATGTTGCTACCCAGAATCCTCATTACCTCTTGCCAACTTCTGCTATAACTTAAGAAATGTATTATAAGAGCAAGAAAAGAAACACCAATAAAAAAAACATTGAAATGTAAATTCTGAAAGGGAATATTTCCCCAATTTACTAAGAGATTTTTAGCTAGGAATATAAAAATTAGGATTATAATTAAAACAGGCAGGATTTTTCGAATGAACTTTAGCATAACAGCTGCTTATTGCCTTTTACAGACAAAAATGAATTGATATGCAAATGCAAGGGGCATAATTAGGGTGAACTTTAGCAATAATCTTTTTATTATGCCTAAGGGGTTCCTATTTTTAAACACCTTGGGTCCAATATCCCTGCTAATTTTTTCAACCTTTAGGTTGTGCTGGTTAAAAAACCTAATCCATTGTCCTGACGTTGCCAACATTTCCTGGGGCTGTTCTGTCCCTTTATAGAATGTTAGCTTATTCAGTATCCAGTATGAATTTGGCACTACGAGTAGAACTTGCCCTCCTTTTCTCGTTACCCTTGTAATTTCTTTCAGACCCTGGCTCGGTGATGTAAAGTGCTCAATTGTACCGAGTGACGATACAAGATCGAAATGTCTTGCCGGAAAAGGTAACTTTTCACCATTTGCCACCATTGTATTTATCCTTGGAGATACAATGTCCCTGGATAATCGAATCGGTCTCTCAGCAATGTCAAAACCCACACATTCCAAGCCCCTCTCAGAACAGTATTTTAATGCCCACCCAACACCACATCCAATATCCAAATATCTCTTCACTTCGCTGAATTTAATCTGTTTAAAGAAATGATGAATCCTCTTATTATCAAGGACTACAACGTCTTCATCATAATGGTATTCTTTCTCATAGAATTCACGACCGTTATGCATGGCTCTTTGATTATAGACCAAAAATGGGTAATGTCAATAAACCGCTTTTAATCATAAATAATCTACCCGAAAGAGGTTGTTTAATCATGAATAGTATTTGGGGGTGAATTTGGCTTGTCAGATTAATAAAATGGGTTATCCTCTGGATGTTTATGTTCATTTTTACC
>JBARXB010000029.1:0-34521 GCA_049647165.1 bacterium
GGTCAAATCTCGACATTGGACATAGATACATGCAGAAAATCAGCTGTAGCAATCCAGAAAAAAGGTTAAGGACAATGTCCAATGTCGAGATTTGACCCCATATCCCAAACGGGTTGACTAATACAATCACCGCATTATAATCGAATATGATTGAACGTAAAATAGTATTAATTTCACTAATTCTCTCCCTCATCTCAATAATTACTTTTATCCTACCAACCCGGCATCAAATCTTAGCGTATCGTGAAATGGCTTCAATAAGGATTCTTGATCGCAACAATGTCATATTGCGCGAAGTACTCTCCAGTCAGGATGCCACAAGCCGGTACTGTACACTCAATAAAATATCGCCCTGGCTTATTAAGGCAACGGTGGTGAGCGAAGACAAAAGATTCTTTCTGCATAAAGGAATCGATCCGCTTGCTGCATTCAGATCCCTGGTCCAGAATTTCCTGCACGGTGGTGTGGTATCCGGCGGCTCAACAATCAGCCAACAGCTTGCCCGTAATCTAATTAATTCCCCCTCACGTAACCTCATCTATAAACTCATCGAAGCTTTTATTGCACTCAACCTTGAGCTAAAATTAAGCAAAGAAGAAATCCTTGAGTTATATTTCAACTATGCACCTTATGGTAATCAGACCTATGGGATTGAGGCAGCTGCCTATCTCTACCTGCGCAAACCAGCCCGTGACCTGTCGATCACCGAAGCGGCGTTTCTCGCCGGGATACCGCAAGCACCTTCATTTTATAACCCCTACCGATATCCAAAGCGGATAAAGAATCGCCAGGAAAAAATCCTGGTTAGTCTTCTACAATACGGTATCATTGATTCAAATAAATACCAGAATGGACTGGATCAACCAGTTTTTCTGATACCAAAAGAGAGTAACTTTCTTGCACCTCATTTTTGCGAACACGTACTTGTCAAACTCAACAAGAACATGTGGCAAGATGTAAGCACTGTCAAAACGACCCTGGACATCCGTTTGCAGAAAGAAATTGAATTCATTCTAAAGAATAATATCGACCGGTTGACCAACGCTAATGTAACCAATGCTGCCGCCATAGTTTTTGACAATCGCACCATGGAAG
This sequence comes from bacterium, assembly GCA_049647165.1. Lineage (GTDB taxonomy): Bacteria > Hydrothermota > Tepidihabitantia > SM23-42 > SM23-42 > JAUVZL01. Next base: position 1,096 of record JBARXB010000029.1, read on the forward strand.
TATTAGTCTATGTTGGCTCGGTCGATTTCTTTGATCCGCTTATTGACGGCGAAGTAGACGGCGTGAGATCATTGAGACAACCTGGCTCCGCACTAAAACCATTCACCTATGCACTTGCCCTGGAAAACAACTGCACTGCTGCCACTTTGATCCCTGACATGCCAACCTTTGAGAAAACCTTTGGTGGCGACTACATGCCGCGCAACTACGATGAAAAATACCACGGTATGGTACGTTTGCGAACTGCCCTGGCTTGCTCTTATAATATACCCGCGGTCAGGGTATGTAGTGAGCTGGGTCCGGAAATGCTCCTTGACCGCTGCCTTCAACTTGGTTTTGAAAGCCTTGATAAATCAGCGGTTCACTATGGCTTAGGCCTGACTCTTGGCAATGGCGAAGTCACCTTGAAAGAATTAACCCGCGCTTATTCAGTCTTTACCAATTATGGTCGCTTCCTGACCGAACAAATATTGCTCAGTGTCGATACAATAAATCCTGGGCGTAGCCTGAAATCGCAGAAAATATTCGAACCTGAAGTGGCTTATATTATAATGGATATATTGAGCGATAACAATGCCCGGAGTCCAGCATTCGGCTTATACAGTCCTTTAAACTTACCTTTTTTCTGCGCCGCAAAGACTGGAACATCGAAAGATTTTAAAGACAATTGGTGTATTGGCTTTACCGATAAATATCTCGTTGGTGTATGGGTCGGAAATTTCGATGGCAGGCCCATGCATCATGTATCCGGTATTACTGGCGCCGGACCTATTTTCCGGGACATCATGCTCCTCCTCCATCGCACTACGGCGTCAATCAAATATCCCAAGCCCGACAACGTAATAATCAACATCATATGTAGTGAATCAGGTGAACTCGCGAGCGTGCATTGCGACAATACCATAACTGAGATATTCATACAAGGCACTGAACCTGAGTCGATATGTCGCTATCATACAAGCGCCGAAACATTACATGCTCATTCCCATACGAGTGAGCATGGACGTCCTAATCAAAATATTCAAAAGGACATCGTTATATCATTCCCTGACGACGGCGATATCTTCAAAATAGACCCTATCCTGCGCAATGAATATCAGGTGCTAACCTTCCATGTTAGTACATCCTGTCCATTAAAACAAATCTCTTGGTTTGTCAATGATTCGATCATCGGTACCGTCTCTAAACCCTATCATATCACCTGGCAGCTATTACCGGGCAAACATCGAATCTCAGCGTGTGGTTTGACTGAGGATAACGTGACGCTAAATTGTTCATCGGTTTCGATTCTTGTTTTAAAATAAGAACCTGTGCATTATCTACCTTGACAATAGATTGGTTCTTACTATAATTATCTAGGTAGAAAGTATGAATAAATACCGGCACGAACTTCAATATCGTCCAGAACTCAGGCAATATATGTTGCCGACACTTGTCTATTATCTTAAGCTCATTGAAATACCTAACCTTGAATTGGAAAACTGCTTGCGTCATGAGGTCGAAACCAACCCGCTGCTTGAAGAAACACTCCAGGAACCAAGTGCGGAAACTGATGACCCGGGTGAAGAAAACCCGGATGAAAAATCCAAAGAGGAGAGCGAAAGTATTGACTTGCGTCTGCTTGAACTCTTTGCCGAAGATACGACAATAAATTTCGGAAAAGAAGAACACCAGCTTGATCCTTTCGAGAATGTACCCGCGCAAGATGAGAAACTGTACGATATGCTTATGCGGCAGGCAAAAGCGGTTTTCAATGAACAGGATATGGAAATCGCTGGAATAATCATATCAAACATTGAGGATGATGGACACCTTACTGTATCACCTGAAGAAATCAGTGGTGAGAAGTTAGCGCTTGAGGATATTTTACGTGTTCTGAAAAAAATTCAATACTTTGAGCCCGTGGGCTGCGCCTGGCGTGATGTCAAAGAACCACTATTAGTGCAGCTTTGCCACCTTGGCCATGACGAGGATTCAGTAGAGTATATCCTTGTAAAAGACCACCTGAAAAACCTCAAAGGAAACCATCATAGAGAGATAATAAAAAAACTCAATATAGACACTGCGCGCTTTACCAAGGCAAAAGAGATTATTATGCAACTAGACCCCAAACCCGGATGGCGTTACTCAGGAACGACATCGCGCTATGTGTCGCCAGATTTTATTATTCGCTGGCGCGACGATAAATTGTGCGCTGTCCTCAATGAAGAAAGAACGCCACGTATTCATATACGCCGACAATATCTTGATATGGTTAAATCAAAAAGCAACGCGTCCAAGGAAGAAATAGATTTTGTCAAGCAGCGCATACAATCAGCCCAGAATCTCATAATCGCCATAGATCAAAGGAGGAAAACCTTGACGCGCATTATCAATAGTATTTTGGAATACCAACGCGATTTCTTTGAAAAAGGCTACAATTTCCTGAAGCCAATTACGATGACTGAATTTGCCAAGCAGCTCAGTGTAAACACCTCGACGATATCGAGAGCACTGGCGAACAAATACCTGGAATCACCTTGGGGTATTCACAAATTAAAATTCTTCTTCACCGCCGCGGTCAGCCATACGGATAAACGTATAATATTCAAAAAGATATCAGAAATAGTGGAAAGCGAAGATAAAACCTCACCGTTATCAGATACGCAAATCGTGAAAAAACTGAGCCGTCAAGGTATCATCATATCGCGCCGAACAATCTCTAAATACCGTGATTTGATTGGTATTCCAGCTCACCAATTCCGTAGACGATAACTGTAAAGCTACATCAATAAGAACCAGAAATCGCTTGACTTTTCGTGGAAAATGCTTATAATATAACCAAGTGATGTAATGGTATTGAAGAAGCTTAAGTATCAAGGATTTCGTAATTTAGCCGACGCAGAATTGGAATTTGCCGATAATTTCAATTTCATTATTGGAAAAAACGGCGCGGGTAAAACAAACCTTCTTGAGGCAATATTCTACGCAGGTCTTGCGTCATCATTTCGCATAAGAGAAGAGCAGAACCTAATCCGTGTCGGTGAACCTTTCTTACGTGTCGATGCAGAAACTGAAGATATGAAGGCAATTGTTTATTTTGATGGTCAGAAAAAAAAACTTACACTCCATGGAAATGAGGTGCGTCGCCTGAGCAACTATGTTGGTTGGTTAGGGATCACAACACTCTCCCTTGAAGACATATGGATGGTGCGTGGGGCACCGTCGCGCCGTCGTGCTTTTATTGATTGGACAATAGCTAAAACTTCAACGGTCTATCTCAACAATCTAATTGAGTACCGCAAAATCCTACGCCAGCGCAACAGAATTCTGCAGAACGGCGGAGACAACAAGAATAGCGATGTTTTGGAGTTATTTGATGAGCAGCTGATTAAAACCGGCAATGAGATATACCGAGAACGCGCCGATTTTTTACCCGAACTAAGAGAGCACGTCGCGGCATTCGGACAAGAACTGGGTCTGCAAAAACTAACTTTTGGATATCGTAGTTCATGCCCGGACATGAAGCTCGACCACGACGTCCTTAAGCGAACACGGTCAAGAGAATTTATTGTCGGACACACCCTGGTTGGACCACACCGCGACGATCTGCATTTTTCGATAAATGCTCGACCCTTAAAAAACTTTGCGTCAGAAGGTGAAGAACGTGCAGGAGTTATTTCTATGAAGCTTGCCGAGGCAGAAATTCTCTACAAGGAAACCGGTAAACGTCCAATCCTACTATTAGATGAAATTGCGGCGGAACTCGACCGGGAAAGAATTGAGCTTTTTCTTCAACTTCTCAAGGGTCAGGTTTTCTATGCGTCCACACAATTACCGAGTTTTTTAAATATCAACGAACAGAAAAATAGATTTTTTTCAGTAGCGCGGGGTATTTTTGAGGTTTCCACGAAGAATTAGCAAAATTATGCCAAAAGTGCTCAAGGATATGAATATCGAGCAGAGGATGAAAAACTGGCAGGTCGTTGAGAAATGGGTAGAAATAGTCGGTGCAAGGATATCGCAACACGCCCAAGCCACGGCTGTTGATACCGAAATCTTATACGTCGACGTCGACACTCCGATGTGGCAGAGTCAGTTGTTTTTGATGAAAGGATCAATAATCCGCAAAATAAAAAAATATAGTACAAACATCAAAGATATCAAATTCAGGGTTGTTGATGAAATAGGAGAACATTAGGAGACAATACGGTGAAGAAAAACAAGGGCGTCAGGGAAAAAGACAAGAAGAAACCAAAAACCAGTGCATCACTAAAAAAATATGATGCCTCGAAGATCCAGATACTCAAGGGACTTGAAGCTGTTCGACGAAGACCCGCCATGTATATTGGTGATATCAGTTTAAGGGGTCTTCATCACCTGGTTTTCGAAGTTGTGGACAATGGTATTGATGAAGCTTTAGCTGGCAACTGCAACCTAATAAAGGTCACCTTGGATAATGATATAGTGTCGGTCGAAGACAACGGCAGCGGTATCCCGGTGGACATCCATCCCACCCAGAAAAAATCAGGACTCGAAGTCGTCATGACCATGCTTCATGCCGGCGCTAAGTTCGATGATAAGGTATACAGTATAAGCGGTGGGTTACACGGCGTAGGCGTCTCAGTAGTCAATGCCTTGAGTGAATCCCTCAAGGCCGAGGTATATCGGAATGGCAAAATCTGGTTTCAAAGCTACAAACGTGGCAAGCCTGAGGCTGAAATCAAGGTAATCGGTGCAACGAAGAAAACCGGCACGAAGATAACTTTTATGCCAGATACTGAAATTTTCACAAAGATTGAATTCCACAAAGATATAATCACCCAGCGTTTATGTGAACTGTCATTTTTAAATAAAGGTTTAAGAATCGATTTCGAAGAAACAAAGACTAAATTCAAAGAACGTTATTTGTCACAGGAAGGCATTGTTGACCTGATCAAATATCTGGATTCGGGTCGCACCCGCTTACATAAACCAATATGTTTTTCGCACCGGCGAAACGGTATCGATGTTGAGGTTGCCCTGGAATACAACGACTCTTATTTGGAGAATATCTTTACCTACGCTAATACAATTAATACCCACGAGGGCGGTTCCCATCTCGTGGGGTTCAAGAAGGCGCTGACCAGAACGCTCAACGATTATGCACGTCGCCATAATCAGCTCAAGGACAGCGTCAGTTTTGCCGGTGAGGATACACGTGAGGGGTTAACTGCGGTGGTTTCAATAAAAATAAGAAACCCACAGTTTGAAGGACAGACCAAAACAAGATTGGGCAATCTGGAGGCAAAAGGTGCGGTTGAATCCCTGGTCAACGAACAGCTCGCCGCCTTTTTGGAAGAAAACCCGAGGTACGCAAATATCATTATCGGCAAGATCAAAACGGCAGCCAAATCCAGGTTAGCGGCCAAGAAGGCTCGTGAATTAACCCGGCGCAAGTCTCTGCTCGACAGTGAGACCCTACCTGGCAAACTCGCTGACTGTTCATCAACCAACCCTGATGATTGCGAGATGTTTGTTGTCGAAGGCGATTCTGCAGGCGGCAGTGCCAAACAAGGCAGAGACCGGAGGTTCCAAGCTATCCTACCGTTGCGCGGTAAGATTCTGAATGTTGAAAAGAGTGGTTTGAACAAAATATTGAGCAATACTGAAATCAGAACCCTCATCTCGGCAATTGGTTGTGGCATCGGAGAAGATGGTTTTGATGTTGCCAGGGTGCGTTACAAAAAAGTTGTCATTATGACTGATGCTGATGTTGACGGTGCCCATATCAGAACGCTATTGCTGACATTCTTCTTCAGGTTCATGAGGGATTTAATCGACAGCGGGATCGTTTATATTGCCCAACCGCCGCTCTACAGGGTACGCGCTAACAAAAGGGAAACCTATCTGTTTTCTGACGACGAGCTTCAGAAATTCATGAAAACCAAACCCGGCAAGAATCCAAATATCCAGCGTTACAAAGGACTTGGCGAGATGAACCCGCAGCAACTCTGGCAGACGACTATGGACCCGGAAAAACGCATTCTCAAGAAAGTCAATATGGAAGATGCCGTTGAAGCAGACCGTCTCTTCTCGATATTAATGGGCGGTGAAGTGGAACCGAGAAGAAAATTCATTGAAGATAATGCAAAATATGTGGAAAATCTTGATGTGTAACTGGTAAGGAGGCTCAATGTCGCGGATTGATCTTTTTAAAGAACTAACCGATGCATTTGGAGTATCTGGATATGAACAAGATGTGGTCAAGATATTAAGGAAACACTTCGGCGATCACGGACAAATAGCAAAAGACAAATTAGGTAGTATTATTGCGAAAAAAGTAGGCACGAGCGAGAAACCTAAAATAATGTTTGCCGCCCACATGGACGAAGTGGGCTTCATGGTAAAAGAAATCACCAAGCAAGGTTTTATCAAGTTCATATGCATTGGTGGATGGTGGGTTGGTAATTTACCAGGTCTGCGTGTCAAAATAAAGACCAGAAAAGGTGAATACGTACCGGGTGTTATCGGGCTCAAGCCAATACATGATCTAACTGAAGAAGAGCGCAAAAAGCTACCAAAGGTTGAGGATATGTATATCGATGTTGGTGCTACCAAGACATTTGACGTTAAAGAAAAACTCGGCATCAAACCGGGTGACCCGATTATCCCGGCAGCTGAATTCAAACAGCTGGCAAATAGTGACCTATATCTGGCAAAGGCATGGGACGACAGAATTGGGTGTGCTCTGCTCATTGACCTGCTTAATAACTTAACCGCAACTGAGCACCCCAATACTATCTATCTTGCCGGCACAGTACAGGAAGAAGTCGGTTTAAGGGGTGCTAAAACCTCAGCCTTTGCTATTTCACCAGATATTGGTTTTGCCCTGGATGTGTCCATTTGTCGTGATACGCCTGGGAATGAAACAGATGCGGTTGAGCAACTCGGCGGCGGTGTTGGCTTGTTGATTTATGACCGGACCATGATCCCCCATACGAAACTTAGGGATTTCGTATGTGAACTCGCTGATTTGAACAATATCCCATATCATCTCACATCCATAAAAGGAGGTTATGACACCGGGATGATCCACTTAACAAAATTCGGTGTGCCGAGTCTGGCTATCGGCGTGCCAAGCCGATACATCCACTCGGCTTCGAGTATTGTGTCATTAGAAGATTACGAACATGTGCTGAATCTAATAAGTTTAATCGTGAAGAATCTTGACGATGAAGCACTGAAACTAATAAGTTCCTGAGGAGGGAGTATGGCTAAGAGAATAATAAAGCCTGGCGCAATGTACTATATCGAAACAACGACAAAAGATTGCGTGGAGATTCTAAGTGACCCTCACTGGTCGCGATTCCTGCTCTTGTCGATCGGTTACCACCGCTACATGCTCAATTACAAGATATATGCATATTTAGTAATGCCCGATTCGTTCTACCTGATTATTCAACCAAGTGCGATGTACACGGTTTCTAAAATAATGAAGTTGATAAAAGGTAATTTTGCCAGGAAGTATAATGAATACAAGAAAAAAACAGGTACTGTCTGGAGTCAGAGTTTTGTTGGCGAAATAATAAAAGATATAGAAATATTTAAAGAGCGGCTCGATTATATTCATTCCTTACCAGTAAGAAGCAGGTTAGTAAAAGAAGCACGGAATTACGAATTCTCAAGTTACAACAATTACTCGATGGCGAGACGAACAACGATTCAACTCGTCATTGACTCGTTGCCTGAGAAATTCGGGTCCAAGAAATAAACAAAAATCCAGCAACTACTGTATGGGATAGATTCTGGGCAGGCAAAGACCCTGCCGTGATATATCCACCAGTAACCAATATTGTTAACGAACTCACCGAGGTTACAAGCATACCTGGCAAGAAAATACTTGAAGTTGGTACTGGAACTGGTCGCGACGGACTAAAAATGAGCCGGCTCGGCGGTATTGTCTATCTATTAGATTACTCCAAAGAGAGCCTGCGCCTGGTTCGTTCCAGTGCTGAATCAACTGATGTCAAGCTCATTCTTGCAGATGGACGCTCCTGTCCTTTTAACGATAATACCTTTGATGTCGTATTTCACCAGGGCCTTTTAGAACACTTCCCTTCTCCTTTTGGTCTCTTGCGCGAAAACTTCAGAATCCTCAAAAAAGGAGGGTTGTTGGTCGTTGACGTTCCTCAAACTTATCATATTTACACAATACTCAAACATATCCTAATTACTCTTGGTGTGTGGTTTGGTGGTTGGGAAAGACAGTTTACCATTGCCTCACTGGCTAAACTCTTGGTCCAGTTTGGGTTCCAGCCAATACGCTTTTACGGTGACTGGTCACGACCCGGCATATTTTACAAGATCGTACGTGAAGGTCTGAGGCGCTTTAAGATAGACCTGACCATGTACCCTAGATATTTTGGCCGGATAACCCTCAGGTTCTATGAACTACAAGAGCGTCTGCGAAAGAAAAAGCTGTTCTTGTATACTGTTCTCTCAATAGGGGTCATAGCGAGGAAACACTAAATTAGAAGTTACTATTTGGGTCGGTTTGTGATAAATGGTGTCCCTTCATCAGTTAAGGTGAAGTACACCTCCTTACGATATTGTGCCGGCGTATATCTTGATATGATGTAGTCAACGTATTCCACGGTTTCCGGAATTGACGGTACACGATTCAACTCCCTTACAATCCCTGGTCCAGCGTGATAAGCGGCAAGGGTTAATTCCAAATCATCGTCAAAAATATCAAAAAGATCACGTAGATATGCAACACCACCCCGGACATTATCCCAGGGGTCATAAGCATCTTCCACGCCAAGAATCTTGGCAGTTTCCGGCATCAACTGCATGAGACCAATAGCACCACTTTTGGAAACTGCATCGGGGTTGAATTGAGACTCTTTTTCTATAACCAGCTTAACTAATTGCTGATCAATACCATACTCCTGGCAGTAATATCGTATTATGTGATCATAATCGTCGCACACAACCACCTGTTTAGTTACGTTAGTTTCTTCTACCTGCGGGATATTCGAAAGCATAACTTCGCCATCCTCACAGCTAATAGCAAGTTGTCCTAAAAGCAGCAAAATAAACATATAAAATATTATATGAAATTATTATTTTGTCAACCCCGTTAGAGAATACCAACGCTGAGCGCTACTCAATCCTACCAGCAAGAACAAAGGATTTTTACAGTATCGGAAATTATAAGTGCTTTATAATGCATTCTCTAACGGGGTCAAGCCCGAAATAACCTGAACCGCTTTTTTAGTCATTGCGATCCCGTACTTTCATGCCTATTACTTCGTAAATTTCAACCGGCCTACTTATATTTTTCATCTGGACTGGCGGCAGCTTCTTCGCCTTCACAAAATCCCTGGTCAGTTCATAGGTGGATTTGCTAATGAGTATCTGACCAGGAAAAGCAGTGTTCTCCAGTCGCGAAGCAAGGTTCACCGCCTGGGAGACCACGGTGTATTCCATTCTGTTGATATTACCGATATTACCAGCGATCACTTCGCCCGTGTGGATACCAATGCCGATCTCAAAAGATTCGACTTCGGCAACATCCATCTTCTTGCGCCAGGTTTTCTTCAAATCAATGACGCCTTGTTTCATGTCTAGTGCTGCTTTTACGGCTCTTAAAGGATCGTCGTCATGCGCCACCGGCGCGCCGAAAATTGCCATGACACAATCACCAATATATTTATCAAGGGTACCTTCATGGACAAATACTATATCGGTCATGCTGGACAGAAAGTCATTAAGTATTTCAACTGCGACCAGTGTATCGATCTTTTCTGCCAGCGAGGTATATCCCCTTATGTCACAAAAAAGAATGGTCGCAATCCGGGCCTCACCAACTAAAGCCATGCCCTCCTCAGCAGCCATGATTTTTTCAACGACTGTTGGTGAAAAAAATCGTTGGAGACGATCCCTCATTTTTTCTTCCTTCTTTATTTTTTCATAGAGTTGGGCATTCTCAATAGCAATGGCTGCCTGATTAGCAAATGATATCATGAATTCTATATCACCCTGGTCAAAATGCTTTTGGGAAACCGGGTTATCGAGATAGATAGCTCCGATCCTACCTTTTTCTTTAGCAACAAGCGGCGCGCAGATGACTGCGCCGATTGCGTAATTTATAACGCTCTCCTGAGCTCTGAACCTTTCATCGCTCATCGCATCTTCAGTGGCGATTATCTGACCAGTCTTGTAAGTTTCCCAGGCAATGGTTTGACTAATGCCCGTTGTTGTACTCGGTTCAAGTTCACCGCCCATGTTCCGGGCAACCTTGACTTTCAAGTCTTTGGATACCTTATCGTAGAGGATAATGAACCCGCGGCGCGCCTGGAGTATTTTCAATGCCAAATCCATGAGCAGGTTCAGCAGTACGTTAAGGTCAAAGACGAAATTGATAATATTGCCGACTTCGCACAAGGTTGATGCGATCTCCTTGGATTTTTCAGCTTCGCTGAACTTATCCTGGTTCTGAGCGATACAGGTCTTTAATTCATTGAGCAAACGTAATACATCTTTCTTTGCCGCGCCTTTTGATAGCTGTTTTTTTATCGACTCTATCTTCTTGGCAAAGTCAAAACCCGTACCAAATCGGCGACTTGGTGTTTTCCGCTCAGGGATATGGTCAAGGGTCTTTTCATCGACAAAGGTGATTATTGTATTGCCGATCTGTATTTCATCTCCATAACTGAGTTGCTTTTCCACAACCCTGTCACCATTAACAAAAGTTCCGTACCGACTCTTGCGGTCCTTGATCATGTACTTGTTGTTCTTTCTTTCAATTTCGATATGGAACCGTGATACAAAAACGTCATCAATGACAATATCATTATCATCACGACGGCCTAAGGTCATATGGTCTTTGTGCAGCTTGACGACCTGGGTTTCGTCATCAGGCTTATGAATCAAGAATGTTGCCATTGAATGTTATGATATCCGAATAACTATTCTCCCACGGATCTTAACGTCATCGAAATGAATCAACCCTGGATTTAAACAACTCAACGTACTGAGTAGCAATATTGGAATGAATATAAGGAACTTGTTCATCTTGTCCTCTTCTTAAAAAGATACCACGTAACCAATTTTTATCCGCTCCATACTTGGTTCGCAATACAAACCTTTGTCCTGATCGAGCAATGACCATGCAGTGGCTGGTTTTGTAAAAAAGACATCGTAGATATTATATGCATAGACAACGCCGAACAACGCCAGGTTAATAGCGGTGATATTATGCCAGATCTTGTATTTTTTATAGGCATCATCAAATTCGTATTGAGGAGCGCCTTCTGGAATATCCAAATATTTGTTATGGGATCTTTCATTCATGATCAATGAAAAAACCGATGTACCGAATGTTATGCCCGAAGCGATCATGATTCTCTTTCCCTTGCTCGAACAGCCTTTGTACATCTGGCCCCAACCTGGTACGCAACAGGAACGCATGAGCGCCTTTGTTTTACTTACCCTTTTCTTTCCTGCCGGAACTACTGGCTTTGGAGGTTCAGGCTCGACCGGGGTTGGTTCTATTTTCATTTCAGCCTTTGCTTCTTCGAACACCTTGATGATCTTTGGTGAAACAGTCGTTGGATCGAGCTCCATCGTAGGCTCAAGTGCCAAGGCTCTTTTAAACTGCTTCTTTGCCTTTTCTTTATCACCAAAGGCAACATAGCTAAACGCCAGGTATTTGTAAGCCTCAACCTGATCAGTAGATTTAAGCTGTTTTAAGAACTGAAGCGCACTCTCCAATTCACTGATAGCTGATTCATACTCCCCATTGCTATAATAGAGCTTTGCTCTTTGCAGCATATGCCCAAGCGAGTCCTCAGATACCTGAGCAAAAGTAAACACCACCAAGACAAGGGTCAGCATTAAGAAAGTCTTTTTGAACATTACTCCTCCTTTATTTAGATTTTAACTCCACATACTTTTTCAACATCTTTCCAGCCGGGATATCTATTTGCTGTTCCGTAGTTTTATATGATGGGTTTATCAACTTTAATGTGTGTTTTCCTGGTAATAGCTTTATCGGTTTAGCAATCGGCGTTGTTTCGTAGTACTGTCCATCGATGTAAACATCAGCCCATGGTTTAACCGTTAGTTTCAAAAATCCATCTTTTGCATTAAGTTTTATGTCCATATTGACGGTTTTATCTGGCGCAAAAGTGATTTTCTTTTTCCAGACTTTGAAATTAGGGTTTTCCAGTTTCACCGAATGAGTACCAGCAGGTACTTTTATTGGTTGAGCAATGGGCGTAGTTTCCACGTACCGGTTGTCAATATATATTTTTGCCCACGGTTCAACGTTTATTTTCAGATATGAAAATTGTTTTTCTACTACTGGCGTACTTACCTTAATTAGCGTCACATTTACAATTACTTGCTCTACCGCAGTAACATCGCTGCTTACCTCTTTGGATTGATAGCCCTTTTTTAGAAGCTTGACTCGGTGTTCACCTTCAACCATATTTTTAAGTGTACATGGCGTTTTTAAACCAGTATTGACATTATCGAGAAAAACCACTGCTCCAGGTGGTTGTGACTTCACAAGGATACTGCCGTAAACAACTGAACTTGCTTTTTTTTCAAGAACCGGCTTCAGGCTAATCGTATCTCCTTGTTTTATTTCAAAGGTTTTGACATATTCAACAAAACCAGGCTTGACTAATTTTACTGTGTGTTTGCCATTCACAAGGCTGTTGAGCAATGCCGGCGTTACTATTTGCAGGTTCTTGTCATCGAGGTATATCAAAGCACTCTCTGGCGTCGATTTGATATCCATAGCACCAAAGGACATTGTTGTATCTTCAGGTAGTACATGCGTTTTCCGGCGCTTTGTTAAGGAAGCAAACAAAACCACCGCGATTATCAAAACTGCAATGACTATGCCGATTGGCAGGAGCGGCAACTTACCGCGCTCTGGCGTTGCCTTTTTCTGCTTAGGCAAAGGTGTGTCTTCTTTCCGCTTCTTGAGTTCTGTCAGGTGTTTCTTTGCCTGTCCATCATCAGGCGCAAGATGTAGAACTTTGGTGAACTCGCTGATCGCATCATCGATTTTCGCGTAGCCAAGGGTCATAAAATAAAGACCGCGTTCAAAATGTTTCTTTTTCCGCCGCTCAATAAGATCTTTGAAAAGCGCATCTGGTTTACTAACAAAACCACCAATCTGCTCTCTGGTGACTTCAACCTTGTTCCTCTTGAAATATGAATGGATTATCTCACTGACTGCTGTGATTTCCTGGTACCGGTGGTCGAGGTCTTTCTCAAGCATTTTTTCGATGGCATCATTGATTTCTTTATTGATCAAAGGGTTTGCTTCAAGCGGCTTTGGCTGTTTGACCGTAATGATTTCATGAATAACCGATGAATAATTCTCGCCACAAAATGGTTTGCTACCAGTTATCATCTCATAAATAACCACACCCAAAGAGAAAATGTCTGTACGGTTGTCCACCTTTTTGCCCGCTGCTTGTTCAGGCGACATATAAGCCGGCGTGCCAACGATTGACCCGGTTACCGTGACGGAGATTAAATCCTGCGCCTGGGCGAGCCCGAAATCAGCGATCTTTACTGTACCGTCATAGCCGATCAAAATATTCGCGGGCTTGATATCACGATGGACCATGCCTTTTTGGTGGGCATGAGCGAGTCCCTTGCTGATTTCATAAGCAATGGAAAGTGCAATGTCAAGGGGCATGAACTTAACAGAACTTACCAATTCCTTAAGACTACGACCATCAATATACTCCATCGCAATAAAATATACATCTTCGGCTTTTCCATAGTCGATAATGTTGACGATATTCTCATGTTTCAAATTTGCCGCTGCTTTTGCTTCACGTTCAAACCTCGTAATGAAATTCTTGTCCTGGGCAAGATGACCGTGGAGTATTTTCACCGCAACCATCCGGTCGAGTGAAACTTGAACTGCTTTATATATTGCCGCCATACCACCGGTGGCGATGAGTTCTTTTATTTGAAAGTTTCTGATCGTGCGATTTATCATAGTTATGTAAGAGTATATTAAAATAATATTTCAAGTCAAGAAACAAAATTGTCCGGGTCCATTGCCGTACAATATTTTCAAGGCTTTAAGTACCGCAAAACAGTGCTGTCTCTTGACAAATTATGAAATTTGTATACAATATTGTTGTGGAGGAAAAATGATAATAATCTTAATACTAATTATCCTCTTGGTAATCGCATTCATTGCCATCTATAACCGACTTGTGGTCAAGAGGATGCGCGTCAAAAACGGCTGGGCACAGATCGATGTCCAACTGAAACGTCGTTATGACCTCATACCCAATCTCGTTGAGACGGTCAAGGGTTATGCAAAACATGAAAAAGAGGTCTTTGAAAAGGTTGCTGAACTACGTTCCAGGGCAATGGGCGCAAAATCACCAAAAGATGCGGCTGATGCCAATAATATGTTGACTTCCACCTTGAAGACCCTTTTCGCGGTGGCGGAAAACTACCCGCAGTTGAAAGCAAATGAGAATTTCTTGAAATTACAGGAGGAATTAACTGCAACTGAGAATAAAATATCGTTCGCGCGTCAGTTCTATAATGACGTGGTAATGGATTACAACGCAACAATCCATAAGTTTCCGCAAACCATTATCGCATCAATGTTTAACTTTAAGCCTCGTGAATTCTTTGAGGCACCAGAAGAGGAGAGAAAAACAGTACCAAAGGTCAAATTTTAATGCGCGATACGCTTTATGACTTAATCGGTGCCAACAAACGCAAAACCTTTATCTTCATTATTATAACAAGTTTATTCCTCGGCGCGATCGGTTATGTCGTGGTGCGCTATCTTAACTGGGGTATTACCGGCTACGTTTTCTTTGCGATTTTCATAATCATCTACAATATCATCCTCTATTATAACTCAGACAAATTAGCGATCAGGGCAACCGGTTCTGTGCCAGCTGACCCCGATGAATTCCGGATGCTCCATAATATTGTCGAAGAAGTGGCGATTGCCGCAGGTACGCCAAAACCAAAAGTCTACATAACCCCTTCGCCGGCGCCCAACGCCTTTGCTACGGGCAGAAACCCTGAAAATGCCTCAATTGCAGTGACCACCGGACTCCTTGAGATCATGAACCGGCAAGAACTCCAGGGCATTGTTGCTCACGAGATGGCGCATATCAGGAACTATGATATACTATTGATGACCGTGGTTTCGGCCATAGGCGGGTTGATAATACTGTTGCGGGATTTTTTTCTGCACTCTATGTTTTTCGGTGGTCGAAGGCGCAGTCGAAAAACCAGCGGTCAATTAGGCTTAATCCTTCTGGTAGCCGGGATTGTCCTGGCTATTGTCGCGCCGATATTCGTTGCCATGATAAGGGCAGCGATCTCCAGACAACGTGAATACCTTGCCGATGCATCGGGCGCATACATCACACGCTATCCAGAAGGACTCGCCCAAGCACTGGCCAAATTGCGTGATCAGCATACACACCTGAAGCGTGCGTCCCAATCAAATGCTCATCTATTTATTGCCAACCCTTTTGGCAAAGACCGAGCTGATGCTGCTGGGCTATTCGCAACTCATCCGCCGCTCAATAATAGAATTGATCGATTAACCAGTTTGGTCATATGATCCCGCTGCTTTTCATATTGTGTTTTAACCCGGGCGAGAGACTTGAATATGAAGCAAAGTGGTCGTTCCTGACTTTGGGCACCATGACTCTGGAAATCATCGATACCGTGGACTACGATGGATTCAATTGCTATCACATTTCGTCATTACTAACTTCCAATCCCAGGCTCGGCTTTCTCTTCACGCTAAATGATACGATTGAGGTCTATACTCGAACTGACGACCTCCTTCCTCTTTATTATGAAGAAATGATAAATGAAGGTAAGTATAAAAGCCGTTCAAGACTTACGTTTAACCACGATAGTCTCGTCGTAAACTATGATGACACGTTATTTCTCGAACTATTGGAAAACTCCCGGGATCTGCTCAGCTTCTGGTATTATCTGAGAACGATTGCTCTTGAGAAAGGCGATACAATACCAATCAATATTCACAAATCACAGGAAAACCATGAAATATTATGCTATGTTGTGGAGGAAAAGGTTGTTAAAACCCCTTTAGGAGAATTTAACGCGATCCTTGTTACGCCCCAGACACAAGGTAAGGGTATATTCGGTTCAGGAGGTGGTATGGACATATGGTATTCTCGGGATGAATACCGCTACCCCGTACTCATCAAAGCCAAAATCAAAAAAGGAAGTATCCTGTTCAAGTTGAAAGGAGTAAGGCATTAAGAAGTTTGCAGTTATTTTAGCCGGCGGTCGAGGAGAACGATTCTGGCCCGTGAGCCAACCCGATTTTCCAAAGCAGTTTGTTTCAGTATTTAATGACACGCCACTCATTGTCCAAACCATTGAGCGCTTAAAGACTCACTTCAAAAAAGAGGAAAGGGTCTTAATAATACCTGAAGAATTGAAACGGTTAACGCGTACCCATCTCGGCAAAGAACGCATAATCATAGAACCCATGCGCCGGAATACAGCACCGGCGATCTGTCTTACCGCTTTGAAACTACTAAAAGAGCATGGGGATGGCGTAATGCACGTCATGCCAGCAGACCACCTTATAAGCCCTAAGAAAAATTTCATCGCCGCGTTAAGGTTCGGTGGCAAACTTGCCCAAAGCGGCTATCTTGTAACGTACGGCATTGTACCAACCCGTCCGGAAACCGGTTATGGCTACGTGAAACTCGGCAAGCAGATAATCTCGAATAGAAACATGGCGGCATTCAGGGGCGCTGGCTTCACTGAAAAACCATCGTTAGCAAAGGCAAAGAAATATTACAGAAGCCGAAGGTGTTTATGGAACAGCGGCATATTTAGCATGGGCATAAAAACGATTCTCAGCGAGATGAAAAAGCATATCCCCCGAGTCTATGAAGGTGCTAAAGAATTTTCAAGAACTGGCAAGCAAATCTATTTCAAGAGAATCCCTGACATATCAATTGACTACGGGGTAATGGAAAAAAGTAAGAAACTCTGCGTTGTCCGAGCAAATTTCCTTTGGGATGATGTGGGTTCATGGCTTGCTCTAGAACGCTTTTTCAAACCCGACCGCAACGGCAATATAATGTTGGGTAACACAAAAGGTCTTGAAATCAGCGATACAATTGTGTATACTTCTGACAATATCCCCTTGCGGGTTTACGACGTCAAAGGGTTGATCATCGTAGCTTGTTCCAAAGGGATATTGGTCTGCAGTAAAAAAAGAGCTGCAGCTTTAAAAAAATTATTCAGGAAATAAAAAGGAGGATAAGATGAGGAAGATGCTCTTGATTGGATGCGCATTAGTATTTGTGTTTTGTGCTAAAAAACAATCAACAGTCGAAACCGAAGGGCTAGAAGAAGTCATAGTGTTTGGTGAAGAAGAAATCTCTTATGTATCAGAAGAGCCGGTGTTACCACAACCTGCAGAAGAGGAGGTTATCGCCCCGCCGATCGCAGAAGAGCCCACTGTACCACCACCTGAAGAAGAAGTAGTTGTTCCCCCACCCGAAGAGGAACCTGTTTTGCCGCCACCTGCTGAAGAAATAGTGATCGCTCCACCACCGCCAGCAGAGGAAGAACCAATCCTTCCGCCCGCACCGCTCATTGAGGAAGAACCTCCAGTAGTATCAGCGCAACCCTATGTACCACCAGTTGTCACGCCAACCCCACCACCAAGTCCAACTCCAGCTACGATTCTTGGTTTCAGAATTCAGATTTTTGCATCATCGACTGAAAACAACGCTTCACGGGTCGCTGATGACGCAAGAGCTTCATTCACACAAAACGTATATGTTCAGTATGGTGCACCCTATTATAAAGTGCGCATTGGTGATTTTTTAACAAAAGAAGAAGCTCAGACTATAAAGCAGCAAGCGTTGCAATTGGGTTATCGCGGTACCTTCGTTGTAGAAACAATGATCTCACCGTAATAGAAAAAGGAGACTAAAACTCAGGAGCAGAAGTTCGGTCGGGTGAAAAAATCATATTCAATTATCCTTGCTACGACGAATCAGCACAAGGTAACTGAAATAAAAGACATCCTTGGTTTGGATATTGAGTACCAAACGCTCAGTGATTACATAAACATATCAATAAAGGAGGCTGGTCGTACGCTGCTTGAGAACAGCCTTAGCAAAGCAGCCTTCGCTTTCAAAGTCAGCCAAAAACCATCACTGGCTGATGACTCAGGTCTGTTTGTCGATGCCCTAAACGGCGCACCCGGTATCATTTCTGCGCGCTTCGGCAAAAATGACGAACACCGCATAGCCAGACTTTTAAAAGAAATGGCGGATGAACACAACCGACGTGCTCAGTTTAAAGCCGTCTTTGCCTATTATTATGATACAAACAAGTATGAAATTTTTGACGGTAAGTGCATTGGCGAGATTACTATAAAGCCGCGCGGCGCTCAAGGCTTTGGTTACGACCCGATTTTCATGCCAAATGGTTTTCGCAAGACTTTTGCCGAACTCGGACCGAAAGTTAAGAACCGCATCAGTCATCGCGCTAAGGCATTGAAGAAATTCA
The DNA here is from genome assembly GCA_049647165.1 of bacterium. GTDB lineage: Bacteria > Hydrothermota > Tepidihabitantia > SM23-42 > SM23-42 > JAUVZL01. The sequence goes on from JBARXB010000029.1 coordinate 19,654, forward strand.
AAAAATATATCGAGAGGTTATTATTGTAGGATCTGAATTGTTTTGTACCTGGATTTTTGCCCGGTTTTGATAAGGACCGCAGATTTTTTGACACCAAAGTGCTTTGCAAGAACCGCAATCAATTCTCTATTTGCCTTGTTTTTTTCCGGCGCAGAAATGAGTTTTATTTTTAGGTGATGGACGTCCAACTCGACGATTTCACATTTCTTGGCACGCGGTACAACCGTAACCTTTAAATCCATCTAATCAATTCTGCACTTTGAGATAATTGAATGCTATCTTGTATATCCTCTGGGCAGCCTTACCATCCCAGAATTCTGGCATTTGACCCTGCTTCCTCTCGCCGCTCAAGATCTTCCCCACTTGTTCTACTATTGAATCAGGGTCCTTGCCAACGATGATATTCGTGCCTTTATCCACCGTCACCGGCCTTTCCGTATTCTCCCTCAGCGTCAAGCAAGGTATATTGAGCACAGTTGTTTCCTCTTGAATGCCGCCTGAATCAGTAAGTACGAAGTTTGCATTCGCCAGCAGTTTCAGGAAATCCAGGTAGCCGAGCGGCGGTATAGCTTTCAGGAAATCAGTTTTCAATCCGTGTCGGTCGAACATCTTTTTGGTTCGAGGATGTACTGGGAAAACTATTCTTATGGACTTGGAAATTTTCTCGAAAGCAGCGAGGAATCCTGCCAGGGTTTCCTTTATATCAACGTTTTCCGGACGGTGCATGGTGAGTACAGCATACTCGATTTTTTTCAGCTTGAGTTGCTCTAAGATGCAGGATTTCTCAGCCTGCTTTTTATAACTTAATAGAGAATCAATCATCACATTACCCACGTGATAGATCTTATCACTTGCTATACCCTCTTTTATTAGATTCTCCTGCCCACTCACTTCTGTGGTAAAGAGCAAATCAGCGAGCACATCAGTCAACCGTCGATTGACTTCCTCGGGCATGTGCCAGTCATTACTACGCAAACCTGCTTCAACGTGAGCGATGACAGGAGAGTATTTGTGTTTACCACAACGGTATTTAGCTGTGGCAAGTGCACAGGCAAGGGTCGAATTCACATCGCCCACCACAACAACTATATCAGGGTCGAGTTTACCCAAGATCTTTTCAAACTCGATCATGATCCGACCACTCTGTTCACTGTGTGTTCCTGAACCAACACCGAGATAAAAATTGGGTTTTGGTAATTTTAAATCGTCAAAAAAAACCTTGGAGAGTTCTTTATCATAATGCTGGCCAGTATGGACCAGGATCGGTGTTACCTCATGGAATTTCTTACATTGAGTGAAGATTGGAGCCGCCTTCATAAAATTGGGACGGGCACCCACAACAATTATTGCTTTGTAGTGCATTCCTTAGCTTCTTTCATCCGCGTGAGATCGACGTAAATTTGTGCTTTTTTGCCAGATACTGTTGCTGGTTTCAACTGCTGCCCCTGCAAACGATTCTCAAGCATTGTGTCTCGCTCGGGGATTATTGTATTGCCAGTGGCAACTCTTACCACGACACCATGGGTATCGATTATTGCTCTAACGACTCTATCATCTGGTATCTCGATTTGCTCAAGACTTCCTGTTTTCATAAATTCATCGGCCTCAATTCGATCGTAGACTCCACCAGCAACCTCTTGCTCAGCAGCTCGGTAAGACTTTGATTCTGACACAATCGGTGCACTCGGTGCAACAACGGATTTGTCTTTTTTCACAGCAATACCCTTTCCCACCGGCATCTTCCGTGCGGTACTCACCTCAGGTTGTTTTACATCAATGTCTTTTCTTAGCTCGCTTTCGCTGTATAGAATCCGGTGGTCAAGGTCTACTGGCTTACTGGATTCGGGGATATTGACTAAGACGATAAGGACCAATACAGCTACGGCGACCGGTATAAATATCGGTGAAAACCTGAAAATCGAAAAACGAGACCTCTTTCTTATCTTCTCCATGACCTGACGGTTGAGATTGAAGATAAACTCTCTCGATGGCTCCTCAATCGCAGCAGAACGTAAGTGCTCATCGAGTATCTTAAGCTCCTCAAGCTCTTTGCGGCAAACATCACATTGAGCAAGGTGTTTCTTCACCCGGGCCAGCTGCTCTTCGTTGAGTTCTTCATCAAGGTATCCACTCAACAGTTCTCTCGGCAGATCACATTTCATTTCTTTTACACCTCCAATTCATCGAATAACTTCTTAAGCTTTTGTCGAGCACGTGCAAGTCGTGACATAACTGTTCCCTTTGGTATCTTCAGGATATTGCTGATCTCTTCGTAACTGTATTCCTCATTAACCCTCAGAACAAGAATCATTCTAAACTCATCTGGCAATTTAGCAAGCGCGACATTAACCCGCTCTTTTAGCATCTTTTCTCTGGTCATTGCAACTGGGTTCCCTTTCTTCGCAGTAAGTTTATATTCCACCATGCCAATCGATTGAATCTGACCCCGGCGTTCCTTTTTTATATAATTTATCGCATTATTCACCGCAATTCGGCATATCCAGGCATAAAATGACCGTTTGATATCAAATCTCGAAATCGCCCGATATGCCTTGATAAACGCCTCTTCAACAAGATCTTCAGTATCATCCCGATTATGCACCATACGATACAAAATTTTGTAAAGCGGCATCTTGTACCGTTCAACCAAAGGATTAAACGCTTCACAATCACCTTTTTTTACACGCGCAATCAGTACTTCGTCACTCTCTATTCTATTATACACAAACCAGCCCTTATTATTCCATCCTTCGGATATGATAATTCATCTGTTTGAATCCGTAATAATCTGTCTGAATTAATTATTCTTTTAAAGAATAACCTACAGGTATTTCAAAGACCTTCTGATTTATTGGTTTGTTGTCAATTTTCGTCACAACAGTATTGGTCTTCATTGAAAACGACATCTGTTCAGATGCCATTGTCATCTCTAAATCGAGCTCAAGCGGAAAGCCTTCGATCTCATTGATTTTATTCTGGAAATCATCGAATGATTTCTTGTCTGCCATCATACTTGACTTTGATGATTTCATGCCCTTTTCTGTCATTTTTTTATTAAACTCTGTAATTTCCTCATACCCTGTAACGTCTTTTGTATTCCACATTGTCTGGGTAAAATTCATACTCCCTTCCGCATCCTCGACTTTCATTGACACAACAACCTCTTCACATTCTTTTCCTAACAGTACCTTCTTTTTACCGGTCTTTTCAACTGTAATCTCGGGCATTGCAGCAGATGTTTCTTCTTCACCCTCAACTTCTTCTGTCTCTTCGCCGAGTTTCATTTCTGAATACTGCTCGTTATCCATATCCAGGGTCCAGATAACACCCTTGTCAAGTCGCGTAATAGTAATTATCTGTTGCCCAGCCATCGGACCTGTTGAAGTCATTTTTGTCCTGGAACAGTCGCCTTTAATAAAAACAGAAATTGTAGTTTCACCACCACCCATACCCATCATACCTTCAGTTGTTGTCGACATCTCATACATGACATCGCCGTACAAAAAAAGACCGAACAGAAGCAGCACAATCATCCTGTGTATTTTCATCAAATACCTCCTCATCGTAGGATTATATCATAAACGTCATAAATGTCAATAAAGAAAAGTGTATGATAAAATGGAAGATGGGTAAGGGTTAATTAGATTCTTAGGTATTTGTATTTTTAGGTGTTTAGGGGTTTACCCCGTTTAGATAGCAAGTATCTAACGGGGTTTAGCTATTTTACCTCAGGGTAGTATTGATACGGTCCTTCGACCACCCCTGGTATAGCCGAATTTAACCTTACCAGGAACCAGGGCATACAGCGTGTAGTCTTTACCAACACCAACGTTTATGCCCGGATGGATTTTAGTGCCGCGCTGTCTGATGATTATCGTACCAGCATTCACGACATGACCGTCAAATTTCTTGACACCTAACCTCTTACCGCCTGAATCGCGGCCATTTCTTGATGCTCCAACACCCTTTTTGTGAGCCATTTATCCTCCCTTAACTATATCAGTAATTTCAATCTGACTGAAATCCTGACGATGACCCCTTTTGTTTCGGTATTTCTTCCTTCTGCGGAATTTGAAGACTATTACTTTGGGAAACCTGCCATGCTTCTTTATTATCCCTTTGACCTTTGAACCAACAATATAAGGTTGACCAAATAGTATGCTGGCATCCTCTTTGATCATTAGCACCTTATCGAATTTTACTTCTTTACCTAATTCACCAATATGTGCCGGAATAATAATGGTCGCACCCTTGCTCACGAGATACTGATAACCATTGACTCTAATAACTGCAAACACTACTCACCTCCACCTGGTTCTTCAGGGATAATCGGTGCGGGTTCTGTAGGGATTACTGGCCCTCCTTGTTCAGACGTGGGCGCAGGCATTGGCGTTTCTTCCAGAGCTTTTTCAACCGCGCTCTTGGACATAGACCTGCGACTCATCAGAACCAAAACGAGCGAAGTGACGAAGAAAGCCATCGCCAAACCGGTAGTCACTTTTACTAAAAATGGTGTGGCTCCTTTACCGCCAAACAAAGAATCAGCACCACCACCGCCGCCACCGCCGCCAAAAACACTCGACATACCGCCACCGCGCGACTGCTGCAATAATACGATAACCACAAGCAGGGCACAGACCAAAATATGGATAAATAACATAACACTGTACATTTTTTCTCCTTAGATAGTAGAACGAGTAGTATTATATCTATTTTGCGGAAAATGTCAAGGAATTGAAAACCTGACGATCCGGGCAAAGCTCTCTGGCTTCAGACTGGCACCACCGACTAGAACACCATCAATATCCTGTTGTGCCATTAATACATCCACGTTTTCTGGTTTTACACTGCCCCCGTAGAGAATCGCCGTATTCTTTTTTAATCTAGAACGGATAAATTTATGGACTTGAGCAGCTTGCTCTGGAGTCGCAGTCTTGCCAGTACCTATTGCCCAAACCGGCTCGTAGGCAAGGATGAGCTTGTGCACCTCGTTCTCAATACCTTGCAACCCCTGGCTCAGCTGCCTTGAAATAACCTCTTCAGTCTGACCATTCTGTTTTTCTTGTTCTGTTTCTCCAACACAAAAAATCGAAATCATACCGATTTCCAGAGCAGTTTTCAGCTTCTTGTTTATCACTTCATCCGTCTCACCCATGATATGTCTTCTTTCAGAATGCCCGATAACAACATATTCACAACCAAGTTGTTTTAAGAACAACCCTGAGATCTCACCGGTAAAAGCCCCTTGTCTTGTCCAATGCATATTCTGCGCACCCAGTTTCAACTGGCTGTTCCAGATTATTTCACTGACATAAGGCAAAGATGTAAACGGTGGAATAACAATTATCGTACGTTCTTTGACATCGCTCACTAATTCCAACAACTTTTGCACCAATGACCTCGATTCAGCAGGGTCCTTGTTCATTTTCCAGTTACCGGCTATAATAGGTTCCATTTATTTATCCTTTAATACTTTAATACCGGGCAATTCCTTGCCTTCGAGAAACTCAAGCGACGCGCCGCCACCGGTTGAAGCATGAGTAACATCATTGAGCAAATCATACTTGGCGAGTGCAGCTATGGTATCACCGCCACCCACAATCGTAATCGCACCTTTTGTAGTTGCCTGAGCAACTGATCTAGCAACGTGCGCGGTTCCTTTTGCAAAATCATCGATCTCAAATATACCCATAGGTCCATTCCAGACAATTGTCTTTGACTTGTTCACAAGCCGGGCTATATCCTGGCGCGTCTTCTCACCAATATCAACACCATGGTAATCAGCAGGTATATTACAAGCCTCCACACACTTGGTTGGACTACCCTTGCTTAGCTCTTTGGCGACCAGAACATCTACTGGTAGATAGATTTTCTTGTTGTTGAGCAGTATTGTTGCCTGGTCAAGGAAATCATCTTCACAAAGAGATTTACCAATCTCGCATCCTTTTGACTTATAAAATGTAAAACACATACCACCGCCAATAACTAAGTTATCGACGGAACTAAGTAGATTTTTAATAACCCCAATCTTTGTAGATACTTTTGCACCGCCGATTATCGCCAGCAGAGGACGTTTTGGTTCTTTTAAAGCACCTTCAAGGAATCGGATTTCTTTTTCCAGAAGAAGACCGCACGCGGGGTTTTTAAAATGGGCTGGTACGCCGACTACTGAGGCGTGAGAACGGTGGGCGGTTCCAAAAGCATCATTGATATAGAGGTCGGCTAGCGAAGCGAGTTCTTTTGCGAAACCGGGATCATTGCTCTTTTCCTCAGGGTGAAACCTGGTATTCTCAAGGAGCAGAATGTCGCCCGGCTTCAAAGCCTGGGCCATTCTCTTAACCTCGGGACCGACACAATCAGGCGCAAATATCACCTTGCGTTTTAGAATCTCGCTCAATCGGTGAGCAACTGGCAACAAGCTCATCTTGGAATTGATCTTGCCTTTTGGCCGCCCAAAATGGCTGGCAAGTATAAGAATACCACCCTGTTCAAGAATATATTTGATAGTTGGCAAGGATGCCATGATCCTTGTATCATTAGTAATATGCTGTTCCTCATCCAGGGGGACATTGAAATCCACGCGAACGAACACCTTTTTTCCATTGAGATCAAAATCTCTGACTGAAAGCTTTGCCATCAGGCTTTCCTGATAATGTATTTAAGCAAATCGACCATGCGTACAGAATAGCCCCATTCATTATCATACCAGGACAAAACCTTGACGAGATTGCCGTTAACCTTGGTTAATTCAGCATCAAAGATCGAGGAGTACGGGTTACCGATGAAATCTGAAGATACGAGTGGTACATCTAAGTAATAAAGATATCCCTTTAAATTACCCTGAGCCGCGTCTTTAAACGCCTTGTTAACCTCATCGACCGTGGTTTCTTTTTCCAATTCGGCAACAAAATCAACGATCGATACATCAGCCGTTGGTACGCGCAGCGCTATGGCATCGAGCTTTCCTTTAAGGTCAGGGAATAGTCCAATGATCGCCTTGGCCGCGCCAGTCGTCGTCGGAATCATTGACAATGCAGCAGCCCTTGCCCGGCGCAGGTCTTTATGGGGCAGATCCAGGATCCTTTGGTCACTGGTATAGGAATGGATCGTTGTCATGTATCCTCTTTTTATTGTGAATGCCTCATGGAGGACCTTGACAACCGGGGCAAAGCAGTTTGTTGTACAAGAAGCATTAGAGAATATCATATCCTTTTTCGGGTCATACGCATTTTCGTTAATACCCATGACAAATGAAGTTATCTTTGGTTCACCCTTACCCGGTGCCGAAAGCATGACTTTTTTGGCACCAGCTTTTATGTGCAGTTCAGCTTTACTGTATTCCCGGAAAACACCAGAAGATTCGACCACATATTCGACACCGAGATCTTTCCACGGTAATTTCAAAGGGTCTTTTTCAGAAAAAACCTTATATTCCTTAGCATCGACAATTATGGCGCCGTCTTTTGCCTTGACTTCTGGGTTAAATGTTCGGTGTACTGAATCATATTTTAATAAATGTGCCAAAGTCTGTGCATCGGTGATATCATTTATTGCAACAATATCAAATTCTTCGCTCTTATATCCAGCCCTAAAAACCAATCTGCCAATCCTTCCAAAGCCATTAATGGCAACTTTCGGTTTCATATCGCCTCCTTCTTGGTTCATCTGTATACGTTTCATTATATCTAAAAAGTGCCTGAAGTCAACGAGAATTTACAGAAACTTGGACAGATTGTTTAATAGACATTTTAGAAAACTGTATTAGCAGACCGCCAAGCAACCTGGTCGTGTCCCTACTACGGAATCGGAAAATCGCTACATTGACACAAGTTATATATTCAATATAATTGCCCATGCCAGATATCACAAAAGGGGTTCGGGCATTTACCATAGGTACCGCAATCAGCCGGGTCCTGGGATTGATTCGCGAGTCGGTCTTTGCCTACCTTTTTGGCGCGGGTATGACGACCGATGCCTTTAATGCAGCATTCCGCATCCCCAACTTGTTCAGAGATCTCTTTGCAGAAACTGCTCTGTCCGCTGCCTTCATACCTGCCCTGACTTCGGCAAAACAAAAAGGTAAGGAACAGCAAAACCTTCTTGCCAGCAATGTATTCAATATTTTGGTAATTGTCGTCGGCATAACAGTAGTGCTCGGCATTGTCTTTTCACCGTATATCGTAAAGGTCATTGCATTTGGTTTTGGCGCGGTACCGAATAAGCTCAACCTTACCGCTTGTTTGACTGCCACCATTTTTCCTTTCTTGCTTTTCATTGCCTTTGCTGCCTGGGCAATGGGTTATTTGAATACTGAACAGGAATTCTTCATACCATCCCTGGCGCCGGCTTTTTTCAATATCCTATCGATCGCTACGCCGATAATACTCTACGTGTACCTGGTAAAGCACGGTATTGATCCGATATTCGGCATGGCGATCGGCGTGACTCTGGGTGGTTTGATGCAGTTTGCAATACAAATCCCAACACTTCACAAAAAAGGGTTTCGCTACAGGCTTTATGTCAATTTCAAAGACCCCGGCTTCAAGAAAATTATCACACTATTTATCCCCGTAGCAATGGGTCTTGCTGCCTCAAGGATAAACGTTACCGTGGATATTTTCCTAATATCACTCCTTGCGCAACGCAGTATGACCTGGCTCAACTATGCGTTTCGGATAATGCACTTACCCTTAGGGTTGTTTGGTATTGCGGTTGGTACGGTTGCCTTACCCACGATTTCAAAATATGTCGTTCAGGGAAACCACGCTGAAGCAAAAACCACATTGTTTGATTCGCTTAAGCTCGTTTTTTTTCTCACTATCTCAAGCGCGGCGATAATTGCTTTTCTCTCTCATCCGATTACACGTCTCATATATGAACGCGGCAAGTTCACTACATTCGATACCTACGCAACAACCCAAGCTTTAATTCTCTATATCATCGGCATACCTTTTGTCGCCGGGATACGAAATATCGCAGCGCTTTTTTATGCATATAAAGATTCTAAAACGCCGATGTATGCAAGTTTTGTTGCGGTCGGCGTAAATGTAATTTTAAATCTGGTCTTGATGCGTATTATTGGATTTCGGGCATTTCCTCTGTCAACGACAATATCATCGTTTTTAAACCTTGCAATCTTATTTTATTTCCTGCCGCGCAAGATCGGTAAGTTCAGATTATTACCATTAGTAAAATACTTTATCCTGCTTGCGATCGCAGCTTGTGCAGCCGGCTTAGGAGCAATGGTCATCAATGACTTCCTTGTTAATGCAATAGGTCTTGCCTTTGTCAATCAGATATTGAACCTTCTTATTAGCGGAATCATTGCCTTGGTGATTTTCTACAGTCTGTGCCTGATCCTCGGTCTTAATGAAGCCAAGGATTTTCTAAAACGCCTGGTTAAAAAATAGTTATTGGGTTTGGGTGAGGAAGCTGGAACATATGATTTTATCCAGCCTCCAAACCCTAACCTATTTTCTATTTATCTCTATCGCAATAGTATTGCTTTCTCTACTTTCTGATAATCGTCAGTCTCAAACCTGATAAAATACACACCCGCAGGAACACGACGACCTTGATCATCACAACCTTGCCAGGCAAGTGTCTGGTGACTTGATACATGACACGGCACGTCAAAGTGCCTTACAACCCTACCTGCAGCATCGTATACTCTCAATGCTGCTTGCCTGCCCTTTAGAACCTGAAGTTTGATGTTTATCCCATTGGTAAATATCGATGGATACAGGGTTAGCTTGGAACTCGTGATCTGCAGTACACCCGGCATTTCCTCAACCGTGACAACCGGTGTATAGAATCCCTTCACTTTCACAATTGAGTTGTCACCAGAAGGCGCACCCTGGACAATCGTAATCCAGTAATTGCCATCACGTGGATCAAAGCCAATACCGCGGATATTCCAGGCGCTGGGAGTATGGAAATACTTACCCGTCCAGGTTGGTGGTACACCCTGATACTCATAAATACCAGCACTGTCAAGCGTCGTACCACCAGAATTAAAGAACGTATTCACATGAATATAAGAATGACCCAGTGAATCGTAACCTAAACAACGTGCATTCATATAACCCTGTATCGGACAATTGTATTGCGTCGCACTACCCAGTGTATCCGACACATAAATATACGCAGGCTGACCAAGCGTAGTGCGTCGATCCGCAAACCAAATCTCATTACCATCTTGATAATTAAACGCAATACCACAACCATAATCATTGGCTGGACTAGTAAACCAGCGCAAAGACGTACCAGCTTTATCAATCTTCCAGGAGCGCTTCATATTCTTATATCCAGTAACCCAGAGATTATCATCATAATAAGAGTATGCTACATCAGAAATAGTATCTGGTGGCGTAATTGCACCATAATAAACAACATTGCTATCTGATGAATACACACGCAAATTTTGAGAATAACCGTCACAGACAAAAATCTGGTCACCTACTGGATCATATGCTACACCATAGATAAAGGCCGTAGGATATGGAGGGAAACTGGGCAACTGCTCGGGTCCCCAGATAACCGTTCCTGGTGCTATGCCAACAGTCAGCTGGAAATTTAGCGTATCAGTATAAAACCCCGAATTCACAATAATACCAAAATCAACGATCGTGCCTGACGGTGTTCCAATATCTGCAGTGACATTATATGGATCACCACTATTATTCCCAGTATTTCCCTGATTGATTGTGCCGTAATTACCACTTGCATCATTGATCGTTATATATGCAGAAGAAGTAATCAATGTAGATGTGATATCATAGGCCGTCGCGCCACCGACATTCTCGATCGTTACTACCAAGTCAGCAGTTTCACCAGGGTCAAGTATGCCATTACCATTACCACCATTTACTGAATGGCTTTGATAATCGAGCTCAGGCGCATAAACAGTAACCGAAGGGAAGGAAGTAAAGACGCTGTCATTAATGTCATGGAAGTACAATGTCAAATCAAGGTCGTGTCCGTTTGGGCAATCAGTGGCCACAGTGAAATGATAATACGGACTGGATAAACTTGAATCGTTTTGCGGAATATCACCATACCAGGCTGAATCAATAGACAGGGTTACATAGGTATCACCTTCAGTAAGCAACCCATATACTGAAAAAGCATCTGCACCGCCAACATTCTTACCATAAACGCCATAATCAATTGTCTCACCCGGGTTGACAAGACCATCACCATTACCACCAGCGACATCATCGATAATATCAGCAGATAAAGTCACATAAGGTGTGGTACTCGAAATAACTTCGACATCCTGTTCATACCGGTAATAATTCGCCTTGGTAATCGTCACTTTTACCCAGGTACCTGGTGTTTGTGCTGGGATTGCTACGCTCACTGGTGAACCCGTGCCTTCGGCAACCCCGATGATCTCACCAGCTACAGTTAAGGCAATGACTGAACTGTCATTAGCCGTGACCATAAAAAACGTCTGACCAGCTGGGATATTGGGCGGATGGCTGATGCTCAAGGTCATTGGTATTTCTGAGTACAGGGTTACAAAGCAATCAGTGTGGTGGTGGAAGAGATTGCGCGTGTAAGCACGGTAAGAACCGGCTCCAGAAGAATCTGGAAACCACATGACATCATGGTAAAGCAAGCCATAGGTCATTGCCTCGCACGGCCGCAGATTCCGGTAACCCGGCATATCAACGACTGCGTAACTCGCATCAAACTCTGGGAATAGCCCATCATATAACCCCCAGACATAGGTATCATTGACAAACGAATAACTCGATTGACTCGCCGCATTCACACCGAGCGCACCATAAGTAATCCGATGGAATTTCTCGGCAAAAACCTCGCTTGAATAGTCATACTGACCAGTCAAACAGTTGATCGAAAAAACAAACGGATACATGGTATTGGTGAGATTATCCAGATCAGTCAGGGTATAACTCGGCTCACCCCAGCCCCAGGTTGCCCCATGATCCCGGTGCTGGACAATAAAGGACCCGGCATTGATATTGTTGGTAATACCAGATGCTGAACCATTATTCCACCAGGTTGCATCATATGGATTTGTTGTCGACGGCAGCCAGCCTGCATTATACCAGTACTGCACGGTCGGCGCCGTACCTACACGCGATGACCAGGGACCGCCCACAGTTGGCGTGCCCGAATAAATATTGTACTGACGATACGGATTCTTGCCAAAATGATTGATCATGAAATGACGCACTGTCTCGGAACACAACTGGAACCAACGCTCAGTCTGCCAGCCACAGGCAACCAAAGGATGATCATAAAACCCCACATCCGTATAAGGACTGCGCTCATAACTCAAGAATTTATTGATCATGGTACTTAAATGCGTCTCTGACTGGGCTGTAAACCGACCGTGGTACATGTCCGCCACATCATCGCCATCCACATCCGCATAAATATGATCAGACACACAATAACTGCTCCAGACCGGCGAGGTTATACCATAAACATCGCCGGACGACGGATAATCAGATAAGAGCAAGAATGCCACTGGCGCTGGACTCCAGGTATTGTATGCATTATTAAGAAAACTCTCAATCGCCGCGGCCGTCGAACCACCGACCTCAGTTAAGGTAAATACCTCAGAAGAAATACCCTGCAATTTACGCCACGCCGCAATCGTATCACCCCACGCCTCAAAAACTGCATCATCCGGCACAATAATGATATACTCAACATTGTCCCGGTTACCAATACGCTCGGGTGCATAAAAATCGATCTTGGGTAAAGACGCATAGTTTAACAAATGACCCTGCAGGATCGGCTCCCACAAACGACTGCGCAGACGATCCTCACCAAAATGACCATTACCACCAATAAACTCAATCCGAAAACGGATATCCTTGTACACAATCAATTCCTTGGTCACAGGATTGTACTGAAACGGCATCACACCAACAATCACAATATCAACGCCACGAATCTGCTTGCGCTCTGAAAGCCGCACCGGCAAAGCCGGCCAGAACGCATCCTGACCATAAATCGCCATATCCTTCTCATACACCAAAGGTGAATCATCATCATCACGCGGAATATTCGGCGCCGGCGCCACCTCAATATTATGATAAACCTCAGTACGCGAATCAATGATATGCACTCTTGCCTGCGCTCCTTCAGGCATAGCCACATAACGACTCACAGCATTGAGATTCGGCACACCCGGCTCGGCAATAAATACCGACGGCACACCAAAACTCTTCTGCACTACACCATCAAGTAATTGATCCTCAATCACAACCTGGTGCGAACTGAACACTAACTCCACACCAGATGGCGTCTGGTTGATCACATTGAATAATGGATTACTCGCCCAGTTAGCATCAAAGGTCACGGTCTCAGCCGCAAAACCTAAAGCAAGTAATATCACAAACAAACCTAATGTTTTACGCATTATACCTCCTAAAAACATAGTTGTTGGGTTTGGGTTAGGACACTGGAATAAAAAATAATATCTAGCATCCTAACCCTAACCTATTTTTATAACTTACCTTAACAAAATAGCCTTTTCTGTTTTTTTGTAATCGTCAGTCTCAAAACGCACAAAGTACACACCTGCAGGAACACGACGACCTAAATCATCACGTACATCCCAAACCTGAGTATAACAACCCGGCTCACACGCACCTTTAATAATGGTACGCACTAAACGACCCGCGGCATCATACACACACAACGAAACATCACTCACACCCGCTACCTGATAACGAATACTCATTACACCTAAACCCGGATTAGGATACATCACCCCTAATAGCGTCTTTAATGGCAAACCAGCAAGACCACCCTCTTCAACACCCGGATTGATCACAATACCAAAAAACTTCATGATCGAATCCAGTAACGCCGAACGCGTCGAAGGCGGACTCGCATCAACTAAACCACCTAACTCAAATGATGTACCCACGGTCCGATAAGTCCCTGCATCATTGGCAACACCAGCATCATACGCATTGTCCGTATCATAAAATATCAAGAAACCAGTACCCGTCGGTGAAATATGATCGATATAGGAATTCTCACCACCGTAGGCAAAACTCATACCCGTGGTAAAGGTGCTCGCCTGTCCGACAAATGGACCACCATTACCTGAACCATCCGCCGTCGCATTGATGCCAAAAAGCGGACCAAAATCATAACCAGTCGGCGGATCCCAGTACCAAACATCACCACCTTCTAAGTACATCCGACCACCCTGATTCTGTAAGAAATCAACTAAAGCCGCAGCCTCTGCACTACCACTTGCAATAATATAGTTGTTCGAGTAAATACCAACAAAAACCAGGACTGCCTGATATAAGGTCAAGTCAGGGGCTAAGGTCGTACCATAATCACCACTATAACCAAGGTTACCTAACCTTGTATGGCAATCTGCACCCGGCGCCGGCGTGGGATCAGGGTTCCAGATATAATAGTGCTTCTTACCGACAACAAGACTGAACTGCAAAGTATCGACATAAATGCCAGACACGACCTCGACCTCAAAGTCGCAGATTGTACCGGTCGGCGTCGTAGCATTTGCCGTGACATTATACGGGTCACTAGAATTATTACCCTGGTTACCCGGGTTGATCGTACCAAAGTTACCTGAATCGTCATTGATCGTAATATAAGAAGATGAAGTCCACAGCGTTGATGTTACATTAGCCGCGGTCGCACCACCTTCATTTTCTATCGTTACCACAACGTCAGTCGTTTCACCTGGGTCGAGTATACCATTGCCATTACCACCAATAATACTTACGTCCTGATATGTTAATACCGGCGCATAAACAGTTATTGAAGGTGTTGCGGTCCACACCGTGTCATTAGTATCATGGAATTCCATGGGGAAGCTCACGGCATGGTCATTAGGACAAT
>JBARXB010000030.1:0-22271 GCA_049647165.1 bacterium
GGTCGACTCAATGGCTCAGGTGAATTTAGCTTTAACCTCAAATCTCTGGCACAAGGTGTCTACTTCGTTAAAATCGATGCCGAAGACAATACCACAACTTCTAAAATCATCTGGCTTAAGTAAATAATATCATTAACCGAAATTGCCCCGTCCATCTATAATGGGCGGGGCAATTTCTTGATGCCGGTCCTGCATTGACCGCAAAAAAAATTATTCTAAAAGATATCTAAATAAATAAAATAATCTTCACTTTAAAGAATCAATATAATAATATACACTCATCGCTGCAACAGCACCTTGTGCACAAGCTGTCACAACCTGTCGAATAGCTCCTGCACAAACATCTCCAGCAGCAAAAACACCAGCTAATGATGTTTCCTGCCTTTTATTTATAGTAATATAGCCTTCACTATCGATATCCACATATCCTCTTACAAAATCAGACTTAGGCACCATGCCGGTGTATACAAAAACACCACTTACCTCTATCACCTGTTCGCTCTTGCTTGCTCGATCCTCAATCACTATAGCTTCAACCTGTTTTTTACCTTTAATACTCGATAATTTATGATTGAGAAAAAAAACTGCCCTGGGCTCTTGTTTAAACCGCTCTTTCCATATATATTCGGCTGTAATATACGGTAAGAATTCAATAAAAGTTATGTGTTCTACAAAATTCAGGAGAAATTTTCCTTCCTGAAGACCTGAGTTTCCACAACCGATAACGGCGATCCTTCTGCCCTTGAACAAAGGACCGTCACAGGTCGCACAATACGAAATACCTCGACCAATCAACGCATTTTCTCCGGGCACATTGAGTCTTTTTGGCAAAGTACCTGTTGCGATGATTACCGCAACTGCCTCAAAAACACGCGTGTTCGTTTTAATGATGATGATCTGGTCTTTTTTCTCTAAGGACACAACCTCGGTGCCTATGACTTCAACACCAAAATGCTGAGCTTGTTTTTTCATATTATCGGTTAGCTCGCTACCGGCAATACCGTCTGGAAAACCAGGAAAGTTCTCTATATGGTCAGTTGTCGCCGCAAGACCGCCCGGTAAAGCTCTTTCCAGGATAACTGTTTTTAAACCTGCCCGCGAACCATAAATACCTGCCGTTAAACCTGCTGGTCCGGCACCTATTATAATTAGATCATAATTATCTTCACTCAAAGCATCTCCCATATCTACAAGGACGCCAGGAAATCAGGGTATCAGATAGTGGTTATCAAGATACAGGATATCAGTAAGAAAATATATCATCCTGATCGCCTGATGATCTGATACCCTATTTAATCTATTTGCCGCCTCAGGAATGTTGGTACTTCCAGATCATTGTCATTATAGACTTTTTCCTTAGTATCTCTCCTGATTTCGCGCCTTTTATAGGTGGGCAATTCGAGATTTTCTCGCTTCGCAGAAATATCAAGTGCCGCTTCGCTGATTTTCTCTTTAATACCGGTTGCCACAACCATGACCTTAACTTTGTCGCCGAGCGTATCGTCAACAACAACACCGGTGATGACTCTGGGCTGACCGTCTGTTTCAGCAACTATCAGTGAAGCTGCTTCATTTGTCTCAGCCAGGGTAAGGTCAGAACTACCTGTTATATTAATAAGCAAACCACGTGCGCCCTTTATAGAAATGTCATCAAGCAAAGGTGAGGAAATTGCTGACTGAGCTGCCTGTATGGCGCGATTTTCCCCATCGGCAATACCCAACCCCATCACCGCGGTGCCTTTCTCAATCATCGCAGTTCTGATATCCGCAAAGTCGAGGTTGATGAGACCTGGTTTTGTAATCATTTCAGCGATGCCTTTTATCGCGTTAAAAAGCACCATATTACCGAACTTAAATGCCTCTATTATCGATTGATCTTTTGGGGAGACAGAAACAAGTTTCTGATTGGGGATACAGATCAAGGTATCAACATGATTCTGCAGTTCCTCAACACCCTTGTCAGCATTCGACATGCGCCACACCCCCTCGTATTCGAAAGGTTTGGTCACGACCGCGACAACGAGAGCACCAGCATTCTTTGCTTCCTCAGCAATCAAAGGTGACACACCAGTACCGGTTCCGCCACCTTCGCCACATGTAATGAAAACCATATCAGCATCTTTAACCACATCACGGATGTCCTCACGTGATTCCTCAGCTGCCTTTCGACCGATCTCCGGATCGCCGCCAGCTCCCAGCCCTTGTGTCAGGTTCTGCCCGATCTGTAACTTTTCTGGCGCCATATTGATCTTAAGAACCTGGGCATCAGTATTTATTGCGATGCACTCAACACCATCAATACCGGCACTCTGAGCGTAGTTAATCGTATTACAACCTGCACCACCGATGCCGATCATTTTTATCTTAGCCATGTACTTTGGTTCCTGAACCAATTCCAACATAAAGTGCCTCCTCATTGCTTACGTCATTCCGCTTATCGGAACGAGCTAAAAATATTTTGCAAACCATTCTTCAAAACGCTTCTTAAGGGCATCGAATACACCTCCACCCTTTGTTTTCTTAATGAGAGTCTGATTCTTTTTCTCATAGCCATAGAGAACTAACCCGACCCCAGTTGCGTATATAGGATCAAGAATGATGTCGGTAAGTCCACCAATCCTCTTTGGTATCCCGATCTTTACTGGCAGATTGGTTATCTCTTCAGCAATTTTTGCCAGACCGTGAAGTCGTGCAGTACCGCCAGTTATTACAACACCAGCAGCAAGGACATCAGCAAAACCGCTCTTTTTCATCGCTTTATTAGTTATCATAAGGATTTCTTCAACACGCGGACTAACGATCGAGTATAAATGCTCTTTTGTTATAAAGCGATCTTCACGGCCACCGATACCAGCAACCTTTATTTCATCTTTCTTATCTTCTGCTGTTATCGAAAGCGTAGCATATTTCTTCTTAATTGATTCCGCTTGCTTATATGGCGTCCGCATGCCGATCGCGATATCATTGGTGATATACTCACCGCCAAGTGGTATCACTTCAGTATGGCGTATTGCACCATCGTAAAAAATAGCAAGATCAGTTGTTCCACCACCGATATCCAATAGACAGACGCCGAGATCTATTTCATCAGGCTGCAGGACCGAATATGATGATGCCAATGGTTGAAGGACGAGATCCTTGACCTTGAGTCCAGCTCTTTCCAGTGCTGTATAGATATTCTGAGCTGAAGCTATTGCTGCTGTTACAATATGCACCTCTGCTTCCAATTTGACACCGCTCATGCCAACTGGATCTTTGATGCCGCGCTCGTTATCAACTATGTACTCTATCGGTATTGCATGGATAATCTCACGATCAAGTGGCAGAGCGATTGCCTGCGCCTGTTCGATCACACGCTCAATATCCCGTTTAGCAATGACACCTCCGGCACGTGAAGTTGCGATCATGGCGTGGGCATTAATACTCTCAATATGGGAACCAGAGATACCAGCATAGCAGGCGTCTACCTTGAATCCGGACATGCGCGATGCCTCTTCAACCGCCTTTTGTATAGATTCCACCGCTTTTTCAAGATTAATTATCACACCTCTTTTCAAACCATAGGAAGCAGTCGATCCGACACCGACGACTTTAAGATCATCCTCATCAACTTCAGCGATAATCGCAGCAACTTTCGTTGTTCCAAGATCAACACCGACAATCCTTTCTTTCTTGCGCATAATCTCCTCCTTATTGAGTGTTTCCAGAACCCGTTTTATTAAACAAACCGGGCTCCTGTTTAATAACAACCTGTGTCTTGAACCTCAAATCAACAACACATGGACCTTGAATATTAAGCAGGTCCAGGGATTCTATTAATCGTTTTTTCTTTTCCAAATTATGCACTCCTAATATATATTCAATACCTTTATACTCAACTATGCCTTCATCCTGGGAGAGGATCCTCGCCTGAGGGATTACCTCTTCAAGTGTTATATAAGTCTCTCTTGTTTTCACGAGTTGCACGATAACTATAATCATTATCACGACCACTATTGCGCACGCTATCACTTTAATAATTTAACCTCCTCTTCAAGAAGAATGCCCTTCATATCCATAACTCTCTCTTTGATCATATTTGCCAATTTCAATACATCCGAAGTTGTTGCATTGCCGTGGTTTATTATAAAATTAGCATGTTTTGTGCTAACCTCAGCATCACCGACCATCAACCCCTTAAGACCACAAGCATCGATCAACTTACCGGCTACATAGGGTTTGATATTTTTGAAATACGAGCCGGCGGAAAAATCTGTTGGTTGCATTTTATTACGATGTATGAGATTTTTTCTAATGCCCGAAGCGATATCCTTTTGTTTACGACGCTTTAATTTTATTTGTGCTGCAAGGATAATAATACCATCTGTAATTTTAGTTCTTCGATAGCTAAATCCTATATCCCTGCTACTTAGCTTTTGAACAATACCCTGGTTAGTAAGTATTGTTATACTGGTAACGATATCGGCCATAGACTTTCCAAAAGCACCCGCATTTCCCCGTATTGCGCCACCTATTGTACCGGGGATACCGGCTAAAAATTCCGCACCCCCATAACCTTGAGCTTTAGCTTTCTGCAAAAAATGATCGATCCAAAGACCACTGCCGCACCAGAATGCACCATCATCTTTTTTTATCGCGCGGAAAACACCGTACAGCCTTATAATTACCCCAGGATATCCTTTGTCACTCACCAAGATGTTTGAACCAGCACCGATGATGTAGTACTTCATCCTCTTCTTTTTTATGATATTCAATAACCCCTTCAAAGCGCGTAAAGAAAAAACCTTAACAAAATACCTGGCCTTACCACCAAGATGGAACGAAGTATGTTTATTCATTGGTTCCTCGACAAACACTTTAATACCAGTGACCGCTTTAAAGGGGTTTCTCATGGTAACTCCTTGAGCAATCTTTTTGCCAAGTGATTGATAGAACCGGCTCCCTGGATCACAATAATGTCATCACGCTGAGCTACTTTTTTCAAAAATATCAAGATATCATCAATTTCAGCGATAAAATGAACATTATTCTGGTCTTTACTTATCCTCTTAGCCAAGGCTTTCCCGCTGACACCCGGTATCGGTATTTCATGCGCACCGTATATCTTCGATACGATAACGATATCGGCATTTAAAAAAGATAGCGCAAAATCATCGAACAGATGGTACGTGCGCGTATATCGATGTGGTTGAAATACCGATATTATTCTGCGCTTTGGGAAGTACGTGTGGATTGTTTCGAGAGTAACGGCAATTTCTGTTGGGTGATGTCCGTAATCATCAAATATTTTGACACCTGCTACTTCACCAACAAATTCAATACGTCGGTGGACACCGCGAAATTCTGCCAATGCCTTTTTTATTTTCACTTTCGGTACGCCAAGCTCAATACCAACACCAATAGCAGCAAGGGTATTGCTGATATTGTGGTTACCAAGCAAATTAATATTGAATCTCCCTACGGATTTATCTCGATAGGTAACATTGAAAGAGCATCCTTTATTGCTTCTCGTTATCTTTGTCACTCTCAGTTCAGCCCGTTCGTTGAACCCGTATGTTATTGTCCTTCTGTAGATATTATCCCTAATTTCAAAACTCGATGGAAAATCCACGCCCAGAAAAGTACATCCCCAGAATGGAACATGATTCGCAAAATAAATGAAATTCTCTTTTATCTCATCAAGATCGCGGTAGTGATCAAGGTGTTCAGCTTCAATATTGGATATCACCGCATACGATGGGTAAAGACGGAGAAACGATTTATCTGACTCATCCGCTTCACATACCAAATAATCACCCTTACCGAATTTCGCCTGACTTTTGCCCTTTATAATGCCACCGATGACAGTAGTCGGCATGAAACCACCCTTTTCCAGTATTTCACCAATGATCGATGTTGTCGTTGTCTTTCCATGCGTACCTGAAACGCAAACCGCGATCTTCATTCTTGTCAGTTCAGCAAGCATTTCACCACGGTGTATGATCGGTATATTGATCCGCCGAGCCTCGGTGATCTCCGGATTGCCTTTTTTAATAGCGGTAGAATAAACGACAACATCAGCACCGGTAATATTGCTTTTTTCATGGTTATAAAATACCTTAATATCTTTTTTTCTTAAATTACGCGTTATGTCAGTTCGATTGATATCCGAGCCAGTTACTTTAAACTTCAGGTTATGCAGTACAATAGCCAAACCACTCATACCTATACCGCCAATACCCACAAAGTGTATATGTTCTGTTTTGCCAAACACTATGTTTTTCCTCCTAATATTCGGTCAGCAATTTGCTTTTCTGCGTCCCGGATGATATCTGGTTTCTTTCTGTGTTTGGATAGAAGTTCGGACAATTTTTCAACAATTTTCTTGCTTGTCACCTGTTCCTCCCGCAGCACCAGTGCATTACCTAAACTGGCAAAATACTTAGCATTGTGATATTGATGGTCATCGATCGCATATGGAAATGGTATGAAGACTACCGGGGTATTTGTCGCCAGTATCTCATAACCTGCAAGTGCACCAGCACGGGCGACAATGGCGTCAGCACTCTGTATTTCAAACCAGGGAG
This sequence comes from bacterium, assembly GCA_049647165.1. Classification (GTDB taxonomy): domain Bacteria; phylum Hydrothermota; class Tepidihabitantia; order SM23-42; family SM23-42; genus JAUVZL01. The sequence continues at coordinate 6,567 of JBARXB010000030.1, forward strand.
TGAATGTAAAAGGAATGACCTTCGTCCTCCCATTGGCCTTTTCTGACACCCAATCATAGTCACGCCGACCGCTGATAATAACTAACCGATAGGTATCTGGAACTACTTCCTGCATTTCCAAAGCGAGTTTATTGACCATATAAGAACCCCCACTACCGCCTAAAAATAGAATTGTATTTGACGTTCCTTTTTTTGATAATTTTTTGCTCATCGTGTCCTTGAAACCCGACCTGATCGGCACTCCCGTAAGCAGCGATCTGCCGTCAATATTATCTAAAAGAGGCAAACCTAAAAATACGATTCTTGCTTTCGAAGCAAAGAACTTCGTTGCTCGACCTGGTTTACGATTTGGTTCGAAGAGGAAAAAATCACGACGCATGAACAGACAAGCAACAACAAGAGGTAATGTGCCAAAACCTCCAAAAGCAATACCGCGTGCATTTTTAATGAGTGAAAGCAAAATAACGGAAGAGTAGGCGAATAATAGTATAGCAAATAATTTATTGAACACCGACTTTCCATAAAAAGCCCGTGCTTTAACAGCAAATGTTTTAAGACCATACATTTGAGCTACCTTGTCTTCATGATATCCTTTCCGGACAAGCACGATAACCTCTGCTCCACGCTGAACAAGTTCTTTTGCCACGATTATTGCAGGGAAATAATGACCCCCCGTACCGATTGCTGAGATCACAATTTTATTCTTCAGTTTTGCGGGATTTTTACCGTTCATAAAGCTATCCCTTTCACAGCGCTCGCTTTCTTGAAGCCTGTAGTATTACACCCATAGCGAACAGATTTGCAGTTAAAGACCAACCGCCAAAAGATATAAAGGGCAACGGCACGCCAGTCGGAGGTAATAATCCGATACTGACCCCAACATGGATCAAAAAAATTACAAATATTGATGTATTTAAACCGAGGATGAGTAATCTTGTAAAATCATCATCCAGATTACCGGCGATCTTCAGACCGCGGAAAAAGAGCTGCCAGTATAAAGCGAATACGACGAGACTCCCCAGAAATCCAAATTCCTCTGCGATATGGGCAAAAATAAAATCATTATGTATCCTCGGTAAAAATAGAAATTTCTGCAAACCAGCGCCAGGTCCCTTGCCAAAAAGACCACCCGAGCCAATGGCGATGAGAGATTGGCGTACTTGATAAGCCGGGTTCGTTATGAAACTGGCAATGCGGTGCTTAGCATGAGGGAAGATAAAAATAAAGACGATTAACATCGCCAGGCTCACAGCGAGAGTAGGAAACACCAATTTTGACTTGGTACTCCCGTAAATGAGCATACTAATGAGCACAAGAACGCACATTACGGCCATTGATATCGACGGTTGTATCGCGACCAGTAAGATAATGAATAAACAAAGTACGATCGTGGTCAACATGCCGGATCGAGTATTTGCAGTTTGTGGGTGTGAATCAAAGAAATTAGCCAGAAAGAAAACCAACCAGATGCGCACGAATTCAGAAATTTGAAGGCCAAATGATGAGAGTAGTGAGATAGAACGACGTGCTCCGTATTGAACGCGACCCGCCAATAGGGTAATAAACAAAAAGATCACAATGATCACGAAAAGTGGAAGGATCAACTTTCTTAAGATTTCATACGGAAAGAATAATCCAAAAAGAAAAAACACGATCGCGACGGCGAGCCGCTTGAGATGCCCAAATAGATAAAATGTTGAATCTTCACCTCGTCGCATAGCACGATAATAAGACGATGAGTATACAAATATAGCCCCGAGAACAACAAGAAACAGTAAGCAGAAAGCCAATGTCCGGTCAATTCCTTTGAACTGCAATTTTGAAAGCCTCCCCTCGATCTGCAAAGCTTAAAAAGTAATCAAAAGATGCAAAACCTGGGTTCAGCATAATGGTATCACCCGGTTTTGCATAATTTCTCGCCTTCACCAAAGCATCATCCATGCTGCAAGCAATAGTAAATATAGAAAAGTGTTTATCTTTAAAGAAATCCTTTATGTATACCGCATTTTCACCAAGGATGACGCACGCCTTAGCTTCCTTCGCCAGTATTGATAGGTAATTCTCAGCCTGATCACCTTTTTGCTTACCGCCAACAATAATGATTTTGGGACCATTTATCGCTTTGAACGAAGCAATCGCAGCTATTTCATTCGTGCACATCGAATTATTGATATATCTTATGCCTTTGAATGTACCGAGATCTTCAAGACGATGTGGTAGAGATTTGAAGGTCATCAGTCCCTGTTCGATCGTACTATTGTCTACACCAATGATTTTCGCCACAGCAAGCGATGCCAGGGCGTTCATTCTATTATGGTCACCCTCCAGCGCGAGTTTATCGACTGAAAACAATCTTTCTTGTCCATAGACAAACGCACCGTTGAACCAGGCGCCATTATTAGCCTTTGAACCAAATAAAACGATCTGTGACCTGATATTGTCCATTACATCCTTGATCATGCTATCATCACCATTGACAACGGCATAATCAGAGCTTTCCTGATTTGAAAAAATACGCATTTTTGCGTTGCGATATTCCTCATAATCTCGGTGCCAATTTAAATGATCCCTTGAAATATTTGTTAGTACTGCTATATGAGGATGGAACTTATCCACCCGCATCAATTGAAAAGATGATATTTCCAAAATATAATAATCAAACCGTTCGTTGAAAAGGGCTGTTGAAAAGGGCTGACCCGGGGAAATATTACCACCGAGAAATGTTCTTATATCAGCATGTTTTAGGATATTACTGATCAAAGAAGCGGTCGTGCTTTTCCCATTCGTTCCAGTTACCGCAATGATCTTAGGGTTACCAAGACGTTGATACGTAAATTCAATTTCATCAATAATGGGTATGCGTTTGCTACGCAATGTCTTAATAACCTCATTCTGCTCAGGAAAACCCGGTGATGTAATAGCAAGATCAAAATTTGTATTTCCGTATTTTTTGATATTACCCTTTTCTATAAGCTCGCGTGCTCTTTCTGACATCATATCTACATGCTCCTCATAGAGAAATAGATCACACTCTTCATTAATGAGAAATTCAGCGACTGCCAGATTTGCTCGACCAAGACCTAACAAAAGTATTTTCATCTCTTATAAGCAAAAAGCAGAAAATATAGAACCGTATTCGTGATTCGTATTCGTAGTTTGTTATCTGGATTTAGACATTCATCCACGCCCATCGCAGATGAGCGGGATTCATTTGAAATTTGTAATTTGTAATTTGACATTTTTCCCCTACCGGATCTTTAAGGTAGATAAAGCGATCATCATAAAAATGATCGCCAGAATCCAGAATCTAACAACAATTTTCGATTCGCGTAAACCACTCAATTCAAAATGATGATGCAATGGCGCCATCTTGAATAATCGCTTGCCGCCGGTACGTCGGAAATATATGATCTGCAGTATTACCGATACGACCTCGATAACAAATACACCACCGACCATAACGAGGAGTATTTCCTGTTTTATCAAGATCGCAACCGTACCGACTATCGCCCCTAAGCTAAGCGCACCAGTGTCGCCCATGAATACCTGTGCAGGATGCGAATTGAACCACAGAAATCCGAGACTCGCGCCAAGGATTGCTGCGCAGAATACGGTTATTTCACCACCCTGAGCGAGGAAGATTATGTCAAGATATTGACTGATGCCGGCATGACCAGCGGCGTATGAAAGAGCACTATAAGCAAGCGCAGCAACACCAATAAGACCAATTGCAAGACCATCGAGTCCATCGCTAAAATTGACCCCGTTTGATGAACCTACGATAACCAATGTAATAAATAATGGATAAAAGATACCCAGATTGACAATATAATTTTTAAGAAAAATCAAATTGGTTTTGGTCGCATAACCTTCAGGACCATAGAAGTATAAGAATAGTCCCAATCCAATACCATAGAGTATTTGAAAAAAAAGCTTGGTCTTAATAGACAATCCCCTTGGTCTGTTCTTATAGATCTTTATATAATCATCAAAAAATCCCAGTAAGCCAAACCATGCAGTAGCAGTTAAAAGGATCAGTATATTGGAGTTTGTGAGATCACAGAAAAGGAGCGATGCGATAATTATCGATGCTAAAATAATTATACCACCCATTGAGGGCGTACCTTGTTTTATTTTGTGGCTTGCCGGAACCTCTTCCCTTATTTGCTGACCTATTGATTTTCTTCTGAGAAATTCAATAAATCGATTGCCGAAGATCAATACGATGAGTATCGCAACTACTGCAGCATAAGCACTCCGGAATGTTATATAGCCAAAGAGTCGGAAAGGACCAAAAAAATCTTTTAAGGGATATAAAAGCCAATATAGCATATTGTCCTAACAGATTAATGTCAACCCGTCCCGATACGGTACGGGTCGGGGAATTGAAACGACAAATGCCAAATCAATGTCAACCCGTCCCGATACGGTACGGGTCGGGAGACCCCAAGTACAATATTTGACATTAGACATTTGGATTTTCCCGTTTTGATCACGTGGATTCTCGTTTCCATAGAACGGAACATTTGCACTTTGACATTTTAAATTTGTCATTTAATTACCATTCCTCATCTCAGTAACCGTAATATATCCTGCACAATCTGCTCAAAATGGAGTGACCTGGATGCCTTGATCAATATTACTTCCTCACCATGAAGATTTCCAATAAGGTACCTCACAAGATCTAATTTATCCGTAAAATGCTTACCCCGGTAGTTTCTCGATTTTTCACCAAAAGATAGCAGCAAATCACACTGGTCACGGACATAATCACCGATGTCATTGTGCAGGTCGGTCGATGATTTACCTAATTCTAGCATATCTCCTAAAATAAAAATCTTCCGGCGCGGCAGCGCAGCGGCAAAATCAACTGCCATTTTCATCGAAACTGGATTTGCGTTATACGTGTCATTTATCAGCAATATTCTATCATGGTACAAAGGTTCCAAACGACCTGCCTCTGGTTTTATTTTCTCAAGCGCAGCACGCTGAATATCGTAGTTAATCCCCAGTTTTGTACATACACACAGCGCTGCCAAGCAGTTCATTACATTACCCATACCTAAAAGGGGTGTAAAAAAAACATGTTCATCAAAAATAAAATTCGAACCATATTCTGTCAGCTGGACATCAGAAAGCATCTCGATATTGAAATTTATTACATTGGCCTGGCTATGATCAATACCTTCGCCAATAACACCGATACCATCATTGGGCAACGCTTTGATCAACGATAATTTTTCCTTCTTAACCCCTTCAATCGATCCAAGGCCTTCTAAATGCCCAGGACCAATGGTCGTAATAACACCGATATCCGGTCTGGCAATATCGCACAGACGTTGTATCTCACCTGGATTACTTGTCCCCATCTCTACGACAAGATAATCCTCATCCCCGGTTAGATCCAGCAATGTTAAGGGTAGACCGATCAGAGAATTATAATTTTTTTTGGTAAACAGGGTATTGTATCTCATTCTCAAGATAGCACCGATAAGATTCTTAACTGTTGTCTTACCATTTGTACCTGTAACGGCAATTGTTTTTGGCTCAAACATACTTCGATATTTCTTTGCTAATTCACCAAGCGCAAAGAGCGTATCAGCAACTATAATTTGTTCTCCAATACCTTTATCTTCTTCAACAACCACGGCAACAGCACCGTTCTTTTGTGCTTCAGAAATGAAATAATGTCCATCGGTATGTTCACCTTTTAAGGCAAAAAATAAATCTCCTGGTTTCGTTGCTTTCGAATTGATGCTCACCCTTCGAACCAGCTCCCGACTGCTCATTTCAGTACTACCATTGATCATCCCGGCAATGGTTGCTGTCATAAATTCGCGGTACATTCCCTAATAACCTCAGCATCATCGAATTTAATAGTTTTATTACCAATAATTTGATAATCCTCATGCCCTTTACCCGCAACAAGGAGTATGTCGTCAGCCTCTTTTTTCGCAACTGCCTGCTTGATCGCCGCCTGACGGTCCTCGATTATTTCATAGCGATCCGTAACAACACCCTTAACAATGTCGTCTATAATAAGAGCTGGAGATTCGCTGCGTGGATTATCTGAAGTTATGATCGTCAGATCAGCTAGATTCGTTGCTGCCGCAGCCATTTGTGGACGTTTATCTTTATCACGATCACCACCGCACCCAAAAACGACGATGAGCTTCCCCTTTACATAATGTTTTAATGAACGTAAGGCATTCTCAAGAGCTGACGGAGTATGTGCATAATCAATGAAAATATTATGAGCTACCCGTTCCATCCTTCCTTTCACACCTTTAATTTTCGCAATACCCCGTACAGTCGTATCAGGATCAATATCCAAAGACGATGCGACCGCAAACGCAGCGAGGATATTGTAGGCATTATATGTACCGATGAGTTGTGAATCAACGTGATAGGTATGATCACAATGGGAGATATCAATACCGAGACCACAGATAGTATCCTCTGTTATCCTTGCCTGGACATCACTTTTATTTTTCATGCCATAGGTAATGACCTGTTCTAAATTTAATTGTTTAATATACTCGCTCGTCGGATCATCAAGATTGAAAACTGCATAGCCATCAGGTTCAAGAAGCGAGAAAACCCGCATCTTTGATTCCCGGTAATGGTCCATTGTCTTATGAAAATCGAGATGATCCTGTGACAGATTTGTGAAAACAGCAACACGGAAAAGCATTTCATCAACCCTTTTAAGCGCCAGACCGTGGGATGATACTTCCATCACGACAGCTTGCACACCATGTTCCCTGAATTCACTCATCATTCTAAATATCTCCAGGCTTTCTGGCGTTGTCCTAACTGCTTTGGTTCGTGTTCCACCAATGTAGTATATAGTTCCGATCAAACCGGCTTTTTTCCCACTCATTTCCAATATCGAATGAATCAAAAAAGATGTCGTTGTTTTACCATTAGTGCCAGTAATGGCCACCTTGATCATATCAGCAAAATTACCATAAAACCTGCGGGCGATTTGACCCAGTGTACTCCGGATATCGGACACGACGAGCTGCGGGATATTTGTGACCAACTTTCTTTGCACGACAAGTGCTACAGCTCCTTTTTCAATCGCAGTCTCGACAAAATTATGACCATCATATTTCCCGCCTTTCATTGCGATAAAAAGCGTTCCTGGTTGTACCTTTCTTGAATCAAACTCCACGGTCAAGATATCCACATCTTTCATATGAAATCTCTCACCGGTAATGCCATCGAGCAATTTATTTAACTGCATACTGCTGAGCGTCAATTTGATAAATACTCTGCGCAATACTTTTAAACACAGGCGCTGCGATCGTACTCGCCCAGAGACCCCGTTTGGGTTCATCGAACATGATCGCGATCAGATAATCAGGAGAGTCAGCGGGAAAGTATCCGACAAAGGTCGTTACGATCGAAGTATTTGAATATTTCCCCTTGATCACCTTCTGAGCAGTTCCAGTTTTACCGGCGACCTTTACCCCGTTAACTGCAGCTTCAACACCACTTCCATCCTCAATAACTCCACAGAGCATTTCAGTAACCCTTTTTGCTATTTGCTTATCAACGACCCGTCGGATCCGTAAAGGACCAGCCCGATAGACAATCTTCCCACCTTCCTTGATTTCCTGAACGATCATTGGCTTGTTGAGAACACCGCCATTGGCGATCGCCTGGTAGGCAAAAGCAAGCTGAAGAAGGTTAACTGTTAACCCCTGACCAAAAACCATGGTCGCAAACTCAACATCATTGATGTTTTCAAAGTCAGGCAGTCTTCCTTTGTTTTCACCCGGGAATTCTATTCCGCTCAACTGGTCCAAACCAAAATCGCGCATGAGCAGAAAGAAATCCTGCCGATCGAATTCCTTTGATATCTTTACCATCGCGACATTACTGGAATGCGCTATTGCTTGTTTGAAAGTCACCGTACCATAATCGCGATAATCATGAATAGTATGTCCTTTTACCTTTAATTTCCCACCCTCGGTGTCAATAACATCGCTTTCATTAAAACCTTCAATCAGCGCGTAGGTCATAGTAATCAATTTGAATGTCGAACCCGGTTCAAACTCATCACAAACGATATGATTTCGCTGATCTCCATTGAGACCAACATTCACCATAGCCAATATCTCACCACTGTGCGGATCGATTATCAAGCCAGCTGCATGTTTGGCATTTTCGGCTATCATTGCTTCTTTAAGGTTTGCATAGAGTATTGCCTGCAACTGATAATCTATTGTTAAATAAACATCTTGACCGGGTAGCGGATTACGTTCTGGGTAGTCGTGATATGGAAAAATATCGCCTGTTGGATCTTTCTGATAAATTGCAAAACCGGATTTGCCACTGAGAATATCATTTAATTGCAGTTCGAGACCTTCAATACCCCGATTATCTGAACCACATTTACCGATGATGCTGGCGAATGCTTCGGGCATATTGTATTGTCGGTTAAGATCGTGCGTATAACCGACGCCGCCATCATCAAGTTCGAGATATTGATTTCGTTTTTCGAGATCAACCTTGCTTTCAACCCAGAAAAATTGTCCTTTATTAAAGGATTCTTCAATCCGTTTCTTGGACTTACCCGAGAGGATCGATAGATCATCTATTAAGGCCTCCTTGTTGCGTGAATAACGGGGCGTGCAGAATATTGAAAAACACTGTTGAGACATAGCTAAAGGAAGGCCACTGCGATCATATATATTACCCCGTGAACCAACGAGCACAAATTTCTTTTCGTGTTGACTTTTTGCTTTCTCATCATAATACTGATGTTTGACACACTGGATATAAAACAAGTATGAGAAAAAAACAAAGGAAAGAAAGAAAATCAGGAAATTGAATAGCTTGGCTCGTTTCATTTTATGATATCCAAGATATCATTTTTATCAGGAAAGAAAAAACCCATTTTTTTTGCATCCACTTCAATTTTCGCAAGATTCGATAGTTTGATTACCTCTAATTCCAGTACCTCTTTATGGTTACGCAATTCATTCACCCGGTTCTCTAGATTCTCCTTTCTCACTTCTAACTTCACCAGTTCACTTTCAATATAAACAAGAGAAAAAAGAAATAAAACGACAACAAAGAATATCAAGACGACACGCATCTTTCACCAACCCTTAATTTTGCACTGCGCGCCCGAGGATTAACCTTTATCTCGTCTTCGGGTGGCTTTATAACCTTCTTGTGTAGTAACAATATTTGCCCATTCTTGTGCATCTGACGAAATGTATTCTTCACGATCCTATCTTCCCCTGAATGATACGAAATGACAACTATTCTACCCTTGGGTTCAAGCCGTTCGATCGCAACCTTAAGACCACGCTTGAGGTTTTCCAGTTCACTATTGACCCAAATACGTAAAGCCTGAAAAACCTTATGCAATTCCTTCTTGAGAAATCGTTTAGGCGTTACATTCTCAACTAATAGTCGTAGATCATAGGTAGTTTTCATTATTTTTCTATTCTCATATATTTCAGAACCGATCCGCCGGCAACTTCTTACATCACCGTATTCTTTGAGGATAGCGATCAATTCAGACCTCGAAGTATGTTCTAATTTCTGACGCAAAGATGGATTATTTGAAGACATGGTCATTGACAAGACTCCTTTTCGATCAAAGCTGAAACCTCGTTTTGCGGTCGTTAGTTGAAAATAGGATACACCCAGATCAAACAAAATACCAGATAAGTATTTTATACCGAGTCGATCTAGAATTAAACCTAGGTTAACGTAATTATCCTTGAATAAAAAACAACGATCTTTATAGGGTTCGATCCTGTTTTTTGCATGGCTGATCGCATCACTGTCCCATTCAATACCCAAGAATTTTGCCTTTTGAGTCTTCTGCAACATGGCAAGGAGATGCCCAGCACCGCCAGTCGTGCAATCACAGAAGTAACCACGGTCTCTCGCTACGTTCATGTAGCTAAGTACTTCAACCAGAAGAACAGGTTGATGGAAGATCATTTCTCTGGAATGTCCTCATCGGTTTACATGAAACTTTTTAGAGCGGCTCGTTTAGAAGGAAATATCTCAAATGGATAAAAACCGTATAACCTTAGAATGTCATACAGATATGGTGATACATTGACCAGTTTGATATCACCCCCGAGTTCTTTGAATTTTTTCTGGTATTCGATCAATTGTCCAACGATCTTGTAGTTTATGTGGCTAACCCGTGAAAGGTCTAAGATGATATTGAAGTCACCTGCCTGGATCATATTCTTGAATTTATCTTCGATCGTCACAAATTCCACCTCGTTTATTTCGCCGGTGGGCAAAAAGAATGAGACTTTTTTATCGTTTACTGCCTCAACGGCCTGTATTTTCATTTTACCTCCTTCTTAGGTTTTCTATGCTTTCTGAATCATCGAGATAGTTGCTATCTATCTCTTTGCTGAATTTTTCATATTGTTCAGGTGACCACAAAGTAAAGTAATCTATTTCACCAACTATGACCGCTTCTTTTGTGATCCCTGAATGTTCCATTAGGAAATTAGGTATCAGAATCCTGCCTTGATTATCGAGATGGTCTTCTTTGATACCGAAGGTGAAGTGACGGCGGTAACGGCGTGACTGTACGCGGTCCATTGACAGAGTCAGTATTTCGCTCTGTTCAACTTCTTCCCACGTCTTCAATGCATAAACCGCAATCTCATGATCATACCCTGGTGTCAAGACCAGTTTGCCGCTTGATTCATTGTTAAGAACAACGCGGAACTGACTTGGAATTGCCAAGCGTTTCCGGTCATCAAGAGCATGCTTATAAAAACCTCTAAATCGTATGTTCCCCATTTTTCCCCATTTGTTACCATTTTACACATAATTAGATATTTGTCAAGGGTTATTTATACATAAAGATACATAAAACTCTCCATATTTAGTGTGTTTTTTGGTGGGGGATATATTGTATTTATACTTTTACGAAAATCGCTAATAATTTGTAGAAAAAAAGCTATTTACTTAAAGCAAGATTAAATCTTTGCTTATTCAATATTATGGTAGTAAATGTTCCGGTGGATAGAATTTATTCCATCTTTTTTAGACGTGCTGCGAAAACTCCATCGGTATAGTATGTTCCAGGAAGTACCTTCATATAGGTATCACCGATGGGCGTAAAAAGACTTGCTTGCTCAGTAACAAAATTAGGGTTATTTTTCACGAACAGCTCTATGACATTCTCATTTTCCTCAGGTAAGATGCTGCATGTTGAATAGACAAGAGAGCCACCAACCTTTAAAAAAGTGGCGGCATTTGAGATCAAATCGTACTGCAATCTCGCTAATCTCTTGATCACTTTGTTGTTTACTCGTTCTTTTACCTCTGGTCGTTTGGCAATAACACCTGAATTGCTGCAAGGTGCATCGATGAGAACTTTATCCATACCCTGAACTTTGAAATTCCTGCCGTCAGCAAGAACGGGTCTTATAATATTGATGCCAAGTCGATCAGCATTTTCTACAACCATCTTCATTCTCACCTCACTTATTTCAATCGCAAGTATCATGCCCTGATTAATCATCATCTCTGCCATATATGTTGTCTTGCTTCCCGGTGCAGCACAAAGATCTACAACTTTGTCGCCCGGTTGAGGTGCCATGAGGTGACAAACCAAACCTTGTGCTTCGTCATGAATTGAGATATAACCATCCTTCATGACTTGACTATTAATAATACTCCCGAGACGGCTTACTGATTTAAATTCCGGAAACCAATTAGCCTGTTTATAATCAAGACCGGTTTCTTCAAGTTTACCCTCGGCTTCTTTAATAGTACTCTTCAGAAGGTTAATCCTAATATAGGGCGTTGGTCTGATCTTAAATGATTCTATTATTTTTTCACCCTCGACTGGATATGCGTCGACAATATTCCTATACACCCACGCTCTTGGGATCCTCAATGCCTGAACTCTTTTATTCCGAATAATCCCTCTTAGTATTGCGTTTATTAAACCCCTTTCTTTGATCGTTTTACCGAAGTTAACTGCTTCATTCACGATCGCATATATTGGTATTCGATCCAGAAACAGATACTGATAAACAGCGATCCTCAATACATTCTTCATGATGATATTGAGCGACTGGAAATCGCCATCATACGTATCACGTATAATACTATCAATATCTTCTCGGTGCCTCAGTGTACCAAATGCCAATTCATTTGCTAAAGATCTGTCTTCCTCTTTAAGCTCATCTTTTTCAAAAATTTTACCGAGTGCATCCTTTAGGTTAATCCCCTCATCTACTTCACATATAGCGTCAAGTGCAGCCTGTCGTGCATTCATCCAAATACCTCTCCTTCTTTTACTCGAAAGCCATTCTTGAAATCAAGTCCTGATATGATCGTCCTGTCCTGTGGTTTTATCTGCTTCAGAATAATCGAACCATCACCGGTTCCGATAAACAAATTTTTCTTATCGACATGTACTTTACCAGGTTCAAATACCTCACTTCCAGGCACAGCGCTTATAATTTTAACTTTCCTTGCCCGAAAAGTAGTTTCTGCACCAGGTTTTGGTGACAGAGCCCTAATTAGATTCACTATCCCTTTAGTATTGCCGTGCCAGTTGATGACCATCTCTTGCTTTTTTATCTTGGGGGCATAGGACATCTCACCCTCGTTTTGCGGTACTGTCTTATATGTTCCCGACTTGATAGATTCAATAATTTTGACCACTAGATCTGCACCGAGTTCAGAAAGTCTATCGCGCAGAGAACCATAGTTTTCTCCGGGTTCAATATTGAGTGTTTCTTGAAGGATCATCTCTCCATGATCTATCTTTTCATCCATGAAGATAATTGTAATACCGGTCTGCTCCTCACCGGCTATGATGGATCGTTGGATCGGTGCGGCACCTCGGTATTTCGGCAATAATGAAGGGTGAATATTCAAACTGCCCATGCTCGGGACATCGAGTAAACAGCGATCCAGTATATGACCATATGATGACAGAACAAATAAATTAGGCTTAAGTTTAACGAGGTTATCAATAAAAGACCGCTCATTCGGGTCCTCCGGCGCAAAAACATCTATGCCTTGATGCTGTGCCCACTGGCCAATTTCAGGCCATGAACTACGTAACCCTCTACCGCAGGGTTTCGGTTTTGTTATGACAATACCGAGTAGGCTAAAGCAAGTATGGAGTTTTTTCACGATCGGCAAAGTAAATTGTCCTGAGCCGAAAAAGATTATTTTCATTTGCATCCTGCTTTTATTTCATTTACCTTCAGGTACTCTTGCACCACTTTTTCATCATCTTTTTCTGCCCGGTCAATGAAAACGATACCATTTAAGTGATCGATCTCGTGCTGGACTGCCCTTGCCAATAGCCCGCTACTTTCATAGATAATATCTTCATTGTGGAGATTTTTCGCATGCAACCGTACCGTTTCATATCTAGTAATCTTCAGGTACAATTCAGGAAAGCTTAAACAACCCTCCTCCTCAATGACTGCCCCATCCTGATTAAGGATTTCAGGATCAATGAAAACCAATGGCGTTGGTGTATCTTCATGAGGTGTTATATTCAACACAAAAATCTGAAAATCTTTACCTACCTGATTCGCCGCAAGTCCCAAACCATCTTCTGTTTTTATTGTCTCTATCATATCATCAACCAGGTCAACGACCTCCTTTGATATCTTATCAACGGACCGGCATCGTTTCCTCAAAATAGGATCAGGATACTTAATTATTTTCTGAACCACATTTCCTCGTGTTTATTTACATAATTCCAAGAATGGGTATTGTTCATTCTCTACCGATTGTCTATATTTTTCAAGAACTCTATGTTTTATCCAATTTTCCGGAAATGTGACTTTTTTCGATCTCGACCTTTACACCATCTGATATCACGACCATGACGGTACGTTCCTTAACATTAGCTATTGTACCATGCATCCCAGCAGAAGTTATAATACGATCTCCTTTCTCAAGCGCCCCGAGTAGTTTCTGGTGCTTTTTCTGCCGTCTTTGCTGGGGCAAAATCAAAAGAAAATAGAATACAACAAAAATAAGGACTAAAGGTAATAGACTTAGCAAGGGATTACCTTTCTGCTGTCCACTTTGTTCGCACATTTGTTGGAACAGAAATAATAGCATTAAATTCTCCTTTCTACTGCAGCTGTTATTATACACATTTTCTTCGCCGAGTCAAGCTACTATTTTACCAGATTTAGTTCACTAAAAGGAAATTATGCTGCAGGGATCGCCAGAGCTTAGTTCAGTTTCTCATACTCCGAGTTCTATTATTGATTCATAGCTGCAGGATTTATTGCCAGTTCTATTCGGGCTGTCTCAAGAACATCTAGAAGATTACTGGTTAGAATGATAAATCCTCCATCTTCATATTCAGGAGTCATTAAAAGAATACCGTAATTAGAACAGACACCGCCATATATCTTTTTAATCAATAATGAACTACTTTTTTCACTAAAATCTTATGCCTCTGTCTTAGAGATACAAAATAGATACCCGATGAAACCTTTTTGCCCTTATTATCTGTTCCATCCCAACACACAGATTTCACAGATTTCTTTTGATTACACAGATTAATAGGAAAAATACGAATGAGCCGTCCCGAAATATCATAGATTTCAAGGGAAATAGGCTCGGCAATTGGTGCGGAAAATTCAATACTCAAACGTTTGGTAAATACATTTGGTAGAACATTAAAGGTGAATTCTGTAATATTTGTATTCTCTTCAAAAATACCGGTGGGCTCGGTTGTAAAACTATAAAAACTTCCATCTGCCGCCTCAAGGGAGTCAAGGACACTAAATGCCTGCAGATTGATGCGCGCACATAAAGATTCTTCTGGCACAATCCAGGTGTAAATACCGGTATTCGGCGCCAAAGCATCAATCAGTGTCCATTGGGTTGAATCGTATGTTGATGCATACCAGAGTTTTACATAATCAATATCACTGCCGTATGAATCCCAGGTAATATCAACTGGTGTATTATATTGAAAAACAATACCAGAATCAGTGGGAAAGGTGATAAATATGTTATTGGGATTTGCACCACCAGGGACCACGGTAACCACATAATCATAAGAATATGCGCCCTGATAATAGGTCCATAATGCCCAGGAGTGTTCTATTCTATCCCAAGTATTGTGCACGACCACAAATGTATCCGTTGGAATAATATCATAGCCAACACCACAACAACAATGGTTAATAAATGTGCCAGAATAGTAGTAATAGTAGACTTCCCAAAGGAATGACCTCCCATTATCGATCTCATTTTCTATCCATGAGAAATTCCACTGATTCCAGGAACCTCCTTGTGGTGATTTATCTGATCCAAAATTATAGCTATTAAGCGAATTTGCAACATAACGAATGGCCCAATCAATTGTTGGTTGTGGCCATAAGGTATCACCCATAGCCATAGCAATTTCCCGTACAACATTAGGTACGTTATATTTCCATTGCCCATAAGGAGGACTCCATCGGTCAAAATAGAAATCTACAAGGCGTCCATAATCTCTATAGTCCCAATACCATAAGGCCATTGCCGCAGAGGTAGCGCTACAGTTGTAATTCCAATCGATAAAAGGTACTGAGTCAACATATCCGGTATCACGCACGGAATAATCTGTGTGAAATAGATAATACTGCCATTTCTTTTTTAATACTTCTTCAATCTCTCTATTTATTTTAGCAGGCATTCCAAAAGAATGTTTATCATAAA
>JBARXB010000031.1:0-20023 GCA_049647165.1 bacterium
GTTGCCTTCACCTTACCGATCATTGTGCTCGCTCCGTTTGCCGGAGTTATTATCGATCATTATAATAAACAAACGATCATGCTCCGCTGCCACCTTATTCAAGCCCTGTTGATCTTTCTGACCCCAACACTGGTCATGTTAACTCACAGCATACTACCTATCTGGATATTGGTCGTGCTTTTTTTCTCGCTCGATCTTTTTAATAATACTTCACGCAATGCACTCGTACCAGATCTCGTCGAGCATAATGAATTAGTCCAGGCAAACTCACTCATCATTACCTTTGCACGGATCGCGACTTTTATCGGGATGGTCGGCGGCGGTTATCTTGTTCGGATGGTCGGATGGCAGCTCGGTTTTTATGTCGATGCCTCAACTCATTTTGTCGCTGGTATTCTGGTGCTTGGCATGGGTGCCCGAATCCTCTTTGAACCGGTCAAGAAGTTTGAATTCTCCTTGTCCGGGGAGCTCAAAAAGTCTTTCAACCGCTTCCTTTTAGACTTGAAGGAACTGGGGATCCTTCTTATCAAAGACCGTATTGTGGTCTTTGTCATGCTGTCTGTCTTCATATTACCTTTTGTCGCCGCTGTCTCATATACCGTGCTCATCTATTTGGTTCAACAAGAATTCGGCATGGGGACGATGGGTGTTGGTTGGCTTGGTGGTATTATTGGCTTAGGGATGCTCGCCGGCGGCCTGCTCATGGGTTTTCTCGGTAAAAGTGTCAATCGGGGGAAGATGATCATCTGCGGGATGGCAGTACTTGCGGTGTTTTTTCTGATAGGATCGGTTTTTGTGAACGTTATTTTCCTCTATATTGTCTCAGTAATTGCCGGCATAGTCTTTTCTATTATTGGAATATCACAGGATACGATCCTTCAAGAAGATGTGCTTAAAGAAATAAGGGGGCGGATCTTCGCTACCAAAGAATTCGTCATAAATGTAACCTTTGTGCTCTGTGCGATATTCATCGGTATCATTTCCAATAATATAAAACCCTATGTCATTATTCTTGGTATCGGCATATTTCTCTGTTTGGTGACCGTTCTTGCCGTGCTCATATATCGCTCAATACCTACCGATACCAGAACCAAACTTTGATCAGTTGGGGTCAAATCTTGACTATTGACAATTATCGCATATCACTATCTTAAGTATCCTTGCTGCACCGATTAAGACAAGACCCAAATTATTGCAGAATCCAACCGATACAAATTTGTCAATAGTCAAACTTTGACGCTAATCGTTTGTTGACGTAGTTCCTATTGCAGATATAATATAAAGAGTATTATGGCTGATGCAGTGAGATTCGGTGTTTCCATGGATAAAGTTCTGTTAATGGACTTTGATGAGCTTATTGCTAAAATGGGCTATACAAATCGTTCAGAAGCGATCCGTGATCTCATCCGAGAACGCCTTGTCCAGCAAGAATGGCAGGCGACAGAGAAAGAAACAGTCGGAACTATCACACTCGTTTACGATCACGAAGTTCACGAACTGACCGAAACACTCACTGCTCTACAGCATAAATATCACAAACAAATTATCTCGACAATGCACATCCACCTCGATAAACACAATTGCCTTGAGGTTCTAATTGTGAGAGGAAAAGGGAGAGTTATTAAAAAGATCGCGGATAAACTCCAGAGCACAAAGGGCGTGAAACACGGTAAACTAATGACTACGACAACCGGACGGAAAGTCCGTTAGAATTACTTGACTTTAAAATTCCCTTAGATATAATTTTTCATCCGAGTCTGTGATACCTGACAGGATACCACATTCCGGACAGTTGTAAAATTTCATGCGGGGCGTGGCGCAGTGGATTAGCGCGCCAGCTTGGGGTGCTGGAGGTCGTCCGTTCAAATCGGATCGCCCCGATTTACCCTCACACTAATGCAATTAGTGTGGGGGCGTTATCCGACAGACACTATCTCTCCAGCTTTTTTTAGACCGTATTTCGTTGATAAAGGACCGATCAATTCGTAGACTACAGTAGTCGCGGTTATCGTCGTAAAGATCATCGTCCCGTATACCGGGTATAATGCTTTGGCCGACAGCGCTACGCCCAGAGCCACACCAGCCTGCGGCACAAGCCCCCAGCCTAGATACTTTCCGATTCGGGGATCAGCCCGGCTGATCCGGGCGCCCAACGCAACACCCACGAACTTACCAATTACCCTTGATATGATATAAAGCACTCCAATAATACCAACTTGAGGAATCAAACTAATCTCGAGGTTTGCGCCGACAAGGATGAAAAATCCTAAAAACAATGCTGTGTCGAGTTTACGCAAAGATTCAAAATAGAGTGTACTGCGTCTCGATATATTGGCGATCACAATACCACTTGCCATGCATGTAAGAAGTGGCGACAGATGCAATTTAATAGAAGAACCGACCAACAAAAGAATAAATCCGTGAGCAACAATCAGTAATTCCTCATTATTCTTAATAAATCTTGAGAAATAGTGTAGACCAGCACCCATTACACCACCTAGTACAATGGAAAAAAGAACATGGGCAATTGATTTCACGATGATGCTTAAATTCACTGCTCCGCTTGCGATGGCACTTGCTAACATTATGCCGAAAGCTGATAAGATCAAACACCATGCATCATCGATCGCCACAACCCGCAGGAGCATTTCCGTGACCGGTCCCTTTGCACGATATTCCCTGATAACCATGACTGTTGCAGCCGGTGCAGTAGCCGCCGCCGCAGCACCGAGGACAAAAGAAGGGTGTATTGGCGCGTGCTTCAAGACAGCATATACAATCAGTACAGTGGTAACCGCTATCCATGCACCGCATGCTTCGAGTGCAGATATCCAAAAAACCGACCTGCCTGATTCTTTGATGTTTTTTAAGGAAAAGTTTGCGCCGAGGGCAAATGCTATTATCCCCAAGACAAAATTCGACACAAAATCAGAAAGCGTTATTATACGTCCTGGGATAAGATCAAGTATCCTCGGACCGATAAGAATACCGACCAAAAGATATGTTGTTACCGCAGGAAAATGAATCCTGCGCATTATTTTTGCACCGAAATAGCCAGTAATGAGAATTAGCGCAAAGCCAAGCGTGTTATTCAGTGGATGTGATCTCCCCAACTTTCATCAAACTATACTTTGTCAAAAGTGGACCAACTAGTTCAAAAACAACGGTAGTTGCTGCAATAACCGTGAATATATAGTTACCAAAATCAGGAAATGTTGTTTTAGCGACAAGCCCGATACCGAGCGCAACACCAGCCTGCGGGGTCAAGCTCAAGCCCATCCAGTCTGCAATAGGCTTGGGTGCATTACTTATCTGCGCGCCGTATTTTGCACCGTATACTTTTCCAATGACCCGGAAGATTATATAAATGATACCCACAATACCCATTTTGTAGAGAATATTAAAATCAAGATGAGCTCCGGCAAGGATAAAAAATATCAAATAAAGCGGTGCATCGACGGTTCGCAAGACATCAAAGAATTTATAATTTTCACGCGCTAGATTAATGACCATAACCCCCATCATCATCGATGACAATAATACTGAAACATGTATTGTGATCGAAAATCCGACATTTAATAACAATAACCCAAAAATATAAACCAGGAACTCCTCTGAGGTTTTGACAAAGCGTTTTAAGAACGAAAAAAGGTAACCGAATGATGCACCCACGATCAAAGCTCCAAATATCTCACCTATTCCTGCAAAAACTATGGATATTTGAAAAAAATCAGCTCTCATCGCATTAGCAAATGCGATAGCCAATGCAGCAAGCATGAGACACCAGGCATCATCAATAGCGACAACCTTGAGCAAGGTTTCAGTGAATAACCCGCTGGCACGATACTCCCGGATAACCAGCACTGTTGCTGCCGGAGCGGTTGCCGATGCAGCTGCACCGAGAACGATTGCTGGGTATATCGGGTATTTGATTATGATCAAATACAGGATAATGGCTGCGGAAACAAGCAACCACGTCGTAAGAGCCGCGGTGAGTGATATCCATAATACCTGTTTCATGCCCTTTTTGATTTCTTCGAAACGAAAATTCTCACCCAGGCTGAAGGCAATTACCCCAAGCACAAGGTTTGAAAAGAAATCTGATGCCGCAAAAATTTCTTCGGTGACAATATTTAAAAGATGCGGACCGATAAGAATGCCAACTATGAGAAATGCAGTGACACTTGGTAAACGTGCGTACTTTAGAAGACGAGCGCCGATAAAACCGAGTAATAGTATTAATCCGGCACTCAGAAGTGTATTCACTTTTTAATGATGTCGTGTTCTTTGAAAATATATATGAAAAGATCGAGTAAAGATAGCATACCAACTAATTTTTTTTCAGAAACCACAGGCAGCAGTTCGATATTATGTAATCTCATCAAACGACGAGCCTCTTTGATCGTGGTATCTTCTTTTATTGAAACATAGTTGGTATTGATTATATCATCGACCAAAATTAACGTACCCATTTCAGGTGATAATTCCAGGTTCAAATCTTCGTCATCGACATTTTCAACAAAGGGCATTCTTTTAACGATCTCGCTGATCGACTTTGAAAAAGGTCTGAAGATGCTGCATATACCACGGTAATTGACAATTCCGAGTAGATTATTCTCATCATCAATAACTGGGAACATGTGTTGGTTGAGTTTTTTCATTAGTTTTATCAACTCGAGCAAAGCCGTTGAGGGTTTTACCGTGATAACATCCCGGTCCATTACTTTAGAAACTAATAGTTCTTCGATCTTCATAGAATATTATATTCCGATTTTCATCTTTTTCAATAGGATATTACATTACGTGAGAACCACTTTATCGCGCCCAGATAACTTCCCTTCATACATCGCTTTATCTGCTTTTCCGATCAAGTCATCACGGGTTTTTGCATCATCTGGATAACTGGCTACGCCTAAAGTTACCGATATATTGAATTTCTTATTGTTAAAAGCGTAAAAAGGTTCTTGATTGATTTCTTTTCTTATCCGCTCAGCAATAACCCGGGCTGTTTTTTTATCAGTATTAGGTAGAATGACGATATATTCATCACCTCCGTACCGTATCACGACATCTTCGTTTCTAACGACCCGTTTTAGCCTCTCTCCGACATATCTTAATGTTTCGCTGCCGACAAGATGCCCATAATTATCATCAACAAGTTTGAAGAAATCAATGTCGAGAAAGATCAACGAAACAACACCTTTTGGTGTTTTCCGCCCGTCGAAATATTCATCAAGGTATTTATTACAGAAACGTACATTGTAAAGCTGTGTTAAATCATCAATAAGGCTCGCTTCCTCCATTTTCCGGTACATTGCAGCATTTTGCAGCGCGATCGTCACATGAGCCACAAGATTTTCGAATATTTCAAGATCAGCCGGGGTGAACGGTTCACCGCCAATTTTATTAACAACTTCAACAACGCCGATAATTTTATCACGACTTCTCATTGGCACACACAGTATAGATTTTGTTATGAATTTTGTTTTTTTATCAACGCCCGAGTAGAACCTTGGATCTTTGGTCACATCGGAAACGATAAGGGATTGCCCGTAGCGGGCAACCCAACCGGCAACACCCTGCCCTATTTTCAAGCGCAAACCTAAAAGTTTCTTTCCCGCCTCACCTGCCGCTGCCTCAAAAACGAGTTCACCATGTTCCTGGTCAAGGAGCAGGACTGACCAACCCTCTGCCTTTATAATATCAGCGGTCTTTTCCATGATAATACGAAGGATTTCTTTAGGTTTCAAGGATGAGCTTATCGCTTGGACTATTTCATTGAGGGTTTGCAGTTCCTGGATTTTTTGTTTTAATGATGCCATTGCTTTCATATTAGCCAGGACAACCCTTCTTCTTTTGATCGCTTTGGTTACGACCTTCTTAAAGAATTCTGTGCTGTAAGGTCGAGTGACCAATCCTTCAACTCCGACAAAAACGAGTTTCTCGTGATCGATTTTTGTTGTCTTATCAGTTATCATGATGATGGGAACGGTTGCATCTAATTTTTTCAAGCGCTCGTGGATCTTCATTGCTGAGCTATCAAGGATCAGGACATCGAATTTTTTCTTTCTCAAGTGTTGTTTTATACCCTCAAGTTCAGTAACAGCAGACCAATTCAAACCCACATCTTGCAGGTTTCGTGCCATTGTCGCGAGCCGTAGCCGGTCGCTGTCGTAGATAAGAGCTTCCATTATATATTGATTACCTCATAGATTGGTTTTATTTTCTTCTTTTTATTATTATATAGACAACCCCCACCGATCCAAACATCGGAAATCTCATCACCCACGACCGCTTTCATCTTGTTCAATTCCTCCATATAATGAATACCTCGGGGCATGATAGCAATTTTATGATCGTTGAATTTATAGCCGCGGTTATTAAGTCTCAAATCCTCGACCGCTCTGATATATTTTTCAAAATCATCTTCATCGATCGGGTAATCATAGCCTTCGATATTTAGCAACAAATTTACCAGAGAAGGAAAATCACAGATAATCACTGAACGCCCAGGCTGGCGCTCCATTGAATAAAGATTAGCGTCTGATATGATGGGTCCGACAAGATCGGGATCACCAAATGAATTCGCTGAAAATACTACATCTCGGATCGGAACACCTGATGCAATACCGATACCCATACGGAAAAGACTCTTGAACTCAGGTGGCAGTAAGGCATAGGTGATACCATCTAGTTCAAGGGTTCGCTCCGCAACTTCTGCAAACCATTCACGATAGTGCATGAAATTAGCACGAATAAACTCTTCTGCCCGCTGGACCATATCACGAGCACAGAGGACCGCACGTTTTGCTGCGTCTGCTGCTGATATAAGATCAAATTCAGCACCGGAAAAAATCGAGGAACGTAGTTTGATCCCGCGACCGGTAACTGACTCGGTATAAAGATGATTATATAATGATCCTGAGTTTTCGGCAAACCAAACAAGACCACCATCCCCGGTATCTTTCAAAAGAAAGCCTCCGTGGTTCTTAACGATATCAGCCATTTCCTTTGCAAACTTATATTTAATTCTCTGCTCCTTGGCGGCATCATGTAATTTAATACCCATGTAAGATGACCCGCGGATATCATAAACCATGATTGTGATACATTTTTGCAGTGTTTCTACATATTTAATAACATCTTCCGGATAAGATTGTTTTTTAGTCGGCAGACTCAAAATATTTTTCCCCTCGAGAGATAATATCTTCAAATTTGCGTTATCCCTAATAACTCTCGATGGCTGATCATTCGCTGGCGGGAAACAACTCACCAAGTCAAGCAAACACTGAGCGAGATATTGAGGAATAATGTAATTACTGATCGCGTTATGGTATGCTTTGATAATACCTTCAAAATCCAGATCAACCGACAATAAACCCCGCTTTTCAAATTTATTAAGCATCGCCAGACTCGGGCTTTTCTTGCGATGCAACTGCTCAAACTCGTGGGTAAGTGCTTTGGTAAAAATCTTTTCTTCATCTTTTGTTAAAGCACCGAATTTATGATAAAACATGAATTCATCGTATATTTCACCGATCTTCTTGCGTTTATTAAATTCTCGCTTCTCAATGCTATATTTAAGATCTTCTTCCTGCTGCAATATTTGAATTATCTCTTTACGTCGGTTTTCATAATCTTTTAAGTGATAGATATTACCGAGGAAAAGTCTGTCTAAACGTGAAAATAAGTTTGAAGTTTTTTGTGTTACGATCTTCACATCAGCTTGTTTTTCTACTTCGTTGTCAATGATATTCCTCAAACCTCTATCAGCTTCAAGATACAGCTCCTGCAGTTGTTCTCTAAGACGAAGTGAGTAGAGATCGATATTTTTAAGCTCCTGCTCCATTTTTGTCGTAATACCCTGGAGCATCAACGAAATCTTTTTAATTAATCTTAACATTGAACCGTTAGACAGATAATCAAGATATATCTGTGGTACTTTTTTAAGCGCTTCTTTGATACTTGTAAAACCGAGTCTGTCGACATCGGAAAGTAAACCGGGTAAAAGACTTTCCACACGGGATGATATTATACTCTTATGCACAAAGAGGAATATGTCGGGTGAAAATGACACTTTCCTCAATTCTTTTGTGAAATCCTGTATATATTTTTGTTCACCAATATTCTCAATCAAACCAACAATAGCATGCGGACATTTTTCGAGCAGCGCTTCGGGGATCGGTAAACCCATCTTTTTGTGACCGATATAAAGTGGTAGTTCATAACCTTTGTATTCAGCGAGTCGACGTCCGAGCCATATTACGAAATTTGCACGGTTATCAAAAACCACTAAGGGTTCGTCAGAAATAGCGAGAAATCCCAACCCCTGTTTTATTGCGCTTAAATAGTAAGCATAATTGCTGGCATTTATAAATCGTTCATTGAGCAATTTACACTGATGGCTTTGTTCTTCCACGCAATTCTGGACATCAGGTATCATGTATTTGTTCATTTTGTTGCCTCCGAGGAAACCTCAAAGAGAAACTTCCCACGTCCGCCCTTCTCATCTTTTATTTCACCGGTCTCATCAATCGCTATATCAAAATCACCGATCATTATCTTAATACTACCTGGATGTGATATTTCTTGCCCCAGTTGCGTTACGAATATTTTGTAAAGATCAAGGATAAAACCTCTTCTTGTTACTTTTTGATTTATCCAGTATTCAAGACCTTGTTCAATACTCAATAATAGAGGATCGATCCTTAACCCTGCTTCATTGAGAAAGGAAAATTTATTGATATTCAAAAGTAAATTATAAACAGTTGCGTCATCCATAATTACTGTCGATTTAGCCTTTGCTTTCACTTTTGCATAGAAATTAGCTTCACGGACAAGCATTCCTGTAACATCGAGTTCTCCGAAAGCATTCTTATCTAAAAATATTTCTTTAGGATATATTCCCGAAGCAATACCAACGCCAATTTGAAAAATGGACTGGTATGAAGGTGGTAGGGTTGCGTATGTAGCACCTTCGAAATCGATCTTGCGTTTATCTGCTTCTCTGAACCAGTCCTGGTATTTATTCATGTTCTCTTGCACAAAGCTCTTTGCCGCATGGACCATTTCCAAACCGCTCCTAACTGCGGAAAGAGCACTGCCTGCTTCAAGTTCCAGGGTTTCATCTTTTTTGATAGCCTGGTGATTGGCTGAAAAAATAATAATCCCACCGTCCCCAGTATCCTTGACAGGAATCCCGCCATATTTTTCAGCCACTGATAACATTGATTCCTGAAATAAATTTCTGATTTCGCTTTCCCGCTTTGCATCCATCAACTTTGTACCCATGAAAGTGGATCCTCTGATGTCATAAATAAAAACTGACACCAAATCCTTGTAGCGGGAGATATTAAGCAGAGGATATTCCTCTTTGTTTGAGGTAACTTTCAGCTTAACGTCTTTTTCGATCATGGAAACATTGTCCGATGCGGCTTCTTCAGCTAGATAGCGAATCCCTTCTGCTGAAATAACCCCTGATAATCTGGGGTAGTAATCGATCAATTCCTCCAACAAAAATGATTTGATAAGAGGCAAGATAATTTCCCGGTTGATCGTATCGACTTTGGCGCTGATATTGGTCCCATCATATTTATCTTTGAGAAACCCTGTCACCCGGTACTTATTCATCACCTCCATGGCATCTTTGTTCCCCTTGATTTCACCAATTGCATCTTTGATCATCACCTGTAGTTGTTCATCCCTTAACTTCTTATTGCCACCGAATGTTAAGATGATATATGGATCCCATTCTTTCTTTATTACGAATTTTTGCAGATCGCTTGTTTTGAAATTCAGGATATTATTCAGTTCGCTTTCTTTTTTAGTAAATTCTTGATACTGGTTTTTGAAAATACGCAGATCATAAGCACCACTGATCAAATTACGGCGCAATCTTTTTATCATATTATCGATTGACTCTTCGGTTGAAAAATTCTCGGTGAGCTCCATTAACTTCGCTCTCATTGCATTCATGGTTTCTTTGATCTTGCTGCGGGTCGTTAAAACCTCTTTATCCAAGTCTTCTTTCTTCTTTTTGACCAATTTCATCTTTTCCTGAGCTTTCCTTTTAAGCAGCCCGATAATCTCGGTTAGACTATTTTCATCAGGAAAGAAAAAGTGTGTCCGGAATATTTCACGAATATTGTCCTTCGTTAGAACCGTCAACTTTTCGATCAAATCCTGGACCATGGTTTTTGTTTCAACATAATGGGAAGCCATAATACTTTTTGAAATTGCGGTATACAAAGTCTCGGGCAATCCGTGATGAAGGAAATTTTTACTCAATAATTTCATCGTTTCACTACGATCACAACGTGGTAAAAGCGGTATTTTTTCGTAAGAATCCCTGATCAGTGTATCATCGATCGGGACCTCTTTTGTCAATGAATGCCGTATGTAATTGAATAATTGATTCACAACAACTCCGAAACGTTCAGCGATCACTGCTTTGTTCTCAAGCGGTGTGTTATAAGTATGCTTGGTTAAAAGATCACGTAATAATTTCCTGTTTACGATCTCAAAAATAAGAACTTTATTGCTATCTTTCGCGACAAACCTTTTGTATATCTCAAATACATTATTACTATATCTTTCAAAGAACGTCTCCCACTTATTCACATTTGATTGATCGGACAAAAAATCCAAATAATTGGTGACGAATTCTTCTTGTAATGAAAATATCTTACGGCCTAAATAGACTAATTCCTTGCCCCCTTTGTCTTTAAGCATTTTAATAAAACCATCCCTTTTAACAATTTTTCCCAGTATATCTATGTAACGTTCAAAATTAACTGCATCACGATATGTTTTAGTGAGATTCTTATAATAGGGTGTTTCAAGTATCAAGATGTCTTCAAATTCATTTCTCAGCATTATATTTTTCCTTTGCGGCAATGTGCTCCCGGAATGTTTTTGAAAAGTGATGATGACCGTCACCTTTCGCGACAAAATAAAGGTACTCAACATCGGCTGGATGAATAACCGCCTTAATTGAATTCTCACCGGGTGAACAAATCGGCCCAGGTGGCAGACCAGTATGTAAATAGGTATTATAAGCTGATTCAAATTGTAAATTGCTCTTACTTAACGTCGTCTTACCCAAATACTTTTCAGGATCAGTCGATCTTAAAACATAGAAAACTGTTGCGCATGATTCCAGGGGTCGGTTAGTCTTAAGCCGGTTCAGGAAAACTCTGGCGATGATCGGTCTTTCTTCCTCAATCCTGGCTTCTTTTTCAACGAGTGATGCCAAGATCATTACTTTTAGGACTGAATCAGCCTTTAAAATCGCGTATTTTTCAATATGTTTGTTAAAATTCTTAAGGAACTGTGAAATAATCTGAGAATCTGTTTGGCTTTGACTGAACGAATAAGTATCAGGAAATAAGTAACCTTCAAGAGATGTACCTGAAAGCTCGGTCTTATTGATAAATATTTTGTCCTTGCATAGTGATATGAAACTATCTTTGTTGACGACACGGTTGTTGTCAAGAATATCAGCAACTTCATAAATCGTCAGACCCTCAGGTATGGTCACAATGATATCGGAGCGACTTCCTTTTGAAAGTTGATTTATAAGATAAAGTGGACTTCTATATTTTTGTAGTATATAAGTACCTGACTTCAAATCCTTTTCCCGCCCTGATATCCTCAACCAGAGGATGAATTCTTCTTTATCCCGGACCACATGATGATGAGCAAGATTCTCAGCGATCTCACGGGCGGTGGCGCCATCCGGTATTGTCACTTCCACAGTACCCAGGTTTATTGGCTGTAGCCAGATTAGACCGATAATAGCCAATATTAATATCGCAAATAATACTCGCTTCATGTCGCACAAGCAGACCTGGATCTCAGAAATTCATCAAGCATTATTGAAGCTGCGATCTGATCTACGGCCCCCCGTTTTTTCTTGATCTTCATGGTTTTTAACATGTTCGTTGCATATTGACTCGTAAATCTTTCATCCCATAATTTGATCTCGATATCCTTCTTTTCTTTTAACCGCTTCACAAACCTCTCTATTTCAGATGACATTTCTGTAGCTTCTCCTTTATGGGAAAGAGGATTACCGATAATTATAAGACCGACGCCATTTTCGTTTATGATCGTTATTATTTTTCTAAGGAGCGCTTTTTGCGATCTTACCTGTATCGTTAGAAAAGGTTGAGATATGATACCCAAAGGATCTGTCAAGGCAATTCCAACTCGCTTTTTCCCATAATCAATGGCCATTATCCTCATTTTTCTCCCCTAATGACGCTATTTTGAAAAGATACTTTGCGGCAGTTAAAGAAAATTATAGTGAAATCTCCCTGGATGTCAATACAAAAACCAAATACAGCGGTCTTGGGCAGTTGACTTTGGTCTTCATATAAATACAATATAGCAAATGGCCTATGTCACAATGATCCGTCCCCTCAACTGCATGTTAACTATGGGAGCTGTATGGGTAGGTGCATGGATCGGTCATGGCTTTACTCTGCCGCCATCATTGATTCTTGCCGGGATGATCGGATTCACGATTTGCGGATTTGGTAATCTGATCAACGACCTCTACGATATCGAAATAGACAAGATTAACAATCCACTGCGCCCTTTATCATCAGGCAAAGTAGATCGGAAATGGGTTATCATTCTGGCCATCAGCCTGCTCATCATATCAATGATATTTGCTCTTTCAATAAACTCAATAGTGTTCTTACTCGTTCTTGTTGTATCGATCCTGCTTTTTGCCTATGCCGCATACTTTAAAAAGACAATTATCGCAAATGCTATCGTATCCTTAATTACTGGCTTGAGTTTCGTGTTGGGCGGAATTGTTTCAAAAAATCCAATATGCATTTTTCCTTTTATATTTTCGTTTTTCATCCACATGCCCCGTGAGATAATAAAAGATATCATTGATTTCAAAGGTGACCGGGAGAATAATGTTTCATCGATGCCGATCTTATTCGGTATTGAAAGAGCATCAGTGATCAGTACTTTTTTTATCGGTATTCTATGTATCCTCTTACCGCTACCATATATTTTTAAAGTTCTTTCTATAAAATATATGATTATCACCCTCATCTTTGCATACCCGTTATTGATATATTGTCTGGTTAAACTTTTGAAAAAAACTGTCGACCGCGAATTTACCACCCTCAGCTGGGTCTTAAAAATCGCAATGGGTATTGGTCTTGTGGCGATGATTATATGATAATAAAATCCAT
Source organism: bacterium (assembly GCA_049647165.1). Taxonomy (GTDB): domain Bacteria; phylum Hydrothermota; class Tepidihabitantia; order SM23-42; family SM23-42; genus JAUVZL01. Next base: position 13,218 of record JBARXB010000031.1, read on the forward strand.
CATTCTCGGCATCATCCAGGGTCTTACTGAATTTCTGCCTGTTTCAAGTTCGGGTCATCTGGCTATTCTAGAGAAGTATTTTGGCATCACCGAACCAGTTGTTTTGGCAACATTTTTGCATCTTGGTACTTTCCTGGCAACTGTGGTGTTTTTTTTCAGACCTATCACTGATCTATTAAAAGGTGTATTCACTGGAGAGAAAAAAAGCATCAATTATGCGCTGAGCATTGCCTTTGGTTCAATCCCGATCATGATTTTTGCTTTGCTGTTAAGGACTCAGATCGAGCAGACATTCAGCAATATGGCTCTGGTCAGTATTTTCCTGGGGATAACTGGTTTGGTGCTCATTATGACGATGGTCTCAAAAAGAGGTAATAAACAAATCACTATCTTCTCGGCAGTGATAATTGGTATCGCACAGATGTTCGCTACATTCCCAGGAATTTCACGTTCGGGGATGACTATCTCAGCTGGGTTTTTTGCCAAAGTCAGCCCTCAAGAATCATTTAAATTCTCATTCCTGTTGTCCTTACCAGCGATACTCGGCGCCAATATCCTCGAATTGATGAGATTCACAGTCATAGATAATCCACTCGGCATCCTGATCGGAATGTTATGCAGCTTTGTTTTTGGTCTTGTTGCTCTGAGGATCTTGCGGCTACTGGTTCAAAAGCATTTTCATCTTTTTGGTATTTATTGTTTGGTTGTAAGTATTATTATCCTTCTATTAAAATAATGAAAAAAATAGTATTTTGGTTATCGATATGTCTGCTCGCTCAGGAGTGCTTTGCTGAGACTGACATATTAAGAAAGGGTAGTCTACTTGTTGACAATATCCCCGAGATACCAGCTGATTTAGTCGACCGACTGGTTCCATATTTAAATACACGATATGCGTCTTTTCGCGGCTGGCTGCCTAATAATAAAGGGATGCTTATCCGAACGAGGTTCTCTGATGTTTCTCAAATCCATCTTATTGAGACACCAAAGGGATTCCGCCAGCAACTCACTTTTTCAAAAGAACCATTGAATGCAGTGTATATATGTCCAGACGTTAATACACCATACTTCTTATTCACCAGTGACTCAGCTGGTGATGAAAGATATCAGATATATAGTTTTGATTATCAAACTAATAAAAAACGATTATTGACTGATGGCAAATCTAAGCATGGTTCTATCGTGTGGTCGAATAAAGGCGACAAATTCGCCTTTTGTAGTACGATGCGAAACGGTAAGGATTTTGATATCTATTTAGGTGATCTGCAAAAAGGTAAGGCTTTCAAAAAAATATTTGAAAGTACTGGTTACTGGATGCCGATCGAGTTCTCCCCGGATGATAACAGACTTCTTGTCAAACAGTATATTTCCTCAAATGAATCACATTATTATATCCTGAATATCACAAGCATGATACTGAGCAATATCAATGCGAATGACTCACCGAGCGCATACGGTACAGCGCATTGGGCAAAAAGCGGTAGCGGTATCTATATGGTCTCTGATCAATCTGGTGAATTCAAGCAACTTTTATATTATGATCTTAAAACTGAGCAAATTAAGGTTCTGACCAAAAATATCCCGTGGGACATTGAGGAATTCGAGCTGTCTCCGTCGGGCGATACGATCGCTCTAATAAGTAATGAAAATGGTATTAGCAAACTATATTTTCTGAACACCAAGAATTATTCTCTCAGTCAGGCTCGTTTACCGGCAGGCCTGATTTATAACCTTGAATATGAACTGAATACTGGAAACCTCGCAATGGTCATCAATACAGTAAAATCACCGACTGACGTTCATACCTTAAACCTTAAGCAAAAAACATTCATACGCTGGACCTATAGCGAGTGTGCCGGTGTCGATACCAGTGGTTTTGTGACATATCAACTGATCCATTATCCAACATTCGATAGCGTGAACGGGAAACCGCGTCTCATCCCGGCTTTTTATTTCAAACCTACAGGATATAAACCTCCTTACCCGGTATTGATCATCTGTCACGGCGGACCTGCCACTCAATATATACCCGGTTTTTCGCCAATAACTCAGTTCTGCCTGAACGAAATGGGTATCGCGGTTATTGCTCCGAATATTCGCGGTTCCTCGGGTTATGGTAAAGAATATATGTCTCTTGATGACGGTTCCTTTCGCGAAAATGCAGTGCGTGATATCGGCGCTTTGCTCGATTGGATCGAAGGGCAATCCGAATTGAATGCATCGCGCATCGCCATATCAGGTGGTTCATACGGAGGTTACATGGTTCTGGCTTCCATGGTCCACTATCCAGGAAGAATACGCTGCGGTGTTGAATCTTTCGGGATAAGTAATTTCGTCACTTTTTTAGGAAATACCGGCAAATACCGACAGGATATGAGAAGACAGGAATACGGCGACGAGCGTGATCCTGAAATGCGCAAATTTCTGAATCAGATATCGCCATTAACCAACGCCCACAAAATCACCAGGCCTTTATTTGTGGTTCAAGGCTTGAATGACCCACGTGTGCCAGTTACAGAAGCTGAGCAGATTGTCAACGCCGTAAGAAAAAATAAAGTTGATGTATGGTATCTGCTTGCTGAAGATGAGGGGCATGGTTTGTCTAAAAAAAGCAACCATGATTATTACGAGCAGGCAAAGGTGTTATTCTTGACAAAATATCTATTAGAGTAGAAGCATTCCACAGGAATGTAGGAGGTTTTTATGAAAATATTGATCGGCTACTATTCAAAAACCGGACATACGAAGAAAATGGCCGAGGCGATCGCCGAAGGCATTAAAAAAGAAAATGTGACCGCTGAAATAAAAAAAATAAAAGATATCAGCGTTGATGAATTACTCGAATTTGAGGCTATTATTTTTGGTTCACCAACATATTATGGTGTGATGGCCGCAGATCTAAAAAAGCTTCTCGATGAAAGCGTAAAACACCATGGTAAGTTATCCGGGAAGATCGGCGGTGCTTTTTCTACAAGCGGTATGATGGGCGGCGGTGGAGAAACCACGATCTTAAGTATTCTCCAGGCACTCTTGGTGCACGGCATGATCATAATCGGTGATGCACGAATGCAGCATTACGGTCCTCTGGCGATTGGCGAGCCCGATGGAAACGCAATAGATACATGCCAGAAATACGGACAAAAAATTGCCGAATTGACAAAGAAAATTTTCGGTTAACCCTTGATCAGAGTCGCATTGTATTAATGTAGGTTAATGACATTGAAATAGAAATAAAGGACCGGTGAAAAATCACCGATCCTTTATCAATAGAAACTCAATTAAGCTGAGTATCACCTAATCAAGTCGCGGATAATTCAACCAGAGTATATAGCTACTTCTTTGATTGATTCTGGTTCCACCTGTGCTTTGGTGAAAAGATCCTCGACACTCTTGCGATCAGGTGCACTCCAACAGCATATTGCCTGACCTTTTTCTTCATCGATATAGGCTCTGTCCATCTTAAGGTTGCTTCCAACTGAAGCATTCATCACCTTTGATCACGCGGACATGACCTGATCTTTTTCCATGGGTGGAAGGGTTATCAGAAATGTTGCCATAAAACCTCCTTTACACCTATTTCTTCGCCGTGTCTTATTGCGATTACTATAGTATACTTGACTTTCGATAGATTGTCAACAGGAAATGCCGTAAGCCTCGACTGAAAGGGGTGAAGGATAGAAAAAGCAGGTTCCTTACTAATAAGCCCACCTTTTGTATCTCGACTTACGGCGTTTAAATATATCCTTTGTTTGTGAAAAATATGTGAAATCGACAATATTTAAGGACTACCTGGTCGACAAGATGCTGTGTTAGTCGCTGAGCATGATATCAAGCCGTTTTACAACATCTTCAGTTAATCCTGGCAATTCATCTTGCTTAGACGCTGAAGTGATAATATCAACATCATAGTCATCTGTTTTCCAGTCACCCTGGCCAGAGGTGATGATGAGAATCACTTTGTCTAAATCGTGCGCTCGTTCCAAATATGCTTTTGCATCAGTCTGCAGCTTGCCTATTTCTGTCGTGTGAATAAGGATGACCGCATCCCAGTCAGCTTCATTGACTTCACCGAGCATTGTGACATCTATGATCTTTAGGTATACCTGGTAATCCTTTGTAATGACCTTGCTGAGATCATGGACCAGAGCACTCTTAAAATCGCTTCCCTGACTGGCAATCAGCACCTTATGCTCAAGTTCAGGTGCACCGATCTCTGATGATTCAATAACGCCCTGTCGATTCATCAACAAGTAGATTACAAAGACAATAACCAGCAAAAGAATAATACAACCGATAACCAGAAGAACTATTTTCAGGATTTTCATTTAACCTCCTTCGAATCTATTCTATCGCTCAATCAAGCTGTGTCAACCAGCTGTATCATTTTTTCATTTTTCAATTGACAAAATGATAAAATGAGGGATATCCAGGAAGCAGGTTTCCTCTTGACATATATCCTGCTCCGGAGTATATTTTTCATGAAGATTGGAGGATAATCATGAAGCTATTTGTTTCATTTCTCATTATTGCATCTGTATCAGCGCACGTTCTAAATATCACAGTCCCGGCGCCGGATTATCAAATAGCAGGTGATAAAATCTTTGCCGAACACTGCGTTTATATTAATGCACCAGGTGCGCCGAACCTACCTAATCGGAAAATATCAATCGCCTTGCCTTCAGGTGCACTAATTGAATCGGTCAAATTCTATGGCGTGCGTGAGAACATTGCTAACGTCGAGATACTACCTGCGCAACCAGCTCAACCTTTGATAACCGGTGATGGCGTATTAGAGAATATTCAGGCAAATTATGAATACAATAAGAGAAAATATGAATGTTTAAATGCGATTTATCCAGAATCTTCTGGCGTTCTATTATCAAAAGGCGGTCTGAGGAAATATGCTATAGTTGATGTCCTGTGTCATCATTTTGCCTATGAACCATCGACCAATAATCTCATGTGCTCACCAAATATCACCGTGCAGATTCGATATAAGTTACCGGATCAACAAAGCGAGAGAGCTCGGTTCTGGCAAGGTTTGCTCGATGACATAACAGCTGATGATGTTGCCAAAACGATCATCTATAATTGGGAACAAGCTCAACAATGGTATCACACTGACACACCTCATCGAGCAAACGGCTATTACATTATAATCCCATCTACGCTACAGAGCTCAGTCGATACCCTGATCAGCCACCGCCAAAACCAGGGTTATGATGTCAACGTCATCACCAAGGAATATATCGACGCGAATATTCCTGGCGATGACCTGCCACAAAAGATCAGGCATTACTTGCGTGCTAATATGGCTGATATTGATTGCGTATTACTTGTTGGTCTTTTAAATGATTTACCGTGGCGTTCCATGGTCCCGTTCAATAATGATCCGGATAGCCCATGGAATAACCCGGATTACTCGCCCATACCGAGTGATCTTTATTATGCAGAATTGACTGACCATGATACTCTCTCCTGGAATAGTGACCAAGATTCCTATTATGGCGAGGTCTACGATCAAAATATGCAACCCTATGGTGAAGATAATCCGGACTATCACGCCGATATCCATCTTGGCAGAATACCTTTCAGTAATGAAACAGTAATAATGGATATATGTGAAAAGATGATCGCTTTCGATATCAATACCGAAATATCATATAAAACTGCTCCTTTATTAGCCGGTGCAATATATTATTTTGCCAACGAGAATAACGGTGGTAATCAAAGGATGGATGGAGCGGATTTTTGTGAACAGCTATTGATAGACAGTGTTTTTGAAAGGACGAATGCTGTATCGATTTACGAAAAGGCGGGTATTCATCCATGTACGCTTTCGTGCACTGATTCGCTTACGAGGAATAATACGATATCTTACTGGCAGAATAAAGGTATTTTTTATGAATGCCATCACGGTGCTTATAATATGTACGCGCGAAAAATCTGGGCCTGGGATGATGGTGATAGTATCCCAGAGGCCAATGAAATACAATGGCCTACCAGTCTCCATATGAATGACGTCTATCAATTAGATAATGTTCATCCCGCGACAACTTTTTTAAGATCATGTCTCTGCGGTAAACCCGAGGTGACGGGTCTTGGTGCTCAGTTGCTACACTCTGGCTCATCAGCCGTGATAAGCAGCTCTCGAGTTTGTTGGATGACCTATGCTGATCCCGGTGGGATCCCCTACCATTTCTTTTACCGACTGGTCAAAGATACCACATTGAGCAATGGTATTATCGGTAAGGCATATGATATTGCCCGGGATGATTTCATGAGCGCAACTGGTTTTTGGTTATGTGCATACCACTATAATTTGTTTGGTGACCCGGCATTGCGTCAGTTCGGCAGATTTGTTGCGATTGAAGAGTCGGAAAGAGCTAAGGTCAGTCCCTCTTTTACAATATGCCCGAACCCTATAAATGGACAAATTAAAATCATGCTAAATAAACCTTATAGTGGGTACGTCAAAATCGATATATACGACAAGACCGGCTGTTACGTTACGAATCTTCATACTGGATACCTGATAAGTACCAGTAAATTTAATGTCGATCTGCCAGCGGGTGTCTATTTTTTAAAAATTTCAGATAAGGTAGTAACTGAATTTATAAAAATAGTGGTTATCAAATAAGTAGAAACGTGTTATGCGGATATTATTGGATTTAATAATCTAACAACTAAGAACGCCTCTTTTTAGGCTGGGCAACAAATATAAAACCCACGACAATAACAACACTGCCGCAGATACCCACAAGGATCGAAAAGACATCACTTTTAGCAATACCTTCAGTCACATG